>NZ_SMKW01000089.1 GCF_004348985.1 Saccharopolyspora elongata | reverse complement strand
GTCCCGGACGCCCACCCGGTTCCCGCAACACGCATCGCGCCACCCGTCACGACGTCGGCAAGACCATCAAACGCGACCTCACCCTCCAACAACACCAAAACCGCACAGGTTAAACAACAAGCTATAGCCGGAGCGAGGTCACATCGAGTTCGAACGGGACCGGGCTGGCGGTGATCCACGCGCTCCCGTGACCGGCCTTCGCGGTCGCGTCGCACACGTAGCGATCGTTCTCGAGGCGGTAGGCGGCGAGTTCGACGGGGCCGCCGTGGTCCTGGGCGACGCTCCAGAAGTACGGGATGCCGGCTCGCTCGCAGGCCTGGAACTTCTCCTGCTGCTCGCTGGAGGTGTTGCCCGGGGACCAGATCTCGCCGAGGAGCAGGACGTTCCCGGGCTGGAACGACGTGCCGACGGGCGGCGTGTCGAGGACGACGAAGTCGGCGATGAGGGCGGAGCGGTAACTCGTGCTGATCTCGATACCGATGCCACCGACCGCGTAGAGATCGGTCCGCCCGGCCGAGGTGATGGCCTGGTCGAAGTGCGAGATGATCCGCTTCTCGGCCCACTGGTGCTGCCCGGTCGGCGGCGGCGTCACGAGCCAGTACCCCTCGATGAGCTCCAGGCGCGACCCGTCCTCCCGGGCGGGCAGCGCGTGCCAGTCGGCGATCGTGAACGGCCCCAGTTCGTGCCGGACAAGCGCGGTCACCGGCCATCACCTCTTCTCCGTCCGGCTCCATCATGGCAGAACGCGGCACCCGAGCTCACGCACGCGAACGGGGCCGGGGCGGAAACGCCCCGGCCCCGTCGGCCGCGAATCGCCGGTCAGGCGGGCACGGAGGCCACGCCCGGGGCGAGGAATCGCTTGCCGTTGATCTTCTCCGAGACGCCGGCCCGGTCCAGGTAGGGCGTGATGCCGCCCAGCCAGAACGGCCAGCCCGCGCCGAGCAGCATGCACAGGTCGATGTCCTGCGCCTCGACGACCACGCCCTCGTCGAGCATGATCCGGATCTCCTCGGCCAGCGCGTTCAGCGCCCGGTCGCGGACCTGCTCGGACGTCGACGGCTTGTCGCCCTGTTCCCACAGCGCCGCGACCTCGGGGTCCACGACCTGCCCGCCCGTCGCCCGACCGCCGCCCCCCACGGAGGCGCTTTGCGCCGCTGACTGACTGGACTCGTCGGTGATCCACACCGCGGCCTTGCGCGCGGCGACGAACCGCTGCATGTTGTCGCTGAGCCCGAACCGGCCCGGGTAGGCCGCGTGCATCGTCTCGTTGACGTGCTGGGCGACCGCCGGGCCGACCAGCTGCAGCAGCACCATCGGGCTCATCGGCAGGCCGAGCGGCTCCAGCGCGTTGTCGGCCACCTCGAACGGCGTGCCCTCGTCGATGGTCGCGATGACCTCGCCCATGAACCGGGTCAGCAGCCGGTTCACCACGAACGCCGGCGCGTCCTTGACCAGCACGCACGACTTCTTCAGCTGCTTGCCGACCTTGAACGCGGTCGCCAGCGCCGCGTCATCGGTCTGCTCGCCGCGCACGACCTCCAGCAGCGGCAGCACCGCGACCGGGTTGAAGAAGTGGAAGCCGACGACCCGCTCCGGGTTCTTCAGCTTCGAACCCATCTCGGTGATCGACAGCGACGAGGTGTTGGTGGCCAGGATCGCCTCGGGAGAGACGTACTGCTCCAGCTCGGCGAACACCTGCTGCTTGACCGACATCTCCTCGAAGACGGCCTCGATGACGAAGTCGGCGTCGGCGAACGCCTTCTTGTCCAGCGAGCCGGTGACCAGCCCCTTGAGCCGGTTCACCGCGTCCGCCGACAGGCGGCCCTTGGCGGCGAGCTTGTCGATCTCGCCGTGGATGTAGGCCACGCCCCGATCGATGCGCTCCTGGTCGATGTCGGTGATCACCACCGGCACCTCGAGGCGGCGCACGAACAGCAGCGCCAGCTGACCGGCCATCAGCCCGGCGCCGACCACGCCGACCTTGGTGACGTTGCGCGCCAGCGACTTGTCGGGCGCCCCGGCGGGCCGCTTGGCGCGCTTCTGCGTCAGGTCGAAGGAGTAGAGCCCCGAGCGCAGTTCGTCGGACATCAGCGCGTCGGCCAGCGCCTCGGTCTCGGCGGCGTAGCCGGCGTCCAGGTCGTTGCCGCGGGCCAGCTCGATCAGCTCGACGGCCTTGGTCACCGCGGGGGAGGCACCGTGGGTGCGCGCCTCGACGATGCCCTTGGCGCGGGCGACGGCGTCGTCCCAGGCCTTGCCGCGGTCGATCTCCGGGCGGGTCACGGCCTGCTCGCCGTTGATCACGCGGACCGCCCAGCGCAGCGACTCCTCCAAGAAGTCCGGGCTCTCCAGCAGCTCGTCGAAGATGCCCAGCTGCCGGGCCTTCTTCGGGTTGAGCATCCGGTTCTGGCTGAGCGCGTTCTCGATGATCACCGTCACCGCGGCGTCCGGGCCGATCAGGTTCGGCAGCAGCTGGGTCCCGCCCCAACCCGGGAACAGGCCCAGGAAGCACTCCGGGAAGGCGATGGCGCCGGCGTTCGCCGCCACCGTCCGGTAGTGGCAGGACAGTGCCAGCTCCAGGCCGCCGCCGAGCGTCGCGCCGTTGACGAAGGCGAAGGTCGGGATCTTCGACTCGGTGAGCCGCCGGAACACGTCGTGCCCGGTCTGCGCGATCTGGTGGGCGTGCTCCCGCTCGGAGATCCGCCCGATGCCGGAGAGGTCCGCGCCCACGGCGAACACGAACGGCTTGCCGGTGACCGCGATGGCCGCGGGCTCGGCGGCGAACGCCTCGTCCAGCGCGGCGTTCAGGCTGGTCAGGCCGCCGGGGCCGAAGGTGGACGGCCGGGTGTGGTCGTGGCCGTTGTCGATGGTGATCAGCGCGAGCTTGCCGGCCAGGCCGGGCACGTCGACGAGCCGGGTGAACGCCTTGGTCACCACTTCGTCGGGGAACAGCGCCGCGAAGTCGTTGGTCACTGCTCGCCTCCAGCGTTGTAGTTCGGGTTCTCCCAGATGACCGTGCCGCCCATGCCGAAGCCGATGCACATGGTCGTGATGCCGTAGCGCACCTCGGGGCGCTCGGCGAAGTGCCGGGACAGCTGCGTCATCAGCCGCACGCCGGAGGAGGCCAGCGGGTGGCCGCAGGCGATCGCGCCGCCCCACGGGTTGACCCGCGGGTCGTCGTCGGCGATGCCGAAATGCTCCAGGAACGCCAGCACCTGGACCGCGAAGGCCTCGTTGATCTCGAACAGGCCGATGTCGTCGATGCTCAGCCCGGCGCGCTGCAGCGCCTTCTCGGTCGCGGGCACCGGCCCGACGCCCATGACCTCGGGCTCGACGCCGGCGAAGGAGTAGCCGACCAGCCGCATCCCGACCGGCAGGCCGAGCTCGGCCGCGGTGTCGGCGTCGGCCAGCAGGCAGCCCGTCGCGCCGTCGTTGAGGCCCGCGGCGTTGCCCGGGGTGACCCGGCCGTGCGGGCGGAACGGCGTCTTCAGGCCGCTGAGCGCCTCGACGGTGGTGCCCGGGCGCGGCGGCTCGTCGGTGGTGGCCAGGCCCCAGCCCTGCTCGGAGCGGGTGGACACCGGGACCAGGTCCGGGGTGATCTTCCCGGCCCGCAGCGCCTCGTCGTAGCGCTGCTGGCTCAGGGCGGCGTAGGCGTCGGTGCGCTGCTTGGTCAGCGTCGGGTACCGGTCGTGCAGGTTCTCCGCGGTCGAGCCCATGATCAGCGCCGACGGGTCGACGATCTTGTCGGAGACGAAGCGCGGGTTGGGGTCGACGCCTTCGCCCATGGGGTGGTTGCCCATGTGCTCGACGCCGCCTGCGATCGCCACGTCGTAGGCGCCGAAGGCGATGCCGCTGGACACGGTGGTCACGGCCGTCATGGCACCGGCGCACATCCGGTCGATGGCGAAGCCGGGGACCGACTTGGGCAGCCCGGCCAGCAGCGCCGCGCTGCGGCCGATGGTCAGGCCCTGGTCGCCGATCTGGGTGGTGGCGGCGATGGCGACCTCGTCGATGCGCTCCGTCGGCAGTTCCGGGTGCCGCCGCAGCAGCTCCCGGATGACCTTGACGACCATGTCGTCGGCGCGGGTCTGGGCGTACTGGCCCTTCGAACCGGCCTTGCCGAACGGCGTGCGTACGCCGTCGACGAAGACCACGTCCCGAACCGCTGGGCGGCTGCGGCTGTCGGCGGGTGCCGACGCAGGTGCGGCCACGGCGTGCTCCTCACTGGCTTGGTGGATGGTGCTGGCCGGATCGTCGGTCGATTACCGGCCGGTAACCGCACTCTAGCGCTTATTACCCGTCGGTAACCACGCGGGCGGACCGTGTCGGCTGTCTCACATTCTGATCAGCACCGCCGACGGCGACCAATCCGGGAGGACCCCGCGTGCCGATCCCGGATCCGCCCGCGACAGGCGATGCGGCGCGGCGCAGGCTGTGGGCATGAGCGAAACTTCCGAGCGCTACCGCGCGCTGGCCACCGAGTTCACCCGCCGCGTCGAGGCGGTGCCCGCCGGCGGGTGGTCGGCGCAGTCCCCGTGCGAGGGCTGGACCGCGTTGGACGTCCTGCGCCACGTCGTCGACGTGCACCGCGACATCCCCGGCTGGGCCGGGGAGGCGATCACCCTGGCGAAGGTCGTGGACGACGACCCGCTGGGGGCGTGGCTGGAGGCCCGCTACGCGGCCCAGGCGCTGCTCGACGACCCGCAGCGGGCGGGCCGCGAGTACGAAGGGATGTTCGGCCGCACCACCGTCGAGGCGACGATCGACCGGTTCCTCTGCTTCGACCTGCTCGTGCACGGGTGGGACATCGCCAGGGCCACCGGGCAGGACGAGGCGCTGCCGGCGAACGAGGTCACCAGGGTTTTCGCCGATGCCCGCGCCCTGGGAGACAACATCCGGCACAAGAGCGTCTGCGGTCCGGAGGTGCCCATCGCCGAGAACGCATCCGAGCAGGACCGCATGCTCGCATTCCTCGGCCGCAATCCGTGAGCGGCGCCTTCCGGGTGGCGGTTCGGCGCGAACCGCCACCCGGAAGGCCTCAGTCGGCCGTTGCCGCGGGCGTCGCGTGGAGGGCCTTGCTCAGGTCCTCCACGGTGAGCTCGATCTGCCACTCGCGGGCACCCTTGTCGCGCAGCAGTTCCGTCACGCCGGTGACGCTGCGGTCTTCCGGCGGGATCCAGCAGGTCCGCCGGACCAGGTCGGGGAGCAGCAGGTTCTCCACCGGCAGGTGGTGGCGCTCGGCGATCTTCGACAGCGCCGAACGCGCCGCGGACAGCCGCGCCGCGGCGTCGGGATCCCGGTCGCTCCACCGGTTGGTCGGAGGCGGCCCGTCGTGCGGCGAAGCCGGTGCCGGCAGCTCGTCGTTCTCCAGCCGACGCGCCGCCCGCAGCGCCTGCAGCCACAGCGACGCCCGGCGCCGCTGCTGCCGCCCGCCGAACACCGGCAGGGCGACCAGGTCGGCCTCGGTCTTCGGATTGGCCTGTGCGGCTTGCACGATCGAGGAGTCCGGCAGCACGCGGCCAGGCGCGAGATCTCGGTCCCGGGCGACGGTGTCGCGGGCTTCCCACAGCGCTCGAACGGCGGCGAGCTGCCGGGGACTACGCAGCCGGTGAATCCCGGACGTGCGACGCCACGGTTCTGCTCGCGGCGGTGCGGGTGCGGCGTTGCGGACCGCCTCGAACTCCTGGTGTGCCCAGTCCAGCTTCCCCTGCCGCTCCAACTCGTCGCGCATCGCGTCGCGCAGGGCGATCAGCAGTTCCACGTCGAGGGCGGCGTACACCAGCCAGTCCTGGGGGAGCGGTCGGCGGGACCAGTCCGCCGCGCTGTGCCCCTTCTCCAGCCGGTAGCCCAGCATGCGTTCCACGAGCGTGCCCAGCGACACCCGTTCGAACCCGGCGAGCCGGCCGGCCAGCTCGGTGTCGAACAACCGCGCTGGTCGGAGGTCGAGCTCGGCCAGGCATGGCAGGTCCTGGGACGCCGCGTGCAGCACCCACTCCGTGTCGTCCAGCGCCGGCGGCAGCGGATCGAGCGCGCCGTCCAGCGCGATCGGGTCCACGAGCACGGTCCCGGCACCCTCTCGGCGGAGTTGTACCAGGTAAGCGCGTTGCGAGTAGCGATAACCCGAAGCGCGCTCGGTGTCCACGGCGACCGGTCCGGTCCCCGCGGCGAGTGCGGCCGCGGCGGCTTTCAACGCGGCAGGCGTGTCCACCACCGGCGGTACGCCATCGGTGGGTTCGGTCAACAACACCGGCTCCGGGCGGTCGGACCCGACGGTCTCGGGGCTTGCAGCTTCCACGGCTATCAGACCTTACGTGCTTCTGCCCGCGCCGTGGGGCTACTCCACCCGAGCTCGTCGGGTCGACCGCACCGGTGCAGGTGCGTCAGCGTCCGGTCACCGGATCACGCCGGCCCGCATGGCCAGCGCGACCATCTGCGCCCGGTCGCCGGTGCCCAGCTTGCGCCCTATCCGCGACAGGTGGCTCTTCACCGTGAGTGCGGACAGGTTCAGCGCCTCGCCGATCTCCTTGTTGGAACGGCCGTCGGCCACCAACTGGAGCACCTCGACCTCGCGCCCGGACAGCTCGCGAGGCGTGTTGTCCGTTCCCGGCACGCGGGTACCGGCGGCAAGCACCGGCGCCACGCTGGGATCGGCGTACACGCCGCCATCGAGCACGCGGCGCACGCCGTCGGTGACCACCATGGGCGAGGCCGACTTCAGCAGGTACGCCTGCGCACCTGCCTGGAAGGCGGCCCGGACCGCATACGGGTCATCGGACGAAGCGAGCACCACGATCCGTGGCCAGCCCTGGCTCCGGAGTTCGGTTACCAGCTCGATGCCGGTCCCGTCCGGGAGTCCGAGATCGAGAATTGCGAGGTCGCACGGACCGGTCGCCAGGGCGCGAGCCCTGGCTTCGGCCATGGATGCGGCCTCGTGCACCGTGCCGGCGCCCATCTGCAGCAACCGGGCGGCGATTGCCTCCCGGAGCAGCGGATGGTCGTCCACCACGAGCACCGTGAACAGCTCTTCCCGCGGGTGCGGGACCATGTTGGCCGGCAAAGCGCCGGCGGGCGTGGTTCGAGCGGCCTGACCTAAGCCGACGGCAGCCACGTCACTACCTCCCTGGAGTCGGTCGTGCCCCCCGACCGGCACCGGGACTCTCGACCAATCAGCCGCGCCACTGATCGACCGAAAGTGGTGTCGTCGGGGGCAGCGTAACCGCCCAAGCGGGTCAGCGGGACGATCAATCGGGTATCTATCCCGATCGAGTTGTTACCTGAACATGATCGCATCGCTCTTTTGGGTGACTATGAGCTATCTCCGTAACGTCGGAGCGTGGCCAAGCGACGTAACATGAACGCGGATTGTGAATAACTTGCGCAATCAACGGTTTCGGCGGCTCGCAGGGTCTTCGCGAAAGGAAATCGCGCATCGGCGTGTCGGCTGCCGCGGAAACGGGATCGGTTGCGCCGAACCTGACGCGCCGGAGTCGGCCGACACAGCCGGTGATCGGGCGATCTCGCGATCAGTCGCGGTGCGCCGTCCCGGACCACCCGCCGAGCATCGAGACGCCTTCCGGCGGCAGGCCTGCCGCGCTCGCCATCAACTCGTGGAACGCCGCCGCGTGCGGCGCCAGCTCCGCGTCGGTGGCCGTCCACGAACCGCGCAACTCCAGATCGTGGCTGCGGGCCGGGCCCGCGATGTCGCCGAAGCGGGCCGACGAGGTCAGCGTGACCGTGCCGCCCAGGGCGGTCCAGGACGCGCCGGAATCCTCCAGCGCATCGGTCAGCCACGACCAGCCGACAGCCGGCAGCAGCGGATCGGTGGCCAGTTCCGGATCGAGCTCGGCCCGCAGGTAGACGACGAGCCGCAGCACGCCCGCCCACGCCTCCTGGCCTTCCGGGTCGTAGAGCAGGACCAAGCGGGCGGTGGCCAGCTCACCGGCCGGACCGTTCGCCTCCGCGGCGAGCGCATGGGCCCAAGGAGCGAGTCGCTTGGGCGGCCCGACCTCGGTCAGCTCTATCTCCGCTCGCGGACGCGAAGACGTCAACGAGGCAACAGCCTGCCGGAAAACCTCGGGCGCCACCGGCATCTCCGTCACGCTGCCGACTGTATGCGGCCCGGTGCGGGCGGTTGCGGAGGCACGCCGAACGGGGGATGAAGACGCTTCGCGACCGGCCTCGGAGGCGTCCCCGGCGGGGCGCCGAGGCAGGGAAAGGGGGGCGGGCGGGTGCGTGCGAAGATTGCCGCGTAAGCCCGGTCGGCCCGCCGTGGCGCCGTCCCCGGGACGCCTCTCGACCTACGGACAGCGACCTCGATGACGAACTCCGCGAACCCCGCGCCGGCCTCGGCCCGCCGGAACCTGGCCGACGCCCCCCTGCTGGTTGCCGCCCGCGGTGGCACTCCCCGGCACACCCCGGTCTGGTTCATGCGGCAGGCGGGTCGTTCGCTGCCCGAGTACCGCAAGCTCCGCGAGGGCGTGCCGATGCTGCAGGCCTGCCTGACGCCGGAACTGGTCAGCGAGATCACCCTGCAGCCGGTGCGCCGGCACGGTGTCGACGCCGCGATCCTGTTCAGCGACATCGTGCTGCCCCTGTACGCCGCGGGCGTCGGGCTGGACATCGTCGCGGGCACCGGTCCCGTCGTGTCGAACCCGGTGCGCACCCCGGCCGACGTCGCGGCGCTGCCGACGCTGGACGCGGCGCAGGTCGCGCCGGTCGCCGACGCGATCGGGCTGCTGGTGCGCGAGCTGGGGCAGACGCCGCTGATCGGGTTCGCCGGTGCGCCGTTCACGCTGGCGTCCTACCTGGTGGAGGGCGGCCCGAGCCGCAACCACGAGCGCACCAAGGCGCTGATGCACTCCGACCCGCAGACCTGGCACGCCCTGCTGGACCGGCTGGCGGACACCACGCTGGAGTTCCTGAAGGTGCAGCTGGCGGCCGGGGTGGACGCGATCCAGCTCTTCGACTCCTGGGCCGGGGCCCTGTCGCTGCGCGACTACCGCGAATTCGTGCTGCCGCACAGCCGGCGGATCTTCGCCGCCGTCGCCGAGATCGCGGACGTGCCGAAGATCCACTTCGGGGTGGGCACCGGCGAGCTGCTCGGCGCGATGCGCTCCGCTGGGGCCGACGTCGTCGGCGTGGACTGGCGGGTGCCGCTGGACGAGGCCGCGGCGCGGCTGCGCGCGGCGGAGCCGGATGCCGCCGCGCCGGTGGTGCAGGGCAACCTCGACCCGGCGGTGCTCTTCGCCGGGTGGGACGCGATCGAGCGCGAGGTGCACCGGATTCTCGGCGAGGGCAAGGCGGCCGGCGGCCACATCTTCAACCTCGGCCACGGCGTGCTGCCCAGCACGGACCCAGAGGTGCTCACCCGCGTCGTCGAGCTGGTGCACACCGCGAGCAAGCAGCAGTGATGACGCGCCGGGTCGCAGTCGTCGGCGGCGGCATCGCCGGTCTCGTCGCCGCCTACCGGCTCCGCCGCGGGCTGGGGCCGGACGCCGAGATCGTGCTCTTCGAGCAGGGCGAGCGCCTCGGCGGCAAGCTCCGCACCGTCGAGCTCGCAGGTTGCCGCTACGACGTCGGGGCGGAGGCATTCCTCGACCGGCGTCCGGAAGTCCGGCAGCTGGCCGAAGAGCTCGGCGTGCCGGAAGAGGTCGTGCACCCTGGCGCGGTGTCCGCGACGGTGCGCGCAGGCGGCCGGACCTGCCGGTTGCCCGGCGGCACCGTGATGGGCGTCCCGGCTTCGCCGGAGGCGGTGCAGGACGTGCTTTCCCCGGCGGGAGTGGCTGTGGTCCGGGCGGAGGCGGAACTGCCGCCGGTCCGGCTCGGCGGCGCCGACATCTCGGTGGGCGAGCTGCTGCGCGGGCGGATGGGTGACGAGGTCGTCGACCGCCTCGTCGAACCGCTGCTCGGCGGCGTTTACGCGGGCGATGCCGACCGGCTCGGCCTGCGGGCCACGATCCCGGCGCTGGCCGCAGCGCTCGACGCCGGAGCGGAGTCGATCACGGCTGCCGCGGCGGCGGCGCTGCCCGCGCCGAAGCCAGCGGATGCGCCGAAGCCGCCGGTGTTCGGCGCGTTCCGCTACGGCTACCGGGAGCTGGTCGACCGGCTGCTGATCGCCGCCGGCGCCGAGATGCGGCTAGGACTTCCGGTGCGGCAGCTGACGCGGGCGGAGCAGGGCTGGCGCCTGGAGATCGGTGCCGCGCCCAGCCCGGAGTCCCTGGACGTCGACGCCGTGGTGCTCGCGGTGCCCGCTCCAGCGGCTCGGCGACTCCTCGGCGACGTCGTTCCGGCGGCGGCCGCGAAGCTGGCCGAGGTGGAGCTGTCCTCCTCGATCGTCGTCGGGCTCGCCCTACCGCCCGGCACGCGGCTGCCGGAGGCATCGGGCGTGCTGATCGCGCGCGGCGAGCAGCACGCGGACGGAACCCCGTTCACCGCCAAGGCATTCACCTTCTCCAGCAAGAAGTGGCCGCACCTGCGCGGCGCCGAGGGAGAGCTGTTGGTGCGCGGCTCGGTCGGGCGGTTCGGCGAGACCGCCGAGCTGCGGCTGGACGACTCCGAAGTGCTGCGCCGGGTCCAGGCCGACTTCGCGGAGCTGACCGGGATCTCCGCGGCTCCGGTGGACTCCGTCGTGACGCGCTGGGGCGGCGGGCTGCCGCAGTACGGCGTGGGACACCTCGACCTGGTCGCCGACGTCGAGCGCGTCGTGGCCGAGGTGCGGGGGCTGGCGATCGCGGGCGCCGCGCTGCACGGGGTCGGCGTTCCGGCGTGCATCGCCACCGGGACCGCGGCAGCGACCGATATCACGCGGGACCTGCTGCAGGTCGGTCGCCGCGAGGTGGGAGCATGAACGCATGGCGCGGCTGAACTACAACGAGCTCAACGACACCATCCGCTACACCATGTGGTCGGTCTTCCGGATCGAGCAGGGCACGCTGCCCGAAGACCGGGCCAAGGCCGCGCAGCAGACCCAGGAGTACCTGGACTCGCTGGCCGAGACCGGCGTCGTGGTTCGCGGCGTCTACGACGTCTCCGGGCTGCGCGCCGACGCGGACTTCATGATCTGGTGGCACGCCGAGCGGATCGAGGAAGTGCAGGCGGCCTACACCGGGTTCCGCCGGGAGACCCCGCTGGGGCAGGCGTCCGAGCCGGTGTGGAGCAACGTCGCGCTGCACCGTCCGGCCGAGTTCAACAAGAGCCACATCCCGGCGTTCCTGGCGGGCGAGGAGCCGCGCAAGTACATCTGCGTGTACCCGTTCGTGCGCTCCTACGAGTGGTACCTGCTGCCGGACGACGAGCGCCGCACGATGCTGGCCGACCACGGCAAGGAAGCCCGCGACTACCCGGACGTCCGGGCGAACACGGTGGCGTCCTTCGCGCTGGGCGACTACGAGTGGATCCTGGCCTTCGAGGCCGACGAGCTGCACCGGATCGTGGACCTGATGCGCCACCTGCGCGGCACCGAGGCCCGCCTGCACGTCCGCGAGGAGATCCCGTTCTACACCGGTCACCGCGTCGACGTCCCCGACCTGGTCACCCGCCTTCCCTGAACGGGCACAAGGCCGTCGAGGTAGCGCGATAGTAGCGCTGTTGCGCTACTATCGCGCTATGGCAACCATTCAGATCCGGGACATCCCGGAAGAGGCTTACGAGACGATCCGCAAACGAGCGCGATCCGCTGGGATGTCGCTGCAGACGTACATGCGTGATGAGGTCGTGCGCATGGCATCGCGGCGAACGAAGGAAGAAGCGCTCGCGGCTGTTGAGGCAGCACTCGCTCACGATCGCGGTACCGGAGTGACCGTCGAAAGCATCCTCGCGGCAAAGGATGCTGATCGGCGGTGAAGGAATTCGTCGTAGACGCCTCGACTCTCGTGTTGGCAACCACCGTGGTGTCGGACGAGGCTCGCCAGCTGCGGCATCAGCTGCTGCAGAGCGAGTGCCATGCACCGCACCATGTCGACGCCGAGGTCGGGAACGTGCTTAGAAGGCAGGAGTTGGGCGGGCGGATTGAGGAGGAAGCCGCGACGACTGCGCTCCTGGCGATGAAGCACTTGATCGACCACCGCTATCCGCACGTAGGTCCGCTCAGCCAAGCTGCGTGGGAATTGCGTGGTGCCATCACGTTCTACGATGCGCTCTATGTGGCGCTTGCTGCTGGTCTGGACGTGCCACTGCTGACGGCGGATGCGAGGCTCTCCCGCGCGCCGAAGCTTCCGTGCAAGGTCGAAGTCGTCGTGTGATCTCACTCCGCCGGGGTCAGGCGGACGGCGATCGAGTTGATGCAGTAGCGCTGGTCGGTGGGGGTCGGGTAGCCCTCGCCCTCGAACACGTGGCCCAGGTGGCCGTGGCAGGACGCGCACAGGACCTCGACGCGCACCATGCCGAGCGACCGGTCCTCGCGGAGGATCACCGCGTCGCTGTCGGTCGGGTCGTAGAACGACGGCCAGCCGCAGTGCGATTCGAACTTGGTGTCGCTGCGGAACAATTCGGCCCCGCAGCCGCGGCACTCGTAGACCCCGACCGTCTTGGTGTCGACGTACTCGCCCTGCCAGGCCGGCTCGGTGGCGGCTTGGCGCAGCACCGCGTACTCGTTCGGGCTGAGCTGTTCCCGCCACTCCTGATCGGTTTTGGTGACCTTCGGGGTTCCTGCGACCGGATCCATGCCTCCACGCTAATCGGTGCGAAGATCAACTGCATCGGCGCGGTCTCAGATCGAGTCGAACGCCACCACGGCCGACTTCGCCCCTCTGGTCCCGGCCAACTGCTGGGCCTCGGTTTCCACCTCCTCGCGGACGGCGGCGCTCAGGGCGCGGAAGCCCGTCGCGTCCACCTGGAGCTTGCTGCCGGCCTTCCTGGCTCGCCAGGTGCCGATGATCTCGCCGTCGGCGAGCAGGGCCCCGGGAGAGCCGACCGCCCGCCAGAGGACCTTTCGGTGCGCGGGATCCGGCAGCAACTCCGCGCGATCCCGGGCTTGCAGGTACGGGTCGCCGGTCGGCAGCAGCCGCACGCCCCGTGGTGACGGCGGCGAGTCGAGCGCCGCGATGGCGTCCGGCACGAACCACGACTGCTTCCCGGCCACCGAGACCTCGACGAGGTCCGCCGGCCAGGCCGGGCGCAGCGCGGTGGCGCTGGTGCCGAGGAGCGCGGCGACGTCGGCGATCGAGCCGGGGCCGAGCAGGCGCAGCACGTCTTTGATCAGGGCGTCGGTCCGGGCGGGCTGCTGCGGGACGTGCCACTTCGGGGCCGCCGTGATCCGCAGCCGCCCGGATGCGCGGACGAGCCGGATGCCCGCCGCCAGCCCGGATTGCAGGTACAGCGAGTAGAAGACGTGGGTCGATTCGCAGGCCTTGCACCATGCCGAGGCTTCCGGGACGTCGCGGGTGACCGCCGCGCTCAGCGTGCCCCGATCCGTCGGTTCGAGCGAGTGCTCGCGCATCGCCGCGACCGTCTTGCCGAACACCGCGAGCGGGGCGTCGACCGACTTCATGACCGGCATCCGGGCCACCACGTCCGCGTCCGACATCGGGTAGAGCCGGCCGGCCAGCTCCGCGAGGTCCGCGGCGCGGTGCAGGTGCGCGCTGCCGCGCACCGACCAGGCGAGGACCACCGAGTCCGGGAGCTCCGCTCCGGGGACCCGCGTGCGCACCGACTGCAGCGCCGAGCCCGCCGGGGTGTCCGGCACGCCGAGCGGCAGCACGGCGAGGTTCTCGACGGCGCCTGCGGGCCGGTCCAACTGCTGGACGGCGTGCCGGTAGGCCAGGACTCGTTCGCGGTCGGTCTCGATCACGGGTACTCCGATTCGACGGCAGGCGTCGAGCATGCCCCACAACCCCGACAGATCAGCCGAGGAAGGTGCCGAACACGAACGAGACGGCGTTCCAGATCGTGAACAGCACGCCGAACAGGATCAGCAGGACCACCGCGACGGCCATCAGCCTGCGGTGACCGTTCGCCCGGTTCGCGCTCTGCGCGAAGTCGTCCACGCCCCGCAGCATGCCCTCCACGGTGGCCTCGGAGTTCGGCCGCTGCATCCGGTCGCGATGCTCAGCGAAGGCCTGCACCTCGGGATCCTCCGGGTCGAGCCCGTGCAGATCATCACCGAGGCGCTCGGTCTCCTCATCCCGGTCGCCGCGCTCCACGGCCCCACCGTAGCGCCTCACCACGGCAACGTCGGGCGGCTGTTCGCGAACCGTGCCGCGTTCGGACGAGTCGGCCACCGAGCCGGCCGTCCGCCGCACAGCCCACCTCGTCCACAGTGGTCGGTTCTCTTCATCTGCGGGGGCGCGCGCCCGCGGCGGACGGGTGAACGAGAAGGCCGCTCCGAGTTCCGTCGCCGGACATGATCCAGTCTGCGATGCATGCGCCGATGCGTTGGCCGGCCGGGTTCGCCAAGACCTTCGCGATCCGGCACTGGTGTGGCACCACGGCGAATCCGTCCCTGGACAGCGTGATCTGACAGGTATCCAGTCTCGTACATGTGGAGGCTCCTCCCGGCTTGCGGAATCAATCGCTCGCCGGGAAAACGCCGTGGAACGCCCGCACGTGAGCCGTCGCGCGCGCCGTTCACCAGATCGGATGATGGAGAGCGCGTGCCGCCAGCCGAATCCCGGACCGGCCCAGGGGCGGTGGTTACAGTCGCCGCGCTCCACACCGGACTCGGGAGGCGATGATGAGCGACCAGCCCGCGGAAGCCAACGGCCTATTCCTGCCCGAGCTGGAGGTGGTTCCCCCGGAACGGCAGCGGCGCTGGACCGTCCTATTGCGACTGCTCCTGTTGATCCCGCACTTCATCGTGCTCTGGTTGCTGTCCATCGCGGCCGCCGTCGTGCTGATCGTCGGCTGGTTCGCCGCGCTGTTCCTGGGGCGGCTGCCGGACTGGATCGCCGGGTTCCTGAGCCTGTTCGTCGGCTACCAGGCCAGGGTGGTGGCGTCGAACATGCTGCTCGTCGACAAGTACCCGCCGTTCCTGGTGCCCGAGCCGGACTACCCGGTGCAGGCCGACATCCGGCCCGGCGAGCTGAACCGGTGGGCGGTGCTCTTCCGGATCATCCTGGTGATCCCGGCCGCGATCGTGAGCGCGATCGTCAGCCAGGGCTTCGGCGTGCTGGCGTTCTTCATCTGGCTGGTCGTGCTGGTCCTGGGCCGCAACCCGCGGCCGGTCTTCGACGCCTCCGCGGCGGTGCTGCGCTACAGCTACCGCACGAACGCCTACTTCTACCTGCTGACCGGCGCCTACCCGAAGAAGCTGTTCGGCGATGCGCGCGCGGAGGAGAACCCGCCGCGCCAGTCGCAGGGCACCCGCCCGCTGGTGATGTCCCAGGGCGGACGGGTCCTGCTGATCGTGTTCATCGTGCTCGGCGTGATCGGTGCGGTCACCAACGGCGTCGTGCAGTCGCAGTACCAGCCGCCGGAACACCAGGACTACTACTACGACCGCTGACGTCCCGCAGTTTCAATGAGGTTCTTTCGTCCTCGTTCTGCGTGGCGGTGCGGGTGGCGGAACCTCACCGCCCGCCTGGACTGCGGGTGCCCAACCTGATGTATGTCCAATACACGGCGGTTGGGCCGTCCTCGCCAGGCGAACGCTGAGAACCCGCGGCGGTGCGAGCTGCGTAGGTGGGCTATGCGCCTGCGGCGCATGCGACTGCTTTCGGGATACGGTCCGTTGGCTGTCGCGGCTGCGGTCACCAGCCAAGATGAAAACTGCTCATTGAAACCGCGGGACAACGCGGGGCGGGATCAGATCACGGCTTCGGTCCAGGCCCGGTCGAGGATCTCCGCGACGGTCTGCTCCGGGGTCTGGTCGGAGGTGTCCAGCCACAGGCCGATGCGTGGCGTCTGCTCGTGCAGCACGGCGTTCAGCTCCGCGATCGCCCAGCTGTCGTACGCGGTCTTGCCGCGACCTGCCTCGCGCTCCGCGATCGCCGCGGTCGACGGCGCGAGGACGACCACGAGCAGCGGCCGGCTTCCGATGTTCTCGGCCATCTCCGCCAGGTGCTCGCCCAGGACCACGTCCTGCGCGACGACGGTGAACCCCGCCGCGAAGTACGAGTCCGCGGCCTGCGCGGTCAACCGGTGGCGCAACCGCAACTGGCGCAGCGCCTCGTCGGACGGCGGCGCGGACATCTCCTCGCGGCCGCCGACAACCATCCGGCGGAATGCGTCGCCGCGCAGGTGCACCGAGCGCGGGAGCTTTTCGGCGACTCCCTGGGCGATGGTGGACTTCCCGGCGGCCTGGATGCCGGTGATCAGCAGGACGGCCTGGTGGTGCTCGTCGGACACATTTCCTCCTCGTGCGAGGAGTGGATCTTCTCACCCGGTCGGCGCAGTCGTCATGCGCATTTCGCACCCGGTTACAGATCGCTATGCGTTCATGTGTCCTGTTCAGCGGGTTGGCCCAACGTGTTTCCCTCGCCCGGCGGTGTCTCGGTTGCTCCGTCGGCGAGCACCATCGCAACCGTTGGTATTCGTCACGACGCGGGAGGCCAAGATGGTCCGCACCGAAGCCGAACGTGCACCGGAAGCCCAGGGTGGCTGCAGCTGTTGCGGCAGCTGCAGCGGTCCTTCCTGCGGCTGCTGCTCCAGCTGCGGCTGAGCCGCGGGGGTCTGTCCG
This sequence comes from Saccharopolyspora elongata, assembly GCF_004348985.1. Lineage (GTDB taxonomy): Bacteria > Actinomycetota > Actinomycetes > Mycobacteriales > Pseudonocardiaceae > Saccharopolyspora > Saccharopolyspora elongata. The sequence continues at coordinate 20,752 of NZ_SMKW01000089.1, read as the reverse complement.
GGGTGTTGCGGGATCACCCCGGGCAGGCCATGCCTTCCGTCGGCACGGTGCCCTGCACCAGGAACCGGCTGACCGCTTCGGTGATGCACGGTGACTTGCCGATGGCCCCGTGCCCGGCGCCCTGCCAGCGCAGCAGCACCCCGGTCGGCACCTGCTCGGCCATGTGATCGGTGCCCAGGCCCAGCAGCTGCGGGTCGTTGGCGGTGCTGATCACCGGGATCGGCGGCAGGTCCGGGCGGCGTGGCGAGGGCAGCGGCTGCTGCGGGACCGGCCACGACCCGCACCACACCAGCCGCTGAGCGGCGGCACCGCCGAACAGCGGGAACCGGTTCACCCAGTCCAGCGCGAGCTCGCCGGTGCGTTGCGGCGGCACGCGCACCGTCGTGTCGTTGCAGCTGGTGATCAGGTCGCCGTCCAGCCACGGCGGGTTTACGCCCTGGTCGGCGACCAGCGGCGCGCTGATCGAGGCGAGACCGGCGCCGTCGCCGCGACCGGCCGCGGCCAGCGCATCGGCGAGGGCGGGCCAGGTGGCCCGATCGGAAAGCCCCAGCAGGATCGCCTGCACCACCCGGCCGGCGCCGACCGAGGTGCCCGGCGCCGGTAGCGGCGTGCCGCGGGTCCGCTCGACCAGATCGCCGACCACCTTGCGCGGCTCGGGGCCCAGCGGGCAGCCGCGGCTGACGCAGTCGGCGGCGAACACGTCGAAGGTCTGCTCTGCGCTCTGCGCCTGCGATTCCGCTTGGCCGATGGCGTCGCGGGTCGGGTCCGGTGCGCCGTCGAGCACCAGTCGGCCGACCGATCCGGGGAAGCGCTCGGCGAAGGTCGTCAGCAGCCGCGCCGCTTCGCCGCGCCCGATCGCGTGCAGCCGCGGCACGCCCAACTCCAGGCGGAGTTCTTCCAGGTCGGAGGCCGCTCGCCAGGTGTCGTAGGCCTGCAGCCGCTCGTCGAGGTCGAGCAGGCATTCCTGGCTCGCCGACAGCACCGATTCGAGCAGCCGGTCCAGCGCGGCGCGGTCGGTGGCACGCGGGTCGAAGCCGACGATCGCATCGCGCTGCGCGGGCGGCACGCAGTCGGCCGGATCGGATTCGCCGGTGCCGCGCCGGTCCATCCCGATGATGTCGAACGTGTTGCGCAGTTCCGCCGGCAGCTGCGTGGCCAGCCGGGCCGCGTAGGTCGTACCCGGCTCGCCGCCGACGTCGCCCAGCACCACCAGCGGCACGTGGCCGGAACCGGCGCGGATCAGCGAGATGCGCGCGGTGCCGCGTTCCGGGGCTTCCGGGGCGTCCAGCGTACTGATCAGCCTCGAGCAGGAGAAGGTCATGCCCGCTGGCAGACCGCCGAGCTCCGTGCGTGTCTGCTCGGTGCAGTCCTCCCAGCTCTGCGCGTCGTCGCCGGGAGAGCCCAGCGGCGGGACGGGGGCCGGTTTCGGCGGCTGCGGCGCGGGGACGACCTGCTGCTCGCCGTCGTGGTAGGCGACCGCGGGCCGGTCCGACGGCCCCGCCGAACAGGCGGCGACCACCAGCAGCAGCAACGGCAGTAGTGCGGCCCCGACCCGGTGAGTGGTGCGCGGCACGGGTACTCCTAGTCGGCATGCGCGGTGGTCGCTGGACCGGGTCAGCATCGCATGATCCGGGTGAGGCCCCGGTGAGGGCCCTGACAATCGGGTGACGGTCGCGGCCGGTGGCGGGATAACGTGCGGCGGGAAGCGGTTGGCGGAGGCAGAGGAGCATCGTGCACGTCGCGCAGGTCGGCTCGGGGGCATCGTCGAACAGGCGGTCGCTGTTCAGCGTGGAGCACGTCTCCGCGCGCGCACTCGGGGCGATCCCGCCGCCGATGCTCGTGCTGCTGGGCGTGATCAGCCTGCAGGTCGGCGCCGCGTTCGCGAAGCAGCTGTTCACCACGGCCGGGGCGTCCGGCGTGGTGGCGCTGCGGTTGACCTTCGCCGCGGTGATCCTGCTGGCGGTGTGGCGGCCGTCGCTGCGCATGGACCGCAAGACGCTGGCGGTGGTGGCCGGTTACGGCGCCGTGCTCGCCGGCATGAACGTCTGCATCTACCAGGCGTTCTCGCGGATTCCGCTCGGCGCGGCGGTCACCATCGAGTTCCTCGGCCCGCTGGCCGTGGCGGTGATCGGCTCCCGCCGCAAGCTGGACATCGTCTGGGCCGTGCTGGCCGGCACCGGCGTGGTGCTGCTGGCCCGGGTGGAGGGCGGGCTCGACTGGGTCGGGGTCGCCTTCGCGCTGATGGCCGGCGCGCTGTGGGCCGGCTACATCCTGGTCGGCGCGAAGCTCGGCAGCCGGACCAGCGGCGGATCCGGGCTGGCACTGGGCATGGCGTTCGGCGCGCTGGTGGCGGCGCCGTTCGGCATCGCCGAGGCCGGGACGGCGCTGCTGCACCCGGCGGTGCTCATCGCCGGGCTGGTGGTCGCGCTGATGTCCTCGGTGGTGCCGTACTCGCTGGAGCTGGAGGCGCTGCGCCGGATGCCGCCGCGGGTGTTCGGCGTGCTGATGAGCCTGGAGCCCGCGGTGGCGGCGCTGGCCGGGCTGCTGGTGCTGGGCGAGATGCTGGGCGGCTGGCAGTGGGTCGCCATCGGGTGCGTCGTCGTCGCCTCGGTCGGTTCGGTCGGCGCGACGAAGGGCGGCGACGGGAAGTCCGACGAGGCGGGCCCCAAGGACACCGGCGCCAACTGACCCCGGCCGGCGAGGTCAGATGGACGGCATCCGCATGGGGCGGAGGGCGCGCATCAGGGTCAGGAGGGTCCGGTTGAGCGGGACGGGGAGGTCGTGCTCGTCCGCCGCGCGCACCAGCGCTCCGGTGATGTGCTCGTGCTCGGTCGGCAGGCCCGCCAGCCGGTCGTAGAGCATCGATGTGCCGTTGGTCGGCGGGAACTTCTCGATGTAGTCCGAGAGCACCTTCTCGGCGTCGGCGTGGGTCAGCCGGGCGCCTTCGGCGCGGGCGACGTCGACGGCCTCGGCGAGCACGCCCTTGCTCAGGTCCAGGATGTCGGGCTCGCGCAGCACGTCGAGGCGGCGCAGGGTCAGCGCGGTGATCGGGTTCGGCGCCAGGTTCGTCAGCATCTTCCGCCACGCCGCGGTGCGGAAGTCCGACGTGGTCCGGGCGCTCAGATCGTCGGTGGAGACCAGTTCGACGAAGCGCTCGCCGATCTCGCCGGCCTCGACCTGCATGGTGGCGGGGCCGCGGCGCACCACGTGCCCGGGCCGGACCCGCTCGGCGGCCACGTAGATCAGCGCGGGCAGCACCTGGGCCTGCAGACCCAGCCCGGCGATCGATTCGCGGTGCTCGACGCCGTTCTGCACCACCACGACCGGGGCGCGCCCGTCGTCCAGCTTCCGCAGCCAGCCGGCCGCGCTCGCCGCGTCCTGGACCTTCGTCGTCAGCAGGACCCAGTCGTACTCGCCGAGCGCGCCGGGCTCGGTCACCACCGAGACCGGGATCTCCCCGGTGCGGCCCGGGGTTTCCAGCGTCAGCCGGTCGAACGACGTCCGGACGCACATCGTCACCTGGTGCCCGGCGGAATGCGCAGCTTCCGCGAGAACGCCACCGATACCGCCCGAACCGATCACCGCGATGCGTTGTGCTGCCACGGGTCGTGACATTACCCGTCGACGCGGGCTCCCCGGTCGACATCGCCGCCGAGCACTGCTTCGAGGTCGTACCGCGTGGGCTCGTCGAGCTGGTCGTAGCGGCAGGATCCGGGGTCGCGGTCGGGGCGCCACCGCACGAACTGCGTGGTGTGCCGGAAGCGGCCCGGGTGGGCGCCTTCGGTGTGGTCGTAGGAGACCTCGACGACGCGTTCCGGGCGCAGCGGCACCCACGGCTGCTCGGTGCTGCTCCAGCGGTTCACCGACCCGGGCAGCCGCCGCCCGTCCGCCGCATCGGGCCCCAGCCACGGGTGCTCCCCGTCGGTGATCAGCTCGGCGAGCTCGGTGGCCAGCGCGCGTCGCTGCGCGGCCGGGAAGGCGCCGACGACGCCGACGTGGTGCAGCACGCCACGGTCGTCGTACAGCCCGAGCTGCAGGGAACCCACCGCGGTGCCGGGTTCGGTCTTGGCGTGCCAGCGCAGCCCGGCGACGACGCAGTCCGCGGTGCGGGAGTGCTTGATCTTGAACATGGTCCGCTTGCCCGGCACGTACTCGCCGTTGGTGGGCTTGGCGATCACGCCGTCCAGCCCAGCGCCCTCGAACACCCGGAACCACTCCGCCGCGGTGTCCGGATCGTCGGTGACCGGCGTGGTGCGCAGCCCGTCGTGGTCCAGGCCGAGGCCGGCGAGCAGCTCGCGGCGCTCGGTCTGCGGCGCGGCCGTGAGGTCCCGGTCGTCCAGCGCCAGCAGGTCGAAGGCGATGAAGGTGGCCGGCGTCTTCTCGGCGAGCACCTTGACCCGGCTGGCGGCCGGGTGGATGCGCTCGCCCAGCGCGTCCCAGTCCAGCCGGTCGCCGACGTCGTCGCGCCGGATCACCACGAGCTCGCCGTCCAGCACCGCGGGCCGGTCGAGGTGTTCGGCGATGGTCCGCAGGACCTCGGGGAAGTACCGGTTGAGCGGGCGGCCGGTGCGGGATTGCAGCAGCACCGGCTGCTCGGCCTGCGGATCGGCGAACACCAGGCACCGGAAGCCGTCCCACTTCGGTTCGAACAGCAGGCCGCCCTGCCGGGAGATGCCCTCGACCGGGCTGGCCAGCATCGGCTTCACCGGCGGTTGCAGTGGGAGCACCGGGTCCTCCTTGGTCGGTCAGTGGACGCGTTGGCGAGGCGCGCGGTCCAGCTGCAGTCGGATCGCCGTTGGCAAGGTATCCATTCCCAGCGATTCGCGAGCGCGGGAAAGCACCTTCTCGTCGAGTTCTTCCCAAACGTGGCGCACGTTGGTGCCTTCCTGCAACGACAGCGTGAGCCGCAGCGCCGGGCGCTGCTCGCTGCCCGCCATCCGGACCCGCGCCCGCTTGACCCCGGTGACCCGCTCGGCGTCGGCGCGCACGGCTTCGGTCAGCGCCGCGCTCGTCACCGCCAGGCTGCCCTTGCCGCGCTCCAGGACGAGGGACGGCCGCGGCTCCGGGCGCAGGGCCCGCACCACCCACCACAGGCCGAGCACGAACAGCACGATGCCGAGCACGATCGCCACCGCGATCGCTGCCCGCGAGTTGTCCCGCAGCCACTGCACCAGGAGCGGGTCGGCCAGCGGCCGTTGCGCGCGGAAGACGCCCAGCCAACCGGTGCCGACGAGGAGCGCGATCACGCCGGCGACCAGCGCCAGCAACCCGAGCGCGGTGACCACGCCGCGCTCGAAGGACAGCCCGCGCGCGACCGGCGTCGTGCTCGGTTTGATCTCCCGCCTCGTCATCGCTGCTCCTTCGGCACGGCCACCGACACCAGCACCTTCGGGGTGCTGCGCAGCGGCAGGTCCTGCACGGCGTGCTCGGCGGTTTCGGTCAGCCGGGCGCGCAGGTCACCGGGTTCCCGGAACTGCGCGGTCGCCTTCACCTGGACCCGCTTCGAGCCCGCGGTGACCGACGCGACCGCGACGCCGTCCTGGCCGCGCACCTGGTGCCCGACCAGCCGGGCCAGCGAGCGCCGGTCGGTGGTCACGGTGACCTCCGGCGCCGGGTCGTGCAGCCGGATGTCCTTGGCCCCGGCGTTGATCGCGATGAGCACCAGGAGCACGCCCACCACCGCGACCACCGCCGCGGTCGCGAGGACCTGCGGGTCCTGCCAGGACAGCGAGCTCAGTCCGATGTGGACCTGCTGCCAGGGCACGATGAGACCGCCGGTGCCGGGCCGCGCCAGGACCCACACCGCCTCGATCGCCAGGAGCGCGCCGCCCGCCGCGACGGCCAGGCCCAGCAGCGTGGTGATCAGGCGTACCAACAGGCGCATGGCTTCACTCCACTCGTGGCGGCACGTCGGCGGGGACGAGGGCGGACACGGTCACGTCCACGGTGCGGACCCGGAACTCGGTGAGGCGCTGGAGCTCCGACCCGATCCGCTCCCGCATGGACGACACGGTTTCGCGCACCGGCAACGGGTAGCGCAGTGCGACGTCGAGCCGGATCCGCAGTGCATCGTCCGGACCGGACACCTGCGCCGCGGCGCCTTGCCGGCCCCCGCCGAGCCGGTGGCGCCGCCGGGCGCTGCCGGGGTCCTGGTCGGCGGTGTGCTCGGCGATCTTGCGCAGCACCGTGCGGCTGATCTGCAACCGGCCCCGCTCGGCCGGATCGTCGCCGCGGCCGGGTTCTTCGGCGGCGGCCGGTCCGGTGGTGGCCGTCATCGGTCCCGGCCCCGGCCCAGGATGTCGCCGATCTCCAGCTCCCCGTCCAGGACCCTGCCGATCACCAGGCCGACGGCGCCGACCGCCAGCGCGATCAGGAACCCGGTGAAGCCGGCGACCGCCGCGGCGGTGCCGAGGATGAGGCCGGCGAGCAAGCCGGTCTGCGTCGCGTTCATGGGTGCAACCCTCCTGCTGAGGAACTGACTTGGATGGTCACCGGACTCGTGGTGGCCGGTTTCGGCGGGCCCGGCGGGCGCTGATCCGGTGCAGCAGCCCGCGAATCCCGCGCGGCCGGTCCACCACGACGATCGGTGCGTCGTAGCGGTCGCGCGGCCGGTGGCACCGGAGTTCCGCGAGACCGGTGGCGAAGACCTCCGGGTCACCGCCGACGTCCGGGTGGTTGGCCCGGACGAAAGCGCGGATCGCCGCCCGCGTGGTGGCCGGTTCGTGCTGCACAGGCACCATCATGCGCCTCCCGGAGGCTCGTCGGTGATCACGTCGGCCACGGTGATGTCCACCGGGACGTCGCCGAGCGCTTCGGCGAGCGCGCCGCGGAGCTCGCCGAGGATCTCCGGCAGCGGCCGGTCCAGGCGCAGCACGACGCCGACCTCCGCGGCTCCCGACTCGGGCAACCGCACCCCGACGACCTTGCGGCCGGGCAGGTACGACGCGATCTCGCCGAACTGCCCACCGTGCAGCCGGACCACCGAGGGGTGGGCGAGCACCCGTTCGGCCAGCTCACCGGCGGAAACCTGTTCCGGCATGTCGAAGTCGCCCTCCACGAAACGATGGGTCTTCTGGTTTTTTCTTTGTCTTTGAAGCGGCGGAGCCGCTTAGCCCACCTTCGCAACGGGCACCGCCGCGGGTTCTCAGAAGTCTTCTCGTGAGGACAGCCCCGGCGCCGCGTATTGGTCATACACAAGCCGGGGATCCCGGAGTCGAGGAGGCCGCAGTAACTCCCGCAGGGGGGCCGCTACCCGCACCGCTACGCAGGGCGAGCCTGGAACCGTTTTCCTCTCGGGTGCTACTCGACGCGGGACGTGGTCTGCTGGCCGGCTTCCTCGCCGTCCTCGTCGGGCAGGTGGATGTCGTTGACCGCGATGTTGACCTCGATGACCTCCAGCCCGGTCATCCGCTCCACCGCGGTGATCACGTTGCGCCGCACCGCCCGCGCGAGGTCCACGATGGACGCGCCGTACTCCACGACGATGTCCAGGTCCACCGCGGCCTGCTTCTCGCCGACCTCCACCTGGACGCCCGAGGTGGAGGAGGTCCCGCTGCCGCCCGGGATCCGGTCCCGGAGGGCGCCGAAGGCTCGGGACACGCCGCCGCCCATCGCGTGGACGCCGGAGATCTCGCGGGCCGCGATGCCGGCGATCTTCTGCACCACGGACGCGGCGATGGTGGTCTTGCCCTGGGAGGTCTCGTCGGCCAGGCGGGCGGGCGCGTTGCCGGTCCGGGTCTCCGGGATTCGCCGGCTCTCGTCGCTGCGCTCGGTCTTGGCCTGTGCGTTCTGCGGGCTCCCGCTGTTCTGGGCCATGGAAATCCTGCTCCTTCCCGGTTTCGCCGATGCCGCGTGGGCTCGGCTGGGCTCGTACGTGTTCTGATGCATCTGCTCGACGTGATCTTTCGCGGCTGTGGGCCGCACCACCCATTGTGACGATGCGGTCACCCGGCTCCCGGCGGCTTGACGTCGACCACCCGCACCCACACCTGCGGCGCGCCCGCGCCGAGTGCTTCGCCCAGCGCGGCGGTCAGCTCGCGGTGGATCGCGTCGGCCAGCTCCGGGGCGGGCAGCGGGTAGCGGACCGCCAGGTCCACCCGCACCTCGTCGACGTCGCCGACGCAGCCGCGCAGGTGCACGCCCGGCCGCTCGGCGAGGAGCTCCAGGCACAGCCGCCGCGTCAGCAGCACCACCGCCTGCGGGGAGACGCTCAGCTTGCCGCCCTCCTGGGCGAGCTCCACCGGCGCCGCGCCGCGGCCGCCCCGCACGCCGCGCACCGCCATCAGCGTGCGCTCCACCAGCCCGTGCGGCGGCTCGATCGGCAGGTGCGCGGTTCGCCGCACCGGTGCCCAGTCGGCGTCCAGCTCGGCGAGCCTGGCCTGGCAGTCCCGGCAGGTCTGGATGTGCGCGGCGAGTTCCGCCGGGGCGCTGTCGGCGAGGAAGTCCAGCAGCACGCCGTCGGTGCGGCCGCACGGCAGCCGGCGGTCCGGATCGAAGGAGCGGTCATCCATCGCGCATCTCCTTCAGTCTGGCGAGCAGCACTGCCCGCGCCCGGTGCAGCCGGGACCGCAGCGCGGCCACCGGCACGTCGAGCATCTCGGCGATCTCCTCGTAGCTCAGCTCCTCCAGCTCGCGGAGCACCAGCGGGATGCGCTGGGAGGGTTCGAGGGTCGCGATCGCGCGGTGCACGCGGGCCGCGTCCTCGGTGCGGACGACGTGGCCCTCAGGATCGACCGCGATGCGGTGGGAGATCAAATCGGCGGTCGGTCCCAGCGGGACGGTCGGCTTACGGCGGCGCAGGGTGGCCAGGGCCGCGTTGGTGACCACCCGGAACAGCCAGGTGGTCGGCGCCGATTCGCCGCGGAAGCGGTCCAGCGACCGCCAGGCGGACACCCACGCCTCCTGGACCGCGTCCTCGGCCTCGGCGGAGTCCCCGAGGATCCGGTACGCGACCCGGTACATCTTGGCGGTGTGGCGGCGGACCAACGCGTCGAACGCCGTCGCGTCGCCGCGCTGGGCGGCAGCCACCAGGGCTTCGTCCGCGCTCGCCCCAACTGTCACGAACGCATTCTCGCGTAACGCAGCAGGAGCAGCGATTCCGCGTGCAGGGCGGACTGCAGGTGCATCCGCCGCGGCGCCTCGACACCTGCCCCCGCCGCGATCCTGCCTGCGCCGCCGCTGGTCAGCAGCGGGGACAGGGTGAGGCACAGCTCGTCGACGAGGTCCTCGTCGACGAGGTTGCCGAACAGCGTCGGGCCGCCTTCGCATCCGATGCGGCGCAGCCCCCGCGCGTTCAGCGCGTCCAGCGCCGCGTGCAGATCCACCCGTTCGTCGCCGGCGACGACGACGTCGGCGCCCGCGTCGGCGAGCGCGGTGCGCCGCGACTGCGGGGCGGCGTCGCAGGTGAGCACGATCGGCGGCACCAGGGTGTCGGTGAGCAGCGGCGACTCCGGCGGCAGCGAAGCGTGCGCGGTGACCAGCGCGATCGGCGGCACGGCGGACAGGCCGAGCCGTTCCCGGCGCTCGGCGCGGACCTCGTTGCGCTTCACGCCACGGTAGCCCTCGGTCAGCGCCGTGCCGACGCCCACCAGCACGACGTCGGAGAGGTCGCGGATCAGCCCGAGGACCCGCTGGTCGACCGGCGCGGACAACCCGCGCGAGCTGCCCCGGACGGTCACCGCGCCGTCGAGGCTGGAGACGAAGTTCACCCGCACCCAGGGCTGTTCCAGCCGGTCGGGGTAGGCGTAGAACCCCTCGAGTTGGTCGTCCACCTGCTGCGCGCCGTCGACCGGCCAGAGCTTGTCCACCACGGGTCAATCCCACCACGCGCTGCGGCCCGGCGGGTGAGCAGGAGCACGCGCCCGCACAGCCGGGAATGCCCCGTTCGGTTATAAGGTCTGCGCATGAGTTCTCCCCGTCTGGTCGACCGCCGTCCCGAGATGACACCGGACGAGCTGGTCCAGGCGATGACGCCGCCGCCCATGTTCGACGCGGTGCGCTTCGACACCTACATCCCGAACCCGGACGAGCCGAGCCAGGAGCAGGCGGTCCGGGACTGCTCGGCGTTCGCCGACCGGATCAACGCCGCCGCCGGTGGCGGGTCCTGGCTGCGCGGGGTGTTCGGCCGGAAGAAGAACGACGACGGCAAGCGGGGGCTCTACCTGGACGGCGGGTTCGGCGTCGGCAAGACGCACCTGCTCGCGTCGCTGTGGCACGCCGTCGAGGGGCAGAAGTCCTACGGCACGTTCGTCGAGGTCACCAGCCTGGTGGGGGTGCTCGGCTTCGCCGAGACCGTCGAGCGGCTCTCGAAGCACCGGCTGCTGGCCATCGACGAGTTCGAACTGGACGACCCGGGCGACACGATGCTGGTCACCCAGCTGATCGCGAAGCTCACCGACGCGGGCGTGCACATCGCCGCGACCTCCAACACGCTGCCCGACAAGCTGGGCGAGGGCCGGTTCGCCGCTGCGGACTTCCTGCGCGAGATCCACGCGATGTCCGCGCGCTTCGGCGTGGTGCGGGTCGACGGCCCGGACTACCGGCACCGCGGGCTGCCGGACGCGCCGCCGCCGATGAGCGAGGACGAGCTGTCCCGGCTCGCGGAGGCCACCGACGGCTCGACCCTGGACGACTTCGACGAGCTCTGCGACTACCTGGCCGGGCTGCACGCCTCGAAGTACGGCCGCCTGGTCGACGGGATCACCGCGGTGCACCTCAGCGGGGTGCACGCGGCGCCGGACCAGGACGTCGCGCTGCGGCTGGTCGCGCTCGCGGACCGGCTCTACGACCGGGCGATCCCGGTGCGGGTCTCCGGTGAAGCGCTGTCGGCGCTGTTCACCGACGAGATGCTGCAGGGCGGCTACCGGAAGAAGTACCTCCGCGCGATCAGCCGCCTCACCGCGCTCTCCCGGGACCTCGCCAAGTCCTGACCTGGCGGGGGAGCGGACGGACCGTTCGCGTCGCTTGGCGTGACGAACGGCCCGCCCCCCGGATGTTCGCGTCAGCTGGTGAGGACCGCTTCGATGGCGTCGAGGCCGGTGTCGAGTTCGGCGCGGGTGATCACCAGCGGCGGGGCGATTCGCAGCGTCGTGTCCTGCGTTTCCTTGCACAGCACGCCGCGCTCGGCCAGCGCCTCGCTGGCCTGGCGGCCCGTCGGCCCGCCTGCGGCGAGCTCCACGCCGGCCCACAGGCCGCGGCCTCGCACCTCGACCGCTCCGCGGCCGACGAGCTCGCCGAGCCGTGCGTGCAGGTGCGCTCCCAGCTCGCGCGAGCGCTCCTGGAACTCGCCGGTGCTCAGCATGCGCACCACGGCCCGGCCGACCGCGCAGGCCAGCGGGTTGCCGCCGAAGGTGGAGCCGTGCTGGCCGGGTTCCAGGACGCCGATGACGTCGTCGCGGCCGACCACCGCGGACACCGGCAGGATGCCGCCGCCGAGCGCCTTGCCGAGGGTGTAGAGGTCGGCGCGGATGCCGTCGTGCTCGCTGGCCAGCAGCTCGCCGGTGCGGGCGAGGCCGGACTGGATCTCGTCGGCGATCAGCAGCACGTCGTTGTCGTCGCAGAGCCTGCGCAGCCGGGGCAGGTAGTCGGCCGGCGGCACGATCACGCCCGCCTCGCCCTGGATGGGCTCGACCAGGATGGCCGCGGTGCGTTCGGTGATCGCGGCCTCGACCGCCGCGGCGTCGCCGTACTCCGTGACGATGAATCCCGGGGTGTACGGGCCGAATTCGTCGTGTGCGACCGGGTCGGTGGAGAACGACACGATGGTGGTCGTGCGGCCGTGGAAGTTGGATCCGGCCACGATGATCTCGGCCCGGTTCTCCGGCACGCCCTTGACCCGGTACGCCCACTTCCGGGCGATCTTGATGGCGGACTCGACGGCCTCCGCGCCGGAGTTCATCGGCAGCACCCGGTCGGTGCCGGTGAGTTCGGCGAGCTCGCGGCAGAACGGGCCGAGCTGGTCGTGGTGGAACGCGCGGCTGGTGAGGGTGACGCGGCCGAGCTGCTCGGTGGCGGCGGCGATCAGGTCGGGGTGGCGGTGCCCGAAGTTCAACGCCGAGTACCCGGCCAGGAAGTCCAGGTACTGCCGTCCGTCCACATCGGTCATCCAGGCGCCGGACGCCTCGGCGATCACGACCGGCAGCGGGTGGTAGTTGTGCGCGCTGTACTGCTCGTCGAGCGCGCGGTACCGCGCGGCTTGCGACGACGCTTCGAGGTGCGACGGAACGACAGTCATGGCCATTAGGTTATGTCGACGCCTACGCAGATTTCATCCGCAAGCCATTGCTTTGAGTAGCGATCTGTTGCGTGCTCTTGGAGGAATGCGGAGGTTCGTTGTCTCGTCGGGGGAGCGGGGCGGGCTCTTGACATCATGTGTGCGGTGAGGTTTCCGCGGACGGGAAGGCGAGGCGCTGATGCCGGACAACGGGGAGTACCGGGTCTACCTGGGGGCGTACACGGGAGCGGAATCGGCGGCCGACGGGATCCGGCTGGCGATCGCCGATCCCGGCGGGGCGCTGCGGTGCACCGAGAGCGTGGCCGAGGCGTTCGATCCGTCCTTCCTCGCGATGGCACCCGATGGGGCGACGCTGTTCGCGGTCAGCGAGCTGCGGGAGGGCCGGGTCGTCGCCTTCGCGGTGCGCGCCGACGGCACGCTCGGCGAGATCAACTCCCAGCCGACGCTGGGCGCCGCGCCCTGCCACCTGAGCGTGCACCCGTCCGGCAAGTACCTGCTGACCGCCAACTACGAGTCGGGGAACCTCGTGGTGCACCCGATCGCCGAGGGCGGCGTGTTGCGCGAGCCGTGCCACGTGGTGCAGCACAGCGGCAGCGGGCCGAACCCGCAGCGCCAGGAGGGCCCGCATGCGCACCAGGTGCTGCCCGACCCGGTCGGCCGCCACGTGCTCGCCGTGGACCTGGGCACCGACTCGGTCTACGTCTACGACTTCGACGTGGAAAGCGGCCACCTGGCGCTCAAGCACGAGGTCCCGGTGCGGGCCGGCGCCGGTCCGCGACACCTGGCGTTTCACCCGGACGGGGAGCGCGCCTACGTGCTCAACGAGCTGGCGTCCTCGATCACCGAGTTCGGCTACGACCCGGCGACCGGGGCGCTGGAGCCGGGGCGGACGCTGTCGATGCTGCCGCCGGGCTACGGGCAGCCGAACTTGGCCGCCGAGGTCGTGGTGACGCCGGACGGCCGGTTCGTGCTCGGCTCGAACCGGGGCCACGACAGCATCGCGGTGTTCCGGGCGGACTCCAGCGACGGCGAGTTCCGGCTGGTCGACATCCGGCCGGCGGGAGTGGCGGAGCCCCGCCACATGGCGCTGTCGCCGGACGGCCGGGTGCTGTTCGTGGCGGGCCAGCGCAGCAACGACGTGCAGGCGTTCGGCATCGCGGAGAACGGCGACCTGACACCGCTGAGCGAACCGGTGCCGACCCCGACCCCGGTCTGCGTCCTCCCGGCGAAGTGAAGAGCCTGTTTCCGAACTTGCTCTGCGTGGCGGTGCGGGTAGCGGAACCGGCGCCCGGCCGGATCTTGAGTTCCCGATTTTAGGCAAAATTGGAACGCTGTCCTGGGTTCGGGAGTGCCTGGTTGGAGTGTGGGGCTCCCAATTTTAGGCAAAATCGGGAGCTCTTCGGCCCGGGCTCAGGCGCGCGTGTTGTAGCGGCCGAAGGCGTACTGGCTCAGTGCCGTTCGGGCCCTGCGCGCTTCCTGGCGGCGGGTCAGCCAGCCTCCCGTGGCCCCGATCGGGAAGATCCGGGCTCCGCCTCGGTGCGCGGGTGCGCGGTGCCACCACTTCGACGTCGGCTTCGAACCGTTGGCCAGCCACACCACCAGCGCCGTTCGCTTGCCGTTGTCGACCACGTCGACCCGGTTCACCTGGCTCCACGGGATCTCCCGGGTCAGGCCCAGGCGGGAGATCAGCAGCCCGTCGCTGTTGATCTTCAGGCGCAGGCTGGGCAGCAGCACCCGCCCGATCGACCAGAGCATGCTGATCGCCAGCAGCAGCATGCCCAGCCGGAAGATCGCGACGTGCTCGGTCGAAAGCCCGCCGTAGGTCTGGAACACCCGGTTGGCGCCGAACATGATCAACGCGCAGATCAGCGCCGACATCGCGGCGCGGAACCGGCCGCCGGTGGCGAACACCGGGCCCGGGTTGTCCTTGCGCACCCGCGCCACCGGGTGCTGGTTCTGCGCGGTCTGCCTCGGGCGCGCCGGGACGATCTTGTCCCGCATGCGTTCAGGCGCCACCGCCGCGGGAACCACGGGAGCGGGCGGGGCGGGAGCCGGTGCGACCGGTGCGGGCGGCGCCGCGTTCTGGGCTTGCGTGTAGGAGCGCGTCGCGGGCCTGGGCGTCGCCGGGACCTGCTGCGGCGGGGGAGTGTCCGGCAGCGGCGCGTTCGCCGTCTGCTGCAGCTGGGTGGCGTGCTGGGCGATCACGTCGCTGATCGCGGGCGGCAGCCAGGAGTTGCCCTGCGGGCTGGACTCGCCGATCTGGTCGAGCAGGTCGCCGGGCGTCGGCCGGTCGGCCGGGTCCTTCGCCAGGCAGGCCGCCAGCAGCGGCCGCAGCCCGTCGGGCACCTGGGCAAGGTCGGCCTCGGCGTGCACCACCCGGTACAGCAGCGCCGCCGTGCTCTCCTCGCCGAACGGACCGGTGCCGGTCGCGGCGAACACCAGCACCGCGCCGAGGGAGAACACGTCGCTGGGCGGCCCGACCTCGGTGCCGAGGGTCTGCTCCGGGGAGAAGAAGCCCGGCGTGCCCAGGAACATGCCGGTCGCGGTCAGGGCGTTGCCGGCCATCGCCCGCGAGATGCCGAAGTCGATCACCCTCGGACCGTCCGGGCCGAGCAGCACGTTGGCCGGCTTCAGGTCGCGGTGCACCAGGTGTGCGCGGTGGATCGCGCCGAGCGCCTCGGCCAGCCCGGCGGCCAGGCTGCGAACCGTGGCCTCCGGCAGCGGGCCGTGGTCCACGACGGCCTGGTGCAGCGTCGGCCCGGGCACGTACTCGGTGGCCAGCCACGGCTGCTCGGCGGCCGGGTCGGCGTTGACGACCGCCGCGGTCCAGAACCCGCCGACCGAGCGGGCGGCGTGCACCTCGCGGCGGAACCGCTCGCGGAACTCCGGGTCCTCGGCGAGGTCGGCCCGGACGACCTTGACGGCCACCACGCGGCCGCCGCGGGAGCGGCCGAGGTAGACGCCGCCCATGGCGCCGCGGCCCAGCCGGGCGAGCAGCCGGTAGTCGCCGACCCGCGTCGGGTCGCTGGCCAGCAACGGCTGCACGGGACTCAGCCTCCTGCCTCGAAGATCGTGGTTTCGTCCCCAATGAGCTTACGGATCCGCGGCCTCGACGTACGCGGGTCCACCTGACCGGACATGGCGGCGACGCACTGGTAATCGAATACTTGGCTTCGTTCCAACCTTTTCCCCGGGTGTTCGTTGTGGGTATGATCCGGCGCACTGCGAGCCCGAAGGAACGATCACGCGGATCCGATGGGAGGCGTTTCGTGACGTCCACCGAGCAGGACCGACCCGCCGTCGCGCTGCACGGCGTGGGCAAGCGGTTTCCCGGGGTGGTCGCGGTCTCCGACGTCACGCTCGCCATCCCGCCCGGCGAGGTGCACGTGTTCGCCGGGGAGAACGGGGCGGGCAAGTCGACGCTGATGAAGCTGATCGCCCAGATCGAACAGCCCAGCGGCGGCCACATCGAACTGGACGGCGTCCCGGTCGCCTACCAGGGGCCCGGCGCGGCCCGGCGGCTCGGCGTGTCCATGGTCCACCAGGAGTTCGCGCTGGCGCCGGACCTGTCGGTGGCCGAGAACCTGTTCATCGGCCACGAACCCGGCCGCGGCGGGTGGATCTCGCGGGCGGAGGAACGCCGCGCCGCGCGGGAGCTGCTCGGCCACGTCGGCCTGGACATCGACCCGGGACGGCGGGTGGCGCTGCTGTCCACTGCGGAGCAGCAGCGCGTCGAGCTGGCGAAAGCCCTTGCGGTGCAGGCGAAAGTGCTCATCCTGGACGAGCCCACGGCCAGCCTCACCGAGCGGGAGGCCGAGGAGCTGTTCGGCATCGTCCGGGAGCTGACCGCCAAGGGCATCGCGGTGCTCTACATCTCGCACCGGCTGGACGAGATCTTCGAGATCGGCGACCGGGTGACCGTGATGCGCGACGGCGCGGTCGTCGCCACCCGGCCGGTGACCGAGCTGGACGAGGCCGGGCTGGTGCAGCTCATGGTCGGCCGCGAAGTGGAGAACCTGTACCCGCGCCATCACAACGCGCCCGGCGAGGTGCGGCTGAAGGTCGACGGGCTCACCCGGGACGACGTCGTCCGCGACGTTTCCTTCGAGGTCCGGGCCGGCGAGATCGTCGGGCTGGCCGGGCTCGTCGGGGCCGGGCGCACCGAGCTGGCGCGCGCGGTGTTCGGTGCGGAGCTTCCGGACGCAGGCACGATCACCTTGGACGGCAAGCGGTTGCGCATCCGCGGCCCGTCCGACGCGATCGCCGCCGGCATCGGATACCTCACCGAGAGCCGGAAGACCGATGGTCTTGCCCTCCAACTGGGGGTGGACAAGAACATCACGATGGCGAAGCTGCCGATGCGCGCCGGCCTGATCGACCTCGCCGGCGAGCGGCGGATCGCGGAGCGGGAGCGCGACGGCTTGCGCATCCGGGTGCCGTGGGTGGGGCGCCCGGTGCGGCTGCTCTCCGGCGGCAACCAGCAGAAGGTGATCCTGGCGCGGTGGCTGGAGACCGGCGCGGAGGTGCTGTTCTTCGACGAACCCGGCCGCGGCATGGACGTCGGGGCCAAGTCGGAGATGTTCCAGCAGATGGATTCCCTTGCCGCGCGCGGGAAAGCGGTGGTGTTCATCTCCAGCTACCTGCCGGAGCTGCTGAACATGTGCGATCGGATCCTGGTCATGCGCGGCGGGCGGATCACCGGGGAGGTCCGCCGCGCGGAGTTCTCCGAGGAACGCGTCGTCACGCTGGCGACCGGAGCCCGCAATCCCGAAAACGGGGGCAACTCATGACTGAGCGGACCAAGTCACCGTCCACTGGGGACCGCGGCCTGCTGGGCGCGCTGGGGGACCGGTTCTCCGGCGCTGTCTCGCAGGTCGCTGCGGCAGGCGCGCTGATCGTCGTGTTCATCGTGCTGTCGATCATCGCGCCGGCCTTCCTCACTGCGGACAACCTGTTCAACCTGGGCTCGCAGACCTCGGTGAACGCGGTGATGGCGGTCGGCGTGACGCTGGTGATCATCACCGGCGGTATCGACCTGTCGGTGGGTTCGGTGGCGGCGCTGTCCGGGGTGCTCGGCGTGCTGCTGATGGCCGAGTACGGATTCAACCCGCTGGTGGGCGTCGTCGGCGGCATCCTGGTCGGCGCGGTGGCCGGGCTGGTGAACGGGCTGCTGGTGTCGGTGGTCGGGCTGCCGCCGTTCATCGCCACCCTCGGCATGCTCAGCGTCGCCCGCGGGCTGGTGCTGATCGCCACCGGCGCCGTCGCGGTGTTCGGCGCGCCGGAGTCCTTCCGGCTGCTCGGGCAGGGCGTCATCAACAGCATCCCGATCCCGGTGCTGCTCATCGCGCTCGTCGCGGTGGCCGGGCACGTGGTGCTCACCCGCACCCGCCTCGGCCGCTACGCGTACGTGATGGGCTCCAACATGGAGGCCGCGCGGCTGTCCGGCGTGCCGGTGCGGCGCTACACCACGTCCGTCTACGTGCTCTCCGGCGCGCTGGCCGGGCTCGGCGGCATGATCGCGGCGTCCCGGATCCACTCGGGC
Source organism: Saccharopolyspora elongata (assembly GCF_004348985.1). Lineage (GTDB taxonomy): Bacteria > Actinomycetota > Actinomycetes > Mycobacteriales > Pseudonocardiaceae > Saccharopolyspora > Saccharopolyspora elongata. Next base: position 2,978 of record NZ_SMKW01000089.1, on the reverse strand, counting down.
CAGCCGAACTTCGGCGAGGGCCTGGAACTCGACGTCATCGCCGCGGTCGTCATCGGCGGGGCGAGCCTGTTCGGCGGTCGCGGCACCGTGTGGGGGTCGCTGATCGGGGCATTCCTGGTCGCCGTCATCCGCAACGGGGCGGTCCAGCTCAACATCAGCACCTTCTACCAGAACGTGCTGATCGGCGTGATCATCTGGCTGGCGGTCTGGTGGGACCGGTACCAACGGCGCAAGCTCGGCGGCGACGCCACATGAGGAATTTGCTGCAAGACTCGCTTTGCGCAGCGGTGCGGGTAGCGGCATCCCTGCGGGAGCGGCTTCCCCGCTTCAAGACGAGACCCGAACACCAACTCAGCGAGTCGCGATGAGCAAGGGAGCTCGGCCGATGAAGAAGGTACTGACCGCGACGTGCGTGCTGCTTTCGGTTGCTGCCGCCGGGTGCAGCGTCGGGGTGCGCGAGCAGACCGGCGGCGGCGTCCAGCAGGGCGGGCCGATCAAGCTGGCAGTGGTGCCGAAGGCGATCGGTTTCGACTTCTGGGAGAAGGTCCGGGTCGGCGCCGAGTGCGCCGGGTCCAAGCACCCGGACGTGACGATCCACTGGGACGGGGTGCACGCCGAGAGCGACGTCAGCGGCCAGCAGAGCCTGCTGCAGGACCTGCTCTCGCAGGGCGACGTCAAGGGCCTGGTGTACGCGGCGACGGACGCCAAGGCGCTGGCCGACATCACCAAGTCCGCGCAGGGTCAGGGCACCACGGTGGTCAACATGGATTCCGGCACCACGCCGCAGCCGCCGGACGTGCCGGTGTTCGCGACGAACAACGTCGCCGCCGCGGAGCAGGCCACCGACGCGCTCGCCGAGCAGCTCGGCGGCCGCGGCAAGGTGGCGTTCATCGAGTTCCAGCCCGGCACGAGCACCAACGAGACGCGCGCCGAGGGCTTCAAGAAGGGCCTGGCCAAGCACCCCGGGTTGCAGCTGGTCGCGCAGCAGTCCAGCGGCAGCGACTACAACCGGGCGCTGCAGGTCACCCAGGACATCCTCACCGCGAACCCGGACCTCAACGCCATCTACGCGGCCAACGAGCCCAGCGTGCTCGGCGCGGCCGAGGCGGTGCGGCAGGCGGGCAAGGCCGGCCAGGTGAAGGTCATCGGCTGGGACACCTCGGAGGGCGAGATCCAGGGCCTGCGGGACGGCGTGATCACCGGCCTGATCGCGCAGAACCCGTTCAAGATGGGCTACGCGTCGGTGAACGCGGCGATCGGCAAGATCCGCGGCTCGGCGGACCCGCTGCCGGACCCGGACACCGGCGCGGTGCTGATCACCAAGCAGAACGTCGACGGCCCCGACGTCCAGAAGCTCCTCAACCCCACCTGTGAGAACCCGCCCGCCTGAGCGATTTCTCGTCGCCCGATCGGCTGAGCTTGTTGTTTAACCTCGGGTGGTGGTGTTGCGGCCCCGGTTGATCATGGATGAAGCCCTTGGTTGATCCTTCCTCTTGCGACAGATGGAAGATCACAACCAAGGGCTTCGATGATCAGTGTGCATGACACCGGCCAAGCCGATGCGTTCGGGGAGCTGTCCGGGTTCCGCCAACGGTTCTACGAGTGTCTGACCAAGCGGGCGGATGCGTTGCTCGAGCTGACCGACGCGGTGCTGTGCACCGCGGGTCCGGTGACCAGCCTGGCCGAGCTGTCCCTCACCCCGGAGCACCGGCGCGGGCATGGCGCCGGCTACGACGCGATCAACCACGGCCGCGTCGAGGTCGACCGGTTACGCACCGCCTTGGCCGAGCTGCCATTACCGCGTGCCGCCGACGGGCGGATCACCCTGGCCGTGGACGTCTCGCCCTGGCTGCGCCCGGACGCCGCGTGCAGCCCCGAGCGGCTGTTCTGCCATGTCTATGGCCGCTCCCGTAGCGCCTCGCAGCTTATCCCGGGCTGGCCCTACTCCTTTGTCGCCGCGCTGGAGACCGGGCGTACCTTGTGGACGGCGATCCTGGACGCGGTGCGGCTGGGGCCCGCCGACGATGCCACCGCGGTCACCGCCGCTCAACTACGTGAGGTCGTGGGCCGGATCATGGGCGCCGGACACTGGCGGCCCGGCGATCCGCACATCCTGATCGTGACCGACGCCGGCTACGACGTGACCCGGCTGGCCTTCGTCCTCGCCGATCTGCCCGTGGAGCTGGTGGGCAGAATCCGCTCCGATCGCGTCCTGCTGCGGCCCGCACCGCCCCGACCGCCGGGTACCGTCGGGCGGCCACGCAAGCACGGCGGCGTGTTCACCCTCGCCGAGGAGAACAGCTGGCATGCCCCCGACCACAACACCAGCACCGACACCACCCGCTACGGACACGCCCAGGCGCGGGCCTGGGACCGCCTGCACCCCCGCCTGACCCACCGCGGCCCCTGGCTGGACCATGAGGGCGAGCTGCCCCTCGTCGAGGGCACCCTGATCCGCTTACAGGTCGACCACCTACCCGGAGACCGGGACCCCAAACCGGTGTGGCTATGGTCCTCGGTCACCGGCGCCAGCGCCGAGTTGGTTGATCTGCTCTGGCAGGCATTCCTCCGCCGATTCGACCTCGAACACACCTTCCGACTGCTCAAGCAGACCCTCGGGTGGACCCGCCCGAAACTGCGGGCACCCGTCTCGGCCGATCGCTGGACCTGGCTGGTCCTGGTCGCCCACACGCAACTACGCCTCGCCCGCCCCATCGCTGAAGACCTTCGACGCCCCTGGGAAAGACCGGTCACCGAGCCCCGTCGGCTGACGCCCGCCCGCGTCCGGCGGGGGTTTCGCAACCTCCACGCGAAGACCGGTCACCCCGCAGCCGCACCGAAACCCTCCCGACCCGGTCCCGGACGCCCACCCGGTTCCCGCAACACGCATCGCGCCACCCGTCACGACGTCGGCAAGACCATCAAACGCGACCTCACCCTCCAACAACACCAAAACCGCACAGGTTAAACAACAAGCT
>NZ_SMKW01000088.1 GCF_004348985.1 Saccharopolyspora elongata | reverse complement strand
CCTCCAAAGGTCCCAACCCCAACCCCAACCAAGACCCCCCAACATCACACCCCCAGGCGAATTGCTCATCCTACTGAAAACGATTATCATCACCGACCGTCGACAAGGCGTCCGAAGGGAGACGGAGTGGGCCACCTGCTGTTGGTGGAAAGCTGGGTCGGTGCGATGAGCACGTTGCTGCCGAGGAGCATCAGGGAGGGCGGCAACCGGTTCAGCTTCGTGACCCGCGACCTCCAGCACTACCTCCGAGCCAGATCGGCCCCCGGGCCGCATCCGCTGCTGGGCGCGGACAATCTGCTCACCGTCGAGACCAACGACGTGCCGGACCTGCTGGACCGCTTGGAGCGCCTGCAGCCGGTCCTCGGCTTCGACGGCGTGCTGACCTCCTGCGACTACTACCTGCCAGCGGCCGCGAAAGCCGCCGAGCGGCTGGGACTTCCGGGAGCACCACCGGACGCCGTCGAGCGGGCCTGTTCGAAGGACCTCACCCGCAAGGCCCTGCGCGAAGCCGGTGTCCCGGGCCCGGCGTTCGCCCTCGCTGAGACGGCCTCCGGTCTGGAAGAAGCCGCGGAAGCACTGGGATATCCCCTGGTCATCAAGCCGGTCGACCTGTGCGCGGGCATGTTCGTGCGCAGGGTCGACGGGCCGGACCAGCTGCGCGAGGCGCACAACGAGCTGCTGGAGTTCCCGGTTAACGCGCGCGGTCAGCGGCGCAATCCCGTTGTGCTGCTGGAGGAGCTGCTCACGGGCCCCGAGGTGAGCGTGGAGACGGTGACGTTCCGGGGCGAGACCACGGTCGTCGGGGTGACGGACAAGAGCGTCGCCGGGCAGCCCTGGTTCGTCGAGTCCGGACACATGTTCCCGGCGGCGCTGGACGCCGCGACGGAGGAGGCCGTGGCGGAAACCGCGGTCGCCGCCGTCGAGGCGCTCGGGCTGGACAACGTCGTCGGGCACACCGAGGTCAAGCTCACCCCGCAGGGCCCGCGAGTGGTGGAGGTGAACCCGCGCCCGGCGGGCAACCAGATCACCGAGCTCATCCGGCGGGTGACCGGCATCGACCTGGCCGCCGTCTACGCCCAGATCGCGCTGGGGGAGAAGCCGGACCTGCACCGCGTCGACACCGGAGCGGCGAGCGCGGCGATCTCGTTCCTGCTCCCGCCTCGGGAGGGGACGATCGCGGAGATCGGCGGGGTTGCGGAGCTGGCGGCCGATCCGGCGGTGGTCGACTGGGTCGTCAAGGACCCCGGGCACCGGGCCGGCGTCGCCACCAGCAACAACAACTACCTCGGGCACGTGATGGTCACCAGCGCCGACAGCGGGGCGGCGCGCGCCCGCGCCGAGTCGTTGGTCGCCGGGCTGGACGTGCGCTACGCGGAGGCGGGGAAGTGACGCCGCATTCGGTGGCGGACCTGACCGAGCAGGTCCTGAGTGGACGTTTCGGCGCGGACGAAGCGCAGGTCAGCGTCGGGTTCCTGACCAAGCAGGGCGTGCGGCACGCGGACCGGGCGCAGTCGTACCGGAACCACGTGCTGAGCCTGCGGGTCGAGGACGCGGTGGGCTCCTGCGCGGTGGAACCGGGGGAGGTGTCCGAAGAGGTCGTCCTCGGCTGCGTCGGGACACCCGTCCGCGACCTGCTGCGGAGCCCGCTAGCCGCGGTGCGCATCGCGGCTCTGGACGCCTACCTGCAGTGGCTGCGCCCGCACCACGACCACGCGGAGGAAGTCGCCGTCGGGCGGGGCAACTCACTGCAGAAGTCGTTGCACCGCGCCGAATCCGTGGTGGACCTGCTGCCCCGGAGCCGGCGGGTGCTGGTCGTCGGCGTCGTCAACTCGCTGCTGCACCACCTCCGCGAGCGCGGGACCGGCTACGTCGCGTGCGACTTCAAGGGCGGCGAGACCGAGTGGGGCGAGCCGATCGCGACCGATGCCGTCGCGGCGCTGGACGGCTGCGATGCCGTGCTGGCGTCCGGCATGGTCGTCGGCAACGGCACGTTCCAGCCGCTGCTCGACCACGCCAGGGCCACGGGCAAGCCGCTGGTCATGTTCGCCCAGTCCGCGAGCGGCATCCTGCCGTGCTTCCTGGGCGGTGGGGTCACCGCAGTCTCGGCGGAGCCTTATCCCTTCTTCTGGCTCGACGGCGGCCCCAGCACCCTCTACCGCTACCGCACGGAGGTGCGCTGATGTGGGGAAATCCCGATCTGCTCGGTCTGCTCCGGGACACCCCGCTGGCGCGGGTGAGCGCGCCGCTGCCGCATCGGCAGCCGGGGTTCTGGGCGAAGCTGGAATGCCTGAGCGCGGGCGGGATGAAAGCCCGCGCGGCGGTCTCGATGCTCACCGGGGCCCGGCGCCGCGGCGAGTTGCGACCGGGCGCGGCGGTGGTCGAGTCGACCAGCGGGACGCTCGGCGTGGGCCTGGCCTTCGCCGGGCAGGCGTTGGGGCATCCGGTGGTGCTGGTCGTGGACAGCGAGCTCGAACCGGCCATGCGGGCGCTGCTCCGGGCGCACGGCGCGTGCCTCGAAGTGGTCGACCGGCCGCATCCCGCCGGTGGTTGGCAGCAGGCCCGGCTGGACCGGGTGCAGCAGGTCCTCCGCGAGCGGCCGGATGCGTTCTGGCCCGATCAGTACAACAACCCGGACAACCCGGCCGGCTACGAGGCGCTGGGGGAGGAGATCGCCCGCCAGATCGACCAGGTGGACGTGCTGGTGTGCAGCGTCGGCACCGGCGGGCACAGCGCCGGCACGATCCGCGCGATCCGGCGCCGGTGGCCGCACGTGCGGTTGATCGGCGTGGACACCGTCGGCTCGACGATCTTCGGGCAGCCGGCCCGGCCCCGCGTGATGCGCGGGCTGGGCAGCAGCATCCACCCGCGCAATGTCGCATATGGACAGTTCGACGAGGTGCACTGGGTGGGGCCCGGCGAGGCGGTGCAGGCCTGCCGCACGCTGGCCCGGCACGCGTTCATCACCGGCGGCTGGAGCACCGGAGCGGTGGCGCTGGTGTCGGCGTGGGCGGCGCGGGTCGAGCCGAGCGCGCAGGTGGTGACCGTCTTCCCGGACGGACCGCACCGCTACCTCGGCACGATCTTCGACGACGACTACTGCCGTGCGCGGGGCCTGCTGGCCGGGCCGACGGCGTCCCGGCCGGTGGAGATCGCGCATCCCGCGGTGGAGGCGACGGGGTGGACGAGGTGCCGGCTCGTGTCGGATCCGCTGCTGGCGATGGAGGTTCCGGCATGAGGCTGAGCTGGGCGGTGCGGGGCCTCGCGCTGCGCGAGCCGTTCCGCATCTCGCGATCGGTGATGTCCGAGCGGGATGCGGTCGTGGTGGAGATCGAGCACGACGGCGCCGTCGGCCGCGGCGAGGTCGTCACCAGCACGTACTACGGCTTGACGGTCGAGCGCATCGAGACGGAGCTGGCGGCCGCCCGGGAAGCGCTGGCGGGGGAGCGCGATCCTGGCCGGATCCCGGTGTTCAGCGCGTCGCCCGGCGTGTCGTCGGCATTGGATTCGGCCGTGCACGACCTCGTCGCGACGCTCCGCGGCGTGCCGGTCTTCGAGCTGCTGGGCACGGCGCACTGGCAGCCCGTCCCGACGGCTTACACGATCGGCATCATGCCCGTGGAGCGCGCCGTGCGGACGGCGCGCGAGCTCACCGGCCGGGGCTTCACGGTGCTCAAGGTGAAGCTCGGGGCGGGGGACGAGCGGCAGGAACTCGCGCGCCTGGCGGCGATTCGCGAGGCCGCGCCGGGCGCCCGCCTGCTGCTGGACCCCAACGGCGCGTGGGAGCCGGAGCAGGCGGTCCGGCTGCTCAAGGCGGTCGCGGAGTTCGGGGTCGACGCGGTCGAGCAGCCGATCAAGCCGGGCACGCCGGACCTGCTCGCCGAGGTGGCCGCCCGGTCGCCGGTGCCGGTCATCGCCGATGAGGACGCTGCCACCGCGGCCGATGTGCGGGCCCTGGGCCCGCGGGTGCACGGGGTCAACGTGAAACTGCCGAAGTGCGGCGGAATCCGGGCCGCTCGGGAGATCATCGGCCTCGCCCACGGCAACGGCGTGGACGTGATGCTGGGGTGCTTGGTTTCGAGTTCGCTCGGCATCGCCCCGGCCGTGCACCTCGCCGGCTTCGCCCGCTGGGTCGATCTCGACGGCCACCTGCTGCTGGCGCACGACCCGTGGACCGGGATCGGCGGCGACGACGGGGTGCTGCGGATCGCCGGCGATCGCGGATTGGGGGTGCGCCCGGTGGTGTCGTTATGAAGACGTGGCGGCTGATCCGGGGTTTCCCGCCTGCCGTGCAGGTGCTGCTGGTCAACCAGCTCGGCGTCAACGCCGGTTTCTACCTGCTGGTCCCGTACCTGGCGGGATACCTCGCCCACGACCTGGGCATGTCGGCGGTGCTGGTCGGGGTCGTCCTCGGCGTGCGCAACCTCAGCCAGCAGGGCCTGTTCCTGCTGGGCGGTTCGGCGGCGGACCGGCTGGGCGCGCGGGGCGTCATCGTCGCCGGATGCGCGCTGCGCGCGGTGGGCTTCGGCCTGTTCGCCCTCGGCACGTCGTTCTCGGTGCTGCTGCTGGCATCTGTGCTCAGCGGGCTGGCCGGAGCGTTATTCAACCCGGCCGTGCGTGCCTACCTCTCGCGGGAGGCGGGCGACCGGGGCGCCGAGGCCTTCTCGCTGTTCAACATCTTCGCCAACGCCGGGGCCTTGCTGGGGCCGTTGCTGGGAAGCGTGCTGATGGTGGTCGGCTTCCGGCTGTCCGCGGTGGCCGCCGCGGTGGTCTTCGCGCTGCTGACTGTCGCGCAGGTGGCGGTCCTGCCGGTCCGCCGCGTGGAGCGGCCCGCGACGTCGGTGCTGGCGGACTGGCGGGGCGTGTTGACCGATCGCCGGTTCCTGGCCTTCACCGGGGCGCTGACCGGGATGTTCGCGCTGCAGAACCAGCTCTACCTGGTGCTGCCGATGCAGGCCGAGCGGCTCACCGGGTCCGCGGCCGCCGTGGCGGTGATCTTCCTGGTCTCCACGGCTGCGACGCTGGCGTTGCAGGTGCGGATCACCGAGCTGGCCCAGCGCCGGTGGAGCCGCGGCCGGGCCATCGGGATCGGGCTGGGGCTGATGGGCGCGGGCTTCGTCGCCACCGCGATCGCCGCGGCCGCGGTCCCGGCGACGCCTCCGGCGGGCGCGGGGGACACGTTCGCCCGGCTGGCGCCGGTGCTGATCACGGCGTTGTTCCTGGCGGTCGGCGTGATGCTCGCGCAGCCGTTCGTCTACGAGCTGATCCCGTCGTTCGGCGGGCGCGAGCTCGCCGGTACCTACTTCGGCGTCTTCTACCTGATTTCCGGTGTCGCGGCGGCCGCGGGCAACGCGCTGATCGGCTGGCTGACCGACCTCTCCGGTGACGAGTGGTCGTGGCTGCCCTCGGCGCTGTGCGTCCTCATCGGAGGGTGTTCGGCGCTCGCGGTGCTCGTGCTGGATCGCCGCGGCGGCATCGGACCGGACCAGAGAACGGGAGATTCGCAGTGCGCCCCAACATCGTCAGCGCCAACTTCCTGACCGACAACCCGGCCATCTACGAGCAGCGGTTCCCGGATCCCGAGCACCTCGCGGCCCGCTTCGTCGACGACCTGGTGCACCGCTTCGGATCGGGTCGGCGGCTGCTGGACGTGGGCTGCGGCACCGGCCGCGACGCCCGCTGCTGGACCGCGCTCGGCTACCGCGTCACGGGCCTGGACTGCTCGCCGCAGATGGTGTCGCACGCGCAGGAGCACTGCCCGGAGGCGGACTTCGTGGTCGCCGACATGCGGTCGTTCGGGCCCCTGCCGGCGGAATTCGACGTCATCACCTGCCTGGACAGCGCTTTCCTGTACTGCCACGGCAACGACGACGTCGACGCCTTCCTGCGGCGCTGCCACGAACACCTGCGGCCGGGCGGCCTGCTGATCGCCGAGATGCGCAACGGCGCGTTCTTCCTGGGCAACACCGAGCTGCTCGACGGGGTGCGGGAGCAGGTGGTTGCCTGGGAACGGGTGGAGTACCGGTCGCGCACGCGGCTGTGGATCGACCACGCGGAGCAGCTCCTGCGCCGGGAACGGCACTGGGACTGGCCGGGCCGCGCCGAGCCGCTGATCCAGCGCTCGGCATGGCGGCTGCTGTTCCCGCAGGAAATCCGGTATTTCGCGGCGCGGCACGGGTTTTCGGTCGTCGCGCTGTTCGACGAGCCCGGGCCGCGTGCCGAGACGCCGTGGCGGCGCGATGCGGCGCTGTCCACCCGGCTCAGCGGCGACCGGCTGCACGTGGTGCTGCGCCGCAACGAGTGAGGCGCGCCTCGCGGCCGCCCCTTGGCGAAGTAGATGAAAATCATTATCGTTGTCGATAGTCTTGGTTCGGGACGCCTTCGAATGGAGAAAACCCCAGCATGCAACACGAATCCAGGCTCGTTCGCGGGCTGAGCCGGCGCGGTTTCCTGGGCCTGACGGCGGCGGGTGCCGCCGCGGCGCTGTCCGGCTGCGCCGGTGGGACCGGTGCCACCGCGGTCGGGCCGCCCCGCCCCGGCGGGCGGTTACGCGCGGCGTTCTCCGGCGGCGGCGCGGCCGAGGTGCTCGACCCGCACGAAACGGACCTCTACATCGAGATCGCCCGCGCCAAGGCGCTGTTCGACAAGCTCGCCGACTACGGCTCGGACATGTCCCCGCAGCCCCGGCTGGCGGAGCGCTGGGAGCCCAGCCAGGACCTGCTCACCTGGCGGATCACCTTGCGGCGGGCGGCCTTCCACGACGGTCGACCGGTGCGCCCGGCCGACGTGCTGGCCAGCTTCGCGCGGATCGTGGAGCCGGGCAGCAGCCGCCGGGCCAAGGCCAGCCTGCAGGTGATCGACCTGCCCGGCAGCCGCGAGCTCGACGACCGCACCGTCGAGTTCCGCCTCAAGCGGCCCTACGCGGAGTTCCCCAACGCGCTCGCCACGCTGGGCGCCTACATCGTCCCGGAGGGCACGCGGGACTTCGACCGGCCGGTGGGTTCCGGACCGTTCCGCTTCGTCTCCTTCCAGCCCGGCCGCAACTTCGTCGCGGCCCGCAACCCCGACTACTGGGACGGTGCGCCGCACCTGGACGAGCTGGAGATCGTCGTGACCAACGACGAGGCGGCGCGGGTCAACGCACTGCTGGGCGGGCAGGTCGAGTACGCCCACGACCTGACGCCGACCAGCGCCCGCACGCACGAGAACGCCGGCCGGGTGCAGGTGCACCGGCTGCCGCTGAGCAACTTCCACGGGCTGGTCCTGAAGACCGACCGGCCGCCGTTCGACCGGCCCGAGCTGCGCCAGGCGATGTTCCACCTGGTGAACCGGGACGAGCTGGTCAGGTCGGTGCTGCAGGGCTCCGGGCAGCTCGGCAACGACCTCTACGGCAAGGGCTACCGCTACTACGCCGACGCGCTGCCGCAGCGCGCCCAGGACCTCGACCGGGCCCGCGCCCTGATCAAGCAGGCCGGCGCGGAAGGCCTCGCGATCGACTTCGACACCTCCGACGCCTCGACCGGGCTGAAGGAGGCGGCGCTGGCCATCGCCGACCAGGCCAGGCAGGCCGGGCTGAACCTCAACGTCCGGCTGGGCAACAAGGACACCTACTGGTCCGACATCGCCAAGAACGGGGTGCTCGCCAGCTACCGGTCCGGCGCGATGCCGCTCGAATCGCACATCTCGCAGCGCCTGCTGACGACCTCGACGACCAACAACACCAAGTGGCAGCGCCCGGACTTCGACGCGCTCTACCACGAGGCGCAGTCCACAGCGGACGATGCCCGCCGCGAGCAGCTGTACTTCCAGATGCAGGACCAGCTGCACCGCGAGGGCGGTTTCCTCTGGTGGGGCGTGTCGGACTGGATCGTCGCGTCGGCGCCGAACGTGGGCGGCATCGACGACCGGGCCCCGGCCAACACGCTGGAGTGGGCCCGCTACGACAAGGTGTGGCTGGCGTGATCCGCTACGTCCTCCGGCGGGTGCTGCTCGGCGTGGTGCAGGTCGTCCTGGTGATGGCCGCGGTGTTCTTCCTGACAGAGGCCCTGCCGGGCGATGCGGCCGTCACGATCGCTGGGGACGACCCGGACCCGGCGATCATCGCGCTGCTGCGCGAACAGCTCGGCCTGAACGAGCCCGCGTGGCAGCGCCTCGGCGGGTGGCTGCTCGGCGCGCTGCACGGCGATTTCGGCCAGTCGCTGGTCGGACCGCGGGCGGTGGCCGACATCATCGGCGCGGCGCTGGGGCCGACGCTGCTGCTGGCCGGACTGACCCTCGTGCTGCTCGTGCCGCTGTCGGTGGCGCTGGGCATGCTCGCCGCGCACCGCGAAGGCGGCTGGATGGACCGGGTCGTCACCAGCGGCACGCTCGGCCTGTACTCGGCGCCGGAGTTCGCGATGGGCGTGCTGGTGGTGACCGTGTTCGCGGTGCAACTGGGCTGGTTCCCGCCCACCGCGGTCGGATCCGGTTCTCTGCTGGGCGATCCGGCGGTGCTGGTCCTGCCGGTCTTCGTGCTGCTGCTGCGCCCGATCTGCTCGCTGAGCAGGCTGGTGCGCGCGGGCATGATCGACGCGCAGCGGGCCGAGTACGTCCGCCACGTCCGCAGGCTCGGGATCTCGCCGGCCCGCGCCCGCTTCGCGCACGCGCTGCCCAACGCCATCGCTCCCGCGGTGCAGCAGCTGGCCCGGACCGCGGACTGGCTGATCGGCGGCGTGATCGTGATCGAGGCGATCTTCGTCGTCCCCGGCCTGGGCACGACGCTGGTCGAGGCGGTCTCGGCGCGGGACCTGCCGGTGATCCAGGGTCTGGCGGTGGTGCTCGCCGGCACCACGGTGCTGGTCAACCTGGCGGCGGACATCGCGGCCCGTGGCCTGGCGCCGGCCTCGGAGGTGGGCCGGTGAACAAGTACTTGCTGCCCGCCGCGCTGGTGGGCGTGCCGGTCCTGCTGGCTTTGTTCGGGCCGCTGTTCGCCACCGGCGACACGGCCAAGGACGTGGCCTTCGCGCTCGGCGGCGGTCATTGGTTCGGGACCGACTTCCTCGGCCGGGACGTGTGGAACGAGGTGCTGCTGGGCGGCCGGTCGCTGGTGCTGACCGCCGCGACCGCGACGGCCTGCACCTACCTGCTGGCGGTCCCGCTGGGACTGGCGGCGGGCATGACGAAGAGCCGCCTGCTCGACGAGGCGCTGATGCGGCCGCTGGACCTGGTGCTGGCGATCCCGTCGATGCTGATGCTGTTGCTGCTCGCCTCGATCGCCCCCGACGCCCCATGGGTGCTGATCGGGATCGTCGCGCTGATCAACCTGCCGGACGTGGTGCGGATCAGCCGCGCGTCGGCGCTTTCGCTGGCCAGCGGGCCCGCGGTGGAGGCGATGCGCCTGCAGGGCGAGAGCCGGCTGCGCATCGGCGTCGGCTACGTGGCCCGTGCGATGCGCCGGACGCTCGCCGCGGACCTGGGCACCCGCTTCACCGGGGCGATCTACCTGGTCGCGTCGGCGAGCTTCCTGGGCGTCGGGATCTCGCCGGGCGCCAGCGACTGGGCGGCGATGGTCGACCGCAACCGGACCGGCCTGTTCATCCAGCCGTGGGCGGTGGCGCTGCCCGCACTGCTGATCGTGCTGCTGTCGGTGGGCGTGAACCTGGCGTTCGACCGGTGGCTGCGCGCTCGTCCGACCGCTCTGGAGGCACGTTGACCGTCGTGGAAGTCCGCAACCTCACCGTCGCCGCCGGCGGCCGCGAGATCGTCTCCGGGGTGTCGTTCGCCCTGGCGGCGGGCGAGGTGACCGCGCTGGTCGGCGAGTCCGGCAGCGGGAAGACCACCACGGCCCTGGCGCTGCTCGGCGAACGGCCCGCCGGGGCGAGCGTCACGGGCTCGGTGGAAGTCGCCGGTGTCGCGGTGGATGCCGACCGCCCGCCGGAACCCGGCCTCGTCGGCTACATCCCGCAGCATCCGTCGGCGGCGCTGAATCCGGTTCGCCGCATCGGTTCGGTGCTGCACGAGATCGCGCGCCTGCACGTCCGCGCCGGCACCCGCGCGGAGCGCAGGCGGCTGGTGCGGGCGCGGGTGCTCGAAGCTCTCCGCCAGGCGCAGCTGCCGGACGGAGATGAGCTGCTGCGGCGATACCCGCACCAGCTTTCCGGCGGGCAGCAGCAACGCGTCGTGCTGGCGCACGAGCTCGTCGGCCGCCCGCGCGTCGTGGTCGCCGACGAACCGACCACCGGCCAGGACGCGGTGACCCGCGCCCGGCTGGTCGGGGAGTTGAGAGCCGTTGCGGCGCAGGGCATCGCGGTCCTGCTGCTGACCCACGACCTGGACCTGGTGCGCGAGCTGGCGCACCGGGTGCTGGTCATGAACGGTGGCGGCATCGTCGAATCCGGCTCGCGCCGGGAGGTCCTCGGTTCTCCCCGGCACGATTACACGAAGCGCCTGATCGCCGCGCAACCCGGGCGCACCGCCGAGCCCGGCTGTACCGGAGGAGGGCGACCGCTGGTGACCGTGAGCGCGGTGACGGCGGGACACGGCCGAGTGGACACGCTGCGCGAGGTGACGCTGGACATCCGCGCGGGCGACAAGCTGGCGGTGGTGGGGCGCTCGGGCAGCGGCAAGACCACGCTCGCGCGCTGCATCGCGGGCCTGCACCCGCACCGCCTCGGCGAGATCCGCTTGGACGAAGACCTGCTGTCGCCGCGGCTGCGCAGGCGCACCCGGGACCAGCTCGCCCGGATCCAGTACGTGTTCCAGGACGCGCGGGCGTCGTTCAACGAGTTCGTCCCGGTCCTCGACCAGGTCGCCCGGACCGCCGAAAGGCTGCGCGGCGCAACGAGTTCGGCGGCGCGCGCCGAGGCGATCGAGGGCCTCGCCCGCCTCGGCGTGGCGGAGTCCGGCGCGGCGCGGCTGCCGCGTTCCCTGTCGGGCGGCGAACTCCAGCGCGCGGCCCTGGTCCGCGCCCTGCTCAGCGGGCCGGAGCTGCTGATCTGCGACGAGATCACCTCGGGTCTCGACGCGCTGACCCAGGCCGAGCTGCTCGGCCTGCTCAACGGGGTGCACCGGGACACGGGCACGGCGCTGGTGGTGATCACCCACGACCTGGCGGTGGCGACGAGCCTCGCCGACCGGCTCCTGATCATGCACGAGGGGGAGATCGCGGAGCAGGGCGAGACCGAGGCGGTCCTCGCGGCCCCGAAGCACGCGGCCACGAGGGAACTCCTCGACGCTGCGATGCAGAGCCGGGCGCCGCTGGGCGGGGTCCATTCGAATGAACCCGCGAGTTCAGCGAGGGGTAGCATGTCGGTGTGAGCGGAGCGGGCACAACGGCGGCGTCGGGACGCAGCGCCTCACGCGGTCGCATCGACAAGCGCCAGGCGATCCTGGACGCGGCAATGCGGGTTTTCGCCCGCGAGGGATACGCCCAGGCCGGGGTGGACGCGATCGCGGCGGAGGCCGGCGTCGCCAAGCCCACCGTCTACAACCACTTCGGCGACAAGGAGAACCTGTTCCGGCAGGCGATCGCCGCCGACGCGGACCGGGCCCTCGCGCGGAACATGGAGGTCGTCGACCAGCTGCGCAGCGAGGGCGACCTGCGGCCGATGCTGGAAGAGGTCGGCTTCCGCCTGCTCCAGTGCCACTGCGACGACCGCTCCTGGGCGCTGCGCCGGTTGCTCTACGCCGAGCTGGGCAGGTTCCCCGACCTGATCGACATAGTCCGGGGCCGCGCGTCGGACCGCGTCACCGAAGCGCTCGCCGACCGGCTCGCCCGGCTCGCGCTGGCGGGCCGCCTGCGCGCGTGCGACCCGGCCGAGGCCGCCGAGCAGTTCGCGGCGCTGCTGACCGGCCCGATGGAAGCGCGGGCCCGCCTGGGCACCCGCCAGGTGCCTGACGACGAGCTCCGGACCGTGGCGGCGGCCGCCGTCCGCACCTTCCTGCAGGCCTTCGCGCCGGAAGCGGACTAGGCCCGCAGGACTCAGGTCGCGTGGTCGCGCAGCTGCGTCGCCAGGTCCCGGATGTCGCGGGCGATGACGTCCCAGGCGTCGGTGGCGTGCAGGTCCGTCTGCTGGGTGGGGCCGTACTCCTGCGGCCGCGCCACGAACGCCGTCCGGAACCCGACGCTGCGGGCCGCCGCCAGGTCCGAGTTGTGCGCCGCGCACAGCATGACCCGGTTCGGCGGCAGGTCGAGCAGCCGGGCCGCGCCGAGGTAGGCGTTCGGGTCCGGCTTGTAGGCGCGGATCACGTCGGAGCCGATGATGACGTCCCAGAGCAGCCCGGCATGCTTGGCCATGTTGGTCAGCAGCGCGACGTGCCCGTTGGACAGCGGGCCGATGATGAAGTGCCGCTTGAGCTCGGCCAGCCCGGGCACGCTGTCGGGCCAGCCGTCGAGCCGGTGCCAGGCCCGGTTGAGCCACTCCAGGTCGGCCGGCTCGATCCGGTCGACGGGCAGGCCCATCTCCTCCGCCGTCGCGATCAGGTTCTCCCGGTGCAGCTCGTCGAGGTTGACGAACTCCCTGGTGCCGTTGCGGATGGGCTCCATCGAAGGCTGGTAGCGCGCCCGCCACCGGAGCGCGAACTCGGCGGCGTCGACCTCGACGCCGCACCGGGACGCGATCGCCGCCACGGCGTCGGTCACGCCGGACCGCCAGTCGACCACGGTGCCGAAGGTGTCGAAGAGAACGGCGTCCACGATCCGCTGCGGAGCTGCGGCCATCGCTGGACCTCCCTTTGTCGGGTGGCGCTTCGGGGGCCGAGCCTAGCAAGGCGGTGGGGCGAAATGTAGATCAACTCGGTGAGATCTGCTCAACAGCACGGTTAATCCAAAAATCCAATGTGGACGTTCCATCAGGTGGGCGGGGTAGCGCCGGTCTGCTCGGCGAGCAGGTCGATGACGTCGGCGATGTCCTGCCGGCGGGCGTGCGCCAAGCGCTGGCGGTGGGCCCCGCTGCCGTGGCGCAGCAGCCGGTCGAGGGCGCCGGTCACCAACTGCGTGTCGCCGCTGGCGTCCAGCGCGGGCAGGGCCGTCTTGACCAACTCGTCCAGCAGCGAGCGCGCGGGCACGAGTTCCCCGGTGTCGTCGAGCCCCTGGCCCTCCAGGCCGTCGTGCGCGGCGCGCCACAGCGCGAGGCGGAGCCGCTCGTCGGGCAGCTCCGGCGCGGGACGGTCCTCGGCGACGTCCTGCAGCGCCACCGCGGCCAGCGCGCGCACCAGGAGCGCCAGCAGCAGCGCTTCTTCCGCCGTGCCGGCCGCGTCCGCCACCCGGATCTCCAATGTGGACAGATGCGGCGCCGGCCGGACGAGCCAGTAGACCATGGCGCGGTCGAGCGCGGCGCCGCTGGCCAGTAGCAGGTCGACGGCGCGCTGGTAGGACGCCGGGTCCCGGTGCACCGGCGGTGGTCCGGCCGATGGCAGCCGGGACCAGACGATCGTCCGCCAACTGGCGTGCCCGGTGTCCCGGCCGTCGCAGAACGGGGAGTTCGCGGTGAGCGCGAGCAGCGCGGGCAGGTGCGGGCGCAGGTGGTTGGACACGGCCAGGCTGGTGGCCAGGTCGGGCATGCCGACGTGGACGTGGCAACCGGTGGTGGCGTGCGAGTCCAGCAGCAGCCCGAACCGGTCGCCGATGCGCCGGTACCGGGGTTTGTCGGTGATCGGGACGGGATCGGGCATGCCGAGCGGGGAGTAGCCGGTGGAGACCATTCGGAGGTTGCGCCGGCCCGCCGCGGCGACGAGGCTGCGCCGGGCCGAGATCAGGTGGTCGTGCGCCTCGGCCGCGGTGCGGCACACGGGAGTGTTGGCCTCCAGCTGGAAACGGGCGAACTCCGCCGCGAAGTCGCCGGTGACATCGCTTCCGGTCGCCGGGACCTCGCGCAGGACGTCGGCGGCTCGCGGCGTCGGCCGGCCGGTGCCGGGATCCAGGACCAGGAACTCCTCTTCGATCCCGAACGTCGGGTGCGGCGAGCCGCGATCCATCGAACGCCCCCTTCCGGCTCGGTGGTCCTCGCGAACCGGAGCCAGTTTCGGGCCCGCGGCTGGGTTTGTCACTCGCCCGGAAGTCGTTCGACGGCCCGGATTCACCCCTTCGGCGCCGAGCCATCAAGGTGGTTTCCGCCGTGACCGCGCGGCGCTGCAGCAGGTCACGGCGGTCCATTGTGGATGGTTCCAGGCCGGCCCGGTGCGAGTCGGGGTTCAGCACCGGGCCGGGGACTTCTGGAGGCCCGGGGAGAGCTCGCCCGCCAGTCGATCTCTCCGTGGCCCGTCGATGATCGAAGTATGGGGAACCAGCCGCGCGCATTTCAAGCAATTTAAGCAATTCTCCGGATTTCCAACCCGAACGGCCCAGTTGATCACGTCGGTGGATCACCCGGTTCGGCTGTTTGAGTTGCGCGGCGGGCCGACGCTTGACCGAATGCTTGTATTGCACAGACGATGCATGAATCTTCTCGACGAGGAGGAGCACGTGAAGTTGACCTTCCAGGGAACGACGTCGCACGCCGGTACCTGCCCCACGCTGTACAGCACCGACCAGGGAACCTACGTCGTCCAGGGCTACAAGGTCACCGACCCCGAAGCACTCGCCGCGCTCCGCGAACGCGGGCTCCCCGACCACGAGACCGCGGTGGAGGTCCCGGCCGCGTTGCTCGACTTCGTGCCGAAGGCGGCACCGTGAGTTCCTGGGTGTTACCCGGCGCGGAGTTCGACGAACTCCTGCGCTCGTTCGAGCGCCGGGCGTGGCGGTGGGAATGCCAGGGCACCTACCGCCAGCCCGACGAAGCCGAACCCTGGCGCCGCTGGCGGGCGGGCGAGCCGGACGACCTGCGCTGGCTGCGGCCCTGGCTGGACCAGGTCGCGGCGGCGACCCGCGCGGGCCGGCTCGTCTCCCGGGTGCGCGTCTTCGGGGAACCGCCCACCGAGTACCAGCGCTGGCAGCTCGACGTCGGCCCGGCCAACATCGCCGCCGGCGAGGACATCCGGGTGCTGCCCCAGGTCGAAGCGGCCGAGCTGGGCCTGCCGACCAGCGACTTCTGGCTCTTCGACGAGACCAGGGTCGCGTTGATGCACTACGAGGACCAGCGATTCGCTGGCACCGAGATCATCGCCAGCCCGCGGGAGGTGGACCGCTACCGGGCCTGGCGGGAGATCGCATGCGATCATGCGATTCCATTGATGGTTTACCTGCACGACCTGCCCCAGAGGAGCCGGTGACGGATTTCGACACACGCCGCCTGGCGTTCGGCGACGCGTTGCGTCGGCTGCGCCTGGCGGCCGGGCTGTCCGGGAAACAGCTCGCCGAACTAGCCGGGTGGACGCCGTCCAAGGTCTCGCGGGTGGAGACGGCGAAGCAGTCCGTCTCCGACGCGGACGTGGTCGCCTACTGCCGGCTGACCGGTGCTGCCGACGATGCGGCGGCCGAGCTGCGGCAGGAGCTGCGCGAGATCCGCATCGAGGCGGCGAGCTGGAAGCGCCAGCTGCGCACCGGGAATCGCGCCCGGCAGGAGTACGGCCGGCAGCTGGAGGACGGCGCCGAGCGCATCCGGCTGTTCGAGATCGCGCTGGTTCCCGGCCTGGTGCAGACCGCCGAGTACGCCCGGCACGTCTTCGAGGTCGTCGCGGACCTGCACCAGAGCTCGCGGGACATCGCCGAGTCGGTCGAGCAGCGGATGGCCCGCCAGAGCGTCCTGTTCAGCCCGCGCACGTCCGTGGAGATCCTCTGCTCCGAAGCCGCGCTGCGGCATCCCATCGCCCCGCCGCAGGTGATGGTCGGCCAGCTCGACCGATTGCTGGCCCTGGCGGGCATGTCCACGACGCGGCTGGCGATCGTGCCGCTGGACGCGCAGCTCACCGTCGTTCCGCTGCACGGCTTCGTCATCATCGACGACCTCGTGCTGGTGGAGACGGTCAACACGGAGATGACCATCGCCGACCCCGACGACCTGGCGCGGTTCCACCGCGTCTTCGATGGCCTGCTGTCCGCTGCGCTGGAGGGCGCAGAGGCCCGCGCCTTGCTGCAGCGGCTCATCGCGCACTACGCGGCGGCCGATCAGCCGTGAGCACCGCGTAGACCAGCAGGGATAGCAGGGCGAGAGCCGCCGTGATCCACGGCAGCGGGGTCGCGTCGCCCGCCAGGTCGAGCGCCGCTCCGCCCAGGTAGGCGCCCGCTGCGATGGCGACGTTCCAGACGGTGATGGTCAGCGACTGGGCCACGTCGGCGTCCCGCCCCGCGACCTTGGCCGCCGCGGCCGGGAACATCGTGGGCGCGCCGCCGAACGCCAAGCCCCACAACGCGACCGAGGCGAACAGCACCACCGGCAGTGCCGCGGCCATTCCGATCAGCGCCACCGCGATGCCGATCACCAGCGCCGAGGAGAGGATCAGCAGGCGCAGGCGGCGGTCGATCAGCGCGCCGACGATCCAGATGCCCAGCACCGAGGCGATACCGAAGACCAGCAGGACGGCGCTGAGCAGCTCCACCCGCCCGGCGGCGGCGAGCACCGGGCCGATGTAGGTGTAGAGGACGTTGTGTCCGAGGACCAGTGCGAACGTGGTGGCCAGCACGGCCGGGAAACCGCGGCTGGCAAGGACTTCCAGGGTGTTCGCGCGCTGCTGCGCCGGTTGTCCGGGCAGCGGCGGGACCTGCCAGAGCACCCAGCCGACCAGCGCCGCGGTGATGACCGCCATGGCACCGAAGGCGTACCGCCACCCGATCAGCTCCCCGAGCACCGTCCCGGCAGGGACCCCGATCGCGAACCCGATCGGCGTGCCCACCATCGCGATCGCCAGCGCCCGGCCGGCGCGCTCCGCCGGCACGATCCGCATCGCGTAGCCGGCGATCATCGCCCACATCACCCCGGACACCGCGCCCGCCAGCACCCGCGCCACCAGCGTCAACGGGTACCACGGCGAAATCGCGGTGACGCCGTTGACCACGGCGAACCCGAGGATCAGGCTGAGCAGCAGCCCGCGGCGCGGCAGCCGCCGGGTCAGCGCGGTGAGCGGCACCGAGGTGGCCGCCGTGCTGATCGCGTACACCGACACCAGCTGCCCGGCCTGCGACTCCGAGACCCGCAGATCGGCGCTGATCGGGAGCAGCACCCCGGCGGGCAGCGTCTCGGTCAGACAGCCGATGAGCACCACGGTGGCGAACGCCGACAGGGCGCCGATCGGCAGTTTCGCGCTCGAACCCGCCGTGCGGGCCTCCACGTCCGAAGTCATGGCCCCACCCTGAAGACCTCACACAAGTGTGAGGGCAAGCGATCCGCCGGTGACGTGGCGCACACCGGATGCCGGGGATAATGGCCGCATGCGGATCGGTGAGCTGGCGGAGCGGACCGGGGTGTCGGTGCGGCTGTTGCGGTACTACGAGGAGCAGGACCTCATCCGGCCGGCCCGGGACGAGCTCGGGCACCGCGCCTACGGCGAGGGCTCGGTGGACCGGGTGCTGAAGATCCGCGGCCTGCTCGAATCCGGGATCCCGACCCGGATCATCCGCGACATCCTGCCCTGCCTGGACAAGCCCGGCGCCATCCACATGCGCATCGTCGCCCCGGAGATGCTCACGAACCTGGAGCGGGAGCGGGCGAACATCCAGCGGCGGATCGAGTCGCTGACCGCGAACCGCGACGCGATCGACGACTACCTGACCCAGGCCCGGCCGCGGGTCCGCCCCGAATAGTCCACTGTGGAAGTCAGGCGCCCCGTTTCGCACTGATCCACAGCACCGGTCCGGTGCGGTGGGTGTGCACCACGTCCATCCCGGCGGCCCGCAGCGATTCCGCGACCTGCTCGGCGTCGAAGAACTTCAGGCCGGACCGGCCGCCGGTCAGCTTGGCCGCCTGGTGCAGCAGGCCGCCGCGCGGCGTCGGCACCATGACCGCCAGCCAGCCGCCGGGTGCGAGCACGCGCGCCATGCCGCTGAGCACCTCGTGCGGGGCGGGGATCAGCTGCAGCGCCGCGAGGCTGGTGACCAGGTCGAACGTGCCGTCGGGGAACGGCAGCCCGCGCGCGTCGGCGCGGATGAACCCGACGTTGTCGGCGGTTTCGGTGCGGGCGGCCCGCGCGAGCATCGGGCGGGAGACGTCGACGCCGATCGCGAGCCCGGCGGGCCCGACGGCGCGGCCCAGCTGCGAGGTGACGTTGCCCGGCCCGCAGCCGACGTCGAGCACCAGCCCGCCCGACGGCGGGCGCGCCTGCGTGGGCAGCCGGTACCACATCGGCAGCACCCGGCGGGTGAACGACTGAAGGTGGTCGTAGCAGGCGGATCCCGCGCCGGACTCCCAGAACGACTGGATCGGGCCGGACGGTTCCGCCGCCTGCCCGCCGAGCAGGTCCAGGTATCCGCCGTCGAAATCCGGGTGTTCGGGCGCGGGCGACAACAACGGCAGCACCCGCTCGAACACCGCGGGCGTGGTCTGGTCGGTCATGCGCACCTCTCACTGGTCGGCACGCCCAGCGTAGGGTCGCGGCGGCGCCGGTGGCCAGTGCCCGAACGGCGGAGGTCAGCGGTGTTCGGGGTTCTCGAAGTGGGGTCGGCAGCCCGCGTCCCACTCCGTGCGCTGGTTGCCGTAGGCGGGGAATCCGCCCGCCCGGTCGAGCATCGCCGCCACGTGCATGAGGTTGTAGGTCATGAACGTGGTGTTGCGGTTGGTGAAGTCGTTGCCCGGCCCGCCGGAGTCGGGGTCCAAATAGGACGGTCCGGGGCCGATCGAGCCGATCCAGCCCGCGTCGGCCTGCGGCGGGATGGTGTAGCCGAGGTGCTGGAGGCTGTAGAGGACGTCCATCGCGCAGTGCTTGACGCCGTCCTCGTTGCCGGTGATCAGGCAGCCGCCGACGCGGCCGTAGTAGGCGTACTGGCCGGCGTCGTTGAGCAGCGACGAGCAGCCGTAGAGCCGTTCGATCACGTGCTTCATCACGGAACTGTTGTCGCCAAGCCAGATCGGCCCGGCCAGCACCAGGATGTTGGCGGCCAGCACGCGCTGGTAGAGCTGCGGCCATTCGTCGGTGGCCCAGCCGTGCTCGGTCATGTCCGGCCAGACGCCGACGGCGATGTCGTGGTCGATCGCCCGGATGTTGTCGACCTCGACGCCGTTGCGGCGCATGATGCCCGCGCTGAGCTCCAGCAGACCTTCGGTGTTGCTGCGTTCCGGCGAGCGTTTGAGCGTGCAGTTGATGAACAGCGCCCGCAGGTTGTCGAAAACTGGTTCGGCCTCGGTCATCGCCCCTCGCCCCCCGGCAACGTCTCCGCGCGGCCAGTGCAGCACCGACCACGGGGCCGGGCAACTCCGGTCGCCGCGCGGAATGTTGACGGCGGTAACATCGGGTGGGACGGCGGCGACCCGTGGAAGGGGCAGCGGTGGGGGACAGGCGGCGCGGTGTGCAGGACGCGGACATCCGCCTCGGCGCGGCGATCCGGTCCCGCCGCAAGGAGCTCGGGCGCACCCTGGTCCAGGTCGCCGCGGACACCGGGCTCTCGCACCCGTTCCTGAGCCAGGTCGAGCGCGGGCGGGCGCGGCCGTCGATGCGCTCGCTGTTCCTGATCGCCGAATCGCTTCGCACGACGCAGCAGGCGCTGCTGGCCGAGGCCGCCCCCTCGGCGGGCGGCGTCCGGTTGGAGCGCGGCGCCGGCCAGGTGGTGGACTCGGTGCGGCTGCTCGACCACTTCGAGCAAGGCGCCGACGTGACCGAGATGGTGGTCAGCACCGAGGAGTTCGAGGAGTACTTCAGCCACGCCCGCCGCGAATTCGTCTACGTGGTCTCGGGCTCGCTGGAGGTGGAACTCCTGGAGGAGCCGGAGAAGCCGACCCTGCACGCGCTCGGCCCGCGCGACAGCATCGCCTACCCCGGCCACACCGGGCACCGCCACCGCCGCACCGGCCCGGAGCCGGCCCTGGTGCTGATCGTCCACTCCGGACCGGCCTAGCCCCTCACGCGGTGAGGTGGAAGCCGCGGTAGCCGCCATCGGCGATCTCCCGGCAGTGCTCCCGGTAGGTGCCGACGCCGCCGATGTAGGGCATGAAGACCCTCGGCTTGCCCGGCACGTTCGCACCCATGTACCAGGACGCCGCGCGCGGGTAGAGGGTTTCGGCGGCGACCGCGTTCACGTGCTCGCCCCAGGTCCGCTCGGCGTCGGCGGCGGCCTCGCTGCGCGTGAACCCGTTGTCGCGCAGGTGTTCCAGGTGCTCGCCGATCCACTCCACGTGCTGCTCGATGGACACGATCATGTTGCTGAGCACCGAAGGGCTGCCGGGCCCGGTGATGGTGAACAGGTTCGGGAAGCCCGCGCTGGCCAGCCCCAGGTAGGTCCGCGGCCCTTCGGCCCACTTCTCCCGCAGGCGCAGGCCGCCGGCGCCCCGGATGTCGATGCGGTTCAGCGGCCCGGTCATCGCGTCGTAACCGGTGGCGAACACGATGACGTCGAACTCGAAGTCTCGGCCGCCGACCCGCAGACCACCGGGCGTGATCGCCGAGATCGGCGTGCGCCGGATGTCGACCAGGGACACGTTGTCGCGGTTGTAGGTGGCGTAGTAGTCCGTGTCGACGCAGATCCGCTTGGTGCCGATGGGGTGGTCGTGCGGGCAGAGTAGCTCGGCGGTCGCGGGATCGTCGACGATCTCCCGGATCTTGTCCCGCACGTAGTCCGCCGAGAGCTCGTTGGCCGCCGGGTCGCGCAGGGTGTCGGGATACGTCGAGGTGAACGTGGTTCCGCCGATGCCCCAGCGCCGGTCGAGTTCGGCCTTGAACTCGGCGGCGGGCACCTCGGTGGCGTTGCGCTGCAACCGCTCGGCGAGGATCCCGGTCTGCGTCATCCGCGCCTCGGCGCGCAGCCGTGCGTAGTCGGACTTCACGCGGCGCTGTTCGTCCGGGCTCAACGGGTGGTTCTGGGCCGGGATGCTGAACTGCGCGGTCCGCTGGAACACGGTGACCTGCGCGGCCTGCCCGGCGATGACCGGGATCGCCTGGATCGCCGACGAGCCGGTGCCGATCACCCCGACCCGCTTGCCGGTGAAGTCCACTTCCTCGTGCGGCCAGCGGCCGGTGTGGTACGACTCGCCGCGGAACGTGCCGATGCCGGGGAAGTCGGGGGTCTGGGTGGCCGACAGGCAGCCGACCGCGGTGATCAGGAACCGCGCGGTGATCTCGGCGTCGTCGGTTCGCACGGTCCACCGGCCGGTCTGCTCGTCGAAGGCGGCGGCCCGGACGTTGGTCTCGAAGGAGATGTCGCGCCGCAGGTCGAAGCGATCGGCCACGTGCCGGGCGTAGCGCAGGATCTCCGGCTGCGACGGGTATCGCTCGGTCCACTGCCATTCCTGCTGCAGCTCTTCGGAGAAAGAATAGCAGTAGTAGAGGCTTTCGATGTCGCAGCGGGCGCCCGGGTACCGGTTCCAGTACCAGGTTCCGCCGACGTCCGTGCCGCGCTCGTAGACGTGCGCGCGGAATCCCTTGTCGCGCAACGTCTTGAGCATGTACATGCCGGCGAAACCGGCGCCGATGATGATCGCGTCGTACCGCGGGTCGTGCTCGTTCATCCGGCTGCACACTCCCTCTTCGCGGGGCTGGCTGGGCGGGTGGCCGCTCGGCAACTGATCGATCGCTCAGTCGAGCTTGCAACGGCGAACCCGGCGAAGGCAAGGCCGGATTCGGCCGGTTGCGCCGTCCGGGATTCGTCAGATCGGCGTACGGGGGATGTCAATCCGGCCGCGACGTCGGGGTGCCGCGAGCCCCGGGGTGTCTAATGGGGGCATGAGGCATCCGCATTCGCAGGTCTTGCCAGGGGGTTTCGGATATCCGCTCGGGTTCGCCAGCGGGTTCGTCGTGACCGCGGCGTGCATCCCCGTCGGGGATGCGGCACGTCCCGCGGCCGCGGCGATCGGGTTGGCGATCCTGGTCGCGGTCGTATCGGCGGTCACCACCGTGCCGGCCGCCGCCGCGACAACGGCTGTGTGCTGGGGTTTCTACGACACGTTCGCCATCGGCGTGCGCGGCGACCTGACCTTCGACCAGGCGGCCGCGGTCGGGCTGGGCGTGCTCGTCTGCGCCTGCGCGGTCGGGCTGGTCGCGGGCGCGGTCTCCCGGGCGAGGCGCCGCTACGCGACGCTGGCGGACGCGCCGTTCGTGCCGACGCCGCGCCAAGGTTCGTCGCCGCTGTGGGAGAAGCTCAGCCACTAGCTCATTTCCGGGCCTTCGGGGCGTTCTCGGCGGTCTTCGCCGGGTTGCGCTCGGCGACCGGGGCGAGGATTTCCTCCATTCGCCGCAGCAGCCCGGCTTCGAGCCGGACGCCGGACGCCGCGACGTTCTCGGCGATCTGCTCGGGCCGGGAGGCGCCGATGATGGCCGCCGAGACGTTCGGGTTCTGCAGCACCCAGGCCACCGCCAGCTGCGCCGGCGACAGGCCCGCCTCGGCGGCCAGCGGCTCGAGCTGCTGCACGCGCTCCAGCACGTCGTCCCGGAGGAAGCGGGCGACGAAGGTCGCGCCGCCGTTGGAGTCGGTGGCGCGGGAACCCGCCGGCGGCGCGGACCCGGGCAGGTACTTGCCGGTGAGCACGCCCTGCGCGATGGGCGACCAGACGATCTGGCCGATGCCCAGCTCCGCCGAGGCCGGCACCACCTCGTCCTCGATCACCCGCCACAGCGCCGAGTACTGCGGCTGGTTGGACACCAGCGGCACGTGCAGCTCGCGGGCCAGCGCGTGACCGGCGCGGATCTGCTCGGCGGTCCACTCCGACACGCCGATGTAGTGCGCCTTGCCGGCCCGGACCACGTCGGCGAGGGCCTCGATGGTCTCCTCCAGCGGGGTTTCCGGGTCGTAGCGGTGCGCCTGGTAGAGGTCGACGTGGTCGGTCTGCAGGCGGCGCAGCGAGGCGTCGATGGACTCCATGATGTGCTTGCGGCTGAGCCCCCGGTCGTTGCGGCCCGGCCCGGTGGGGAAGTAGACCTTGGTGAAGATCTCCAGCCCCTCGCGCCGCTCGCCCCGCAGCGCGCGGCCCAGGACGGCCTCGGCGCGGCCCTCGGCGTAGACGTCGGCGGTGTCGAAGGTGGTGATGCCGGCGTCCAGCGCGGCGCGGATGCACGCGGTCGCGGCGTCCTCGGCGACCTGGGACCCGTGGGTGATCCAGTTGCCGTAGGCGATCTCGCTGATGACCAGGCCGCTGCGGCCGAGATGGCGGAACTCCATGGCACCCCTCCGGAGGCGGACGACGGACTCGAACCTACCGGCCCGCCCCGGCGGCGCGCGGTGAAATTTTCCTTGCGCAACCGGCGAGTAACGAGCAATGTGTCCGACGCACGTTCTGGACGGGGCAGCGCCCCGGACGAGGTGCGGCCTGGCGGGACAACGGAGTCTTGCCAGGCGTCGGGGATTCGGAGCGGGCGCCGCGGGCGGCCGGTCCGGCGGGATCGAAGGGTTCGAATTGCGCCACCACCGGCAGCAGAGATCAGTTCGAAACGACCGGACGACGATCGGCTGGGACCGAGGCGGAACGACGCGCCTGCTGCTGCGGGCCGCGTGGCTGGAGCTGTACGCGATGCTGCTGCGCTGAAGCCGGGGTGCGGAGGCGTCGCCGCCCCCGCACCGTCAGGCGTCCTTGGTGACCACGCGCGCGATGGCCGCGGACAGGCCGATGAGCAGGTAGCAACCCGCTCGGAGCAGACCCGTGACCAGCGTGTCGCCGCTGATCGGGTCGCGCAGCACGTCCATCACCGCCGACCAGTCGGTGGTGATCAGCAACGGCTGCAGCCAGTCCAGGGCCGGGATCGTGCCGAGCACCCCGAACACGATCAGGCCGCCCATGGTGGCGGCCATGACCACCAGCGGGTGCTCGGTGAGCGACGAGATCGCCAGCGCGACCGCCCCGACCGCGGCCATCTGCACCGCGGACCACCCGGCGGCCAGCGCCACCCGGCCCAGCGCCGAGCCGATCGGCAACGTGGTCCCGGACAGGGTGACCATGCCGTCGCCGCCGACGATGACCAGCCCGGTGAGGACGCCGCTGAAGGCGATGACGGCCACCGCGAGCACCGCCATCACCAGCACGCCAACTGCCTTGACGCCGACCAGCCGCACCCGCCCCACGGGCGCGAGCAGCAGGCCGCGCAGCGTGCCGTGCGCCGACTCGCCGGCCAGCGCGTCGGCCGCGACCATCGCCACGACCAGCGGCAGCAGCAGCGTCTGCGCGAGCACCAGGGCCGCGACCGGCAGCACCAGCCCGTTTCCGGCCACTGCGGCGAGGAGGGAACCGCCACCGCGGCCGCCCGGCCCGCCGGTGACGGCGATCGCGGTGCCGAGGAGCACCGGGAGGCCCGCCAGCAGGACGAGCGCGAGCAGGTTGCGCGGCCTGCGCAGCACCCACCGCAGCTCGGCCAGCAGGACGCGCCCCAACGGCGCGGACGTCCGCCCCGCCGTCGCGGTTGCGTCGATCGCTGTCACAGCTCCTCCTCGGTCAGCCGGGCGAAGAGGTCCTCCAAGCCGGTCCGGGCCAGCCGCGCTTCGTGCACCGGAACACCGGCGTGGACGAGCATCGCGACGACCTCTGCGGAGTCCACATCGGACAGATCGGCGCGGACCGCCCCGGCGTCCTCCCGCGCCTGCACGCCCTTGCCGGTCAGCGTTGCCACCGCGCCGGAAGCATCCGATGTGGACACCACGAGGTGCGGCGCGCCGGCCTCCAGCATGGCGGCGAGTTCGCCCTGCGCGACCAGCGAACCGCGGTGCAGCACCGCGACGTGCGTGCAGGTCGCCTCGATCTCGGCGAGCAGGTGCGAGGACACCAGCACCGTCGTGCCCGCCGCGTGCAGTTCCGCGATGATCCGGCGGATCTCGCGGGTGCCCGCCGGGTCCAGGCCGTTGGTCGGCTCGTCGAGCACCACCAGCTCGCGCGGCACCAGCAAGGCCGCCGCCAGGCCCAGCCGCTGCTTCATGCCCAGCGAGTAGCCCCGGTACCGGCGGCCGGCGGCCGCGCCCAAGCCGACGCGCTCCAGAGCCTGCTCGACCACTCCGCGGATCTCCGGGCCGCGCAGCGCCGGTTCCATCGCCGCGCAGCGCAGCAGGTTCTCCCGGCCGGACAGGAACGGGTGGAAGCCCGGCCCTTCGACCAGTGCGCCGACCCGCGGCAGCACCCGGCCGCTGTGCTCCGGCAACCGGTGGCCCAGCAGCTCGACCGTGCCGGAGGTGGGGGCGGTGAGGCCCAGCAGCATCCGGATCGTGGTGGTCTTGCCCGAGCCGTTGGGGCCGAGCACGCCGACCACGCCGCCCCGAGGGACCGCGAGGTCGACGCCCGCTACCGCGACGGTCCGGCCGTAGGCCTTGCGCAGGCCGGCGGTGCGCGCCGCGAGAGAGCCCGCGGTGGGGGCGGTCGTCGCCGCCCTCACCGCTTCGACTGCGTTCGCCATCACGCCCCGCCGAGTGCGGCGGTGAGCACCTGCTCCGGCACCGCACCGGCCGCGACGCGGCCGTCGGAGGTGAGCAGGGCGTTGCCCGCCGCCGTGCCGATGATCCAGCCGTTGCCCCACGGCCCGCCGACCGGCTTGCCGACCTGCTCGGCGACCTGGCGCAGGTCCTGGCCGCCCTGCTGCTTCTCCTGCTGCTGCGGCAGCTGGGCCACCACGACCAGGTCCCAGCCGTCGCCGACGACCTTGTGCTCGCCCTGCGGGTGCTCCGGGCGCTGCTGCGGCGCGTGTTCGGCCTTGCCGTCCGTCACCTCCGCGCCCGCGGGCGGGGTGAACCGGAACAGGGCCGGGTCCGGGGCGCTGAGGTCGACGTCGCTGAAGCCGACCTGGAAGGCCGGGTCGTTCGAACCGTTGGTGAGCACCGAGAGCTCCAGCGGGATGCGCTTCTCCGCGTCCACCGCGACCCGCACCTCGCGCAACAGGGTGCGCTCGGTCGGCTTCGGCGTGAGCACCAGCTCGTAGGCGTCGCGGCCGGCGACGCTGGCCGTGCCGTCCACCTTCACGTCGCTAGTCTGCCGGAGCTTGTCGATGATCTGGCGGGCCGCCGCGGCGGGATCGGCCAGGCCCTGGTGCTCGGCGGATTCCGGCGCGTGTCCCGTCGAGCGGACCACCTTCTGCTCGGCCGAATCCCACTTCCACACCGTCGAGCCGTCGTCGACGACGGTCATCTCTCCGTTGTGCGAGGGCACCGAGACGCGGTGGCGGCCCTGGCCATCGGCCCACACCTGGAACTTGCTGGTGCCGTCGGAAAGGAGCTCGGAGGCCTGGCCCGCGCCCGGGATCGCGGGCAGGCCGAGCGCGTTGTCCACCTCGACGGTGCCGGTCAGCGCCGGCGGGTCCGCCCGCATCACCGACTCCACCAGCTGCTCCGGCGCCACCGGGGGTAACGCCGGGGCGGGGCCGGCGCCGGCGGGCAGCGCGAGCGCGGTCAGGCCGAGCACGCCCACCGCGGCACCGGCGGTCGCCGCATAAGCCACGTTCTTCCGTTTCATGAGACTCCTCCTGTCGGGTCCTGGGTCAAGCGTGGCTGAAGGTTGCTGAGATAACGCTGAGAGCGGCCCGCGGGCTGAGAACCGGCTCAGCTGGGTGGTGTTTCCCGGGCCGAGCTGAGATAGTTCATACATTGATCAGTTTGCGACGGAGGATGCGATGGCCGCGGACGAGCTGGATTTCTGGTCCTTCGTCGAGATGGCGAACCACCGGCTGGCCACCGAGTACGGGTTCCGGCACCAACTGGCCACCGAGGTGCTGCTGACGCTCAACCGGGCGTCCAACATCGTCACCTACGACCTGGAGGCGGCGGTGCACCGGCCGCGCGGCCGGTCCTGGTCGGGCTTCCGGCTGCTGTTCGTCACCTGGCTGGCCGGGCCGCTGGAGGCCAAGAAGGCCGCCGAGCTGACCGGGATGAGCCGGGCCGCGGTGTCGAACCTGGCGAAGACGCTGGTCGCGGACGGGCTGCTGGACCGAGCGCCGGGCGAGCGCGACGGCCGCTCCGTGCTGCTGTCGCTGACGGAGGACGGGCAGCGGGAGATGGTCGAGGTGTTCCGGGCGCAGAACGAGCGGGAACACGAGTGGGCGAGCGTGCTCACCGAGGCCGAGCAGCGCATCCTGATCATGCTGCTGGACAAGCTCATCACCAACCGCGACCAGTTCGACATCCGCGGCCGGAACTGATCCCTTCGGCTGTTGCGCCGGGCGCAAGTAGTAAATACATTGATTAAATGCGCCGGGGCCGAAGGGTTCCTGGGCCGTTGCAAGGAGGCGAGGGCGATGGCGTACTACCGGCAGGTCGGTGAGGTGCCGCCGAAGCGGCACACCCAGCACCGCAGGCCCGACGGCGGCCTGTACTACGAGGAGCTGATGGGGGAGGAGGGCTTCTCGAGCGACTCGTCGCTGCTCTACCACCGCAACCTCCCGTCCGCGCTGGTCGATTCGACGGTGTGGGAACTGCCCGACCTGGGCACCGAGCCGAACCACCCGCTGCGACCGCGGCACCTGAAGCTGCACGAGCTCTTCGGCGGCCAGGAGTGGAAGCGCCACGACGTGGTGACCGGCCGCCGGCTGGTCCTGGGCAACGCCGACGTGCGCATCTCCTACGTCGTCGCGGGCGAGGCTTCTCCGCTGTACCGCAACGGGATCGGCGACGAGTGCGTGTACATCGAGTCCGGCGAGGGCGTCGTCGAGACGGTGTTCGGCGCGCTGCCGTTCCGGCCGGGCGACTACGTGATCCTGCCGCGGGCGACCACGCACCGCTGGCTGCCGCAGGGCGACGAGCCGGTGCGCGCGTACTGCATCGAGGCCAACTCGCACATCACGCCACCGCGCCGGTACCTGTCGAAGTTCGGCCAGCTGCTGGAGCACTCGCCGTACTGCGAACGCGACCTGCACGGCCCCACCGAGCCGGTCCTGGCCGACGGCACCGACGTCGAGGTGCTGGTCAAGCACCGCGGCAGCACCGGCATCGTCGGCACCCGGTTCGTCTACCCGGAGCACCCGTTCGACGTGGTCGGCTGGGACGGCTGCCTGTACCCGTACACCTTCAACGTGTCCGACTTCGAACCGATCACCGGCCGCGTGCACCAGCCGCCGCCGGTGCACCAGGTCTTCGAGGGCAACAACTTCGTGGTGTGCAACTTCGTGCCGCGCAAGGTGGACTACCATCCGCTGTCCATCCCGGTGCCGTACTACCACTCCAATGTGGACTCCGACGAGGTGATGTTCTACTGCGGCGGGGACTACGAGGCGCGCAAGGGCTCCGGGATCGGGCAGGGCTCGATCTCCCTGCACCCGGGCGGGCACTCGCACGGCCCGCAGCCGGGAGCCTACGAGCGCAGCATCGGTGTGGAGTACTTCGACGAGCTCGCTGTCATGGTCGACACGTTCCGCCCGCTGGAGCTCGGCGAGGGCGGCCGCGCGGCCGAAGATCCCGGCTACGCCTGGACCTGGGCGGGACGGGGGCCGAAGCAGTGACCATCCCGGATTTCGCGAAATCGCTGTGCGATGACGCCGCGGTGTTCCCGCCCGGGCTGGCGCCGCTGCCCGACGCCGTCGCCGCGCACACCCGGCACACCGACGCGCCGTACGCCGAGCTCGTCGGGCCGCTGGTGCTCGCCGCACCGGCGCTGGCGGAGCTCGCCGGCCTGCTCGAATCCGGCGACCGGCTCGACCTCTCGGTCACCGCGCCGGAGGGGCCGGGGCAGCTCCGGGCCGTGTTCGACGCCGCCGGGTCGCTGCCGGTCCGGTTGCGCGCCCTGGAGGTCGCGGTGCCCGCCGGGCAGGCTCCGACGGAGTTCTTCACCGAGCTCGACCGGGCCTGCGCGGCGGCCGAGGACGTGGCCATCTTCGTCGAGGTGCCCCGCGACCAGCGGCGCCCGGAGATCATCGCCGCCTGCGCCGGCACCCGGTACCAGGCCAAGTTCCGCACCGGCGGGGTGAAGGCCGAGCTGTACCCGGACGAGGCGGAACTGGCCGCCGCGATCCGGGCGGTCGTCGACGCGCGGGTGCCGTTCAAGGCCACCGCCGGGTTGCACCACGCGATCCGCAACACCGATCCCGCAACCGGTTTCGAGCAGCACGGCTACCTGAACCTGCTGCTGGCGACCGATGCGGCGGTGGACTTCGCCGACGAGTCCGAGATCGCCGAAATCCTCGCCGAACGCGATGCGCGCAAGGTCGCCGAGCGCGTCGCGAACCTGGACGACGCGCGGGGCGCGGCCGCCCGCGAGCGGTTCCTGTCCTTCGGCACGTGCAGCATCATCGAGCCCTTGACCGAGCTGGTGGACCTGGGCCTGGTGCCCGCGGCCGTGCTCAGCGCAGAAGGAGTCGCCTCGTGACCGTGATCGACATCCCCGCCGGTTCGCCGTTCGGGCTCGACAACCTGCCCTACGGCGTGTTCTCCACTCCCGGCACCGAGCCGCGGGTCGGCGTCCGCGTCGGGGAGTCCGTTGTGGACCTCGCGGTGGCGCTGCGCGACGAGGTCTTCGCGCGGCCGAGCCTGAACGCGTTCATGGCGCAGGGCCACGAACGCTGGGTGCAGGTGCGGCGGCAGATCGCCGAGCTGGTGTCCGGGGACGTGCCGGATGCGGCCGTGCACCCGGTCGCCGACGTCACCACGCACCTGCCGATCGAGGTCGCCGACTACGTCGACTTCTACGCCTCGGAGCACCACGCGGCCAACCTCGGCCGGCTGTTCCGGCCGAACGCCGAGCCGCTGATGCCGAACTGGAAGCACCTGCCGGTCGGCTACCACGGGCGTAGTGGAACGGTCGTGGTGTCGGGCACCGACATCGTCCGCCCCAGCGGCCAGCGCAAGTCGCCGGACGAGGACGCCCCGACGTTCGGCCCATGCCGCCGCCTGGACATCGAGGCGGAGCTCGGCTTCATCGTCGGCACCGGCTCCGACCTGGGCAGCACCGTGCCCGCCGCGGACTTCGCCACCCGCGTGTTCGGCGTCGTGCTGGTCAACGACTGGTCGGCCCGCGACATCCAGGCGTGGGAGTACGTGCCACTGGGCCCGTTCCTCGGCAAGAGCTTCGCCACCTCGATCTCCGCGTGGGTGGTTCCGCTGCTAGCGCTGGAGGCCGCGCGCGTCCCGGTCCCGGACCAGGAGCCGAAACCTCTGCCGTACCTGCGCGAAACGGAGCCGTGGGGCCTGGACATCGACCTCGCGGTCTCCTGGAACGGGCACGAGGTCTCCCGGCCGCCGTACCGGGAGATGTACTGGTCCCCGGCCCAGATGCTGGCGCACCTGACGGTCAACGGGGCGACCAGCCGCACCGGTGACCTGTACGCGTCCGGCACGATCTCGGGCCCGGAGAAGGATCAGCGCGGCGCGTTCATCGAACTCACCTGGGGCGGCAAGGAACCGGTCGAAGTCGGCGCGGAGGAACGCACGTTCCTCCAGGACGGGGACGAGGTCACCATCACGGCGACGGCCCCGGGGCCGAACGGCTCCCGGATCGGGTTCGGCGAGGTGGCGGGCCGGATCCTGCCCGCGAGCGGGTGATCCGGAATATACGTTGTACGGGTATCCCGGATGTCCTAGGCTCCGCTGGTGGCCTTCATCAAACCCGAGCCGCCCTACTACGTCGTCATCATCAACAGCGCTTTGAACGACGGCGACCTGGACGGCTACGCAGCAATGGACGAGCGAATGGCCGAGCTGGGGGTGCAACAGCCCGGATATCTGGGGCGGGAGTCGCGAACCGGCGCCGACGGCAGGGAACTGACGGTGCTGTACTACCGGGACGCCGAGTCGATCAGGGCCTGGCAGCAGCACCCCGAGCACCTGGAGGCGCAGCGGCTCGGCAAGGAGAAGTGGTACGCCGACTACTACATCGAGATCGCGAAGGTGGAGCGCGCCTACGGGTTCGAACGCACTCCGGGCTGAGCGCCTGAGACCTCGCGATGAACGGGCGCTTTCGGCTCAACAGAGCCGAAAGCGCCCGTTTCATCTCAGTAGGTCAGGCCGTAGCCGTAGGGGAACAGGGGTTTCTGGCCGTCCCCGTCGTTGATCGGCTGCTGGTCCGCGCCGGCCATCCAGGTCATCGGCAGGGTTCCGGTCGGGTCGTGGTCGCCGAAGAGGACGTCGGCCACGCCGGCGCCTTCGGTGCCGGGCAGCCAGGCCGCCAGGAGCGCGTCCCAGTTCGGCAGGTCCGCCGCGACGTCCAGCGGGCGACCCGACACGGTCACCACGATCACCGGCACCCCGGACTCCTGGAGCCGGGCCAGCGTCGCCTGGTCCTCCTCGTCCAGGCCCATGCCTTCCGGGCGGTCGCCTTCGCCTTCGGCGTACGGGGTTTCGCCGACCACCGCGATCGCCGCCCGGTAGCTGCCGTCGATGCCCTTGCCGTTGCGGTCGTAGGTCACCTCGGTGCCGGAGGAGACCGCCTGCTGAATTCCTTGCAGGATCGTGGTTCCCGGCGTGATCGGGCCGCTGCTGCCCTGCCAGCTGATGGTCCAGCCGCCGCTCTGGTTGCCGATGTCGTCGGCGTTCTTGCCCGCGACGAAGATCTTGCCGCCGTCCTTGGCCAGCGGCAGCACGTTCCCGTCGTTCTTCAGCAGCACCTGCGATTCGCGGACCGCCTCGCGGGCGAGTTCCCGGTGCTCAGTGCTGCCGACGGTTCCGGTGAGGCTGCGATCGGTGAACGGCCGCTCGAACAGGCCGAGCTCGAACTTCTTGGTCAGGATGCGGCGGTTGGCGTCGTCGATGCGCTCCATCGGCACCCGGCCGGCCTCGACCTCGGCGCGCAGCAGGTCCATGAACTTCTGGTACTCGTTCGGCACCATGATCATGTCCAGCCCGGCGTTGACCGAATCGCGCACCTCGTCGGCGGTGAAGCCCTCCTGGCCGTCGATCTTGTCGATGGCCTGCCAGTCCGACACGACGAAACCGGTGAAGCCCAGCTCGCCCTTGAGCACGTCGTTGATCAGGTAGTCGCCGGTGTGCATCTTGACGCCGTTCCAGCTGCTGTAGGAGATCATCACCGAGCCGACGCCGCGCTCGATCGCGGCCTGGAACGGCGGCAGGTGCACCGCGCGCAGCTCGGCCTCGTCGATCTCGGTGTTGCCCTGGTCGTCGCCGCCGGTCGTGCCGCCGTCACCGACGTAGTGCTTCGCCGTGGCCAGCACGGACGCCGGACCGTCCAGAGTGGACCCCTGCAGCCCGGTCACGGCGGAGGCCATCGCCGCGGGCCGCTCCGGGGTTTCGCCGAACGACTCGTAGGTGCGTCCCCAGCGGTCGTTGCGCGCCACGCACAGGCATGGCGCGAAGTCCCAGTCGATGCCGGTGCCGGCGACCTCCTCGGCGGTTGCGCGACCGATGCGCTCGACCAGCTCCGGGTCGTTGGTGGCGCCGAGCCCGATGTTGTGCGGGAAGATCGTCGCGCCGTGCACGTTGTTGTGCCCGTGCACCGCGTCGACGCCGTAGATGATCGGAATGCCCAGCGGGGTGGCGATGGTCGCCCGCTGGTAGGCGTCGTACATGTCCGCCCAGGCTTCCGCGGTGTTCGGCGTCGGCGCGGATCCGCCGCCGCTGAGGATCGAGCCGATCCCGGCGGCCGCCGCGGTGCCCGGGTCGGCGGCCAGCCGCTCGGCCTGCGTCATCTGGCCTATTTTGTCCTGCAACGACATTCGCGCCATCAGGTCGTCCACCCGGTCGGCGACCGGACGCGTCGCGTCGCGGTAGGCGGGCGGTGCCGCAGCCACGGCGGGGGTGACCGCGGCGGTGCAAGCCACCGCGGTGAGCGCCAGCGCGAGCCGCGAGCGGGTCGTGCCTAACCAACGGGTCATGCCGTTCTCCTCTGCGTTCGGAGGTCATCCGTGCGGGGTGGAACTGCGAAGCCGGCGGCCTGCGCGGGGCGTGGGTGCGCTCTGCCGCTGGGCTGGGAAGGCCGCGAGGAATATGTTGCAGGCGGCAACATACCATCGGATGCCGCCCCGGGAAGGCGGGCTACATCGATCAAGTCTCGGTACTGCATCGATCAGGTCAACTTCTCCGCTCATGGTGTTGTGTCATAAGTTGTTTGTCGCAACGTTTGGTTGTGCACGATTCCGTTCGGGAGTGGGGAAGGCTTCTCGATGGGGAGAACGCCCGCGGCGCTGATCGCGATGGCCTGCAGCATCGGGCTGTTGCTGGTGGCGTGCGGGAACAACAGGCTGCCTGAGCCGGACGCCGACGCGGCCGCGCCGGGCACCGGCGGTCCGCGCGTGGGTGTGATCCTCCCGGACACAGCGACCTCGGCGCGCTGGGCGCATTTCGACCAGCCGATGCTGCAGGCGGCGCTGCGCCGGGAAGGCCTCACGCCGATCGTGCAGAACGCGCAGGGCGACGCGCAGAAGTTCGCCCAGATCGCCGACGGCATGCTCAGCCAGCGGGTGCAGGTGCTGATCATCGCCGCACCCAGCGGCGACGCCGGGGCCACCGTCGAGCAGAAGGCCGAACGGCTCGGCGTGCCGGTGATCGACTACGACCGGCTCAACGTCGGCGGCAGCGCCGACTACTACGTCAGCTTCGACCACGAGGAAGTCGGCGAACTGCAGGCCCGGGCGCTCGCGACGGCGATGCGCGACAAGCCCGGCGGCCAGGTCATCGAGATCGGCGGCGCTACGACCGACCACAACGCGACGCTGGTGCACCACGGCCAGTCCGCGGAACTCGGCCCCCGCTACGCCGCGGGCGAGCTGAGGCTGGCGAGCAGCCGGTTCGTCGACGGCTGGGACAACCAGGCCGGCGGCCGGGTCTTCGAACAGCTGCTGACCGCCAACGACGGGCGGGTGGACGGCGTCCTCGCGGCCAACGACGGGCTGGCCTCGGCGGTGATCACCGTGCTGCAGAAGTACGGCCTGGCGGGCGCGGTCCCGGTCACCGGGCAGGACATGACCGTCGACGGCCTGCGCGCGATCCTGCAGGGTTACCAGTCGTCCACGGTGTTCAAGCCGATCCGCGACGAGGCGTCGGTGACGGCGGAGCTGGCGGCCGCGCTCGCCCGCGGCGACACCGCGGCCGCCGACGCGCTGGCCCACCAGCGAACGCCCGATCCGGTCGGCGGGCGCGAGGTGAAGTCGGTCCTGCTGCCGCCGCAGCTGATCACGCGCGACAACATCAAGTCGGTGCTCGGCCCGGCGGGCGTCCGGGCCGAGGAGATCTGCGGCGGCGAGCTGGCAGGCACCTGCCACCGGCTCGGCATCGCCTGATGTCTTAGAGGGAGGGCGAGTGCACGAGCCGATCCTGGCGCTGCGCCGGGTCAACAAGAGCTTCGGCCCGGTCCGCGCGCTGCGGGAGGTGGACTTCACCGTGCGCGCCGGCGAGGTCACCGCGCTGATCGGCGACAACGGCGCCGGGAAGTCCACATTGGTCAAATGCATCGCGGGCATGCACCGCATCGACGGCGGCGAGGTGGTCTTCGAGGGCCGCCCCGTGCAGATCCAGCGGCCCGGCGACGCCGCCGCGCTGGGCATCGAGGTGGTCTACCAGGACCTCGCGCTGTGCGACGACCTCGACGTCGTGCAGAACATGTTCCTCGGCCGCGAGCGGGGCCCGGCGATGCTGCTCGACGACACCGAGATGGAGCTGGCCGCGAGGCGCACCCTCCGCTCCCTGTCCGTGCGCACCGTCGGTTCCGTGCGGGCGAGGGTCGGCTCGCTCTCCGGCGGTCAGCGGCAGACCGTCGCCATCGCCAAGGCCGTGCTGTGGAACAGCAAGGTGGTGATCCTCGACGAACCCACCGCGGCGCTCGGCGTCGCGCAGACCCGGCAGGTCCTCGACCTCATCCGCCGCCTGGCCGACCAGGGCCTCGGCGTGGTGCTGATCAGCCACAACATGTCCGACGTGTTCGAGGTCGCCGACCGGATCGCCACCCTCTACCTGGGACGCATGGCCGCCGAACTGCCCGCCAGGGACCTGACCCACGGCCAGGTCGTCGAGCTGATGACCGCCGGCCGCTCCGGCGACCTAGGCATCGCCCGCCCGACAGCAGTGTGAGGTACCCCGTTGAACTCGTTTTGCGTGGCGGTGCCGGTAGCGGAACCTCAGGGGTCTTCTCGCTGTGGGATCCCCGACATCATGAATGCCAATTCACCACGTCGGGGCTGTCCTCGCGAGAAGACCCCTGAGAACCCGCGGCGGTGCAAGCTGCGTAGGTGGGCTAAGCGGCTGCGCCGCTTCAAAGAAAATTCTGAGATTCCGAGGAACGCCAATGACGAACAGCCCGACCGGCGCGGCCGAACCGGCGCTGCGCATCGCCGACTTCGGCATCGACACGACCTCTCGCGCCACCGGCGAGGCCCTGCGCGACTACGTCGGCAAGATCCGCCGCGGTGATCTCGGCGCGCTGCCCGCACTGGTGATGCTGGCCGTGCTGCTGGTGCTGTTCGCCGCCCTGTCCGAGGACTTCCTGACCCTCAACAACCTGGCCAACCTGCTGCACCAGGGCGCCGGGCAGGCGATCATCGCGATGGGCATCGTCTACGTGCTGCTGATCGGCGAGATCGACCTGTCCGCCGGCACGGCCTCCGGCGTGGCGGCGTCAGTGCTCGCACTGCACTTCCAGCACGACGGGAACCTGCTCGGGGCGATGGGCGGCTCGGTGTACTACGCCTTCGTGCTGGGGCTCGCGGCCGCGGTGCTGCTGGCGCTGCTGCTGCGGATCTGGCTCGGTGCCGGGCTTTCCGCGCTGGCGCTGGTGCTCGTGGTCGCCGGGGTCGGCGCTAACCCGTGGCTGGAGATGCTGCTGGCGGTGTGCGTCGGCGCGGCGATCGGTTGCGTCACCGGGTTCGCGGTCTCGAAGGTCCGCATCCCGTCGTTCGTCGTGACGCTGGGGCTGTTCATCACCTGGTCCGGCGTGGTGCTCCAGCTGGTCGGCCCGGGCGGCACGATCTCGGTCCGGCAGAGCCCGGAGCTGTTCGCCGTCGCCAACAGCAGCCTCGGCGTGGCGGGCAGCTGGCTGCTGTTCCTGGTGACCGGCGCCGGATACGCCGCCGTGGTGGCTCACCGGCACCTGACCAGGCTCCGGCACGGGCTCGTCGCGCAGCCGACCGTGCTGGTGGTGGCCAAGGTCGGCGCCGTCCTCGGCTGCGGCGGCGTCGCGACGTACCTGCTGACGCTCAACCGCTCGCCGCACCCGGAGCTGGCGTCGATCCGCGGCGTGCCCTACGTGGTGCCGATCATCCTGGTGCTGCTGATCGCGGGCACGTACGTGCTGGATCGCACCCGCTTCGGCCGGCACCTGCGCGCCGTCGGCAACAACCGGGACGCCGCGCACCGCGCCGGGGTGAACGTCGCCAAGATCCGGATGAGCGCGTTCATCATCTGCTCCTCGGTCGCGGCGCTGGGCGCCATCGTCTACACCTCGAAGGTCGGCTCGGTCGACGGCAGCGCGGGCAACGGCAACCTGGTGCTGTTCGCGGTCGGCGCGGCCGTCATCGGCGGCACGTCGCTGTTCGGCGGGAAGGGCCGGCTGCAGGACGCGGTCCTCGGGGGCGCGGTGCTCGCGACCGTCCAGAACGGCCTGAACCTGCTGGGCTTCGCCGCCGCGCCGGTGAACATCATCACCGGCTTGGTCCTGGTGGCCGCCGCCGGCGTGGACGCGTTGTCCCGGCGGCGTTCGACGGCGCAGCATGAAGGCTGAGCCGGGGAGCACGGTGCGCAGCGCAAGCGTCCGCTGTGCTACAGCTTGTCCCGGATCGGAAGCCCGAAGCAGGCGGAGGAAGCGGCCGAGTTGACCACGACACCAACCGCGGGAGCGCGGCCCGACGAGGTGCGCCAGCACAACCGGGCGGTACTGCTGCGTCGGCTGCACACCGGCGGGCCCTGCACCAGGGCCGCGTTGGCGACCGAGATGGGGCTCAACCGCAGCACCATCAAGGCGCTGGTCGACGAGCTGGTCAAGGACGGGCTCGTGGTGGAGCGGGTGCCCGCCCAGCGCAGCGGCGCGGGCCGGCCGTCGCTGCTGGTGCTGCCGCAGCCGCACGCGGCGGTGACGCTGGCGGTGGACATCCGGGTCGAGCAGGTGGCGATGGCGCTGATCGGGCTCGGCGGCGAGATCCTCAACCGGTGCAGCTGGAGCCTGCGCCAGGCCACCCGGAATCCGCGCGAGGTCTTCACCAAGATCGTCGACAACAGTGCGGTGCTCATCGAGGAGGCCGGCGTCGACGTCGTGGCGGTCGGCGCCTCGGCGCCCGGCGTGGTGCGCCGCGCGGACGGGATGGTGCGCGAGGCACCGAACCTGCACTGGACCGAAGTGCCGCTCGGCGACTGGCTTTCCAAGGCGCTGGACGGCCGGCGGGTGGAGGTCGGCAACGACGCGGAGCTCAGCGCGCTCGCCGAACACCTCCGCGGGGCGGCGCGCGGCGCGACCGACGCGGTCTTCGTCGGGGCGGATGTCGGCGTCGGCGGCGGGGTGATCTCCGGTGGGATGCCGTTGCGCGGCAGCGGCGGCTACGTCGGCGAGCTCGGGCACATGGTGGTGCGGCCGGACGGGCACGAATGCTATTGCGGCAGCAGGGGATGCTGGGAGACCGAGGTGGGGGAGCGGGCCCTGAGCCGGGCGCTGGGCCTGCCGGAGGACTCGCCGCGCGGCGTGGTCGTCGCCGAGCTGCACGCCTTGGCGCAGCAACCGGACGAGGTGTTGCAGCGGCTCGGCGAGTTCGGCGAGTGGCTGGCCGTCGGACTGTGCAATGTGGTCAACCTGCTGTGCCCGCAGCTGGTGGTGCTCGGGGATCTGTTCACCTCGCTGCCGCGCACGCTGATCGACCACGTCGGCAAGCTCGTCACCGAGCGCAGCCTGGTCAGCCGCGCGATGGGCGGCACCAAGCTGGTCACGTCCTCGCTCGGCGCGGACGGCAAGCTGCTCGGCGCCGCCGAGCTGGCCTTCGAGCAGGTGCTGGCCAACCGCTGAGCCGATCGGCGGAAACCGTTGCCCCGGTTGGGAAACGCGCAGATTGCGATGCGGTTACGCCCAGCGGCGCCGACACCTCCCGGTGATAAGTTGCTGCGGACAACATATTGACCGGATCGACCTCGACCCGGCCGGGGACACCTTCGCGTCCTGCGTTCTCGGCGCGCCACGCCGACGCTCCTGCGAAAAGAGGGACCACTTTGTTCACTGGGAGATGGGCCGGCACCCAGATGCTGGCTCAGGGTCAGCTGCTGGATGCCAACGCGGTGGATTACGCGTTGTTGGCGTTGTACTTCGTTTTTGTGCTGGGTATCGGGTATCTGGCGCGGCGAGCGGTTTCCACCAGTTTGGATTTTTTCCTGT
>NZ_SMKW01000087.1 GCF_004348985.1 Saccharopolyspora elongata | reverse complement strand
GGGTGGGTGCCGACGATGGGGGCGTGATCGCTATTCGGGAAGCCCGGTTGCCGGACGTCGCCGCGCTGGAGGACCTCGCGCGGCTCGCGTACTCGCTCTACACCCAGCGCATGGACCGGCTTCCGGCGCCGATGGTCGCGGACTACTCCGCCGCGGTTCGCGAGCACCAGGTTTGGGTCGCCGAGGAAGCCGATCGGGTCCTGGGGATGCTGGTGCTCGTGCCCGAAGGCGACGTGATGCTGCTGGAGAACGTCGCAGTGCATCCCGACGCCCAGGGCCGGGGCCTAGGGCGCGACCTGCTGGCGCTGGCCGATCAGGAGGCGGCGCGGCAGCGGATGACCGAAATTCGGCTCTACACCAACGAAGTCATGACGGAGAACCTCGCCTACTACCCGAGGCACGGCTACGTGGAAACGGGCCGCGCCGAGCAAGACGGCTACCGCCGGGTCTTCTTCCGCAAGCCGGTCGGCCGAGGCTGATCAGCAGTACCTCGCAGCCTCGGCCGTTAGCTCTTCGGCAACGGCAACGAGTACTCGTGGGCTATCGGGCTTGAAATCCGCGTCCAGGCTGGTGGCTGCCCGTGCGTGTTTTGTGCTGCTATGGCAGCACAAAACACGCACGGCCCCTTGATCAGCGGAAACGGTGAGCCCTACAGCATTTCCAGTGGGTCTAGGCGGACTTGGAGTTCCGTGGCCTTCCGGGCAGCTCGGACCGCTTGGGCCGTGTGGAGGGAGCCCGCCAGGGCTCGGCCTTCGGCCCGGTCCACCCGGACGATCAGGCGCTCCCGCTCGGAATTGCCGTCCTCGTCGACCTGGCCCAGCGGCACCGGGCCGAGCACTTCCGCCGTCGGCGGCAGGTCCGCCGAGTCCAGCAGCGCCTCGATCGCCTCCGGCGTGCCGTCCACGGCCGCGACGCGGCGGGCCGGCGGGAAGCCGAGCTCGGCGCGCTCGGCGAGTTCCAGCGAGGCGTACCACGCCGGATCCCAGCGCACCAGTGCCTGCACCGGCTGCAACGACGAGTCGGCCATGACCACCACTCGCCCACCGTCGCGGGCGGGCCGGACCAGCGCGGCGGCCGCGAACCACAACCGAAGCGCCGTCTCGGCGGAGCGGAGCTCGGGGCGGCCCAGCAGGGTCCGGCCGTCCAGCAGCAGCGCGGCGCCGTAGCCGCCTTCGGCGACCGGCTCGGCGCCGGGAGTGCATACGACCAGCGCCGGCTTCGCGGGCACCGCGGCCAGGATCTCGCCGGCTCCGGAGGTCCGCACCGACACGTTGCTGAACGCCCGCCCGAGCTCCTCCGCGGTGCGGCTGGCGCCGACCGCTACGGCGCGCAGCCGCCGCGAGCCGCACGAGCCGCACTTGAACGCCGCTTCCGCGGCTCCGCACCAGCTGCACGCCGCCGGCTTCGGCGCTCCGCCTTCGCTGCCTCCCGGCAGCGCCAGCGGCCCCGCGCACCGCCGGCACCTCGCCCGCTCGCGGCAGTCGCCGCACGCGAGCGCCGGCACGTAGCCGCGCCGCGGCACCTGCACCAGCACCGGCGCTCCCGCGCCGAGCGCGGCTCGCGCCGCTTCGAACGCCACCGAGGGCAGCCGCGCTGCGCGCGCCGCCGGGTCCCGCGCCAGCTGGGTGTCGTCTTCGCCGATCGCGGTCACCCGCGGCGCCGCTGCCCGCACGTCCGTGCGGTGCGCGACGAGTTCGTGCGCCCAGCCCGATTCGGCCAGCAGCGCCGCTTCGGCGGTGCGGGCGAAGGCTCCGACGATCAGCGCCGCACCCGCCGCGTGCGCGCGCTGGGTCAGCACGTCGCGGG
Source organism: Saccharopolyspora elongata (assembly GCF_004348985.1). Lineage (GTDB taxonomy): Bacteria > Actinomycetota > Actinomycetes > Mycobacteriales > Pseudonocardiaceae > Saccharopolyspora > Saccharopolyspora elongata. The sequence goes on along the minus strand of NZ_SMKW01000087.1, from coordinate 36,560 downwards.
TGTGCGGGTAGGGCACCTGCGGGTAGCTGTGCAGGTCGTCGCCGTCGTCCCACACCGCCGCGAAGCCCAGGTCGTGGACCGGCGCGAACATCGCCGCGCGGGTGCCGATCACGACGCGCGCCGCGCCGCGCAGCACGGCCAGCCAGCGGCGGTAGCGCTTCGACGGGGCGAGGTCGGCGGCGAGGGCGACGACGCCGTCCTCGCCGAGCAGCGCGGTGCAGGCGTCCTGCAGCCGCTGGAGGTCCCGGTGGTCGGGGACGACGATCAGCGCGCCGCGCCCGGCCGCCGCTGCCGTGGCGGCCGCTTCGGCCAGCCTGGCGGGCCAGTCCTCGCCGGGCAGCGCCTGCCAGACCGCGCGGGCCGACCGCCCCGCGTGCACAGCGTCCAAAAAGGACGGTCCGTGCTGGTAGCGGGCCCAGGCCCCGGCCTCGGGCCGCGGCGGTGGCGGGCCGGGTTCGCGGGGCGCCGATTTCTCGGCCCCGGCGTGCCGGGGCGGGATCGCCAGGCGCACCACGTCCGCGAGCATGCCGCCGTAGCGGGTGGCCACCGCGCGGGCCACCTCCAGCAGCTCTGGGGTCAGCACCGGTTCCGGCGACGGAACCCGCTCGACCCAGGACAGGGTGCCCTGGAAGTCGGTGGTCTCGTTGCGTTCCAGCAGGTAGCCGTCGACGAGCTTGCCCCGGAAGCGCACCCGCACCCGGCAGCCCGGGACCGCGTCGGCGTCCAGCCGGTCCGGCACCAGGTAGTCGAACGGCCGGTCCAGGTGCACCGGCAGCGGGACGTCGACGAGCACGCGGGCCACCGGACGGGTCTCCGCCGCGGTCCGCTCTGCCGTCGCCCCCTTCCGCTTCCGGGGTTGTGCACCTGCCATGCCTGCTACCTATTCCTTGATCACTGTTGGTTGGAATCGGTTGATTCGCTCTCCACACCTGCACTGACGTGTGGTGTTGGAGTCCTGGTCCGGCAGTCTGGACCGTCGGCGATCGCGTTCCTGGAGGATCTGCTTAACCCGCGTATGAGGGGTGTACAGGCCGATGTCGGGGTCGGCGTCTCGGTCCAGGATGTTGATCGCAGCAGCGTGGTCGGCGTGCCACACCACCCCGCACCGTGTGCAGTGAAGCTGGTCCCCAACGCGTTTCCCGAGGGAAGACGTTCCGGGGATGGCTTGTGAGGTGTAGGCAGCGTTGACCAGCCGCAACACAGAACTTCTGCGTTCCGACACAGTCTGCAGCGCTTCGGCGGTGACGCCTTTGGTCCACGCAGCCAAGCGCCGGTTGGTGTTGCGCCCGAGCCGTTTGCGGCCCGTAAACGTCTTGGTGAGGTCCTCGGCCACGATCACGCCAGCTTTGTCTGCGACGGCATGTGCGGCTTGGAACGTGATGTTGCGGACACGACGTTGCCAGGCAGCTGAGCGTCTCTGCCGCTTCAGCGTGCCGAGATTGTTGTCCCTTATGCGCTGGGCTTTCGCCCGCTCACCGCTCTCTTCTGCTTTCTCAGCGATAGCACGGAGTTTGGCGCGGTGCGCGTTTTTGACCTTGCGGTAGTCCGACTCGCTGGTGAGCAGGTCGCCTAGCTCGGTTCCGTGGTGTTGGCCGTCAGAGTCGGTAAACACCTCGGAATAGCCTTTGTCCACCCCAACCGCTCGGGTACCGCACGGGCGCTGTGCGGACTTCAACGTCGCATCGTCGATCTGGTAGTGCACCTCGATCCGACCTGCCCGCAGGAGCACCCGCAACGTCCCAGAAGGGGCGACCGTAGTGCCCAGTGGTACCGCCACACTCGATCGCGGCTTGAGACCAGGAACCGCCAGCCACACGTTGCCGCCTTCGATCAGAGTGAACGTGCGCACGTTGTCCGAGCGGATGATGATCTGGTTGCGGGTGCGATTGCGGCCTCTCTTCCAATGCTTGCGCATCTGCCGCGAGAGATAGGGGTCGCTGGCCCACTGGTCGCGCTTGAGCAGCTCGTACAGGCGCTTGCGTTCCGCTTGGCTCACATCTCGGAGAGCGATGACCTTCCTGACCTTGGTCTTAGCGGCTGCACGACTCGCAGTGATGTCCGCGACCGCATCCCGCACGGTCTCCTTCCACGCATTCGCGAGAACGTCGAAATCGGCTGCGGTTCCATCAACCATCCACTGGTCACGGATCGCACGGTCGGAGACACCAGCACCGGCCACTGAGCCGTACCGGTCCCACACCATCGACCGAACGCAGCCCAGGCGGAGGGCTTGCTCTTCGAGCTGCGCGTACTTGCCTGGGTTGACGTTCTTCGAGTACGCCACACGCGTAACCTTCACCGCCCACCCCCAGAACAGCGCATCTTCTCGTTACCTCCTCCTCTCTACCAGATGGGCGGAACACGACCGTCAACAGCACGTCAGCGCATTCCAGACGCGATACTGCCGGCCGACATCCCGCGAAGGGGCAGGAGTGCGTAGTTGACCTCCAGTGCGCTTTCAGGCGGGTCCTGGGGACTAGCCTGGGAGGTGCCCGAGCGTGAGGAGATGGTGATGCCGGGAGCGACGCGGCCGACGATCGCCGACGTGGCACGGGCGGCCGGGGTGTCCCGGACGACGGTGTCCCACGCGCTCAACGGGATCGGCAAGGTCGATCCGCGGACGCGGGAGCGGGTGGCGAAGGTCGCCGCCGAGCTCGGCTACCACCCGAGCCTGCGCGCGCAGCGGCTGCGCCACGGCCAGTCCCGGACCATCGGCCTGGTGTCGTCGATGCCGGTCGCGGTGGCCGGCGGCCCGTCCCGGCTGGGCTTCTTCATGGAGGTCGCCGCGGCCGCCGCCGAGACCTCGCTGCTGCACGGGTACGCGCTGGTCCTGGTCCCGCCGGTGGAGTCCGGCACGCCGCTGGACTCCCTGGACATCGACGGCGCGATCGTCGTCGAACCCGACGAGGACGACCCGACGACCAAGCGCCTGCAGGCCCGCGGCGTGCCGATCGTGACGCTGGCCAGGCAGCCGGGCACCGATCTCCCCCACGTCGACCTGCGGGCCCGGCTGGTGGGGCGGCTGCTGCTGGACCACCTGCGCGAACAGGGCGCCCGCCACATCGCCCTGCTCGTCGGCAGCAGCCACCGCAACTCGTACGTGGACGCGATCGACGCCTACCGCGAGTTCACCGACCGCCACGGGATTGCGCCGCTGATCATCACGGCCGACGAATCCGGCGGCGAGGAGGCCGGGTGCGCTGCCGCCTCGGCGCTCCTGGACGAGCACCCGGAGGTCGACGCGATCTGCGCGACCGTCGACGCTTTCGCCGTGGGCGTGGTGCGGGCTCTGACCGACCGCGGGCTTCGCGTCCCGGCGGACGTCATGGTGGCGACCCGCTACGACGGTCTGCGCGCCCGAACCTGCACGCCCGCGCTCACCGCCATCGACCTGCACCTCGGGCAGGCCGCAGCCGGCGCCGTCGAACTCCTGCTGGCCAATCTCAAGCAGGAGACCACTCCGCAGGTGATCACCAACCCGGAGCCCGTCCTGATCGCGCGCCGTTCGACGATGCGTTCACCCGGCGAATAGCAGGACGACGCCGGAGACGATCGCGAACAGCTGCACCAGCAGCCGCATCAGCGGGCCGTCGAGGCGGTGGTGCACGAACCGGCTCAGCACCGCGCCGACCGCCAGCGCCGGCAGCAACAGCACCGCAGGCCACAGCTGGTCGGCCGCGACCTTGCCGGTGGCCAGCAGCACCACCAGCGAAATGACCTCGCCCGCGATGAAGCAGACCGCGACCGTCGAACGCAGCACCGCGGCCGGCCGGTGCTGGTACACGAGCGCCAGCGGCGGTCCGCCCACGCCGGTGGCCGTCTCGGTGATGCCGGTGATCGCCCCGGCGGCGAGGAACGCGCCCCGGCCGGGCGTGAACTTCGGCGCGATCAGGGTCACCACCGCCGCCAGCACGGTCGAGCCGCCGATGAGCAGGTTCAGCTGGCCCACCGGGACCGCCACCAGCACCCACAGCCCGCCGAAGGTCCCGGCGAACCGCCCGGCGGTGATCCACCCGGCGCCGACCTTGTCCAGGCTGCCGCGTTCGCGCCCGGCGATGTAGAGGTTGAGCGGGATCATCAGCACCAGCAGGAAGACCGGCAGCAGCGACGGCTCCACCAGCCCGACCACCGGCGCGACGATGAGCGCGAACCCGACCCCGGTGGCGCCTTGCACGAACGCCGCCACGGCGACGGCGAGCGCCATCAGCGCCAGCACCGCGACGCTCATGCCAGTTCCGCCTCTCCGCGATTCACAGTTGTGGCTGCGTCCGGCTCAGTCTCGCGTTTCGCAGTTTCTTGTGGCTGGTTTGCGTCACGTTCCCCTGAGGTGCGGTTGAGGAGGACTCGGGTTGACACAGGGCTACTCATGCCCGCCCGCCGATTCCCGTCGACACGCGCGAGCGGTGCTCGACCGACACCGGGTGGATCCGCCGCAACGGCGCCCGCTCCACCACCTCGCGCGCCATCTTCGCAGCCTGCGCGACGAGTTCCGGGCCGTCCCAGCCGATCGGCCAGCCGCGCCACAACCGCAGCCTGCCGCCGACGAACACGGCGGCGATCTGATCGCGGTTGGCCAGCCGGACCAGCTCCCAGCTCAGGTCCCAGGACGGGCACAGCTCCGGGACCTGCAGGTCCACCACGAGGAAGTCCGCGGCCCGGCCGACCGCGATCTCGCCGGTGAATCCGCCCAGACCCACCGCGTCGGCACCGAGCGCCGTCGCGTGCTCCAGCCAGGTCCAACCGCCACCGCACGAGGAATCACCGCTGGACAGGCCGAATCCCAGCCGCTGCGCCAGCTCGGCGGCGTCCACCAGCCGGAAGGCATCGCCGCGGGTGCCGTCGGTGCCGAGCCCGAAGCGCACCCCCAACACCGACAGCAGCTCGGCGGGCGCGACCGCGTTCCCCTTCCACCCGCTCGCAACCGGGTTGTAGCTGATCGCCGCGCCGGTGTCGGCGAGCAGCCGCACCTCGGTCGGGGTCAGCAGCGTGGCGTGCGCCGCGAGGACCTGCGGCCCCAGCGCTCCGATCTCGTGCAGGTGCTCCAGCGGTCGGCGCCCGTGCGCCTCGAGCGACCGCTCGACGGAAGCCAGGTGCTCGTTGACGTGGATCTGGAACACCGCACCGGCCTCGGCGCACAGCCGCGACACGTCCCGCAGCACGCCGTCGGGCGCGGCCTCCGGGATCGGGATCGCGAGCGACGGGTGGACCAGCGGCGAATCCGCCCAGCGCGCGAGGTGCTCCTCGTCCGGACCGTCGCACACCCGCCCGAGCACGCAGCGGATCCCGGCGTCCTGGGTCGCCGCGGCGACCACCCCGACGTCGACCGGTGCTCGGGTGCCTGCCTCGGAGACGGTGGTGAACCCGCCGCGAAGTGCCTCCAGCGCAGCGAGTTTCGCCGCGACGTAGGCGTTCTCCTCGGTCAGCGCGCCCTCCAGCGGCACCCAGATCCGGCGGAAGATCTCCGACGGCTCGCCGAAGGCCAGCGACTTGCCGAAGCTCTGCGTCAGGTGGTGGTGGGCGTCGACGAACCCCGGCATCAGCAACCGGCCGTCCAGCCGGACCGGGTCGAGTTCCCGGTGCGCCGCAACGACTTCCGCCGCAGGTCCGACCGCGCGGAACACGCCGTCGGCGACGACCACGGCGTGGTCGCGGACCGGCCCGTCGGGCAGCAGGAGGAACTCCGGCAGCAGCAGGACTTCGGCGGCATCGAGCAGTTCTCGGTTCACGATCTCACTTTTCCGTTGTGGTGGACGTGGTCGAGCGGCGGAGGTAGTGGAACGCGATGTTCAGCCCCACCGCCACGAAGGCCCCGACGGCGACGCCGCTGTCGAGGAAGGTGCTCAGGCTCGACGGCAGCCGGTCGTACACGCCCGGCACGAGGATCGGCAGCAGCCCGAAGGCGAGCGCCACCGCGCAGATCACCGAGTTCGCGTGGTCGGCGAGGTCGACCTGGCGCAGCAGCTGGATCCCGAGCACGGTGATGACCGCGAACACGACGATCGCGGTGCCGCCGACCACGGCGGCCGGAACCCCGTTGATCACCTCGGCGATCGGGGTGACCACGCCGATGACCACCAGCACCACCCCGGCGACCGCCGTCACGTAGCGGCTGCGCACCCCGGTCATCCGGACGATGCCGATGTTCTCGCCGCTGGTCACCATCAGCGAGGTGCCGAAGAAGCCGCCCAGCAGCGAGATCAGCGCGTCGCCGCGGATCGTCCTGGGCACGTCGCGGCGGGGGTCGATCTCCTTGCCGACGATCTCGCCGTTGAGCACGGTCTGACCGGTCGCCTCGGCCATCGACACCAGCGCGAAGACCATCAGCGGCAGGGCGGCGAACAGGCTGAACTCCGGCGCACCGAACGGAACGGGATCGGGCAGGTTGAACACGCCGCCCGCGCCCACCTCACCGAAGCTGGTAGCACCGAGCAGCACCGCCATGCCGGTACCGGCCGCGAGCCCGAGCACGACCGCCAGCTGCCGCAGCATCCCGGTCAGGAAACGCAGGAACAGCACCGTGAACGCCACGGTGGCGAAGCCGAGCAGCAGGTCGCGGGGGTTGCCGAAGTCCGGGCTGCCGGGCTTGCCGGTGACCAGCAGGCCGCCGACCTTCACCAGGTTCACCCCGACGATCACGATCATGGTGCCGATGACGACGGTCGGGAAGAACCGCAGCAGCCGGGTGAACAGCGGCAGCGCGACGAAGTAGAAGACGCCGGTGAGGATCACTGCGCCGGAAGCCGTGGGCAGGCCGTGCTCCTGGGCGATCGCCAGGAAGAGCACGACCGGTGCGCCGCCGGGCAGCATCACGAACGGCAGCCGGACGCCGAAGCGCCACGGGCCGAACGACTGCAGGAGCGTGCCCAGCCCGGCGAGCACGAACGTCGCGGACAGCAGCTTGATCGTCAGCTCGGGCGTCATGCCGAGCGTCTTGCTGACTAGGAACACGCTGGAGATGGGGGTCGCGGCCATCACGAGCACGTGCTGCAGGCCGAACGGGAGCAGCTTGGCCAGGGGTAGGCGTTGATCGACGGGATGCGGTGTGGACACTGCGGAGCCTCCTCGCGCTGAGTCCGGGCGCTCGCCGACCGCTCCGGCGGTCGGCGCGGGACTGCCCCGGAGGCTTTAGGCGCTGTGAACGCCATGCCCACCACCAGGGCCAAACCGATTTGGCCAATCGATGCGGGAGAGTATTTGCGACACCCTCCGGCGCTGTCAAGACCACCCGATGGGCAACTCATCACGACAAGACGCGTTCCTGCTGCTCAAGCACCCGTGAGCATTTCTTGTCGTCATAGCAACGAAAAGCACTCACGGCCCCGTGACTGCGCGGGCGTAGCGGTCGGCGAGGCTGCGGGTCGCCGCGGCGAGTTCGGGGGCGTCGAGCACGTCGAAGTCCAGATCGAGGGCGCCGAGGTAGACCGCGAGCAGTTGCGGCGTGTCCGCGCCCGCGTCCAGCAGGCAGGTCCGGTCATCGATCGGCGCGACGATCCACGTCGTCGGCGGCACCCGCCGCACGACGACCTCCGCGGGCGCGTGCACGCGCACCTGGGCTCGATACGCCCACAACACCGCCGTGACACCGCGCGCGACGTACGCGGCGAAACCGCCCTCCGGCGGCTCGCGCGGCGTGAAGCGGGGACCTGCCGGAATGCGGGGCGACAGGCGATCGACGCGGAAGCTCCGCCAGTCCTCGCGGTCGCGGTCCCAGCCGACCAGGTACCAGCGACGACCGGTGCTGACGAGCCGATGCGGCTCGACGGTGCGCAGGCTCGCGACCTCGTCGTGCGCGCGGTAGTCGAACCGCAGCTGCTCGCGGTCCCGGCACGCCCGCGCGATCGCCGTCAGCACGTCGGCGTCGACCACCGGCCCACCGCCGGGCACCGGCACGGTGTAGGTCTGCAGCGCGTTGACGCGCTGGCGCAGCCGTGTCGGCAGCACCTGCTCCAGCTTGGCCAACGCGCGAACCGACGTCTCGGCCATTCCCGACACCGTGCCGCTCGCAGCCGTGCGCAGCCCGATCGCCACCGCGACGGCTTCGTCGTCGTCCAACAACAGCGGCGGCAGCGCCGCTCCCGCGCCGAGCCGGTAGCCGCCCGCCACGCCCGGCGCCGAATGCACGGGATAGCCGAGGCTGCGCAGCCGGTCCACGTCCGCGCGGACCGTCCGGGTGGTCACGCCGAGGCGTTCGGCGAGATCTCCGCCCGGCCAGTCGCGCCGCGCCTGCAGCAGCGACAGGAGGCGGAGCAGGCGAGCCGAGGTCTCCAACATTCCTCCAGTGTCGCCGCAATCGCGGAAGGAAGTCTTCCGCGATCGGCGGGATGGTGCGGCCATGAATCTCCGAGGCAAGACGGCAGTCGTCACCGGTGGCTCGCGCGGCATCGGCCGGGCGATCGTGCGGCGGTTGACGGCAGACGGCGCGGAAGTCCGGTTCAGCTATGCGAAGGACGAGGACGCGGCGAGGGCGGTCGCCGCCGCAACCGGCGCCCGCGCGGTGCGGGCCGACATGGGGGCGGCCGAAGACCTCCGGCGGCTCTTCGACGCCGCCGGCGCGCTGGACATCTTGGTCAACAACGCCGGAATCCCTTCCACCACGCCACTTCTCGACATGTCCGAGGCCGACTACGACCGCGTCATGGCGGTCAACGCGAAGGGAACCTTCCTGGCGATGCAGCACGCGGCGCGGCGGATGGGCGACGGCGGGCGGATCGTCAGCATCTCGACGATGAGCACGGTGTGGGCCAGCCCCGGCGAATCCGCTTATGCGGCGAGCAAAGCGGCCGTCGAGCAGCTCACCCGGGTCGCGGCGAAGGAACTCGGGCCGCGCGGCATCACCGTCAACGCCGTCTCTCCCGGCCCCACCGACACCGACCTGCTGCGCGGCGCCGTCGGCGGCGAAGCCCTGGCCGCCACCGCGCAGATGATCCCGCTGGGCAGGCTGGGGCGGCCGGCGGACGTCGCCGACGTCGTGGCTTTCCTGGTCGGCCCGGACGCGCGCTGGATCACCGGGCAGAACCTCCGCGCCACCGGTGGGCTGGTGTGATCGCCCGTTCGGGGGCCTCCCCCGCGCTGCCGATCCGGAACCCGGTGTGAAACGATTTCGGGTGTTTCACGTGGTCTTCTACCAGCCCGAAATCCCGGGCAACGCCGGCAACGCGATCCGGATGGCGGCCGGTTCCGGCTGCGCACTGCACCTGATCGAGCCCCTCGGCTTCTCTGTGGAGGACGCGAAGCTGCGCCGAGCCGGGCTGGACTACCACGACCGGGCCGCCCTGCACGTCCACCCGGACCTCGAATCGGCCTGGCGGGCGCTGAACCCGCAGCGGGTCATCGCGTTCACCGCGAAGGCGGAGCACTCCTACGAGGCGGTGGCCTACCGGCCGGGCGACGTGCTGCTGTTCGGGCCCGAGTCCACCGGGCTGCCCGAGGACGTGCTCGCCGACGTGACGCTGCGGGTCCGGATCCCGATGCTGCCCGGAATCCGCTCGATGAACCTGGCCAACTCGGCGGCCGTCGCGGTCTACGAGGCGTGGCGCCAGCAAGGCTTCGCAATGCCCTCGTGAGCCCCCTCAGGCGAGCACAGCGCGGCGCGGCGCGCGGGTCCACGGCCAGGTCAGCAAAGCCCAGGCGGCCAGGCCGACGACCACCTCGACGCCCAGGTACCACGGCCAGCCGCCCATCACGTCGAGCAGCGACGGGTTGTCCGGCTTCGCGCTGACGAAGCCGTAGTTGGTGCCCGCCCAGGCGTTGAACACCAGCATCGCCGCGCCCCAGGAGACCGTCACCGCGGCCGCGAACCAGTAGCCCCGCCAGGTCGGCCGCACCCCGGCGCCCCAGGTCAGGTAGGCAGCCGCCCAGATGACCATCAGGTGCTGACCCCAGAACTCGATGAAGTCGGGCGACGGGAAGTCCGGCGCGTCCAGCGCGGGAGTGATGATCGCCTGCGGGGTCAGCGTCAGCCCCCAGTAGTAGAGCAGCGCGCAGGCCTGCGGCCGCTGCGTCCACAACGCGAAGGCGGCGACGATCCAAGCGAGATCGCAAAGGTGCAGCGGCAGCGATTCGACGATGTCCCACTGCGCCGGCAACAAGCGATAGGTCAGCGTCGCCACGCCGAACGCCAGGACCACCAGGGCGAAGCCCCGCGTGAAGAGCACGGCGGATCGCGAACCGCGCTGCCGGCGCCCGAAGGCGGCGACCGTCACGGACCCGACGACGATCAGCGCCATGAGCACCCAGTGCGACGGCCCGTAGGGAACGAAGCGATCCACCGGAAACGGCCCCACTCCCCCAGAGTAGGCACGCTCCTTTTCAAGAGCAGGCACGCAATTTCAATGGAAATCGAACCTCTGATTTCCATTGAAATTGCGGAAGTTGTCCACAGCCACCGGCGTGTCGGGCCCCGACACGCCGTCGGGCCGCAGTTTCAATTGAAACTGCGGCCCGACGCAAACTGCGGTCCGACGCGGGGGGTCAGGCGTTGGCGAGGGCCTTGAGGGCCTCGGCGCGGTCCGTGCGCTCCCAGGGCAGGTCGACGTCGGTGCGCCCGAAGTGGCCGTAGGCCGCCGTCTGGGCGTAGATCGGCCGCAGCAGGTCAAGGTCGCGGATGATCGCCGCCGGGCGGAGGTCGAAGACCTCGTTGATCGCCGACTGGATGCGCGCCGGGTCGACGTTCTCGGTGCCGAAGGTCTCGACGAACAGGCCCACCGGGGCGGCCTTGCCGATCGCGTAGGCGACCTGCACCTCGATGCGGCTGGCCAGCCCGGCCGCCACCGCGTTCTTGGCCACCCACCGCGTCGCGTACGCCGCGGAGCGGTCCACCTTCGACGGGTCCTTGCCGGAGAACGCGCCGCCGCCGTGGCGGGCCATGCCGCCGTAGGTGTCGACGATGATCTTCCGGCCGGTCAGGCCCGCGTCGCCCATCGGGCCACCCACCACGAACCGCCCGGTGGGGTTCACCAGCAGGCGCGTGTCGGAGTTGTCGATGCCGAGGGCCTCGATCTCCGGGCCGACCACCTTCTCCTTGATGTCGACGGCCAGCATCGAGTCCAGGTCGATGTCGGCGGCGTGCTGCGTGGACAGCACCACGGTGTCCAGGCGCACCGGCTGGTCACCGGCGTACTCGATGGTCACCTGCGTCTTGCCGTCCGGCCGCAGGTACGGCAGCACCCCGTCCTTGCGGACCCGGGTCAGCCGCCGCGACAACCGGTGCGCCAGCGCGATCGGCAGCGGCATGAACTCCGGCGTGTCGTCGCAGGCGTAGCCGAACATCAGGCCCTGGTCGCCGGCGCCCTGCTTGGCGATCTCGTCGATCACGCCCTCGACACGCGACTCGTGCGCGACGTCGACGCCCTGCGCGATGTCCGGCGACTGCGAGCCGATGGCGACGTTCACGCCGCAGGAGTTGCCGTCGAAGCCCTTCGCGGAGGAGTCGTAGCCGATCTCCAGGATCTTCTCCCGCACGATGGTCGGGATGTCCGCGTACGCGTCGGTGGTCACCTCGCCCGCGACGTGCACCTGGCCGGTGGTCACCAGCGTCTCCACCGCGACGCGCGACCGCGGGTCCTGGGTGAGCAACGCGTCCAGGATCGAGTCGCTGATCGCGTCGCAGATCTTGTCCGGGTGGCCTTCGGTCACGGACTCACTGGTGAACAACCTGCGACCGGTGCGCAGGTCCGACTGCTGACTCACAACTCTCCCTGAAATTCCTTGAAAAGACTCACCGCAGTGGCCTGACGTGCGAGGTCAGCCTACTGCCGGGACAGCTGCCGGTTCACAGCGTCCCACAATGTGGCCGCCAGCCGGGACTTCGCGCCGAACGGGATCGGCTGCTCGGTGCCGTCGCCGCCCAGCAGCCAGCCCGAGTTGTCCTCGACCTCGAAGGCCTGCCCGTCGCCGACGGTGTTGACCACCAGCAGGTCGCAGCCCTTGCGGGCGAGCTTGGCGCGGCCGTGCTCCAGCGCGCTGGTGTTCGGATCGCCCGTCTCGGCGGCGAACCCGACGATCAGCGACGCCGCCAGCTTGTCCGCGTTCCGCGCCTCGACGAGCTCCGCGAGGATGTCCGGGTTACGGGTCAGCGCCAGCGGCTCCGGGTCCTGATCGGTCTTCTTGATCTTGTGCCCGATCTGCGACACCGGGCGGAAGTCCGCGACCGCGGCGGCCATCACGACGGCGTCCGCGCCATCGGATTCGGCCAGCATCACCGACCGCAGCTCCTCCGCGGTACCCACCCGGATCACCCGGACCCCGGCCGGATCGGGCAGGTCGGCGGTGTGCGCGGCGACCAGCGTGACGTCCGCGCCGCGGTGCGCGGCGACGCGCGCCAGCGCGTAGCCCTGCCGGCCGGACGAGCGGTTGCCGAGGTAGCGGACGGGATCCAGCGGCTCGCGCGTGCCACCGGCGGAGATCACCACGCGGCGGCCTTCGAGGTCGCGCGGCAGCGCACGCGGCTCGGCCAGCAGCAGTCGGGCCAGGTCGACGATCTCGGCGGGATCGGGCAACCGGCCCTTGCCGGTGTCCGCGCCGGTCAGCCGGCCGCTGTCGGGCTCGGCGACCACCACGCCGCGGCTGCGCAGCAGCGCCACGTTGTCCTGCGTCGCCGGGTGCTCCCACATCTCGGTGTGCATCGCCGGGACCATCAGCACCGGGCACCGCGCGGTCAGCAGCGTCGAGGTGAGCAGGTCGTTCGCCTGCCCGTGCGCCGCACGGGCCAGCAGGTCAGCGGTGGCGGGCGCGACGACGACGAGGTCGGCCTCCTGGCCGAGCCGCACGTGCGGGACCTCTTCGACGTCGGCGAACACGCCGGTCTCCACCGGCTGCCCGGACAGCGCCTCGAAGGTCGCCGCGCCGACGAACCGCAGCGCGGCCTCGGTCGGGATGACCCGGACGCGGTGGCCGGACTCGGTCAGCCGCCGCAGGACCTCGCACGCCTTGTACGCGGCGATGCCACCGCTGACGCCGAGGACCACCCGCGGGCGGTCCTGCGGCGCGGCCGCACCGCTGTTGGCCGTCGTCACTCGCCTTCGGTGTGCTCGAGCACGCCCGCGTGGATCTCGCGGAGCGCGATCGACAGCGGCTTCTCCCGCGGACCCGGCTCGACCAGCGGCCCGACGTACTCCAGCAGGCCCTCGCCGAGCTGCGCGTAGTAGTCGTTGATCTGCCGCGCCCGCTTCGCGGAGTAGATCACCAGGGCGTACTTGGAGCTGACCTGCTCGAGCAGGTCGTCGATCGGCGGGTAGGTGATGCCCTCGACGGTGTTGGTCGACGGGCTGCTGTTGAGCGCAGCCAGCGCGCTGGGGGTGCTCACGTGAGTGGCTCCTGCTCCTCGTGGATGTCTGCTGGGGCGGCAGTGACATGGCGGGCGGCCCGGCCGGGAACCCGGTCGACGCCGGGTCGGCGCGGAACGCGCGAGGTCACTGCTCGCGGCCAAGAATCAATCGTAGCAATTCGCTGGTAGCGGCCTGCACGTCGGCGTTGACGACCGACGCGTCGAACTCCGATTCGGCCGCCAGCTCCTCGCGCGCGGTCGCCAAGCGCCGCTCCACGACCTCCGCGGGCTCCGTGCCGCGACCGGTGAGCCGGTCCACCAGCACCTCCCAGGACGGCGGCAGCAGCATCACCAGCTGCGCCTCCGGCATGGCCACCCGCACCTGGCGGGCACCCTGGAGCTCGATCTCCAGGACGGCAGCCCGGCCGGCCGCCAGGGCCTCCTCGACCGGTTTGCGCGGGGTGCCGTAGAGGTTTCCCGCGTAGCGGGCGTGTTCGAGCATCTCGCCGGCGGCGATCATCCGCTCGAACTCCGCGGTCGAGACGAAGTGGTAGTGCTCGCCGTCGACCTCCCCGGCGCGGGGCGCGCGGGTGGTCGCGGACACGCTGAAGTAGATCTCCGGGGCCAGCCTGCGCACCTCGCTGAGCACGCTGGACTTGCCGACGCCGGAGGGCCCGGAAACGACGGTGAGCCGAGGCTCGCCCTGACGGACGGTCCTCGGCTCAGCGCCGGTTTGTGCGTCGATCACTCGCCGCTGAACTCGGAGAGCAGCGCCTTGCGCTGCCGCTCACCCAGCCCGCGCAGTCGACGGCTGTTGGCGATCTCCAGCCGCTCCATGATCTGCGAAGCGCGGACCTTGCCAACGCCGGGAAGGGCTTCGAGCAGGGCGGAGACCTTCATCTTGCCCAAGACCTCGTCGTTGTCGGCGGTCTCCAGGACCTCCGCCAGCGTGGTTCCACCTCGCTTGAGGCGCTCCTTGAGCTCAGCTCGGGCGCGACGGGCGGCAGCCGCCTTTTCCAGAGCTGCTGCCCGCTGCTCCTCGGTCAGCTGGGGAAGGGCCACCATGTCCTCCGTGATGTGGGGTTTCTCTTGATCGGTGCGGGCGACGGTACCGAGTCCGCTCCACCGGGTTCCACTTGGGTCCCGGTTTTTGTGAGCAGGATTCATCAGGTTCGCCGCCCAGACCCGCCTGGTTCCGCTCGTACGAGGCGCGCACGAGCACGGGGCCGTTGCAAGTACTACCAACAAAGCCGCTGAAGTGCACTAATCTCGGCCAAAACTCTTCGAATGTGTCCGATTTCCGCACAGTTGAGCCACTCCGCGGCGTCCTCGCAGGTCACACCGGGGTGAAGTACCCCTCATCCGCAAAGTGATCAAGAACTCCCGCCGCTTCCGCTACGCGGAAGTTCCGCAAAGGTTCAGGAGGGCTCCGGACCGGCCGGGCGGCCGCCGGGATGGCGGCGGCGCCAGACCCAGAAGACGGCGCAGGACAGCACCGCCCAGCCGGTCAGCACGAGGAACGGGAAGGCGTGCTGTTAGCCGCCGAAGTAGACGGCGGTGTGCATCGCGTTGACCGACGCCCCGGGCGGCAGCCAGACGCCGATCAGGCCCAGCGGGGACGGCAGCAGCGGCCAGGACACCGCGCCGCCGGACGAGGGGTTGCCGAGCAGCACCATCAGGCCCCAGGCGGGCACCATCGCCCACCGCCCCAGCAGCGCGTTGAACATCGTGAACACCATCCCGGAGCTGAACATCGTCAGCGCCAGGATCAGCCAGGCCTCGACGAGCCGCAGCACGTCGCCGCGGAGGTCCAGCACGCCGAACACGCGCTGCTCCTCCACGGCCCGCAGAGCATCTGCGTAGTCGTACCGGTGGAGCTCGAACGCGGTGCCTGCGGCCTCCTCCATCTCGGCGACGAGCGCGGGATCGTGGCGAGTGCCGACGACGGCCAGCGGCACGCTGTGCGGCGTCGGATTGGCCATCGCGAAGGTGTAGGAGCCGGCGAACAGCGCGGCGGCCGCGGCGAGGATGAACACCAGCACGGTCGCGGGGAAGAACGGCAACTCCCGGAACGCCCGCCACCACCCGCACCGCACCTCGGTCGCCGCCATGCGATGACTGTAAGTGACCAATGACACACCAGCCGGATCTGCGCCCGGCGGCCGCAGCAGGCGTCAGAGGGTTTTCAGGAGATCCTGGATCCTCGTGGCCATCCGCTGCTTGTCTGCTGGGGCGATCGTCGTCCACGCTTCCGCGCTGCGGCGGCTGTTCTCGATGAAGTACCAGCCCTTGGCGTTGGCGAAGAAGTTCGTGACCATCGGCGCCCGGCGCCGCTTGCCCTGGCCGTCCATGATGGACGCGCCGAACTGAGCCCACGCGACGCGCTGCCCGCCGGCCATCTCCACCAGCGTTCGCGCATCGTCGCGGCGAATCCCCTGCCGGGCAAGACCTTCCGCCATCGCGAGGTCGGACGCCCCGGCTGCCCTGGAAGCCTCCTCCATCACCGCGCTGCGCAGCGACACCCCGACGCCGTGATGGACGGTGTTGCCGCGGAGGGCTGGAGTTGCCTGCGAGAGGGAGAACGAACAGAGGTTGGCAGTCCCGTATCCGCTCCGCGGCTGTGTGAGACCAAGGACAACGTCGGTCAGCCATATACCATCCGGGCGTCAATCGAATACCAAAGGCATCTGCATGACCCGAACGGCGAGCTCCGGGAGTTCGTCTTGGACGTGAGCACCTCGGCCGCAGCGCACAAGGGCGAACGCACCACGGTGCAGGACCCGGCCAAGGCCCTGATCCCGGTATTCGAGATCGCCGCCAAGCACATCTGGCAGGGCAAACCCGAAGAGCTCAAGGAAGCCACCGAGGCCTTCGAACAGCTCCAGCCCCAGTGTGCCTCCCCGGCCAGCATGACGACCGAGGGCGCGACCGCGACCATGCCATCCGGCTACAAGATCACCTGCACCAATGTGCCAGGGGTGGGGACTGGCGACGCGACAACGTACGGCCAGTTGTTGCAAATCCGACCTGCCTGAGCGGAAAGAACCGTTCGCGTCCCTCGTGAGTGCCCAATCCGGCAAGAACCGGCGTGAGCAATCAGAAGCCCGCCGGGTCCTACGCGTCGGGGAGGGTTTTCAGGGTTGCTTCGGTCGTTCGCTTCGCCGCGTCGCAGCTGGTGCCGACCTCGATCGGCGCTCCCGATCGCACGAGGGCGCTGACCAGAAGCGATCCCGCGTCCGCCACGTCCACCACGAACGTGCAGCCCGTGGCGTCGTTGACCTTCGCCGCCGGGTAGCCGCCGACGTCGAGCCGCTGGGCCCGCGGCTGGGCCTCGGTGAACTGCTGGAACGTGCGCTTCGGGTCCGCCGCCACGAAGACGCCCCAGCCGGGTCCTCCCGGGGTTCCCGACTCGTACTGGCAGCCCGGCTTGCCCTCGTTCTCCCCCGGCTTCGGTTCTTGTTCCAGGCCAAGGGTTTTCGCCTGGTCCGAGGTGAGCAGCGAGCACGGGTCGCCGACTTCGATCGACTTCGCCGTCGTGGTGCGGGTGGAGCCGTTCGGCGGCTGCTCGGCGGGTGTCGCGCCGGAGCTGCAGCCCGCCAGCAGAAGTCCGGTCGCGATCGCGCCGGCCGCGATTCCCTTGCGCACGGTCCGCCTCCAGTCCGAGATTGCACTGCGAGCGGAACACTGCCACAGGAGCCGAAATTGGCACAACCATTGCTGCGCCATCCGGGTCGCCGACTGCCGGAGACCGGGAATTTCCTCGTCAGTCGTCGTTCTTACCGTTGTTCTCCATGCGCTTTTCCCAGTTCTTCTGCCGTTCTTCCCAACCTTTCCAGCGCTCTTCCCAGCGCTGTCCCGACTCGTCCGCCTGCTCGCGCCCGGGGTCGGGAAGGGGCGGCTGCGGTGTGACAGTCACGATCACCGGGGGCGGCGGAGCAGGCAGCGGGATGGTGCGCACGTCCTCGGCGACGCGGTCCGCCGCAGCGAGGATGACGCGGGCGTTGTCCGGGTTGAGCTTGCCCTGCGCCTGCGCGGTGGCGATTTCGCGGTTCAGCTCGCCGAGGGCCGCCTCGGCGGCGGCGCGGTCGTTGGCCAGCGCCGCGGTCTTCACCGCTTCCACCTGCGCGATGAGCTGCTGGCGAACCTGCGGATCGACCGGTTCCGGCGCGCTACCGCACCCAGCGAGCAGCAGCGCGAGCGCGGCGAGGAGGGCGCGTTTCATTCCCGGACCAGCCTTTCCAGGTTGGCGAGATCATCGGGCAGGCGAGCGACCCCCGCCGGCCCCGACTCCGGCGGCAGCGTCGGTGAAACGGGCGCCTCGGGCACCGAGAGGAACCCGATCAGCACCACCAGCAGCACCAGCAGTCCGCCGCCGGCCAGCAGCAGCGGCCGGCGGTTCCGCCGCTGCTGGAGCTCGGCGACCGGGAGGTGCTGCGTGACCGGCCGGTTCGGCGGCTCGGCGACCGGGAGTTGCTGGGTCATCGGCCGGTTCGGCGGCTCGGGCGGGAGTTGCGGGGCGGCCGGAATCCGCGGGATCACCTCGGTCGACCGGCCGCTGAGCAGGTCCGCGCTCTGCGCGGCCGTCGGTCGCCGCTCCGGCGCGGCGGCGGTCATCGCGATCAGCGCCCGGTGCAGGTGCGCGGGAATCCCGACCGGCACCTCCGGCGCGCGCACCAGCCTCGCCACGGCGCTTTCCGCGCCCGCACCGGGATATTCGACGCGGCCGGTGATGCATTCCAGCAGCACCAGGCCGAGCGCGTAGACGTCCGCCGGGTAGCTGACCTCGCCGCCGCTGACCTGCTCCGGCGCCATGTAGGTGGCGGTGCCGACGATGATCCCGGAACTGGTCATCCGCGCGACCGCGGCGGCGAGCCGGGAAATGCCGAAGTCGGCCAGGAAAGCCTTGCCGTCGCCTGCGATCAGCACGTTCGACGGCTTCACGTCGCGGTGCACGATCCCGTTGTCGTGCACGTGCGCCAGCACGTCGGCCAGCTGGCCGCCGAGGTCTGCGACGTGCTCCGGCGGCAGCGGGCCCGCGGCGATCGCATCCGCCAGCGTCCGGCCCTCGACGAGCTCCATGATCAGGTAGAGCTCGTCCTCGCTGGCGCTGAAGTCGTGCACGGTGACCAGGCCGGGATGGCTCAACCCGGCGAGGATCCGCGCCTCCTCGGCGAACCGCTCCCGCCCGGTGGCATCGGCACCGGAGCGGAAGACCTTGGCGGCGACGACGCGCTGCAGCCGGGTGTCCATGGCCCGGTGCACGTCGGCCATCCCGCCGGTACCCAGGCGGGCGCCCAGCCGGTAACGCCCGCCCAGCAGAGGTGCGTCGCCCATCAACCCTCCGAACAGCCGGTCACCGGGAAAACCCTAACGGACCGACGGTCCGCGCCCGAGCGGGCCGCAGTGCCCCGGCCGATCGGGGTCAGGTGAACAGGAAGACCACCGCGGTGAAGGCGAAGCCCAGCGAAATCAGGTAGCTGACGATGCGCACGACCCAGGCGAACGGCGAGAGCCGGACCTTCGCAGCCCCGTCGCTGTTGGCGAAGTCGCTCCAGAACCCCATGACGACGACGGCACCGACGGCCCCCACGACCATCCCGCCCCAGGTCAACGGCCCATTACCGCCGCCGAGGCGCATCAGCAGGAAGCCGGCGACCAGCATGACGAACGGCAGCACGGCGCCCCAAATCCGACGCCCGGTCCACCGCCACGCCTCAACCGCCACTCCTACCTCCCGCTACTCGCCATGGCACGGATCAGCTCTGACATCCTCGCTGCGCGGTTGCATGGACGTACTTCGCCTTCGTCTCCACCGGCTTCATGGCGTGCCACCAGGGATCCGTTCATCAGAAGCACACCAGAAGGCTCGGGTCGAGGGCATTCCTATCACGAGAATCAGCGGATGTTCTGGCGGATTGTGTCGGCGGTCCGTTCGGCTTCGGGGTGCTTGATGCTCAGCGACGATCCGTCCGCGAACCAGAAGCGGAGGAACCTCAACGGCTTTCCGCTGCGGCCCATCGGCACCGGGGCGATCTCCCGGATGACGTTCATCTGGACCTCGAAGCCGCACGTGACGGGGTTGTCCGGGGCGTCTCCGCCCAGCGACGTCACTCCTCGAACCACCGATTTCGCCGCTCCCAGCAGGGAAAACCCCTCGGCCGGTTCTTCCGGCGCGGATTGCGCGGTCTCGGTGTGGAGGTGCTCGGTCTCCACCACGACCCCGACCCGATGGCTGGAAACGGCGACGAAGCTCGCGTTCCCGGCCGCGGTCAGGTTGTCGCCGAACCGGACCGCGACGTCGGTCGGTGTCGCCGCCTGCACGAGCCCCCACAACCCGGGGTCGTGCACCAGCTCATCGCCCATGAAGGCACCGCCGCGCAGCGCCTTCATGGGAACCGGGCTCGTGCGGTGCTTTTCCGCCAGCCGCACGGTCGGGCCCGCCACTACGTGCGGCACGCGGTTGACGCCCTGGATCGTGGACGCGACGTAGCCTTCGCGCTCGTCGCCGCCGAACACGTAGACCAGCTGCTCAGAGCTTTGCACCCAGTGCTTCACCAGGAGCTTGACCATCGACGAAGTACTGCGTCCCACCACGGCTCCCGTCATGCCCGGCCGTAGCTCATCGCTACCAGCCTGCGCCCGTCGTCTTCGGCCGCGGACGGGCCGATCTCCAGCGCGGAACCGTCCGCGAGCTGGATCTTCAGGTAATGCGTCTTCCCGGCCTTGTACTCCCGGCCGAGCTTGCGGGTCGCAACGTCGCACGCCGTGACGACGGACCTCGGCCATTCGCCCAGGCTTCGCACGACCGGCGGTGCCGGCCCGTCATCGACCACCTCGGCGGGCTCGGCGGCGCTGCTGTCGTCGCCCCCGCCGGAGAGCAGTCCGGCTCCCATCCGCCGGGCACGGCTGAACAAGGATCCCGTCTCGGCCGCAGGCGCCTCCTCGGGATCGGAAACACCGACGAGCGCCATCCGGCGGTCGGAGAGCACCCACACCGCCCGGCCGCCGTGCTGCCGGTAGACGTCGACTAGCGAAGCCGCCGCGCAGTCGGGTTGGCCACCTACCACCACGCCCGCCGGTGCGTCCTGGTAGTTCGCCTCGCTGCCGCCGAGGGCACCGTCCGCGATCTCCAGCAGCGCACCGCCGACTCCACCGGCGACCCGCGAGGCGAAGCCCTTCTTCGGGTTGCCGGTCGCATCCCGGCCGGCCACCTCGAAGAGGTACTTGCCCCGCGCGTCGATCACCCAGCAGATCGGCTCACCCGGCTGCGCCCACGACTGCCGCAACGCGACGACTTCGATCACGAGAAGCCCTTCTCCTGCGCCGCTTTCCGTTCTTGTTCGTTCATCTGACCGGTCGCCTGGTCCTCGCCCTTACCGTAGACGTACTCGGCGCCCTGCTCGATCGCCGCGTCCTTGGCATTGGTCATGCCCGCGTCGAAGAGGGCGCCGGTGAAGCGGGTCTGGCCGCCGAGGGTGTTCGTCAGGAACCGCTGGGCCAGGTTCCCGGAGAGCGCCTCCGAACCGGTCACGCCCTGCATGAACCGGTTGCCCGTGGTCGAGGCGAAGTCGTCGCCCGCCCTCGTGAGGGTGTTGAACATGGGGTTCGCGTCCAGCCTGCGCGCCACGAACTGGGAGACCTTCCCGCCGTTGCGCAGCTCGTTCATTTTGTCGATGACCTTCCGGAGCTTGCCGACCTCGCGGACCTTCTGCAGCATCTCCTCGAGGCGCTTGACCAGCTTCGCGATCTGCATCTGGATCTTGGTGACCCGCATGGTGATGCGCACGCCGGTGGAGCCGACCTGGACCGTGGTCGTCGCACCCGCGGTCGCCACCGATGCACCCGCCGTGATCCAGGATGCCGCCAGTGCCGCCAGCCACTGCACGATCAGGCCGATGACCAGCTCGGTGATGATGTCGATGACGAACTCGACGAACATGTCGAAGATGTCCGCGATCATGTCCAGCGTGCCCTTGAGGTCGCGGACATCCGCGGCCAGGGCCTTCGCGCCGTCGCCGAATTCCGTCATCTGCTTGCGGAAGGCGTCGCCGTCCTTGCCGACCCAGGTCTCCGCCGTCGCCTGCGCCCGCTGCGGCTCCTGCTCGGCGACCTGGTCCAGCCACTTCGCGACGTTCTCCCAGCCCTCACCGGTGGCGCGCATCTGCTCCGGGTCGCCGATGGCGAACTCCGCGAGCTCGATCAGCGGGCTCAGCACGATCGACACCAGGAAGCCGAGGCCGTTGCTCATCAGCGCCTGGCCGGGGCTGGTCAGCAGTTCCAGCTGTTCCGCGCGGGCCGAAACCATGGCCACGCCCCACTCCGGCGGCGACGAGGCGTCGTTGAGGTCCTGGGCGGTGCCGACCAGCGACGAGCCGCGGCCCGCGGCCTGCTCGAACCAGTTCTTCGAGTCTCCGTCGCCCTTGTTGAGGCTCTGGAGGTCCCCCGGTCCCTGCGGCGCGCTCATCCGCCCAGCCCCTCTCCGGCCTTCTTCAGCATCTCCGAGATCTGCTGCTCGGTCTCCGCGTAGTCCTTGACCGTCTCGTCCAGCGATTCCTTCATGTGCTGCAGGAATTCCTGCGCCTTGGACGCCAGGTCCTTGCAGGAGTCCAGGCTTTCGAAGTACTTGCTGCTCAGGCCCACGGCGTCACCGATGGGACCGAAGCACTCGTCGTCGACCTTGGCCTGGTGGAGCAGGTCGGCGAGCTGGCCGAACTTGTCGGCCAGGCTCTCGCACCCCTGGCCGTGGCCGGTCAACGTGCCCGGCGTCATCTTCAAATCAGTCAAGACAGCACCCCCCTCAGCGAAGAAACGAGCCCACAGAGGAGTCCCATCGGAAATCCGCTGCGGTGATCACTTGGACGTTGCGGCACCAGCAGATGGTTCCCGATGAAAGGCGAGCAATTTCACAACACCAGAAGACGCGGGCACTTATTCCTTAATGTTCGATTTGTTCGATAAAAGATGAGTACAAGCGACGCAAAACGGACAGAAACGTGTCGCTGCCGTTCACCTCACGCTGGGCACAATTCCAAAAAAGAGCCGATGCTATGCCGGAAAACAAACCAAATTTCCGATTCCACACTTGCGATGCGTGGGCCGCCATTGCGAAAGACAGGCCACCGCAAGGCAGCTCAGCCGTGTCTACATGAAGCCCTTGACGTGGATCTTGGTGCTCACCTCGATGACGGAGCCGTCCGCGAACCGGTTCACCGAAAAACCGGACCCATCCGTGGATCGCCCCTTGAGGCTTCCCGTCATCTCCCCGAGGTGTTCCCTCGGGCACTCCCAGAGTGTCACCAGTTCCGTTCCGCCGATCAAGGACTCGGAAAGCTCTGCCACTGCGTTCATCGCGGAGCGAGCCTTGCCGAACAACCGCCCGAAACCCTTGGCACTCTCCTCGGAATTCCCTGCCTCAAGAGCAGATTCCTGCCCCGGCTTGCCCGCGATGGCGGCATCGGCTACGACAGCGATGCGGCGATCGGTACCGATGAACCAGGCTTCCGGTCCGACCGCGACCAACAGGTCGGCGCATTCGACCGCCACACGCCCGGGCGAGTCAGCCTGGATCCAGCCGCGGATCGTCGGGTCGTGTACCCACTCGTCACCATGGAAGCGCCCTTGCTGGACCAATTCCGTCGGGTAGAGTACTTCGCCGAAGTCGACGTCGAAGTCGTGCGAGTGGGATGGACGGTACGGGGCTTGGTGGCGGCCAGCGATGGTGGCACCGAAGTGCAGCTGTTCTCGGTTGCCGCCACCGTACCGCTGCAGCTTCTCCCCCTGCTGCAACCACCCGTCTTCCACGAGCTTGACGAGCTGCTTTTCCGATCTCATACCCAACACCTACTCCCGGCCGAAGGTCATGGCCAGCAAGCGATCGACCTTGCCCGCGTTGTACGAGCTGCTTCCGGGCGAAGAAAGGTCAATGGTGGACCCGTCGGTGAGGGCCACGCGCAAGAACTTCCGCTCCTGTCCCCTCGCCTTGTACTCGGCAGCGTCGATGTTCGAGATGATGTTCCTGGGAAACTCGGCGTGCACCGTCAGCCCTGGCAGCTCCACTGTGCGGGCCCGCTGATCCACAGCCGCGTCGCCATCGCCGGAATCACCGCTGATCTTCTTCTTCAGGCCGCCCAACAAGCCGCCCTCGGCACCTGCATCCGGCTTCTTCTCGGAGAATTCGAGCAGCCCGAGCCGATGGGACGTCAAGATCCACACGAACTCGGGCCCGCCCTTGTCGTTCACACCACTGGCCTGCCACTGGCCTAGGTGCGAGGCAGCGAAGCAGTCCCGGTTCTGACCTGAAACGATCGCCGTCGGAACGCTCGGTGTGTTGTTGCCACTATCTCCATCCGAAGGAGAGATCGCCTCGAGCGCAAGCCCTGCGACACCGCTTGCGACGCCCCCGAGCACCTTGCCCGCGGTCCACCGCTTTTCGCCCCGTTCATCGAGTCCGGCCACCTGGTAGAAGACGTACTTCGCCTTCGCTCCCACCGACTTCATGGGGTGGCACCACAGGATCCGTTCATCGGGAGAACACCAGAACGCTCGGGCGGACAACACCTCTATCACGAGAAACCACGCTCCTGAGCCTGGTCACGTTGCTCGTCCGACAAATCCCCTTGGAACCAGCCCTTGCCGGTGTCGTAGACCGCGTTCGCACCCTGTTCGATCGCCGCGCCCGTCACCACGTCGGTACCGGCAGCCATCGCCGCTTGACCGAAGGTGGCCTTGCCACCCAAGACACCGGTCAGCACGTGCGATGTCGCCGTGCTGGCCAACCCCTGAACGCCCTTGAGGTCCTTCACGAACTGATCGCGTTCCGCCTGGATCGCCGCCTTGGCGTCGCCCGACGCGTTCGCGATGCGGTCGTCGAAGTTCCGCAGCGTATCGGCGTGCTGCTTCTCCACGTCCTGGAGGAACTTGCCCCCCTTGGTCGTGAGGTCACTCCCGTCCGCCTTGGTGAGGAACTTAGCCACCGGGTTCGAGTCGATCTTCCGCGCGATCGCCTTCTCGAACATGTTGCCGTCGCGCATGTCGTTCATCTTGTCGATGACCTTGCGGAGCTTGCCCGCTTCGCGGAGCTTCTGCAGCAGACGCTCGATCTTCTGGAATATCTGGAAGAGCTTGCGCTGAACCTGCATGACCCGCGTCGTGATGCGAACACCGGTGGCCCCGACCTGAACCGCTGTCCCCGCACTGGCCGCACCTACTGAAGCCCCAGCAGTGATCCAGGATGCCGCCAGGGCCGCCAGCCACTGGACGATCAGGCCGATGATCAGCTCGGTGACCGTCTGGATGAAGAACTCGACGACCATGTCGAAGATGTCCGCGATCATGTCCAAGGTGCCCTTGAGATCGCGGATGTCGGCGGCCAGTGCCTTGGTTCCCTCACCGAACTCGGTCATCTGCTTGCGGAAGGCGTCGCCGTCCTTGCCGACCCAGGTTTCGGCCGTCGCCTGCGCCCGCTGCGGCTCCTGCTCGGCGACCTGGTCAAGCCACTTCGCGACGTTCTCCCAGCCCTCACCGGTGGAACGCATCTGCTCGGGGTCGCCGATCGCCCATTCGACCAGTTCGATCAGCGGGCTGAGCACGATCGACACGAGGAAGCCCAGCCCGTTGCTCATCAGCGACTGACCTGGACTGGCCAACGAGGTCAGCACTTCGGCCCGGGCCGAGAAGGACGCCGCGCCCCACTCCGGAGGCGAAGACGCATCGGCGAGATCCTGACCGGCGGCCACCCACGATGAACCTCTGCCGGCGGCCTGCTCAAACCAGTTCTTCGAATTCCCGTCGCCGTTGTTCAGGCTCTGGAGGTCACCAGGTCCCTGCGGCGCGCTCATCCGCCCAATCCCTCCCCAGCCTTCTTCAGCATCTCGGAGATCTGCTGCTCCGTCTCGGCGTAGTCCTTGACCGTGTCGTCCAACGACTGCTTCGTCTTGACGAGGAATTGCTGCGCCTTGGACGCGAGGTCCTGACATTCGTGCAGGCTGTCGAAGTAGATACCGCTCAGGCCAACCGCGTCGCCGATGGGGCCGAAGCACTGGTCGTCGACCTCGGCTTGTTGGAGCAGGCCGGCGAGTTGGCCGAACTTGTCGGCCAGGCTTTCGCAGCCCTGGCCGTGGCCGGTCAGGGTTCCCGGCGTCATCTTCAAGTCAGTCAAGACAATCCCTCTCAGCGCAGGAAGGAGCCCGAGGAGAAGTCGTCATCGTCGTAGCCGGCACTCCGCTGCGGCGGCCGCTGCGGCGTTGCCGGAGCCGCCGACGGCGGGCGGTTCGGGGCGGGCGGCGGCGTGGGACTGCCCTGCTCGGGCGTCTCGTCCACGGCGGTCGGCTTGATCGCCACGCCTTCGACGTTGAACGCCTCCTGGAACTTGTCGAACTGGTCGCCGAGGATCGGCGCCACCGCGTCGTTCATCTGCTCCGCCGCGATCGCCGTCGCCTGGCGGATGGTGGCCATGATCTGCTGCTGCAGTTCGTTGGCGGACTGGCGCACCGCGTTCGGCGCCAGGCGCAGGTCCAGCACCGCTCCCGACGGCGCCACGGTCACCGTCACCGACCGGTCCTGGCTGCTCGCCGTGCCCTGCATGTCCTGCATCTTGGACTGCAGCTCCGACGCCTTCTGCGCCTGCTCCTCGAACTTGCGCATCATTTCCTGGATACGCTCAGACGCGCTGCTCACCGTCTGTCCCCTTTAACTTCCGATCCGTTGGGGCCGAGACTATCCGACCGGCCACGGCCCCTCGTGCCGTTCGAAAATCCGTTCCCGCGAGCAAATCAGCCGCGGGCGTGCAGCCCATTGCCGAAACGGACACGCCGCGCAATTTGCACGAGGACCACCACGATCATCAGGCTGGACGCGGCCATCAGCCCCATCAGGACGTACTGCCCGGTCTTGTCGTAGCGCTCCGGCAGGACCACCGACGTCGGCCCCGTGCAGCGGACCTCGGCGGCGCCGGAGAACCACGCCGGTTCCGGCCCCGGCAGCCGCGCGCTGCGGAGGCTGTTCGCCGGGCGGTCGGGGACGAACTCGCGCGCCTCGCCGGCCTCCGGGACCACCTGGCACTTCACGTACTCGTCCCGGTGGGCGGCGAGACCGAACGGCTGCCCCCGATCGAGCTCCACGCGCGCGACCGGATCGGCCGTGGCCTGGCCCTGGCCGACGGCGCCGGACCAGATCGCGGCGCTGGTGGAAACCAGGAAGTAGCCGCCGGTGACCAGCCAGACCAGCACCAGGACGACGATCCACCGCAGCACGCGAGGCGGTTTCTTCTGCGCAACAGCGCCGTTCGTTGCGGGATGCACGCGGACTTCGTACCAGACACCGGTCGCCCGAGCGGCCGAGGCTCAAGCCCTCGGATTCCCCTCCGGAGCCGGTGGGACTCCGAAATCGTCCACAGCGGCAGATCGGGCACCACCGCCTAGACCGGGACCGCCGAGACGCGAAGGGCGCCGCCGGTGAACTGCTCCCCGGTGGTCGGAACTGAATTTCTCAGTCCAACCACCGGGGAGCAGTCGTATGGCGGCGCCCTTCACCTGGAACGAATCAGCCCTGGAGGAGTTCGGTCACCTCGTCGCGGATCCTGCGGGCTGTCGAGCGTAGGCCGTCGACCGTCGGGCCGTGGCGGAGGACGTCGCGGGCCGTCGCCGGGAGGACGTTCGGCAACGCCTTCCCGAACACCGCCCGCAGGCCCTGCACCGTCGCGCCCTGGGCGCCCAGGCCCGGGGCCAGGATGGGGCCGTTGAGGCGGGAGAAGTCCAGCTCCTCCGGGCGGATCGTGGCTCCCGCCACCACCCCCACGTGCCCCATCGGCTCCGTCCCCGCGTTGGTCTCCGCCGCCGAGTCCACGATGTACTGGGCGACCGAGTCGCCGCTGCCGTGGATCGACTGCTGCAGGCCCGCGCCTTCCGGGTTGGAGGTCCGCGCCAGCACGAACACCCCGCGCCCCGTCTGCTCCGCGATGCCGATGGCCGGGGCCAGCGAGCCGTAGCCGAGGTACGGCGACACCGTGATCGCATCGGCCGCCAGCGGCGCGTGCTCGTCCAGGTAGGCCATCGCGTACGCCGTCATCGTGGAGCCGATGTCGCCGCGCTTGATGTCCAGCAGCACCAGCGCGCCGGCCTGCTGCGCCTCCCGGATCGTCCTCTCCAGCACCGCGATCCCGGCCGAGCCGTACACCTCGAAGAACGCCGACTGCGGCTTGAGCACCGCGACCTCACCGGCCAGCGCCTCCACCGCGGTCATCGCGAACCGCTCCAGCGACTGCGGGTTCTCGTCGAGGTCCCAGGCGTGCAACAGCGACGGGTGCGGGTCGATGCCGACGCACAGCGCACCGCGCGCCTGCACCGAGTCCGCCAGCCGCCGGCCGAAGCCCGCCCGCAGCGGGTCAGTCATTGCTCTGCTCACCGCCTTCGCTCAGGGCCGCCTGCAGCGCCTGCAAGGACCGGACGCCGATGTTGCCCTGGATGGCGGCCTCGATGCCCTGCACCGCCGCCGCCGCGCCCTGCACCGTCGTGATGCACGGGATGTCGCGGGACACCGCCGCGGTGCGGATCTCGTAGCCGTCGACGCGCGGGCCCGGGTTGCCGTACGGGGTGTTGATCACCATCTCGACCTCGCCGGCCTTGATGAGCTCGACGATGTCGCGCTCCTGGCCGTCCTTCTCGGTGTGCTTGCGCACCAGGGTCGACGGGATCCCGTTGCGGCGCAACACCTCCGCGGTGCCGCTGGTGGCCAGGATCTCGAACCCGAGGTCCGCCAGCCGCTTGACCGGGAACACCAGGGACCGCTTGTCCTTGTTCGCCACCGACACGAACACCCGGCCCGAGGTGGGCAGCGAGCCGTACGCGCCGGCCTGCGACTTGGCGAAGGCCTGCCCGAAGGAGACGTCGATGCCCATCACCTCGCCGGTGGACTTCATCTCCGGCCCGAGCAGCGAATCCACGCCGACGCCCTCGCGGGTGCGGAACCGGTGGAACGGCAGCACGGCTTCCTTCACCGCGACCGGCGCGTCGGCCGGCAGGTCCGCGCCGTCGCCCTCCGCGGGCAGGATGCCCTCCGCGCGCAGGTCCGCGATCTTGGCACCGAGCATGATCCGGGCCGCCGCCTTGGCCAGCGGCGCGGCGGTCGCCTTCGACACGAACGGCACCGTCCGCGAGGCGCGCGGGTTGGCCTCCAGCACGTACAGCACGTCGTCCTTGAGCGCGTACTGCACGTTCAGCAGGCCGTGCACGCCGATGCCCTGCGCAATGGCCTCAGTGGACTTCCGCACCTGCTCGATGTCCTGGCGCCCCAACGTGATCGGCGGCAGTGCGCACGCCGAGTCGCCGGAGTGGATGCCGGCCTCCTCGATGTGCTCCATCACGCCGGCGAGGTAGACGTCGGTGCCGTCGCAGAGCGCGTCCACGTCGATCTCGATCGCGTCGTCGAGGAAGTTGTCCACCAGCACCGGGTGTTCCGGGGTGACCTCGGTGGCGCGGGCGATGTAGTTCTCCAGCGAAGCCTCGTCGTAGACGATCTCCATGCCCCGGCCGCCGAGCACGTAGGACGGCCGCACCAGCACCGGGTAGCCGATCTCGTCGGCGATCCGCTTGGCGCCCTCGAACGACGTCGCGGTGCCGTACTTCGGCGCGGGCAGGCCCGCCCCGGCGAGCACGTCGCCGAACGCGCCGCGGTCCTCGGCCAGGTGGATCGCCTCCGGCGGCGTGCCCACGATCGGCACCCCGGCGTCGGCCAGCCGCTTCGCCAAGCCCAGCGGGGTCTGGCCGCCGAGCTGCACGATCACGCCCGCCACGGTGCCGGACTGCTGCTCGGAGTGCACGACCTCCAGGACGTCCTCGAAGGTCAGCGGCTCGAAGTACAGCCGGTCCGAGGTGTCGTAGTCGGTGGAGACCGTCTCCGGGTTGCAGTTGACCATCACGGTCTCGTACCCGGCCTCGCGCAGCGCCATCGCGGCGTGCACGCAGGAGTAGTCGAACTCGATGCCCTGGCCGATGCGGTTCGGACCGGAACCGAGGATGATCACCTTCGGCCGCTCGCGCTGCTCGGTGACCTCCGACTCGGCCGCCGGGTCGGACTCGTAGGCCGAGTAGTGGTACGGCGTCCGGGCCGCGAACTCCGCCGCGCAGGTGTCGACCGTCTTGTACACCGGCCGCACGCCCAACCGGTGCCGCAGCGCGCGAACGCCGTCCTCACCGGCCAGTTCCGGCCGCAGCGCGGCGATCTGCCGGTCCGACAGCCCGGCCCGCTTGGCGCGCCGCAGCAGCGCCGCGTCCAGCACCGGCGCCTCGACCAGCTCGCCGCGCAGTTCGACCCATGCCGCGATCTGGTCGACGAACCACGGGTCGATGCCCGAGGCCTCGTGCACCTGCTCGATCGAAGCGCCCAGCCGCAGCGCGCGCTCCACCGTGTACAGCCGCCCGTCGTGCGGCGTGCGCAGTTCGTCCAAAATAGACTCGACGGTCACGCCTCCGGGGCCGGCCCCAAGAGAATCAGGCACCGTCCAGAAGCCGGCCGCCTTCGTCTCCATCGAGCGCAGCGCCTTGCCCAGCGCCTCGGAGAAGCTGCGGCCCACGGCCATCGCCTCGCCGACGCTCTTCATCGTCGTGGTCAGCTCCTGGTCCGCGCCCGGGAACTTCTCGAAGGCGAACCGCGGCACCTTCACCACCACGTAGTCCAGCGTCGGCTCGAAGCTCGCCGGGGTCTCGCCGGTGATGTCGTTCTGGATCTCGTCGAGCGTGTAGCCCACGGCCAGCTTCGCGGCGATCTTGGCGATCGGGAAGCCGGTGGCCTTCGACGCCAGCGCCGAGGACCGCGACACCCGCGGGTTCATCTCGATGACGACCATCCGGCCGGTGCCCGGGTGGATGGCGAACTGGATGTTGCAGCCGCCGGTGTCCACCCCGACCTCGCGCAGCACCGCGATGCCCACGTTGCGCATGTGCTGGTACTCGCGGTCGGTCAGCGTCATCGACGGCGCCACGGTCACCGAGTCACCGGTGTGCACGCCCATCGCGTCGATGTTCTCGATCGAGCAGATGACCACCACGTTGTCGGCGTGGTCGCGCATCAGCTCGAGCTCGTACTCCTTCCAACCGAGGACGCTCTCCTCGATCAGCACCTCGTGCACCGGCGACTCGGCCAGCCCGAAGGAGGCCATCCGCTCCAGGTCTTCCTCGGTGTGCGCCATGCCCGAGCCCAGGCCGCCCATGGTGAAGCTGGGCCGGATCACCACCGGCAGGCCGCGCTCGGCGACAAACGCGCGCACGTCGTCCATCGACTTGCACACCGCCGACTCCGGCACCTCGCCGCCGACGGCGCGCACGATGTCCTTGAACCGCTGCCGGTCCTCGCCGCGCTGGATCGCCTCGAAGTCGGCGCCGATCAGCTCCACGCCGTACTTCTCCAGCGTTCCGCGCTCGTGCAGCGCGACCGCCGTGTTCAGCGCGGTCTGCCCGCCGAGGGTGGCCAGGATCGCGTCCGGCCGCTCGGCCTCGATCACCTTCTCCACGAACTCCGGGGTGATCGGCTCGATGTAGGTCGCATCGGCGAACTCCGGGTCCGTCATGATCGTCGCCGGGTTCGAGTTCACCAGCGAGACGCGGATGCCCTCTTCGCGCAGCACCCGGCACGCCTGCGTACCGGAGTAGTCGAACTCGCACGCCTGGCCGATCACGATCGGCCCGGAACCGATGACGAGTACGTGCTTGATATCGGTCCTCTTCGGCATATCAGCGCGCCTCACTCATCAGGTCAACGAACTTGTCGAACAGCGGCGCGGCGTCGTGCGGGCCCGCCGCCGCTTCGGGGTGGTACTGGACGCTGAACGCCGGGCCGTCGAGCAGCCGGAGGCCCTCGACCGCACCGTCGTTCGCGCAGTGATGGCTGACCATCGCGCGGCCGAAGTCGGTGTCGAACCGCTCGCCCGGCTCGCCCTCGACGGCGAAGCCGTGGTTCTGCGCGGTGATCGCGACCTGGCCGGTCTCGACGTCGATCACCGGGATGTTGATGCCCCGGTGCCCGTAGCGCAGCTTGTAGGTGCCTCGGCCGAGCGCCCGGCCGAGGATCTGGTTGCCGAAGCAGATGCCGAACAGCGGCAGCTTGCGGTCCAGGGCCTGGCGGGTCAGCTCGACCTGCTGGTCGGTGGTGGCCGGGTCGCCAGGGCCGTTGGACAGGAACAGCCCGTCCGGCTTGACCGACAGCACCTCGTCCAGCGTGGACGCCAGCGGCAGCACGTGGACCTCGATGCCGCGCTCGGCCATCATCCGCGGCGTGTTGGACTTGATGCCCAGGTCGAGCGCGGCCACGGTGAACCGCTTCTCGCCGATGGCGGGCACGACGTAGGGCTCGGCGGTGGTCACGTCGCCCGCCAGCGAGGCGCCGACCATCTCGGCGCTCGCCTTGACCGCGGCGACCATCTCGTCGTCGGAGCCGAGTTCCGGCCCGGAGAAGATGCCGCCGCGCATCGCGCCCAGCTCGCGGACGTGGCGGGTCAGGGTGCGGGTGTCGATGCCCGCGATGCCGACGATGTCCTGCCGCTCCAGCTCCTCGACCAGCGACCGGCGGGAGCGCCAGTTCGACGGGATGCGGGCGGGATCGCGGACGGCGTAGCCGGCGACCCAGATCTGCTTCGACTCGTCGTCCTCGTCGTTCCAGCCGGTGTTGCCGATCTGCGGCGCGGTCTGCACCACGATCTGGCGGTGGTACGAGGGATCGGTCAGGGTCTCCTGGTAGCCGGTCATGCCGGTGGTGAACACGACCTCACCTAGGGTGCGGCCCACCTTGCCGTAGGCCTCCCCGCGGAAGATCCGGCCATCCTCGAGCACCAGTGCGGCCCGGATGTGGTCGCTCATTTCTCCTCCTGCCGCGAGCTCGCGGTCTCGTGTTGCGTCGGCTCGTCAGCGGGCGCCAGTGCCCGGACCGCCTCGACCCACTCGGTCTGCGTTGTCTTGTCGTCGCCGCGGAACCCGGTGTCCAGCAGCTGCTCGCCCAGCCGCCAGGTCACCACGACCAGGCCGGCACCGGGCACCACCTTGTTGGCCAGCTTGTGGTCCAGGCGGCTGTCCACGATGGACTCCGCCGGGATCCACACGTCGCTGGCCCCGGTTCGTCGCAGCAGCAGGCCCGCGGCGTGCAGGTGCGCGGTGCCGTTGGCGCGGTACCCGATGTCGCCGACCGCGATGCGGTCCTGCCAGTCGGTGGCCTTCGTGGTGCCGACGTACATGCCGGTCGCGGCGGGCAGCAACTCCTCGCCCGGTTCGGCCGGCGGCGCCGGGAAGTCCGGCAGCTCGGCGGCCTGGCGGCGCGCCCGGCCGGCCCAGCCCCGCCACATGCCGAAGAACACCAGGGCGACCAGCGCGGCCATCCCCAGCACCCACAGGAAGCGTTCCATCAGCGCGTCACCTTGCCCTCGTGCGCGGTGATCCGGCCGCGCAGCAGCGTCGCGACCACGCGGCCGGGCAGCCGCATGCCCTCGAACGGCGAGTTCTCGCCGAGGCTGGCCAGCTCCGCGGCGCGCACCGTCCACTCGGCGTCGGGGTCGACCAGCACCAGGTTCGCCGGTTCGCC
Source organism: Saccharopolyspora elongata (assembly GCF_004348985.1). Classification (GTDB taxonomy): domain Bacteria; phylum Actinomycetota; class Actinomycetes; order Mycobacteriales; family Pseudonocardiaceae; genus Saccharopolyspora; species Saccharopolyspora elongata. The sequence continues at coordinate 3,736 of NZ_SMKW01000087.1, read as the reverse complement.
CGCGGCGACCAGGCGGCCCTGGTTCGTCAGCCCGGCGATCTCGGCGGGCCGCTCGCTCATCACCCGCGCCACGCCCCGCCAGTCCAGCAGCCCGGAGCGCACCATCGTCTGCACGACGATGCCGAGCGCGGTCTGCAGGCCGAGCATGCCCGGCTTCGCCGCGGACCACTCGCAGTCCTTGTCCTGCGCGGCGTGCGGGGCGTGGTCGGTGGCCACGCAGTCCACGGTGCCGTCGGCCAGCGCCTGGCGCAGCGCCAGCACGTCGGCATCGGTGCGCAGCGGCGGGTTGACCTTGTTGATCGGGTCGTAGGTCGCCAGCCGGTCGTCGGTCAGCAGCAGGTGATGCGGCGTGACCTCGGCCGACACCCTCCCGTTCGCCTCCCGGGACTTCCACCAGCGCAGGATCTCAGCGGTGCCTTCGGTGGAAACGTGGCAGATGTGCAGCGTGCCGCCGGTGTGCCCGGCGAGCAGGCAGTCGCGCGCCACGATCGCTTCCTCCGCCGGTGCGGGCCAGCCGGCCAGGCCCAGCCGGGCGGCGTTCGCGCCCTCGTGCGCCTGCGCGCCCGCGGTCAGCCGCGGCTCCTCGGCGTGCTGCGCGACGACGCCGCCGAAGGACTTCGTGTACTCCAGCGCGCGGCGCATGATCAGCGGGTCGTGCACGCAGTGGCCGTCGTCGGAGAACACCCGGACCTCGGCGACGCTGCGGCGCATGGTGCCCAGCTCGGCGAGCTTCTCGCCCTTGAGCCCCACCGTCACCGCGCCCACCGGGTGCACGTCGACCAGGCCGACCTCGCGGCCGCGCCGCCACACGTGCTCGACGATCACCGCGTTGTCGGCGACCGGATCGGTGTTGGCCATCGCGAAGACCGCCGTGTAGCCGCCGAGCGCGGCGGCCATCGAACCCGTCTCGACGGTTTCGGCGTCCTCCCGGCCCGGCTCCCGCAGGTGCGTGTGCAGGTCCACGAAGCCCGGCAGCGCCACGGCCCCGTTGGCCTGAATGATCTCGTCAGCATCGGTGTCGAGATCCGCGCCGATCTCGGCGATGACCTCGCCGTCAACCAGCACGTCCACCGGCTCACCCTCGCCGTAAGGGCGGACGTCCTTCAACAACACCCGGCTCATGGAAGTACCGCCTCTCCGCGATTCACAGTTGTGGTTACGTCCCAGGTCAAACGCGCGTTTCGCGGTTTCCTGTGGCCGGTTTGCGTCACGTTCCCCTGAGGTGCGGTGAGCAGGACTGGGGTTGACACAGGCTGCTCATGCCCAACCCGCGCGTTTTGCGGTTTCCTGTGGCTGGTTTGCGTCACGTTCCCCTGAGGTGCGGTGAGCAGGACTGGGGTTGACACGGGGTTGCTCATGCGCCGAGCTCCTCTCCGGCGAGCAGGTGGTAGAGCACCGCCATCCGCACGTGCACGCCATTGCTGACCTGCTGGGTGATGGCGGCGCGCGGCGAATCGGCCACGGCCGGCGCGATCTCCATGCCGCGCAGCATCGGGCCGGGGTGCAGGACCACCGCGTGCTCGGGCAGCCTGCCCAGCCGCGCCTCGTTGAGGCCGTAGGCGATCGAGTACTCGCGCGCCGACGGGAAGAAGCCGCCGTGCATCCGCTCGGCCTGGACCCGCAGCATCATCACCGCGTCCAGCTTCGGCAGCTCCGGGTCCAGCTCGTGGCGCACCTCCGCGCCCCACTGCTGCGCCCCGGCCGGCACCAGCGTCGGCGGCGCGACCAGCACCACCTCGGCGCCGAGGGTGCGCAGCAGGTGCACGTTCGAGCGCGCCACCCGGCTGTGCAGCAGGTCGCCGACGATGGCGATGCGGCGCCCGGCCAGCTCGCCCAGCCGCTCCCGCAGCGTCGCGGCGTCCAGCAGCGCCTGGGTGGGGTGCTCGTGCATGCCGTCGCCGGCGTTGACGACCTGGGTGCCGACCTCGTCCAGCCAGCCGGCCAGCCGTTGCGCCGCGCCCGAGGCGGGGTGCCGGACGATCACGCAGTCGGCCCCGGCGGCGGCCAGCGTCAGCGCGGTGTCGCGCAGCGACTCGCCCTTGTTCACCGAAGAACTGCTGGCCGAGACGTTGATCACGTCGGCGCTCATCCACTTCCCGGCGACCTCGAAGGACACCCGGGTGCGCGTGGAGTTCTCGTAGAACAGGGTCACCACGGTCCGGCCGCGCAGCGTCGGCAGCTTCTTGACCTCGCGCCCCAGCAGCGTCTGCTTCAGGGTGTCGGCGGTGTCGAGCACGCTCGTCGCGGTGGCGGCGTCCAGACCTTCGGTGGACAGCAGGTGGCGCATCACCGGACCTCCTCGTCCTGCGTGGCGTCCGGGCGGCGCAGCACGACTCGGTCGGTGCCGTCGGTCTCGGCGAGCTGGACCGCGACGCCCTCGGAGCGCGAGGTGGGGACGTTCTTGCCGACGTAGTCGGCGCGGATCGGCAGCTCGCGGTGCCCGCGGTCGACCAGCACCGCCAGCTGCACCGCCCGCGGCCGACCCTGGTCGCGCAGGGCGTCGAGGGCGGCCCGCACGGTCCGGCCGGAGAACAGCACGTCGTCGACGAGCACGACCAGCGCGTTGTCGATGCCCTGCGCGGGCAGGCTGGTGGGCTCCAGCGGACGGTTCGGGCGGTGCCGCAGGTCGTCGCGGTAGAGCGTGATGTCGAGGATGCCGGTGGGCACCGTCACGTCGCTGAATTCGCTGATCTTCGCGGCCAGCCGCTGGGCCAGCGAGGTTCCCCTCGTCGGGATGCCCAGCAGCACCACGTCGCTGCTTCCGGTGTCCAGCGCGGTCTTCTCGATGATCTGGTGGGCGATCCGGGCTATCGTGCGCGCAACGTCACCGGCCGAAAGCAGCTCTCGCTGCCCGACCGGATCCGTCGCGTCCGCCGGTTGGCGTGACGCCACGGTGCGACCTCCTTCCCCGCCTCACGGGACGGGTCCTTAAAGGATGGTGTGTGAGCTGCCCCGCAGTCTCCGGGTCGGAAACCACTGCCGACCGCTGGGCTGCCTTGTACGCTATCAGCGCTGCGAGGTCAATCGTCCGGGTGGTGTGGTGGTGTTCGCCGCATTGCCAGCAAAGACCAACTTGACCTGGTGACGCTCGCGAGCGAACATTACTCTCCGTATCGATCTGAGCTTTGCTCCCCGGTCGCCGTTATCGGCTAACGGGGCGAACGAACGGAGAAACGCCACATGGGCGACTACGCCAAGGCGCTGGGCAGCAAGCTCCGCGCTATCCGCCAGCAGCAGGGTCTGTCGCTGCACGGCGTCGAGCAGAAGTCTGGCGGGCGGTGGAAGGCCGTGGTCGTCGGGTCCTATGAGCGAGGCGACCGTGCGGTGACCGTGCAGAAGCTGGCCGAACTGGCCGACTTCTACGGTGTTCCGGTCGCGGAACTGCTTCCCGAAGGTCGGGTGCCCTCCGGCGCCGAACCTGCCACCAAGGTTGTGATCAACCTGGAGCGGCTGCAGCAGCTACCTGCGGAGAAGGTGGGCCCGCTGGCCCGCTACGCGGCCACCATCCAGAGCCAGCGCGGTGACTACAACGGCAAGGTGCTGTCCATCCGCACCGAGGACCTGCGATCCCTGGCCATCATCTACGACATGACGCCAGGCGAGCTCACCGAGCAGCTCATCGACTGGGGCGTGCTTCCCCCGGAGGCCCGCCCAGCCCGGGAGGAGTGACACGACACCCGGCCCACCCGTTCGAGTGGGCCGGGCACGTGACGGGGCACCCACCGCGACCAACGGC
>NZ_SMKW01000086.1 GCF_004348985.1 Saccharopolyspora elongata | reverse complement strand
AATCACGTGGGGTCCTGGCCCTTACAGAAGACGATCTTGTGGTGAGACCTCTTCTACCAGGACCCCACGCCCACACCTCTTCGGACCCTCAGCCCCATTCCACTGAGATCACCTCATTGAAATTGCGCCGAGAGGACCGGCGGGACCCGGCCCCGACACGGATCGGCCCCGGGGACCGGCCGAGAGGCCGGTGTCCGGGGCCGCACGTGGGTCGGTCGCGTCGGCGGCCGACTGGATTCAGGTTTCGATTCAGCGCTGGTCGATCGCCTGGTAGGCGCGCTCCGGCGAACCGGTGTACACCTGCCGCGGACGGCTGATCTTGCGGGCCGGGTCCTCCAGCATCTCCCGCCAGTGCGCGATCCAGCCGGGCAGCCGGCCGAGCGCGAACAGCACGGTGAAGTACTTCGTCGGGAAGCCCATCGCCTTGTAGATCAGGCCGGTGTAGAAGTCGACGTTCGGGTAGAGCTTGCGCTCGACGAAGTAGTCGTCGGCAAGCGCCTTCTCCTCGAGCTTCAGGGCGATGTCCAGCAGCGGGTCGTTGGCCCCGAGCTTGCCGAGCACCTCGTCGGCGGTCTTCTTGATGATCGCCGCGCGCGGGTCGTAGTTCTTGTAGACCCGGTGCCCGAAGCCCATCAGCCGAACGCCGGGCTCCTTGTTCTTGACCCGGTTGACGAACGAGTCGACGTCACCGCCGTTGGCCTGGATGCCCTCCAGCATCTCCAGCACCGCGCTGTTCGCGCCGCCGTGCAGCGGGCCGAACAGGGCGTTGATGCCGGCCGAAATGCTGGCGAACAGGTTGGTCTCGGCGGAGCCGACCATCCGGACCGTCGACGTGGAGCAGTTCTGCTCGTGGTCGGCGTGCAGGATGAACAGCAGGTCGAGGGCGCGGGTCAGCACCGGGTCGACCTCGTAGGGCTCGGCGGGGAAACCGAAGGTCATCCGGAGGAAGTTCTCCACCAGGCCCAGCGAGTTGTCCGGGTACAGGAACGGCTGGCCGACCGACTTCTTGTAGGCGTACGCCGCGATCGTGGGCAGCTTCGCCAGCAGGCGGACGGTGGACAGCTCCACCTGGTCCTTGTCGAACGGGTTGAGGCTGTCCTGGTAGAAGGTGGACAGCGCGGAGACCGCGGAGGACAGCACCGGCATCGGGTGCGCGTCCCGCGGGAAGCCGTCGAAGAACTGCTTGAGGTCTTCGTGCAGCAGGGTGTGCCGCCGGATCCGCTCGGCGAACTCGTCGTACTGCTGCTGGGTCGGCAGCTCACCGTAGATCAGCAGGTAGCTGACCTCGATGAAGTTCGACTTCGCCGCGAGCTCCTCGATCGGGTAGCCGCGGTAGCGGAGGATGCCGGCGTCACCGTCGATGTAGGTGATGTCGGAGAGGCAGGCCGCCGTATTGACGAAGCCCGGATCCAACGTCACCAAACCGGTCTGAGCCAGCAGCTTGCCGAGATCCACCCCGGGGGCGCCCTCGGTCGGCTGCTTCACCTGCATTTCGTGCTCGCCGGCGTCATAGCGCAGCGCGACGGTACGTTTGGCGGTCACGTCGTCGGGCATTCGGGAACCTCTCGCGCTCGTCGGGGTGCGTGTCGAGGCGACCGCGGTTGCCCAGCCAAGCGGCAGGGCTGCGATGTCGCCCGCGCGCCGGTCGGGGTGTCCGAACCGCCGCAGCACCACCCCGTTGGGGTCCTGTCAGTAGTCACGCTAGACCGCAGTGGGGTCCCAGCGCAGCAATCGCGTTTCGGCTTTTTGGCAGGTGGGACCACGATCACATCACATCGGGGCGCTTCCGGCGGAAAATTTTCGACGCTCCGAAGCCGGACGAGCAGTTCATCGTGACCAACGGGCCCATCCGATCGGGCTAACTCGATCTCGACCGGTCGGCCTCGCGCGGTTTACCTCACAAGGTGTCCTCGCGCACGTCAGACGCGGTTCGCCGACCGTCAGGCCAACTCGGCGGCCCACGGCGGCTCGGCACCCGGTCGGGAGACGGTGACCGCAGCGGCGGCCGCGGCGAACCGCAGCGCCTGCTCCCACTGCTCCCGGTCGAGCGCGCGGACGGCGTCCGCCGACAGCGCGTCGTTGCGGTGCAGCCACGCGAGCAGGGCGCCCTGCACGGTGTCGCCCGCGCCGATGGTGTCGGCGACCTCGGCGCGCACGCCCGCCACCGACACCTCGCCGTCACCGGTCACCGCGGTCAGCCCGTCGGCTCCCCTGGTCAGCACCACGGCCGCCGGGCCCCTGCGCTGCCACTCGCGGGCCGCGGCGAGCACGTCCCCGCCGTCCGCGAGCCACTCGGCGTCGTCGTCCGAGACCTTCAGCAGCCCCACCGACGGCAGCCAGGAGGCGAACCGCGCGCGGTAGGCGTCGGGGTCGGCGATCAGGTCGGCGCGGATGTTCGGGTCCAGCGCGACGAACCGGCCGCGCGCGGCCTCCCGGAACAGCACCTCCTCGTACACCGAGGCGCCGGGTTCGAGCACCATGCCGAGGGTGCCCAGGCAGAGCGCGGTGGCCTGCGCGGGCAGCGGCCGGTCCGCGACGAAGCGGGCAGCGGTGCCTTCGGTGTGGAAGCTGTAGCGGGCCGAACCGTCCTCGGCCAGCCCGACCACGGCCAGCGTCGTCGGCTCCGGGCCGCGCTGCACCAGGTCGACGTCCACTTCGGAAGACCGCAGGCGTTCGAGGAGCTTGTCGCCGAACTGGTCCGTGGACAGCCGGGCGAAGAACGCGACGGGAACCCCGAGCCGCCCCAGCGCGATCGCGACGTTGTACGGACCCCCGCCGAGGCGCGGGTGCAGCGGCCCGAGCTCGCCGTCCGCCGTGGACGGGTCCGGAACGAGGTCGACGAGGGCCTCACCGCCGATGACGATCACTTTTCCTCCACTGTGTACCGGGCGGTCAACCCGCCGAGCAGGAACTGCGACAACGCCTCGAACGCCGCCGCGTCGGACAGGCCGGTGCGCTCGCCGATCTCGCCTCGCTGGATGCCGACGATGGTCAGCCCGACCATCTCGCCGACGAACGCGGCGTGCACCTCCCGGAACACGCCCTGCCGCACGCCCTCGCCGATGAAGCCGCGGAGCCGGTCCGCGGCGGCGTGCGCGTTGGCCTCGTAGGTGGTGCGGGTCGCGATGTTGGCGGCCATGTCGTCGATGAACTCGCGGGACGCCGGGCGCAGTGCCTCGGCCGCGGCATCCAGGTACGCCCGCACCTTCTCCCGCACGTCGTCGGCCGCCGCGACCCGCTGCTCGACCAGCTGCGTGGCGCTCTTGAAGTAGTGGGCGACGACGCGGACGGCGAGCTGCTCCTTGCTGCCCGCCAGCGTGTACAGAGTCGACTTGGAGCAGTGCAGCCGGGCTGCCAGGTCGTCCAGCGTGAAGTGCGCGAACCCCTCCGCGAGGAACAGGTCGCGCAGCCGGTCCAGCAGCTGGGCCCGCCGCGCGTTCATCGGCCGGCGACGGCCTTCGGAGGTGGTCATCGGACGAAGCCTGCCACAGCACCCTCGAACGGTTGCGCGGGTTCCTACTGGTGAGACTTTCACAGTACTGGAGAACGTCCTACAGTACGGTCATCAGTACTACCGGCAGCTGTCACACTGGCAATCAGGAGCGCTATCCGCCATGGCCGTCCAACGCCTGCTTCCCACCGCAGAAGCCACCGACCTGCTCGCGCTGACACGCGAGATCGCCCGCGATGAGCTCGCCCCGCGCGCGGCGGGCGACGAGGCCGCGGAGAAGTTCCCGCGCGACGCCTTCCGGCTGCTCGGCCAGGCCGGTTTCCTCGGCCTGCCCTACCAGGAGGAACACGGCGGCGGCGCCCAGCCGTACGAGGTGTACCTGCAGGTGCTCGAAGAGCTCAGCAGCGCCTGGATGACCGTCGGCGTCGGTCTGTCGGTGCACACCATGAGCTGCTACCCGCTGGCCCACTTCGGCAGCGCGGAGCAGCGCTCCCGCTGGCTGCCGGAGATGATCGGCGGCGAACTGCTCGGCGCGTACGCGCTGTCCGAGCCGCACGCCGGCTCCGACGCGGCGGCGCTGAGCACGCGGGCAGCGCGGCAGGACGACTCGTACGCCGTCAACGGGGCCAAGGCCTGGATCACGCACGGCGGCGTGGCGGACTTCTACACGCTCATGGCCCGGACCTCGGACGAGGGGCCACTCGGCATCAGCTGCCTGCTCGTCGACGGCGGCACGGCGGGGCTTTCCGCCGGCCCGCCCGAGCACAAGATGGGGCTCACCGGCTCGCCGACCACGCCGCTGTACTTCGAGGACGCGCGGGTGCCTGCGGAGCGGCTCATCGGAGCCGAGGGCCACGGGCTGAAGATCGCGTTGTCGGCGCTGGACTCCGGCCGCCTCGGCATCGCGGCCTGCGCCGTCGGGCTGGCGCAGGCGGCGCTGGACCTCGCGGTGGACTACGCGAAGCAGCGGCAGCAGTTCGGGCGGCCGATCATCGAGTTCCAGGGCCTGGAGTTCCTGCTCGCCGACATGGCCGCGGCCGTGCACTCGGCCCGGGCGACGTACCTCGACGGCGCGCGGCGGCGGGACGCCGGGCTGCCGTTCGGGCAGCAGGCGTCGGTGGCGAAGCTCGTCGCGACGGACGCGGCGATGAAGGTGACCACCGACGCCGTCCAGGTGCTCGGCGGCGCGGGCTACACCCGCGACTTCCCGGCGGAGCGCTACATGCGCGAGGCGAAGGTCCTGCAGATCTTCGAGGGCACCAACCAGATCCAGCGCATGCTCATCGCCCGCCACCTCGCCAAGGCCTGACTCGCCCGCAATTTCAATGGAAATTGCGGAAGTTATCCACACCGTCTATCCACAACCTCCGGTGTGTCGTGCACCCGACACACCGGAGGTCCGCAATTTCAATGGAAATCGAAGGTCCGATTTCCATTGAAATTGCGGGCATGGAACCAGGGTTCCGCGTAGTGGAAGGGGTTGGCGTCAGAGGGGCTTGAGGCCCCAGTGGCCGATCCAGTTCTCGCCCGGCTGCAGGACCAGCAGGTCCACCCCGGAGTTCAGGGCGTCCGGCGGGCAGGTCATCGGCTCGATCGCGATCGCCCTGCCCCGCCCCGGGAAGTCGTCCGCCGTGTAGACCTGAACCCACTTGAACACCGGGTCGGCCCACAGCTGCACGCCGCGCCCGTCCGGGTCGGTGAGGCTGTGCCGCACGAGGTCGTCGCCCGGCGCCGGAGTCGCGCCGCCGAAGGCGGTGTCCAGCAGCACCCCGGCCAGCCGACGCCCGGTGCGGAAGTCCACCTCGTCGCCCTGCAGGCCCCGCGGCGGCCGCACCGGGAGCAACCGCTCGGAGTCCACCGGCAGCACCGTCGCCGCCGCCAGCCGGAGCGTGCAGTCGTCGGTCGCGGCGTTGCCCGCGCGCGGATACGGGTGCACGCCGACCCCGAACGGAACCGCCCGCGCCCCGAGATTCTCCACGGTGTGCGTGACTGTCAGGCCGCCTTCGTCCAGGGCGTAGCCGATGGACGTCAGCAGCGGCACCGGCCAGCCCGGCTGCGCGGGCACCATCGCGTGCAACACCACTGTGGACTCGGCGTGCTCGACGAGGGTCCACGCCGTGTGCCGCAACAGCCCGTGGATCGCGTTCTGCCGCGCGGGCTCGGTCAACGCCAGCTGCTGCGGCTCCCCGTCGAACAGCCAGCGGCCCCCGGCGACCCGGTTCGGCCACGGCACCAGAACCCCGCCCGCCCCGCCCGGCGGCAGCCGGTCCGCGTCGAAGGATTCCGCGTACGGCACCCCGCCGACCTCGAAAACCCGAAGCGCCGCACCGACTTCGGTGACCACGGCGCGCGCGGCGCCGGAAGTGATCTCGAACTGCCGCCCGGTGGCGGGAACAGGCTCGTGCACATCGCCACTGTAGAAGCAGAAAGCCCCCCGAGCCGACGAAATCGGCTCGGAGGGCCCTCGGGTTGCGACTTACTTGCCCAGCTTCGCGGCGTCGAACTTCTGCTTGCGACCGCCGATGAGGAAGTTGATCGCCCAGAAGATCACGCCGATGCCCAGCAGGATGCCGGCGATGATGTACTCCGTGCCCGGTCGGCCGGACAGCGGGCTGGCGAAGAACGCGCAGGTCAGCGCGCCCAGCACCGGCACCCAGGTGGGCGCCTTGAAGTGCTTGTGCTCGACCTTGTCCTTGCGCAGGACCAGCACCGCCACGTTGACCACCGCGAACACCACGAGCAGCAGCAGCGAGGTGGTGCTGCCCAGGTCGGAGATCTTCAGCGAGCTCACCAGTGCCACCGCGATGATGCTGGTGAACACGATCGCCACCCACGGCGTGCGCCGCGTGCGGTGCACCAGCCCAAGCTGCTTCGGGATGATGCGCTCCTGCGACATGCCGTAGACCAGGCGGCTGGCCATCAGCATGTTGATCAGCGCGGTGTTGGTCACCGCGAACAGCGCGATCAGCGAGAACAGGATCGGCGGGAACCACGGCGCGGCGGCCTTCACGACCAGCAGCAGCGGGCCGTCGGACTCCGCCAGCGTTTCGGTCGGCACCAGCGTCGAGGTGATCAGCGCGATCACCAGGTAGATCGTTGCGGTGATCACCATGCCCAGCAGCAGAGCGCGGGGGAAGGTCTTGGCCGGGTCGCGGGTCTCCTCGGCCATGTTCACCGAGTCCTCGAAGCCCACCATCGCGAAGAACGCCAGCGCGGTCGCCGAGGTGATCGCCAGCAGCGGCGAGGTGCCGGCGTTGAACTCCAGCAGCCGGCCCGGGTCGGGGTCGACGTCGGGGCTGTGCGTCCCGGAGATCAGCGCGGTGACGCCGAAGACGATCACGATCGCCAACCCGATGAGCTCCACGCAGGTCAGCACCACGTTCATCTTCACCGACTCGCCGACGCCGCGGAAGTTGATCGCGGCCAGCAGGAGCAGGAAGCCGATCGCCACGAGCCAGGCCCACGAGGAGACGCCGTCGCCGACGATCGCCTCCAGGTAGTCACCGCTGAACGCCTGTGCGGCCGAGGCGGCGGAAGTGATGCCAGAGCACATCACCGCGAACGCGATGATGAAGGTCAGGAAGTGCACCCCGAAGGCCTTGTGCACGTACAGCGGCGCGCCGCCCGCCTTCGGGTACTTCCCGACGAGTTCCAGATAGCTGAACGCGGTCAGGAAGGCGACCACGAAGGCGACCAGGAACGGAACCCACAGCGCCCCGCCCACCTTGCCGGCGACCTTGCCGGTCAGCGAGTAGATCGTGGTGCCGAGGATGTCTCCGACCACGAAGAAGAGCAGCAGTTTCGGGCCCATCACCTTCTTGAGGCCAGGCTCCTGCGCACCGCCGGGCGCGTCGTCGTTCACGGTCGTCTCGTTGGCCATAGCTGAAAAGTGTGCAATGCGGTTGGTCCAGCTGTCTGCCCACCCCTGGTCGAACTGCACTGCTGCGGTCGGCTCAGGCGTGGCAACCTGCCCAGTCCGCGATCATTGCTGCTCGGAAACGGGTGCCCGGTAGCGCCAGAAGGCGGGCAGCAGGGCCGCCGCGATGACCGCGCCGACGACGACCAGGACGCCGCCGACTGTGACCGCCGCCGCAGTCCCGACCGCCGCTCCCGCCAGGCCGTGCAGCGTGTCGGCCAGCCGCGGGCCGCCCGCGACGACGACGGTGAACACGCCCTGGATGCGGCCGCGCATCTCGTCGGTGGCCGCCGTTTGCATGATCGAACTCCGGTAGACCATGCTCACCAGGTCCGCGCCGCCGCCCAGGGCCAGGAAGAACACCGCCGACCACAGCGAATCCGACCAGCCGAACCCGATCACCGAGATGCCCCACGCCACGACTGCGACGGTGACGCCGACACCGTGCCGCGCGATCCGGTGCAGCCAGCCGGAGAACACGCCGAACGCGAACGCGCCCAGCGGGATCGCCGCGAACAGCCAGCCCAGCGCCGCCCCGCCGCCCGGCGGATCGCCGAAGGTGCGCTCCGCCATCTCCGGGAACAGCGCCCGCGGCATGCCGAACACCATCGCGATGATGTCCAGCAGGAACGACGCCAGCAGCACGGAGTGCATTGCGAGGTAGCGGAATCCGTCCAGCACGGCGCGCAGCCCGGCGCGCTTCGGGGCGCCTTCCTGCGGCGGCAGCGCCGGAAGCCGGAACACCGCCCACAACGCCGCGCACAACGCCACCGCGTCCACCAGGTACAACACCGAAAGCCCCAGCACCGGCAGCAACACGCCGGCCAGCAGCGGCCCGACGATCGAGCCGAGCTGGAACACCGTGGCCCCGAGCGCCTGCGCAGACGGAAGCAGGTGCACCGGGATCAGCCGGGCGATCGCGGCGCCGCGAGTGGGCATGTTCACGGCGAAGAACGTCTGCTGCGCGGCGAAGAGGATCAGCACGAGCCACACCGACTGGACGTTCGCCGCGGCCACCACCCACAGCAGCACCGCGCTGGCGGCCAGGCCGCCGTTGGTGATCAGCAGCAGCTTGCGGCGGTCGACGGTGTCCGCGATCGCGCCGCCCCACAGGCCGAACACCAGCAGCGGCACCAAGCCGAAGATCCCGGCGAGGCCGACGTAGGCGGAGGAGCCGGTGATGTCGTAGAGCTGCTTGGGCACCGCGACCGCGGAGAACTGCGCGCCGACGGCGGTGACGATGTTCGACAGCCACAGCCGGCGGTACGCCGGGTACTTCAGCGGCCGGGTGTCGAGGAAGACCTTGCTCAGCAGGGATCTGATGGATCGACGGGATGTGGTCGGGGTTCCGCTGCTGGACTGCACAGATGCAAAACAGTAGCGATTAGACCGGCTAACGGCATTCTATTTTTCGCCCCGTGTGACCGATGTCTAACGCCCACCGGAGGAACCGGACAAAATTCGCCCACCGCCGGCCCGCCGCACGAGCAACCTTCCTCACCTGCAAAAACGCTGATTCAAGGGCGGCAAAACGCAATTTCGCGAGAATTCGACACCCACCCGGGCGAACGTCGTTTTCTCGCGAAATCGGCACCACCTGCACGAACGCAACGCGGTGGTCGCCCCGGACCGGCGCGATTTCTCACGAAATTGCGCGCCGTCCGGGTGACGCCGGGCTCAGGGAGCGAGGCGCTCGACGGTCCAGAGGTCGTTGGTGCGGCGGAAGCGCAGGCGGTCGTGCAGGCGGTCCGGGCGTCCCTGCCAGAACTCCACCGATTCCGGGCGGATCCGCCAGCCGCCCCAGTGCGGCGGCACCGGCACCTTCTCGGCTTCGGCGAAGCGCCGCTCGATGCCGCTCAGCGACGCCTCCAGCGCGGCGCGGTTGGCCACCACCCGCGACTGCGGCGAAGCCCAGGCGCCCAGCTGGGAGCCGCGCGGGCGCTCGCCCCAGTACTCGGCGGTCTCCGCGGACTCGACCTTCTCCACCGTGCCGCGCACGTTGACCTGGCGCTGCAGGCCCAGCCACGGGAAGGTGGCGGCGGCGACCCGGGTGGCCTTGAGGTCGTGGCTCTTGGTCGAGGTGTAGTTGGTGAAGAACACCACACCCCGCTCGTCGAATCCCTTGCACAGCACGGTGCGCGAGGACGGGATGCCTTCGGCGTCGGCCGTGGCCAGCACCATCGCGTTCGGCTCGACCAGGTCGGCCTGCACCGCCTCGTCGAACCACAGCTGGAGCTGCTCGTGCCAGGTTGCGGCGAGCGAGGACTCGTCCAACGCCCCCGCCTCGTAGGACACCCGCATGGACGGCAGCGCGACGTTGGCCTCCGACATCCTCTTCCTCCCTGACTCGCCCGGCAGCGGCACGACTCGACTTCTCCGGCTGTTCGCCGGACGGTACGGGTTGGACCGGCCGGCGCGACACGGTTGGTGGCGCCAGCCACGCGTACGACGGTAAACGGGATCCGAACGCACGCCGAATCAGCGGTGCTTCACGATCGATTCCGCAACCGATGCAGTGATCGTTCCCACACTCGTTCGGACGCCCGCAGATCGTGAATCCACCCGCCAGAGCCAGCCATCTCACACCTTCCGGTGAAATGCCCTTTAGCGGCCAAAACAGCACAAACCGGGCTCAAGCCGACCCGCGGTACCGCCGGCGCAGATCCGCGGTCCACATCGCCAGGACGAACGGGAACGTGGTCGGCACCAGACCCACCGCCTCGATTGCGCCGTGCAGCAACAACACCGCGGGCACCGCGAGGACGCACGAGCGCCAACCGCGCCCGGTGCTCAGCAGCCCGACCACGACCAGGGCCGCGTTGAAGCCGTACACCCCGGCGCTGACGTCGGGCGGCGTGACCGGCAGCAGCTCGACCGCGAGCACCGACACGGCGGCGCCGCAGAACGCGCCCACGGCCAGCCGGAACCGCACCAGCGCCAATCCGATCAGCATCACCACGCCCGGCAGCCAGCCGCTGACCAGGAACACCTCCGACTCTGCGGTGAACAGGCCGAGGTAGTCGCCGTGCAGGCCGAGCACCGGCGACGGCGACGCCGCGGCTGCGGGCGCCCAGTCCAACCGGTGTCCCAAGTAGACGGTCAGCCAGTAGGTGAGCACGAAGGGGGCGGTGCGGGCAGGGACCGTGAGGAAGGCGTCCGCGATGCGCATCAGCACCGTCGCGACGACCGCCCCCGCGGTTCCGACCAGCAACGCCAGCCCCAGCGGCCGGAAGGAGCCGACCGCTCCCAGCACCACCAGCGTTCCGTTGAAGCCGAACAAGCCCTGGCCTATTCGCTCGTGCGGCACCCGCAGCGCCGCCGCGGTCAGCACGCCCACGGCGCTGCCGACGAGCGCGGCCAGCCCGAGTTGCGGGCCGGCCAGCAGCAGCGCGACCACGAACAGCAGTCCGGCGGGCACGCTGTCCTGCAGGTACACCTGCGAAATGCCCGTGGGCACGGCGCGCAGCAGATGCCGCGCGCCGTGCCGCACTTCGGGCTCCATTGCCTTCGAAGTGGCATTCACCAGCTGTGGACCTCTAGATCCTTCGCATCCGGGTGGTGGCCCATCGCCTCGGCGAGCCGCCGCTCCGCGGTCACGGCGCTCTCCCCCAGCGCGTTGGCCAGTGCGCCTCCCGCGGCCAGCGGCACCAGCGACCACCACTCGCCGCTGATCGCCTCGGCGGGATCGTTGCCCCACATGACCGTCTCGGTCGCGAGCACCCGCGCCCCGGCGAGGTAGCCCGCGCTCGCCCCGAGCCGGTCCGCGCCGATGTCCAGCCGCTGCCGCAGCAGCGGAATCCCCGATCGCACCACGTGCGTCGTGGTGGTCATCCGGCCAGGCGTTTCGCCGTACCGGCCGAGCACCAGCGTCTCCCGGCACCTGGCCCGCGCGCCGTCGCCCAGCTCGATGGTCATCTCGGCCCGGTGATCGGCGCGGGCGCTGATCACCGTCGCCTCCGGCAGGTAGTCGACGACGCCGCCCGCGCCGACCTCGATGTGCACGGTGGCCCGGCTCGTCTCGCCGTGCGGGCCCGGCAACGCGATGGTGGCGGCGGTGCCGCGCAGCCGGAGCCTGGCGCCCGGCCCGACCTGGACCCGCAGGTCGACCTCGTCACCGCCGACCGGCGTGGCCGCCGAGTTGACCAGGTGGACCACGGCGGTGCCGTCCGGGCTGGCCGTCACCGTGCGCCGGGGCAACAGCGTCATCGGCGCTTCCGAGCGGAGCTCCCGCACGACGCTGCGCCCACCGGACCCGAGTTCCACTCTCAGCAGCGCACTGGCGCGCACGCCGCACCGCCTTCCACCGCAGGACTCGTCGCCGAGCGCCAGGTGGCGATTTCGCGCGAAACCGGCACCTGGCACGCGTGGGGATCGGCGATTTCGCGCGAAATCGCCGCCCCTCCCCGCGCGGGCGAGGGCCGGCCCTCAGGCACTGACGCCGACCTTGAGCTGCTCGCGGACCCAGCCCGAAACGTCGGGAGCGTTCGGGGTTCGGGTCAGCGACTGGGTGATCACCGGGAGCTCGCCGCGCATCCGGTGCGCGTCCGAGACCATGACCTCCATGTCGGCGCCGACCAGCTCGGCCAGGTCGATCTTGTTGATCACCAGCAGGTCCGCGGTGGTGACGCCGGGGCCGCCCTTGCGCGGCACCTTGTCGCCGCCGGCGACGTCCACCACGAAGATCTGCCGGTCCGCCAGCCCGCGGCTGAACACCGCGGTCAGGTTGTCGCCGCCGCTTTCCACGATGACCAGCTCCAGCCCGGGGTGCCGCTCGGAGAGCCGGTCCACCGCGTCCAGGTTGGCGGTGATGTCGTCGCGGATGGCGGTGTGCGGGCAGGCGCCGGTCTGCACGGCCTCGATCCGGTCGGTGTCCAGCACCCCGGCCCTGCGCAGGAAGTCCGCGTCCTCGGTGGTGTAGATGTCGTTGGTCACGACCGCGAGGTTGATCTCCTGGCCCAGCGCGCGGCAGAGCGCCGCGGTCAGCGCGGTCTTGCCGCTGCCGACCGGCCCGCCGATGCCGAGCCGGAACGGGCGCCCGTTCTGCGGTTCGGCCGAGAACGGGTCCGGTTCGGTCGCGGTCGGGTCGAAGTTGACCGGATGCGTGTGACCGTGCCCGTGGCCGTGTCCGTGTTCAGGAAGCAAAGAGACGCACCTCTTCCCGGTGATGGCGATCGTGCGCTTCGGCGAGCAGGTCCAGCGCCGGGGCGCCGGGGGCGGGCAGCTCGGCCGGGTCGAGCCCGGCCACCGCCGCCGCCTCGGCGGCGATCCGGTCGAGGTCGTCGGCCAGTTCGGTGACCACGGCGTTAGCCGCGAACGGGTCCAGCCCGAGCAGTCGAACGCCGGCGGAGGACGGTCCGCTGACGGCCAGGTAACCGGCGGCCAGCGCGGCCTCCAGGGGCCCGGCCCCGGCGATGGCCGCCAGCGCGCCGAGCACGATCGGATGGTGTGGCCGCGGGGTCGCGGCCACCAGTTCGGTCAGCACCGGCGACGGCCAGGCGGCCTTGCCGGCGCGGATCATGCCCCGCCCCTGCGCGCGCGAGGCCTCCCGCTGCGCCGGGGACGGGGTGCGGGCGTCGAGTTCGACGTCCAGCTCCCGCCAGTGTCCACTTCGGACACCACGGGATGCGGCGTGCGCCGCGGCGGCGGCGAACGCCGCTTGCAGGGCGCCCGCGCCGTGCAAGCGCCCGTACAGGAATTCGCGCAGGTCGCCGATTCCCGTGATCAGCCCCCGCGCGGCGGCCTCCTCGACGCCGCCGGAGTGCACGTGCCCCCCGCCGGGGAACCGGGAGTCCGCGAGTGCCAGCACCGCAAGACCGGCTCGCACCGCTCTCCCCCTTCGATTTCGCGTGAGTGGTGGATGAAGGGCACCGCAAGGGCACCCTCCACCCGGAAAGGTTCTCCCTTCCGGGTGGCTTTTCGGCCTGTCAGAACAAGAAGTAGCGCTGCGCCATCGGCACCTCGTCGACCGGGTTCGGCTCGACCCGCTCGCCGTCGATGTCCACCGCGAAGCGGTCCGGGTCGACCCGGATGTCCGGGGTGGCGTCGTTGTTCAGCATGTCCTTCTTGCCCACCGACCGCGTGCTGTCGACCGCGACCAGCCGCGAGCTCAGCTGCAGCTGCTCCGGCAATTGGGCGTCCAACGCGACCGGAGCCACGAAGAACACGCTGCTCGCCGCCGCCGCGCGAGGCTGCGCCCCGAAGCTCGGCCGCGCGATGTAGGGCTGCGGCGTGGGGATCGACGCGTTCGCGTCGCCCATCGCCGCCCACGCGGCGAACCCGCCCTTGAGCACGATGTGCGGGCGGACGCCGAAGAACTTCGGGTCCCACAGCACCAGGTCGGCCATCTTGCCGACCTCGATCGATCCGACGTGCTTGGCGATGCCGTGCGCGATGGCCGGGTTGATCGTGTACTTCGCGACGTAGCGCTGAGCCCGGTTGTTGTCCGCGCGTCCGTCGCCGGGTAGCGACCCGCGGCGGCGCTTCATCACGTGCGCGGTCTGCCAGGTGCGCATGATGACCTCGCCGATGCGGCCCATCGCCTGCGCGTCCGAGCTCATCATCGAGATCGCGCCGAGGTCGTGCAGGATGTCCTCGGCCGCGATGGTGGTCTCCCGGATGCGGCTCTCCGCGAAGGCCACGTCCTCGGGCACCGCCGGGTTCAGGTGGTGGCAGACCATCACCATGTCGAGGTGCTCGTCGATGGTGTTGACGGTGTGCGGCCGGGTCGGGTTGGTCGACGAGGGCAGCACGTGCGGCTGCGAAGCGAGCCGGATGATGTCCGGCGCGTGCCCGCCACCGGCGCCTTCGACGTGGAACGCGCTGATCGAGCGGCCGTTGATGGCCTCCAGCGTGGATTCGTAGAAGCCTGCCTCGTTGAGTGTGTCGGCGTGCAGCGCGACCTGGACGCCGGACTCCTCGGCCACCCGCAGCGCACTGTCCAGCACCGCGGGCGTGGCGCCCCAGTCCTCGTGGATCTTGAAGCCGCCCGCGCCGGCTCGCAGCTGCTCCCAAAGAGCCTCGCCTCGCATCGTGCTGCCCTTGCCCAGCAGCAGGACGTTGACCGGCAGGTAGTCCAGGGCCTGCATGATCCGGCCGAGGTTCCAGGCGCCGGGCGTGACCGTGGTGGCCTTGCTGCCCTCGCCCGGACCGGTGCCGCCGCCGATCAGCGTGGTCAGCCCGGAGGCGAGCGCGGTGTCGACCTCCTGCGGGCAGATGAAGTGCACGTGGGAGTCGATGCCACCGGCGGTGAGGATCTTGCCGTTGCCGGCGATGATCTCCGTGGACGGCCCGATGACCAGCGAGTTGTCCACGTCGTTGTTGGCGCTGGGGTTGCCCGCCTTGCCGATGCCCACGATGCGGCCGTCGCGGATGCCCACGTCGGCCTTGACCACGCCCCAGTGGTCGAGGATGACGGCCCCGGTGATCACCACGTCCGGCGTGCCCTCGGCGCGGATCGCGGCGGACTGCCCCATCGACTCGCGGATGACCTTGCCGCCGCCGAACACCACTTCGTCGCCGGACCCGGTGGACCCCTGGCTGCGGTCTTCGGTGACCTCGATCAGCAGATCGGTGTCGGCCAACCGGATCCGGTCGCCGGTCGTCGGGCCGAACAGCTCGACGTACTGGGACCGGTCAATGGACGATGTGCTCACCGTGGTGTCCCTCGCCTTTCTCGCCGTAGGTGAACGGGGTGGGTTCGTGGTCGCGGGCGTCGAGCTCGCCGGCGTACTCCAGCCGGAGGCCGCGCACGAGCCGGCTGCCGCCGACCGGCACCAGGCTGACCTCGCGGTCCTTGTTCGGCTCGAAGCGCACGGCGGTGCCCGACGGCACGTCCAGGCGGTAGCCCCAGGCCGCTGCCCGGTCGAATTCCAGGCACGGGTTCACCGCGGCGAAGTGGTAGTGCGAGCCGACCTGAACGGCGCGGTCGGCGCGGTTGTTGACGGTGATCCGGATGCGTTCCCGGCCCGGATTTAGCTCGATCGGGTCGTCGCCGGTGATGATCTCCCCAGGACGCATGGCAACTCCTCACGAATGTCGATTCGAGATCGGTGGTCGGCCTGGCTCGCGCGTCAGGTGATCGGGTCGTGCACCGTGACCAGCTTCGTCCCGTCCGGGAAGGTCGCCTCGACCTGCACGTTGTGAATCATCTCCGGCACCCCGTCGAGCACCTGGTCGGCGCGCAGCACGTCCTTGCCGCTCTTCATCAGGTCGGAGACGGTCTTGCCGTCCCGGGCACCTTCCACGACGTGGTCGGTGATCAGCGCCACCGCTTCGGGGTAGTTCAGCTTCAACCCGCGGTCCAGCCGCTCGCGCGCAAGGCGGGCCGCAACGTAGACGAGCAACTTGTCGCGCTCATGAGGAGCAAGATGCATGAAGCCCTTTTAACATACGGGGATCAACGCTGCCCGCTGTGTCCAGCGGTTTTACTCCAGACAATTGACACATTACAACCTTTTTTTCAACTTTTTACCCCGCTAACTAAAATTTTTACACCGGCGACATCGCCATGTGATCTAGCTCATTTCGGAGATTTCCCCCACCGATTCCGATTGCTTCCGCCATGTGGACAGGTGCACTGTGTTCCCGACGCCCCGCCACGTCCCCGGCCCGCGCACGCGCGCGGTCCCGACCCCCGAGGAGACGAGGCAGCCATGAGCAAGGCGGACCAGACCGATTTCCGCCCGGGCCTGGAGGGCGTGGTCGCCTTCCAGACCGAGATCGCCGAACCCGACCGCGACGGCGGCGCGCTGCGCTACCGCGGCGTGGACATCGAAGACCTGGTGGGCACGGTTTCCTTCGACGACGTGTGGGCCCTGCTGGTCGACGGCCGGTTCGGCGACGGCCTGCCGCCAGCGGACGGCACACCGCTGCCGATCCGCACCGGCGACGTGCGGGCGGACGTGCAGGCGGCGCTGGCGATGACCTCGCCGGCCGCCGGTTTCGCGCCGCTGCTGGACATCGACGACGCGCAGGCCCGCGCGCAGCTGGCGCTCTCCTCGGCGCTCGGGCTGTCCTTCGTGGCGCAGTCCGCGCGCGGAGATCAGCCGCCGGTTCCGCACGCCCGGATCGCGGAAGCGGCCACCGCCACCGAGCAGTTCCTGACCCGGTGGCGCGGCGAACCGGACCCGAAGCACGTGCAGGCGCTCGACGCGTACTGGGTATCGGCGGCCGAGCACGGGCTGAACGCCTCGACGTTCACCGCCCGCGTGATCGCCTCCACGGGTGCCGACGTCGGCGCCTGTCTGTCCGGCGCGGTGGGCGCGATGTCCGGACCGCTGCACGGCGGCGCCCCGGCCCGCGTGCTGCCGATGATCGAGGAGGCCGAGCGCACCGGCGACGCGCGCCGGGTGGTGGCGTCGATCCTGGACCGCGGCGACCGCCTGATGGGCTTCGGCCACCGCGTCTACCGCGCCGAGGACCCCCGCGCCCGGGTGCTGCGCAACACCTGCGACCAGCTGCGCGCGCCGCGCTTCGAGGTGGCCCGCGAGCTGGAGCAGGCCGCCCTGGCGGTGCTGCGGGAGCGCCGGCCGGACCGGCCGATCGAGACCAACGTGGAGTTCTGGGCCGCGGTGGTGCTCGACTTCGCGCACGTCCCGACGGCGATGATGCCGGCGATGTTCACCTGCGCCCGGCTCGCGGGCTGGTCGGCGCACGTCCTGGAACAGAAGCGCACCGGCCGCCTGGTGCGCCCGTCGGCGCAGTACACCGGCCCGGACCCGCGCTCCCCGCAGGACGTCGCGGGCTGGGGCTCGATCGACCAGCTGATCGCCTCGGTGTGACCGGTCACCGCCCGTGAGTGTTTTGTGTCGCTAGGACGACACAAAACACTCACGGCACCCGAGCCGCGAACAGCGGTAGCGTGGAGGGGTGACGGTCACATCCGGCGAGGCGCAACGGCGGCTGCACGTCGAGTACGCCGAAGCGCTGGAGGCCGACGCGGAGACCAGCGGCGAGCAGTGCAACGACCTCGTCGAGGCGGCGGACTACTGGCACTTCGCGGGCGAGCACGAGCGCGAGGAGCGGGCCCTGCGCGTCGCGGCCGAGGTCGACGACGACAGCAACGTGCTCCACGGCCCGGCCGCCTACGCGAAGTTCCTGCTCACCCACGGGCGGCGCGCGGAGGCCGAGGAGCGCTTCGCCCGGCTGCTCCGGGAAGGCTCGAACTGCGAGTGGGCCTACGTGACCGCGTCGATGGCGTACCGACTCGTCGACGAACCGCAAGAGGCGTTGCGCTGGCTCAACATCGGCGTCAACCGGTTCGTCCCGAGCCTGGACGCCGAGATCGAGATGGGCGATGCCGGCTCCGAGCTGCTGCGGCAGCGCAGCCTCCTGCGCCGCGAGCTGGGCCTGCCGCCCGATGGCCTCGACGAGCTCCACGAACGGCTGACCGAGCACGGCCGCCAGATCGGAGCGCAGATCGAGAGCATCCGGCGGCACGACGAAGACCCGGCGATCCTCTTCTGGCCGGCGGCGGATTTCGCCGAGATCCAACGAGAACGGCCGGGCTGGTACCCGGGCACCGAGCATCTGGAGCACCGCCGGGAGGCCGAGCGGGCGCTGCGGCAGCACCCGGATGCGGCGGTGGTCATCGGCTCGTTCGAGTCGTTGGTGGGCTTCGCGGCGTCGCGCGGCATCGCCCTGGACGAGCAGTCCACCCGCGCGGAGTTCGCCGCGGAAGCCGCCCGCCGCGGCCTGGCGATCGCCTGGCCGCCGGGCCGCAACGACGCCTGCTGGTGCGGCTCCGCGCGCAAGTACAAGAAGTGCTGCGGCGCCCCGGGCTTCGCCTGACCAAGATCCGGATGCTGTTGGCCAACGGCCGACGTCCGCAGTAAGTTGCCTTGCGGCTGTTGGCAGCACCGGGGTCACGACCCCGAAACCCTGCTGCAACACTTGAGCCGAGCCGGCAAAGGCGCCGGTCATCAGGCCACTGGCGCGCGGGAGGCACTGCCCCGCCACCTGCACAGTCACCACAACAACGCCCGGAGGCGCCGGCATGACGCAGGCCGAAATCGACCCGACGACCCTGAAGCTTCCCGAGGAACTCAAGCCCGCCGACGGCCGGTTCGGCTGCGGCCCGTCCAAGGTGCGCGACGAGCAGCTCGCGAACCTGGCCGGCGCGGGCGCCGCGGTGATGGGCACCTCGCACCGGCAGAAGCCGGTGAAGTCCCTGGTCGGACGCATCCGGGAGGGACTGCACGAGCTGTTCTCCCTGCCGGAGGGCTACGAGGTCGTGCTCGGCGTCGGCGGCACCACCGCGTTCTGGGACGCCGCGACGTTCGGCCTCGTCCGCGAGCGGTCGCTGCACCTCACCTACGGCGAGTTCTCCTCGAAGTTCGCCAAGGCCGCCAAGACGGCGCCGTTCCTGGGCGACCCGGTGGTGGTCTCCGCCGAGCCGGGCGACGCGCCGGAACCGGTGTCGGACCCGTCCGTCGACCTGATCGGCTGGGCGCACAACGAGACCTCCACCGGCGTGATGCTCGCGCCGAGCCGCCCGGAGGGCTCGGAGAACGCGCTGATCGCGATCGACGCCACCTCGGGCGCGGGCGGGCTGCCGTTCGACGCCGCCGACGTCGACGTCTACTACTTCGCGCCGCAGAAGTGCTTCGCCGCCGACGGCGGGCTGTGGCTGGCCGCGATGAGCCCGGCGGCGATCGAGCGGATCGGCGAGATCGGCGCGTCCGACCGCTGGGTGCCGGAGTTCCTGTCGCTGCCCACCGCGCTGGACAACTCCCGCAAGGACCAGACCTACAACACCCCGGCGGTCGCCACCCTGTTCCTGCTCGCCGACCAGATCGAGTGGATGAACGGCCAGGGCGGGCTGGACTGGTGCTCGCAGCGCACCCGCGAGTCGTCGCAGCGGCTGTACTCCTGGGCCGAGGCGTCGGAGTACGCCACGCCGTTCGTGGCCGACCCGGCGAAGCGCTCCCAGGTGGTCGGCACGGTCGACTTCGCCGACTCGATCGACGCCGCCGCGGTGGCAAAGGCGCTGCGCGCCAACGGGATCGTGGACACCGAGCCGTACCGGAAGCTGGGCCGCAACCAGCTGCGGGTCGGCATGTTCCCGGCGATCGCCCCGGACGACGTCACCGCTCTGACGAAGTCCATCGATTGGGTGGTTTCGCAGCTTTCCTGACACGCTGAGCCGCCGGGATCCACGCAGATCCCGGCGGCTTTTTGCCCAAAATGACACCACCAAGTGAACTTTTGGGCACTAGCGGTGATCCTCAACGAAAATGAGTGATTTTACCCGTTCGCCCAGGCGGCACCTTTCCGGCAAGATCGAAGGCGGAGAGAGCGACCAACAACGAGACGACGTGCCCGGCGTGCCTCCCGCGTCAAGGCGGCGCGCCGGGTTACTGTCACAGCTTGGTGACATGTAGGTCCGGCGGGAGGCTGGCGTATGCGAGCGCTGCGAGTGGTCGGGCTCGACGAGGACGGTGAATCCGTCATCTGCGAGGACCCGGAGAACGGCGAGCGCTTCACCGTGCCCGCCGACGAACGACTGCGTGCCGCAGCCCGCGGTGACCTCACCAGGCTCGGCCAGGTCCAGATCGAGATGGAAGCCCAGATGCGGCCCCGGGAGATCCAGGCCCGCATCCGCTCCGGCGCGTCCGTCGCACAGATCGCGGAGACCTCCGGCATCCCCGAGCACCGGGTCGAGCGCTACGCCTACCCCGTGCTGCTCGAACGCGCCCAGATCGCCGAGATGGCCCAGCGCGCGCACCCGGTCCGCGAGGACGGCCCGGACGTCCAGACGCTCGGCGAGGTCGTCGCGCACACCTTCGGCATGCGCGGCCACGACTACGCCGAGGCCGACTGGGGCTCGTGGCGCGGCGAGGACGGCAAGTGGGTCGTCCAGCTGACCTGGCAGGCCGGGCGCTCGGAGAACCGCGCGCACTGGGTCTTCCACCCCGGCGCGCACGGCGGCACCGTCGCGGCGCTCGACGACCACGCGGCCGACCTGCTCGACCCGTCCCCGAACCGCCCGCTGCGGACGGTCCGGCCGGTCACCGAGCTGGCCCGCGAAGCGCTGCAGCTCGACCAGCAGGCGCAGCCGGTCCCGGAGCGGGTGGAGGAGCCGGTGGTCGCGCAGCGACCGGAGGCGCCGACCCTCGACCTGGACACCGGCCCCCCGCCGGCGGAGCCGGTGGCAGAGCCGACGGCGGAGGAGAGCGCCGAAGGCGCGTCCGCCGAGGCGGCGGAGGACGACGCGCAGCGCAAGGCGGAGCCGCGGCGCGGGCGCAAGAGTCATCCGATCGTGCCGTCGTGGGAGGACGTCCTGCTCGGCGTCCGCTCCCACCGCTGACGACAGAACACCCCAACGGGGCCGGGCGAGCATCAAGCTCACCCGGCCCCGTTGCCATGTCCACCGCAGTTTCAATTGAAACTGCACTCCGTTGAACCGCACTACGTCGGCATGTCGGACCACGACACGCCGACGGCTGTGGACAACTCACCGCAATTTCAATGGAAATCAGAGGTTCGATTTCCATTGAAATTGCGGGTGACCAGGGGTAGCGCTCAGCCGAGGAGGCTGAGGAGGAGGGCGATCCAGGCCGCGATGATGCCCACCGCCGTTCCGTACGCCGCCCAGCGCCAGACCGGGACGTTGCGGCCCAGCCAGATCGACGGCGCGAACCCCGCGGCCACCGCGATGTTGACCACCGCCGCGAGGATTCCGCTCACGTCCGCCAGGCCGAGCGTCACCACCACCAGGGTCACCGTCACGATCGCGCCGATGACCGCGCTGATCACCAGGCCCGGGCCCCACGGTGTGGGCTGCACCGGGGCGATCGTTCCGCCGCGCCACCCGCGCATCGCGTGCGCCGAGCGCGGTCGGCCGATGTGGTCGAGTTCGCCGCTGAGCGGGTCGACGTAGCCGATCTGGCCGCCGGTCTCCGCCGCCAGGCGCATCGCCAGCTGGCGACCGCGCCGCGAGACGAGCTCCGCCGTGGTGTCCGCGGTTTCCTCGGTCTGCAGCGCTTCCACCACGTGCGCCCACTCGTGCAGCGCCGCGACCAGCGAGCCGGGCAGCCGCAGCCGGGCCGGGTCGACCTCCCGGCCGACGCCGCGCACCAGCACCGCGCGACCGGATCGCGCGTGCAGCTCCCAGCCGGTTTCCCGGGCGTCCATCACGTTCCGCTCATCGCGTGAAAGGCGATCGCACCGGCCGTGGCGACGTTGAGCGAATCCACCCCGCTCGCCATCGGGATGCGGACCGCGAGGTCCGCGGCCGCGATGGCCTCGTCGGTGAGCCCGGGACCTTCGGAGCCGAGCAGCACCGCCACCGGACCGCTGTCCAGGGCCGCTTCGCGAAGGGATTTCGCATCCGCCCTGGGGGTCAGCGCCGCGACGCGGAAGCCGTTGTCCCGCAGCAATTTGAGGTCTTCCGGCCAGGAGCCGAGGTGGGCGAACGGGACGCGGAGCACGTGCCCCATCGACACCCGCACGCTGCGCCGGTACAGCGGGTCCGAGCAGCCCGCGCCGAGCAGCACGCCGTCGACGCTGAGCGCGGCGGCGTTGCGGAACAGCGCGCCGAGGTTCTCGTGGTCACCGATGCCTTCCAGCACCACCAGGCGGCGGGAGCGGCCGATGAGCTCGGCGGGCTCGACGACCGGCGCGCGATCGGCGACCGCCAGCACGCCGCGGTTCAGGTGGAAACCCACGACGCGCGCCATCACGTCGGCGTCGGTGACGTAGGCGGGCACGTCCAGGGCGGCGGTGGCCTCGGTCAGCTCCTCGATGCGGCGGCGCACGCCGAACAGCGCCCGCACCGGGTACGGCGAGGCGAGCAGCCGCTCGACCACCACGACGCCTTCGGCGATCACCAGCCCCCGGCCGCCCGGCCGGTCCGGGCGGCGGTCCGCGCGGGACAGATCGCGGAAGTCGTCGACCCGCGGGTCGTCGACGTCGTCGACCTCGACAATGTGCACCACGCCCGCATTCTCGCACCCGCCGCCAATCGAGTCGGCCCGGCCGATCTCGCGCCGTCGCGCGCGACCCGTGGGACCGGAGGTGCCGGCATGGATCTCCCGGGAACTCCGGCAAACCACACGAAGATCGGCTATCGAGCCGCACCGCCACGCAGAGCAACTCCGGAAACAGTCTCTATCGGCTCCGGGGGCGGGAGGGAGTAGGTTCCGCAGCATGACTCGACTCGGCGACACTGAACTCGACGTCTTCCCCATCTGCCTCGGTGGCAACGTGTTCGGCTGGACGGCGGATCGCGACGCCACCTTCACCGTTCTGGACCAGTACGCCGCCGCGGGCGGCAACTTCATCGACTCCGCCGACAGCTATTCCGCTTGGGTGGAGGGCAATTCCGGCGGCGAATCCGAGACCTTGATCGGCGAATGGCTGCGCGCCCGCGGCAACCGCGACGACATCGTGGTCGCCACCAAGGTCGGCAGGCTGCCGGGCCGCCGCGGCCTGTCGGCGGCGAACATCAAGGCCGCGGCGGAAGATTCGCTGCGCCGCCTGGGTGTCGACCACATCGACCTCTACTACGCCCATGGGGATGACGACCCGTCCATCCCGCTGGCCGAAACCCTGGCCGCCTTCGACGAGCTGGTGCGGGAGGGCAAGGTCCGCTACATCGCGGCGTCGAACTACACCGCGCCCCGCCTCGCCGAGGCGCTGGAGGTCTCCCGCCGCGAGGGGCTGGCCGCCTTCTCCGCGCTGCAGCCGCACTACAACCTCGTGGAACGCGGCGAGTTCGAAGGCGTGCTCGCCGACCTGTGCGCCCGGGAGAAGGTGAGCGTGCTGCCTTACTACGCGCTGGCGCACGGGTTCCTGACCGGGAAGTACCGCCCGGGCGGGGACAGTTCGGACAGCCCGCGGGCCGAAAGCGCGCGCGCCTACCTGGACGAGCGCGGTGTGAAGGTGCTCACAGCGCTGGACGAGATCGCGACGCTGCGTGACGTGCCGGTGTCCTCGGTCGCGCTTGCCTGGCTGCTCGGGCAACCGACCGTGACCGCCCCGATCGCCAGCGCCCGCAACACCGAGCAGCTCGCCGATCTGCTCCCGGCCGCCGGGTTCGAGCTGACCGAGGCCGAGCTGGAGCGGCTCACCGACGCCTCCGATTGATCACTCTCCGCGCCGTGCGTGACACCGTTTTGGCCGCTGTTCCCCCGGGTACCGATGTGTCACGGTGGTTTCCCCAGCGCTGCGCGCTGACGTGCTGCCGATCAAGCGGGGAGACGGCATGGGACGGCACGTGGACAATCAAGCGTTCAAGCCAGTGGACCGGCAACGGTATCGGAACAAGATGCAGCGCGGCCTGGACGCCCTGGCCCGGATGCTCGCCGAGGGCAATTTCTCCTTCCCCCACCAGCAGATGGGGCTGGAGATGGAGCTGTGCCTGGTGGACGAGCAGATGGAGCCGTCCATGTCCAACGCCGTGGTGCTGGAGAAGATCAGCGAGCCGGTGTTCACCACCGAGCTCGGCCAGCAGAACATCGAGCTCAACGTCGAGCCGCAGGTGCTCGCGGGCGACAGCGCCCTGGAGCTGGAGGCCCGTCTGCGCGCAGCGCTGCTACGCGCAGACGGCGGGGCGCACGACGCGGGCGCGAAGATCGTCATGATCGGCACGCTGCCGACGTTGCGCAGCGCGCACTTCGACCCGAACTGGCTGTCGCGCAACCCGCGGTACTCGCTGCTCAACGAGCAGATCTTCCTGGCGCGCGGCGAAGAAATGCTGCTCGACATGGAGGGCGTGGCACTGGGCGACGCGCAGCCCGAGAAGCTGCGGTCCTACGCCGATTCGATCCTGCCGGAGTCGGCGTGCACGTCGGTCCAGCTGCACCTGCAGGTGGCGCCGGAGGACTTCGCGGCGCATTGGAACGCCGCGCAGTGCCTGGCCGGAGTGCAGGTGGCCATCGGCGCGAATTCCCCGTTCCTGCTGGGCAAAGCGCTGTGGCACGAGACGCGGATTCCGCTGTTCCTGCAGGCCACCGACACGCGCCCGGTGGAGCTGAAGAACCAGGGCGTGCGGCCGCGGGTGTGGTTCGGCGAGCGGTGGATCACCTCGATCTTCGACCTGTTCGAGGAGAACGTCCGCTACTTCCCGGCGCTGCTGCCGGAACCGGAGGAAGAGGATCCACTGGCGGCGCTGGACTCCGGCCGGGCGCCGACGCTGGCGGAACTGCGGCTGCACAACGGCACCATCTGGCGCTGGAACCGGCCGGTCTACGACTTGGTGGACGGGGTTCCGCACCTGCGGGTGGAGAACCGGGTGCTGCCGTCGGGGCCATCGGTGGTGGACATCGTCGCCAACGCCGCGTTCTTCTACGGCGTCCAGCGGGCGCTCACCGAGCAGGACCGGCCACTGTGGACTCAGATGTCGTTCGCGGCGGCGGAGGAGAACTTCTACGCCGGGGCCCGGCACGGCTTCGACGCGCACCTGTACTGGCCGAGCGTCGGCTGGGTGTCGCCGGACGAGCTGGTGCTGCGCCGCCTGCTGCCGATGGCGCACGACGGCCTGCAGGCGTGCGGCGTGTCGGACGCGGCCCGCGAACGCTACCTGGGCATGATCGAGAAGCGGTGCATGGCGAAGCGCAACGGCGCGACGTGGCAGCGGGAAACGGTTGCGCTGCTGGAAGATCGCGGCGCGGACCGGCGCGGAGCGCTGGCGGGGATGCTGCGCCGCTACATCGACCTGGCGGACAACGGAGACCCGGTCCACACCTGGCCGGTGGGCTGACCCCACCGGCCTCCCGCCTTGCCGGACGACGCGTCCCACCGCAATTTCCATTGAAATCGAAGGCCCAACTTCAATGGAAATTGCGGGGTGTCGGCATGTCGGCCCACGACACGCCGACGCCTGTGGACAACCTCCCGCAATTTCAATGGAATTCGAAGGTCCGATTTCCATTGAAATTGCGGCACCACACGGGCTGGGAACGGGCACGGCGTTAGCCGAGGTGGGGTGGCGCGTGGGCCGAGGGCGGCGAGGCTGAAGGTGGCGGGGCGACGTGGACCGTGTGGGTTCAGAGGGCTCCGTCGACGTCGAGGGTGGGTCGGCCGTTGTGGTGGGCCAGGCGGGCCCTGATTCCGAAGACCTCTGCGAGCAGGTTCTCGTCCAGGACTTCGGTCGGGGTTCCCGTTCTGGTGACCTCGCCCTCGTGGAGGACAGCGATGCGGTCGCAGAACTCCGCCGCATGGCGGAGGTCGTGCAGCGTCATCAGGACCGTTAGGCCGTCGCCCGCCAAGTCGCGGAGGAGGCGGAGGATGCTGTACTGATGCCGCAGGTCCAGGTGGTTCGTCGGCTCGTCGAGCACGAGGACCCGCGGCTGCTGCGCCAGCGCACGCGCGATCGCCGCTCGCTGCCGCTCGCCGCCGGACAGCGTGCGCACATCCCGTTCCGCCATGTCCAGAAGTCCGGTGGCGCGCAGGGATTCGTCGACGATGCGCTGGTCCGCCGCCCGCATCCGCTCCAGCAGCCCCAGGTGCGGCAGCCGGCCCTGCGTCACCACTTCGCGCACGGTCAACGCCGCGCGGTTCTCGGTTTCCTGCACCGTCGCGGCGAGGATCCGGGCCAGCTCGCGTCGCCCGGCCTTGGTCCGCCCCGCCACCTCGATGGTTCCGGCCGTCGGCTCGATCGCTCGGTACAGCGCGCGCAGCAACGTCGTCTTGCCGCTTCCGTTCGGGCCCACCAGCCCGAACACCTCGCCCGCCCGCACCTCAACGTCCACATCGGACAGCACCGCTCGGCCGCCCAGCTCCACGTGCGCTCCGCGCACCCGCACGCTCATGCGATCCTCCGCTGCCGCCGGAGCATGATCAGGAACAGCGGCCCGCCTACCATCGCCGTGAGCACCCCGACCGGCAGTTCGGACGGCGCGATGACCAGCCGCGCCACCAGATCCGCCAACACCAGGAACACCGCGCCCAGCAGGGCCGACACCGGCAGCATCCGTCGCGCCTCGGCACCGACCAGGAAGGTCGCCGCGTGCGGCACCAGCAGTCCGACGAACACGATGCCGCCCGCCACGGCGACCGCGGTCCCGGCCAGCAGCGAAATCCCGACCAGGCAGGCCATCCGGAATGCCCGGGCGTTGAGCCCGAGCGCGGCGGCCGCGTCGTCGCCGCCGTGCAGCACGTTCATCCAGCGGCCCGCCGCCACCGCCGCGATCAGGCCGATCACCAGCACCGCCGCAGGCACCGGCAGCGACTCCCAGCGCGCGGCCCCGAGCCCGCCGGTGATCCAGAACAGCACCTGCTTGGCCTGGTCCCCGGTCGCGAAGACGTGCAGCACCAACGACGTCGCCGCGTAGGCCACCTGGCCGACCGCGAGCCCGCCGAGCACCAGCGTCGTCACCGATCCGGAGCGCCCGGCCACGGCCAGCACCACGACCAGCGCCAGCAGCCCGCCGAGGAACGCGGCCAACGGCAGCCCCAGCGCCCCGGCGCCGACGCCCAGCACCATCACCAGCGATGCCGCGAAGCCGGCGCCTTCGGAGACCCCGAGCAGGTAGGGGTCGGCCATCGGGTTGGCGGTGACCAGCTGCGCGATGGCGCCGGAGAGCGCGAGCGCCGCGCCGACGACGATGCCGGTCACCACCCGCGGCATCCGCGAATCCCACACGATCGCGGCCCGCACCCGCGTCCAGTCCGCGTCGATCCAAGGCACCACCGGCTCCAGCACGATCCGCCAGACCTGGTCCAGCGGCAGCCGGACCGAGCCCAGCGACACGGCCAGCCCGCCGATCACCACCAGCGCGATCAGCAGCACGGCGTGCACCAGCACCAACCGCGCCTTCATGCGCCGTGCAGGTCCCGGGCCAGCCGCTCGACGGCGTCGGGGAACCGGATGCCCTCGGTCAGCTCGACGAGCGGGATCGTGCTGAACCGCTGCTCGCGGACCGCGGGCGTGCCCGAGGCGAGCGGATGCCCGGCCAGGTACGCCTGCTTGTTCTGCACCGGAGCGGCCAGGTAGTCGACGAGCACGATCGCCCGCGGGGCCCGCGCCGCCACCTGCTCCCAGCTGACGTCGGCGAAAACTTCCGGCACGTCGCCGAAGACGTTGCGACCACCGGCCCGGCGCAGCGCATCGTGCCCGACGCCATTGCCGCCGAGCGTGAAGGCGGCCTGCTCGCCGGAGTCGTAGACGAAGACGTCGACCGGCTCCGCGCCGGCCAGCCGCTCCGCGACCGCGCGCACCCGCTGCTCGATCCCGGCCGCGACCTGCCGCGCGTTCTCCTGCAGGCCCAGCACCTCGCCGAACATCGCGATGTCCGACAGCAGCGTGTCCATCCCGGCCGGGCTCGCGGCGCAGGACTCGGAGAGCAGCAGCGTGCGGATGCCGTTGTCCTCGAACGTCTTCCGGCTCCGGCCCTCCGTGTCGTCGAAGGCGCTGCTGTAGCCGCCGACGACCAGGTCGGGCTCGGTTTCGAGGATGCGCTCGTAGGACGGGTACTGGTCGGCGAGCAGCGGCACCCCGGCGTACGCGGCGGCCACCGACGCCGGCGGCGCGAGATCGTCCGGGTAGGCCGTGCCGACCAGTCGATCGCCCAGGCCGAGCGCCAGCAGGATCTCGGTGGCGTGCTGGTTGAGGCTCACCACGCGCTTCGGCGGTTCGGGGAACACCTCGGTGCTGCCGCAGTTCTCGACGCGCAACCCGTCGGCCTGCGACTCGGCGTTGGCGCAGCCCGCGAGGAACAGCGCGACTACGGCGAGGGCGAATAAGCGGCGCATCTTGCCTTCCAGGGCGAACGAGCCTGCGCCGAAGTCGGGGCCGCGCGGGCGGCCGCGAGTCCCTGACCCCGACCGCAGACCACGGCGGTCGTTGGAGCCATCCCTCGCGAACAGGTGATCGGGCTCGCCGCGCATCGCGCGGCCTACCGTTGCGGGTCAGCGCCGGACTTCGACCGGCTTCCCCCGCTCGCAGGGTCTGCCGAGGATGCTGCCCCACGCGTCGAACCGGGTCAACCGGGCATTTTCCCCCACGCCGCAACGTCTTCGCTGCTCATCGCGGTCGCAGCCGGGACTCGCCCGACAGATGAGATCAACGCCCCCATCCGGCTTAGTTGCCATAGGGTGGCAGTAGCTAGAGTCTGTCGATAGCGAAGGGAGACGCTCAATGGCGCAGCAGTACGTGTTGCCGGAGTTGGATTACGACTACGCGGCGTTGGAGCCGGCGATCGCCGGTGAGATCAACGAGTTGCACCACAGCAAGCACCACGCGGCGTACGTCAAGGGCGCCAACGACACGGTGGAGAAGATCGCCGAGGCGCGGGAGAAGGGCGACTTCTCCTCCATCGTGGGGCTGGAGACCACGCTGGCGTTCAACCTGGCGGGGCACTCGCTGCACCTGGTGTGGTGGAAGATCCTCTCGCCCAACGGCGGGGACAAGCCCACCGGCGAGCTGGCGGCGGCCATCGACGAGGACTTCGGCTCGTTCGACAAGTTCCGCGCGCAGCTGGAGGCGGTGTCGACCACGATCCAGGGCAACGGCTGGGGCGTGCTGGCCTGGGATCCGGTCGGTCAGCGGCTGATCACCCAGCAGCTGCGCGATCACCACTCGAACCTGTCGATCGCGACGACGCCGCTGCTGGTGTTCGACATCTGGGAGCACGCGTACTACCTGCAGTACCGCAACGTGAAGGCGGACTACGTCAAGCACCTGTGGAACGTCGTCAACTGGGACGAGGTCTCCAAGCGCTTCGCCGACGCCCGCGCCGGATACAACGGCCTCCGCCTTCCCACCGCCTGACAGGCAGAACCACCGCGCCTTCGGTTCTCGCCGGTCAGAAGCCGTGAGTGCTTGTGTCGCCATGGCAGCACAAAACACTCACGGCCCCACCGCTCGGCGGTGAGTGCTCCGACAAGCCCACTGCCGAAACTTCGGGGCCTTCCTCAGGGAGGGCCCCGAAGTCCTTTTCCAGGCCTTGGATACGACCGGGCCCCGGCCTCCCGCAGGAGACCGGGGCCCGATCTGTTCCCGAACTGACTACCGCTCCCACCACGAAGCGGACGTGTTTTAGGTTAGCCTAACCTTTCGACTCGGGCAACCCCGTTCTCCGCCGCCAAGCCAGCACCGCGACGCCGCCGAGCGCGGCTGCCAGGGACGCCAGCCCGCCCAGCAGGATCGGCCAGCGCGGCCCGAGCACCTCGGCGACCCATCCCGATGCCAGCCCACCCAGCGGCTTTCCGCCCAGGAACAGCAGCATGTAGAGGCCCATGACCCGGCCGCGCATGGTCGGCTCCACGGCCAGCTGGACGGTCGCGTTCGCGCTCGTGGTGAACGTCATCACAGCGATCCCGACCGGCACCAGCGACGCCGCGAACAGCTCGTAGGTCGGCATCAGCGCCGCCACGGCCTCCAGGACGCCAAAAACGCCGGCACCCAGCAGCATCAGCCGCAACCTAGGCACCCCGCGGCCGCTGCGCCGGGCCGCCAGCGACGCCCCGGTCAGCGTGCCGACCGCGAGCATGGTGATCAGCAGGCCGTAGCCGTCGGCTTCGCGCCCGAAGACGTTGCGCGCGATCACGGCGAAGGAGCTCTCGAAGTTCATCCCGAACGTGCCGACGAAGAACACCAGCACCATCACCACGAGCAGGTCCGGCCGCCCGCGCACGTAGCGCAGCCCGGCGCGCAGCTGGCCGCGTTCCTTCGGCGGCGGCTTGGCCCGGTGCAGCGCCGACGCGTCCATCAGCGCCAGCCCGGCGACCACGGCGACCGAGCTCAACCCGTTGAGCAGGAACACCCAGCCGGTGCCGATCGCGGTGATCAGCACCCCGGCGATGGCCGGGCCGACGATGCGCGCCAGGTTGAACGTCATCGAGTTCAGCGCGACGGCGTTGGTGAGCTGCTGGGACCCGACCATCTCGACGACGAAGGACTGCCGCACCGGTGCGTCGACCGCGGCGAAGCAGCCGAGCACGAAGCACAGCAGGTAGACATGCCAGAGCAGCACGACACCGGTGACGTCGAGCAGCCCCAGCACGAGGCCGCAGGCGCCGAGCGCGCTCTGGGTGGCGACGAGCATGCGCCGCTTGTCGAAGCGGTCGGCGATGACGCCGGCCCACAGCGTCAGCAGCAGGGTCGGGGCGAATTGCAGGGCGACCGCCACGCCCAGCGCGGCCGGGCTGCCGCCGGAGAGTTCCAGCACCAGCCAGTCCTGCGCGGCGCGCTGCATCCACGTGCCGGTCAGGGAAACGACCTGACCGGAGGCGTAGTAGCGGTAGTTGCGCTCTCGCAGCGAGCGGAACATGCCGCCGGATCGGTCCGATGTGGACGGCGGTTCGCGGTTGGCCGGATCTCCGCTCGGGTCGGTTCCCGTGCGTGCCGCGGATCGGTCAACCACGCTGGTGCGTACCGCCTCTCACCGGACTCCGGTCATCGGCCCGCCAACCGGTCTATGATCTCCGCCGCCTGGAACAGCACGCGGCGGTCTTCCTCGGTCAGGTCCGCGAGCTGCTGGTCCAGCCAGCGCTCCCGGATCGAGACCTCTTCGTCTATGCGGGCCCGGCCCGCCTCGGTCAGCTCCACGATGGCCTGCCGGCCGTCGGTGGGGTGCGCCCGACGCGCGACCAGCCCGGCGTCTTCCAGGGCGGAGATCACCCTGGTCATCGACGGCGGCTGGACGCCTTCCCGGGCCGCCAGCTCGCCGGGCGTCAACGCGCCGGCCTTGTGCAGACAGGACAGCGCCGACAGCTGGGACAGCGTGATCTTCGAGTCGGTGCTCTGCGCGCGCAGCCGCCGGTTCAGGCGGACAACGGCGAGCCGCAGCCGACTCGCCAGGGTGCGCTCGCGCTCCGCGATATCGGACACGTCGTTAGTCTACCAAACTATTTCGGGGAATCGGACAAACTGATCAGGCCTGATCAGTGGCCGTCCACCATAGCCAGCCGGCGACCCCGCACCCGGAATCGCAACCCAATCGACGCACTGCTCCGAACGGCCCAAAGCCCTCGCCTCGCCCGGTCAGGCCCCGTGCGCACTTCGTGCTGCTCTGGCGACACAAAACGCGAACGGGCGCATCAGATGCCGAAGAGCACGTGCAGCGGGCCGGAGCAGAAGTAGAGCACGAACGCCGCCGACACGACCCACATCAGCGGGTGCACGGTGCGGATGCGGCCGGTGAAGACCCGCAGCAGCACGTAGCTGATGAAGCCCGCGCCGATGCCGTTGGCGATCGAGTACGTGAACGGCATGACCACGATCGTCAGGA
This sequence comes from Saccharopolyspora elongata, assembly GCF_004348985.1. Taxonomy (GTDB): domain Bacteria; phylum Actinomycetota; class Actinomycetes; order Mycobacteriales; family Pseudonocardiaceae; genus Saccharopolyspora; species Saccharopolyspora elongata. Next base: position 6,894 of record NZ_SMKW01000086.1, on the reverse strand, counting down.
ACGCGGGCAGCGCGATGCTGAAGTCGGACAGGTCGATCTGCCGGATCTGGGTGAGCATCATCGCCCCGACCACGACCAGCGCCGGAGCCGCCGCCTCCACCGGGATGATCTGGTAGAGCGGGGTGAAGAACATCGCCGCCAGGAACAGCAGGCCGGTGATCACGTTCGCCAGACCGGTGCGCGCCCCCTCCGCGATACCGGACGCGGACTCCACGAACACGGTGTTGGAGCTCGCCGAACCCAACCCGCCGGCGACCGCGCCGACGCCCTCGACGGCCAGCGCCTTGCCGATGCCCGGCAGGTTGCCGTCCTTGTCGGCGAGCCCGCCCTCCTTGCCGAGGCCGGTCATGGTGCCCATGGCGTCGAAGAAGTTCGCCAGCACCAGCGTGAACACCAGCATCGCGGCGGCCAGCGCCGGCAGCCGCGTCCACGCGCCGAAGGAGATGTCGCCGACCAGCGACAGGTCGGGCAGGCCGATGACCTGCTCCGGCACCGCCGGGTAGCCGAGGTTCCAGCCGTAGGCGTTGACGCCCTTCGACGGGCCCGCGTGGAAGATCGACTCGATCACGATCGACAGCACCGTGGTGACGGCCACGCTGATCAGGATCGCGCCCCGCACCTTGCGCGCCACCAGCACCGAGGTGAGCACCAGCCCGAACACGAACACCGCGGTCGGCCACGAGGCGATCGAGCCCTCGATGCCCAGCCCGACCGGCACGGTCGTATTGGCGGCGTCCGGCAGGCGCCGCACGAAACCGGCGTCGACCAGGCCGACGAAGGTGATGAACACGCCGACGCCGACCGCGATCGCGGCCTTGAGCTCGGGCGGCACCGCGTTGAACACCGCCGTCCGGAACCCGGTGGCGACCAGGATCAGGATGATGATGCCGTCCACCACCACCAGGCCCATCGCCTCGGGCCAGGTGACCTGCGGCGCGATGGTCACGGCCAGCAGCGTGTTGATGCCGAGCCCGGCGGCGATCGCGAACGGGTAGTTGGCGATCAGTCCGAACAGGATCGTCATCACGCCCGCGACCAGCGCGGTGGTCGCCGCGACCTGCGAAACCGGCAGGATGTTGCCGAGCACGTCGCGCTTGGCACCCGCGTCGTCGGGCGAGGAGCTGCCGAGGATCAGCGGGTTCAGCACGATGATGTAGGCGACCGTGACGAACGTGACCACGCCGCCGCGAACTTCCCGCCCGACGCTGGACCCGCGGTCGGTGATCTTGAAATACCGGTCCAGCAGCGACTTCTTGGAAACGTCTCGATCCACCATCAGTACTTCCCGATCACCGCGCCTGCGCGCGCGTTCATTACCGGGAGTAGCCTGCCTGACGTGGCAAAGGACAGCGAATCCACCCCCTCGGCGCCGGGTCACCGGCCGGTTCCGCCGCTGCCGCGGAGGCTCGCGGACCCCACCCCGGTGGTGCTGTTCGGCACGGCCCTGTGGTTCGCCGGAGTGGTGCTGTTCGGCATCCGCGACTGGGCCGGCATCCAGTTCTGGACCTGCCTGGCCGGGGGCGTGCTCGGCATCATCGGCTACGGCGTGTTCCGCTGGCAGCGCTCGGCGGCGCGCCGCGGTTCCCGGGGCGCTTGGAAGGGCCTGTCGGGACTCGACGGCTGAGCCTGCCCAATTCTGCTCCAAGCAGCCCCGCGACCAGTTAGTCTGCACAGTCGACATCAAGTTCCGATGCCCTAACGCGGGAGCGCAGCACCAGTGCCCAAGCTCGACGTCGACCGACTCGAATTCGCGATCCTGGCCGAACGCGCCGATCTCAGCCGGATCCCGATGATCGCGTCGTACAGCAACTACGGGACGACCGTGAAAGACATGCCTCGCGAGTTCGAGGCGGCGGAGCAGCGGGTCCGCGATCGCGGCCTGATCAGCCCGAGCGGCGTGAACGACCGGGTCATGGAGCTGCTCGGCATCTACGCGCACGTGACGGTCGAATACGACCTGCGATTCTCCTCGCAGAAGGGCAGCGAACTGCGCGCCGCGGTGTCGAAGGCGAACAAGACGGCGGTGCGCACGGTCGTCGACGGCGACCGGATCATCCTGGAGCCGGTGCACCCGAACGACCTGATCCCGTCGCTGGTGTCGGTGCTCCCGGAACACCCGCCGGCCCGCATCCGCCCGGCGCTGAGCGTGGACCTGGCGGAGATGCGCGCGGCCATGGCCGACGTGCGCCGCCGCGGGGACGAAGACCCGCAGGCGATCGAGCAGAGCCTGCGGGCGCGCGGCGTGAACGTGGCGAGCTTCCGGAAGATGACGCAGCTGCTCGAAGGCCCGCGACTGGGCCTTGGCGAAGCGGGCGTCACGATCTGGGACGACCGCCGCCGCGAGCGCCGGGGAGACCAGACGCTGCGGATCATCGACCTGCAGCAGGGCCGCACGGCGGTCTACAACAGCGGGACCCAGCGGATGTTCGCGGGGGCGGACATGAGCACGTTCACCAGGGTGCTCGGGGAGCTGACGACGAAGACCCAGCGCGAAGCGGCCTGGTAGCGACCAACGTCACTCCGCCAAAAGGACTAATCCGACAACGAGTTGGGAACCGATCAGCGCGAAGCAGCGTCACACCTGTGCACGAACGGGCAAAGACCTGGCAAGCTAAGCGCGACGTGTACCTGATTCAGGGGACAAAGGGGGTAGTGAGAGGTGTCATTCTTCGACGGGGTCGTCACGACGGCGCAGAAAGCTGTGCGGCAGGCGACGGTCCACACCGCGATCAACTCGGGCGGCTCTGCGCAGGCGGCGTCGTTCACTGTCGACATCGAGCAGATTCCAGGCCTGATCGCCAAGTACGAAGACGCTCGGGAAAAGATGGAACGGATCCTTCGGAAGGCCCAGCAGCTGGGGAACATCCAGGGTCCCGGCGAGGACGAGGTCAGCCAGCGTCTCGTGACCTCTCTCAACGAGATGGCCGGGCACAACGAAGGCTGCCTGTCGTGGGCTGTCGCTGATGGCATCAAGCGACTGACCAGTCAAATCGACCAGTTGAAGGCTGCTCAACGCGAGTACCAGACCACCGACGAGAACGCTACCGCCCGCCAGGTATAAGGACGATTCACGTGCGACGCTGTGCCAGCATCACCGCTGTGGCCCTCTTTGCGGTTCTGGGAGCTTCGGCCTGCTCACCAGGAGAGTCGCAGACTCCGCCGAGCTCGACTGCCGAATCTCCCACGACCACGGCCTCTTCCGTGCCGAAGGTGGAGAAGCCCAAGAACCTCAAGGGTATCTCCAACGCCTGCCAGCTGCTCACCTCAGAGCAGCTTTCACAGTTGGGCGGAGGCGGCCAGCCCGAGGAGGACACTTCGGCGTACGGCGAGACGCAGTGCTACTGGTCCGGCGACGCGTTTGCGGTCGGTGTCTCGATCAACACTACTTCCGGCGGCCCAGCCAAGATCTATCAAACTGGCGGGACCCGCGACAACTTCGCACCGACGACCGTTGACGGCTACCCGGGCGCACGGGTCGACAAGCAAGACATCCTTTGCCGGATCGAACTCGGTGTCGCCGAAACACAGTCCGTCGAGATCAACTACACCAAGCACAGCGGCGGATCTCCGGAAATGAACGATCCGTGCGGTTTCGCAGAGAAGATCACCAGCGAAGTTCTGAAGAACATCCCGGACGCTTGATCGCGTCCGCGCGTACCACGACCATTAACGACAAGGGGGTGTGATCATGGTTTTACCGATCATCGTCGGTGGCTACCTGCTCACACGTGAATCGGACCGTGGTAACACGGACGAGATCATGAAGCAGGTCGGCTTCAACCACCCGGAGAAGTTCAAGCAGATTCACGGCGGGGCCGGCACTGGTCCGCTGGTCACCTCAGTGGAGGGCTGGCGGCGGGGCATCACCGAAGACTTCGACGAAGTCGGTCGTCTACTCGACGAGGCCAACGCTAAGGCCGGTGTCGCGTGGACCGGGCAAGCTGCCGAGGAACACGGCAACTCGCTGAAGCCGATGTCGCAGTTCGTTCAGGACGCCAAGACCGTCTCGGCATCAGTCGGCGACTCGGCCGAACAACAGGTCAACAACTACGGCCTGGTCAAGAACAGCATGCCCGAGCCGGTGAAGGTCGATGCGACCGACAACCTGCTCGAGAAGGGCGGCGCTTGGCTGGTCGGTGGCGAGACCGACCTGCAGAAGCAGGAGCGCGAGGCCACCGAGAAGGCTCAGGAAGCCAAGCAGCACTACGACAACTACAGCAACAGCACCACGAACGTCTCGCAGAACCTGGCCTTCTACCCGAAGGCTCCGGAGATGGCGTACGACCAGGGCTCCGGCAGCACCGGGACGAACCCGACCGTTGGCAGCATTCCGAACGGTTCTGGGATTCCCGGCGGCGGGCCTGGTGGCGGCGGTGGCGGCGGCAGCTGGGGCGGCAGCCTCGGCGGCGGCAGCGGTAGCGGCGGCACCGGTGGCACTGGTGGTCCCGGCGACGGTGGTTACACGACTCCGTCGCAGAACACGTCGCAGTGGTCCTCGCCGCCCGTCACCAACGGTCCCGGCCTGCCCGTCAACCCCGGACCCAACGTCAGCACGGGCCCGAACATGGGCGGTGGCGGCATCGGCATGATGCCGCCCGGCGGCGGCGCCGGTGGTGCGGGTGCCGGTGGCGGTCGTGGGCTCGGTGCCGGTGGCGCTGGCGGCCGCGGCGCGGGCCTGGGTGCCGGTGGGCGCGCCGGACTCGGCGGTCTCGGCGGCGGTTCCGGTGCCGGTGCTGGTGCAGGTGGCGCTGCTGGTGCGGCCGGTCGCGGTGGCGCCGGTGGCATGGGCGCTGGTGCTGCTGGTCGCGGCCAGGGCAAGCAGGGCGAGGAAGACCAGGAGCACGAGGACAAGTACTGGGTCGACACGGACGAGGCCTGGGACGACCTGGGCCTGCCCAAGGTCGCCCCGCCGGTCTTCGGCGAGTGAGCAACACCCGCTGAGGTCGACCGAAGCGAACTGGCCGCGCACCGATTCCGGTGCGCGGCCAGCGCTTTCCTCGGGTTATCTCACGGCGAACACGGGCTCGTTTCCCATCGTGCCCGCGCCCATCCGCGCGCCATAAACCGTTCCATCGACCCAGTGCAGATTGCAGTTGGTCGGGGACGTGATCTCATCCGGGAACACCCCGGTGATCGGGTTTGGACTGCCGCCGCTGATCGGGATCTCGTACACGCGTGGCGGGTCCTCGTAGGTGCCATCGTTGATGGCTAGAACGCTGTTCTCCGTCACCGCGAACGGCCTGCCGGTGATCTTCGCTCCGAGCGCGACATCCCACCGCTGCTGGCCGGTCTTCAAATCCACCGCGACGATCTTGTTGGTTTCCCGGTTCGCGGTGACCGAAGTCGACCAGGTCTCTCCGATCAGCGCTCCATCCTTGATCAGGATCGGATACCTCTGGCGCGCTGAGCTTTCCACGCTTGAGTTGATGGGATTGACGTTGAGCCGCCCGGCGGGCTGGTTCGCCGGGATCTCGGTCACCTTGCGGCCCGTATCGTCGAAGACCAGCAGGCTCCCCGGGTCTTCCTCGTTCAGGCTGGAGTCGACCGACACGACCGGCGGATCTGCTGCGATCACGTTAACGGGACTGTCCGTTTCGACCCGAGTCCGGCCCTTCACGCTCCCGGTCGCGGGGTCGAGGAAAACCAGTTCGTGGACGTCCTCCTCGCCGAGCGGGCAGTAGACCGGGTACACCAACGTTCGCTCGCTGATGGCGGGCCCCCAAAGATTGCAGTAGCGGCCTGGTTCCTGGTCATATCGCCAGACTTCCCTTCCATCTGTCAGGCTCATGCCGTAGACGATGTCGTGCAGCGCGAAGACCACCACGTCGCCGACGATCTCGGGGTCGGTGAAGTTCGTGGTGTTCCGGTTTTCGACGACCGGCAGGTCGAACTGCCGCTTGATGGCACCGGTCTTGACGTCGATGACAGCGATCGTCGAGCAGCCGGTGCCGCCGTACCAATCCTTCTTGTACGGCCCGTAGGCAACCACTCCAAGGCCGTTCTTCACCTCGTGGCTCATGCCGCAGAACCGGCTCATCTTCGCGTCGTCCCCGGCCCGCAGCGGCGGTTCCAGGTCCCAGGCGTCTTCGCCGGTGTCCGCGTGGAACGCGTCGAGCCAGTCTTCGTGCATCACGGCGACGATGCCGTCGGAAGCCCAGCTGTTGAACGGCTTCTCCTCCATCGTCGGGCTTTCTTTCCAGAGCAGCGTCGCCGCCTGCCGCTGATCCGCATCCCTCGGGCCGTACCTGGCGCGCAACGCGAGCCATCCGGCCACGCCACCACCGACCAGGACTACGACGAGCCCGATGATCAGGAACGGCACCCAGATCCGGCGCTTCTTGGGCGGCATCGCGGCCGGACCGGCCGGATATTGCGGCGGGTACGGCTGCTGCGGATAGGGCTGCGGGCCTTGGTTTCCCGGCCAGCCTTGATGAGTCACTTGAACATGCTCCCCTCGGCATGAACGCGCTCACGCAGAACTCGGAGCGCTCCCCCAAAACGGCCTGCCACCAGGCCAGATGGCATTATGCCCGACCGCGATGCCGGAAATGCGACCTTCAGCCGAACGTCACGGCCGCACATCTATCCGTCCACTTCGGACTTCAGTTGCGCAGACGCAGCAGGTGGGGCGGCTGTCTCGGGCGGTGACGTCTTCCGGCGCCGTCATCACGCCGCAGAGTGCGATCAGGTCCCGGCCTTCGCGGCGTGGGTCTTCGACCGGGATCACGTGGTTCTGGTAGCCGAAGGCGGCCCAGTAGCCGACTCGCCCTTCGGGGCCGTTCTCGGTCGATCGCGTCATCGCGTTCTCCTTGAGCCGTGGGTTGGCCGGTGACCGGGCGCGTGGGGTCGGGGGCATCGCGCCCGGTCACCGGGGTGGGCCGGTGCGGTTGGGGG
>NZ_SMKW01000085.1 GCF_004348985.1 Saccharopolyspora elongata | reverse complement strand
GTCCCGAGCCGACCGCGGCTGCCCGGCCGCCCCGAACGGATTCCCTTCCTGCTGCTGCGGATCAGTCGTGGTCATCTGCGTACTCCATCAACTATCGGATCTTGTACACAACCCACCTGACACCCCCCGGGCCGTCGGTGCACAACACCGCCTCGGCCAGTTCGAACAACGCATCCACCCGCGCGGTCAGACACTCGTAGAACTCCTGGCGGAACCTGACCAACTCCCCGAACGCAGCATCACGATCGGGATCATGCACACTAACCATCGCAGCCCTTGGATCGATCTTTGTTCTGTCGCAAGACGAATGATCAACCAAGGGCTGCATTCATGACCAACCGGGGTGGGGCCACCAACCCCGAGGTTAAAGATCAAGCTATGGCACCCCAAACCGCTCACGGGTCCTGACCAGCGGAGACCGTCACGCCGCCCGGGGCATCAGCAGCCACAGGACCAGGTAGATCAGGAACTGCGGGCCGGGCAGGACGCAGGAGAGCACGAACACCAGCCGCACCAGGCCGACGCGCCAGCCGAAGCGGTTCGCGATCCCGGCGCACACCCCGGCGATCAGCGCACCGTCGCGAGGACGTTCCAAAACCGTCATGCGCCCAGCCTGAGGCGTTCGGCCGCATCGCGCACGCCGCGCCGACGTGGCACGTTGATCCCGTGGAATTGGAGGAACTCGCTCGCGAGCTGTACGCGGCGGATCCGGCCGAGTTCATCCCGGCCCGCGACCGCCACGCGGCAGCGGCCGCCGAACGCGGCGACCGGGATCTCGCCGCGCAGCTCAAGAAGCTGCGCAAGCCCACCGCCGCGGCCTGGGCGGTGAACCTGCTCGCCAGCCGGGAGCCCCGCAGCGTCACCGAGCTCCTGGAACTGGGCGAGAAGCTGCGAGCGGCGCAGCGCGAACTGCGCGGCGACGACCTGCGAACCCTCGCAGCCGACCGCACCCGCCTCCTGCGCGAGACCACCGGCAGGGCCGCGGAACTCGCCGAACAGCACGGCCACCGGCTCACCGAATCGACCCGGCAGCAAGTCGAGCAAACCCTCACCGCGGCGCTGTCCGATCCCGAAGCAGGCCACGCGGTCCGAGCCGGAACCCTCATCAAGCCCCTGGAATACAGCGGATTCGGCCTCGACGAACTCGCCGCCGCCGCCATCCGCCGCACCGCCGCGCGCCCCAAACCCCAACGGGAACTTCGCGAGCTCCGCGAGCAGTTGCAGCACACCGATGAGCAACTGGGCGAAGCCACCGGCGCGGAGGAGCGCGCCGAGAGCGCGGAGCGCGAAGCCGAGCAGCGCTGCGAGGAGCTGCGCGAGGCGCTGCAGCAGGCGGAAAGCGAGCTCCGCGAGCACCGCCGCAACGCGAAGACGGCGCGCCAGCGCCGCGAGCGGGCGCAGCACGACCGCGACGCGGCAGCGGAGCGGCTGCGCCGCGCCGAGGCGCGGGAGCGCTGAGCCCGCGGTATCCGCGTAGCGGATGGCGGGTATTTGAAAAGTGCGCTTCTCCCGGATGGGACGCCTGCTTAGGGTCTAGCCCCAGGAGCCGACGGACGATCCCGGAACGGTTCCGGTCTTTCGCGCACATTTGGCTCCAACTCCGACGAAGTCGTCGAGTCTCGGGGGAACCGGAATGAGTCCACCGCGGAGCATCCGCCGGATGCGCTTCGTACTGCTCGTCATGCTGCTGCTCATCGGCATCGTCAACTACGTCGACCGCAGCACGCTCGCCATCGCCAACCACAGCGTCCAGGACGAGTTCGGCATCGGCCCCACCGAAATGGGCTTGCTGCTCTCGGTCTTCTCGTGGGCGTACGCGTTCGCCCAGCTGCCCGCCGGCGGCCTGCTCGACCGGTTCGGGCCGCGCAAGGTGCTCGGCGGCGGGCTGCTGCTGTGGTCGATCGCCCAGGCCTTCTGCGGGATCGCCGCCAACTTCAAGCAGATGCTGTTCGGCCGGTTGTTCCTCGGGCTGGGCGAGGCGCCCGCCTTCCCCGGCGGCGCCAAGGTGGTTTCCGACTGGTTCCCGCGCGAATCGCGGGGCACGCCGATCGGGCTGTTCAACACGGCCTCCACGCTCGCCCCGGCGATCGCCCCGCCGTTGCTGACCTGGCTGATGCTCAGCTACGGCTGGCGCGCCATGTTCGTCGTCGCCGGGCTGGCGGGCATCGTGCTCGCGCTGGTGTGGTTCGTCGTCTACCGGGACCGCAAGCAGCTCTCCTGCGAGCCGCAGCCCGCCGCGGAGCCGGTGTCGGTGCGGGAGTGGCTCGGGCTGCTGCGGCATCGCACCACGTGGGGCATGATCCTCGGCTTCTCCGGGGTGATCTACTCGATCTACCTGTACCTGACCTGGCTGCCCGCCTACCTGGAGAGCGAGCGCGGCCTGAGCGTGGCCGATACCGGGATCGCGCTGATCGTGCCCTACCTCGCCGGCACGCTCGGCATGCTGGCCGGCGGCGGCGTCGGCGATCTCCTGGTGCGGCGCGGGGTTTCCACCATGCTCGCGCGGAAGGTGCCGATCTGCGGCGGGCTGCTGCTCGGTGGCCTGTGCACCATCCCCGTGGCGTTCACCCCGAGCACCGCGCTGGCGCTGGTGTCCATCTCCGCGTCCCAGTTCTTCATGAACTCCGCGAGCGCCGGTGCCTGGTCGCTGGCGACCACGGTGGGCAGCGAGCGCATCACCGCGTCGCTGGGCAGCCTGCAGAACTTCGGCGGCTACTTCGGCGGGGCGTTCGCGCCGCTGATCACCGGCATCATCGTGGACGAGACCGGTTCGTTCGTGCTCGCCCTGCTTGCCGCCAGCGGCATCGCGATCGCCGCCGCGCTCAGCTACGCGTTCCTGGTCCGCAAGCCCGTCGGGATCCCGGAATCCGCCATGGCAACGCAATCCGGAAGGGACTGATCGCCGTTGTCCACCCTGCGAGCGGATGCATTCGCCGGGAAGTCGGTGCTCGTCGTCGGCGGCACCAGCGGCATCGGCGCGGCGGTCGCCAACGCCTTCGCCCGCCACGACGCGGAAGTCCGCGTCACCGGAGTGGGCGAGCCATCGCCGGAACTGGACGCGACCATCGACGCGTTCGACTCCGACGTGACCAGCCCGGGCGGCATCAAGACCATTGTGGACGGTCTGGTCCGGCTGGACGTGCTGGTGAACTGCGCGGGAATCATCCGCCGTGGCGCTGAATTGGAGCCGGAGGCGTTCGCGCGGGTCGTCGACGTCAACCTCACCGGCACCATGCGGTCCTGCGCGGCGGCCCGCGCGCTGCTCGCCCGCTCCGGCGGCTGCATCGTCAACACCGCTTCGATGCTCAGCTTCTTCGGCGGCGCGCAGGTGCCCGGCTACTCGGCCAGCAAGGGCGGCGTGGTGCAGCTGACCAAATCGCTGGCGGCAGGCTACGCGGTCGACCGCATCCGGGTCAACGCGGTGGCGCCGGGCTGGATCCGCACCGCGCTGACGGGAGAACTGCAATCCGATCCCGAAGCCGACGCGCGCATCCTCGCCCGGACCCCGCTGGGCCGCTGGGGCACCCCGCAGGACGTGGCGCGCGCGGTCCTCTTCCTCGCCTCCGCGGAGGCGGAATTCATCACCGGGACGGTCCTCCCGGTCGACGGCGGCTACCTGGCCGTCTGAAGAGCCCTCGTTGAACTCGTCTTGCGTGGCGCGCGGCTGCGTCGCCTGGGCAAGAATCCGAAACCAGTTGGGAGTGAGTGAAATGCCGTCCGAGTTCCAGGTGCTGCCGTCGCCGGCAATCCCGCCCGAAGTGGCGATCGCGGCGGTGCCCGAGGACGACCGGGTGTGGGTACCGCAGGCGCCGGACGTCTGGTTCCGGCCACTGATGTTCAACACCGTCGTCGGCCAGTGGTGCAACCTGTTGTGGGTGACCAAGTCCGGCATCGTGTCCCGGCACCGCCACCCCGGCGCGGTGCACGGCTACGTGATCAAGGGCAAGTGGCACTACCACGAACACCCGTGGACGGCCGAGACCGGGCACTACGTGTACGAACCGCCCGGCGAGATCCACACCCTCGCGGTTCCCGCCGATTGCGACGAAATGGTCACGTTCTTCAACATCACCGGTGCGATGATCTACCTTGACGAGGCCGGTCACCAGGTGGGCTACGAAGACGTGTTCACCAAGATCGAAATGTGCCGCGTGCACTACGAGAAGGTCGGACTCGGCGGCGATTTCGTCGACCAGTTCGTGCGTTGACCCGCCGCCGGGCCGACCGGTGGCGGCGGCCCGGCGCCTCGGTGATCGGCAGCTGTGCTGAACCGGCGAGCCACGAACGAAGGTGTCCAGATGGCCGACGCGAGCATCCCCGATCCAGCCGGAGCCTTTCCCGACAAGCACATCCCGCGCCCCCAGGTCCGCGATCTCCCCGAGCCACCCGGCAAGCAGTGGCGCCTCATCGGCCCGGGCATCGTCGCCGCCGGGGTCGGCCTGGCCAGCGGCGAGTTCATCCTCTTCCCTTACATCACCTCGCAGGTCGGCCTGACGTTCGTCTGGGCGGCCGTGCTGGGCCTGGTGACGCAGTACTTCCTGAACATGGAGATCGAGCGCTACACCCTGGCCACCGGGGAGACCGCGGTCACCGGCTTCAGCCGGTTGTGGAAGCACTGGGGCCTGGTGTTCGCGATCATGGCCTACTTCGCGAACCTCTGGCCGGCGTGGGCGACCAGCTCGGCGACCCTGGTCAGCTACGTCGTCGGCGGCAACGTCGCGGTGATCTCCGTGGTGATACTCGTGATCGTGGCGCTGATCCTGACACTCGCGCCGGCCGTCTACACCGCACTGGAACGCGCGCAGATGCTCAAGGTCGCGGCGATTCTGCTGCTCATCGTGATCGGCTCGCTGTTCGTCATCGGCGCCAACACCTGGGCGGCGCTGCCCAGCGTGGTCACGCAGCCGCGATTCCCCGCCGCGGAACTGGGTTTCGCCGTGCTGATGGGCGCCCTCGCCTTCGCGGGCGCGGGCGGCGGGCAGAACCTGGTGCAGAGCAACTGGATCCGGGACAAGGGTTTCGGGATGGGCCGCTACGTCCCGAAGATCGTCTCGCCGCTGACCGGCGAGACGGAGGCGCGCGGCCAGGCCGGGTTCATCTTCCCGGCCACCGAGGAGAACCTGGCCCGCTGGCGGGTGTGGTGGCGGTTCGCCAACAAGGAGCAGCTGCTCACCTTCGTCGCCATCACCTTCCTGTCCATCATGTTCATGTCGTTGCTGGCCTACGCCACCGTCTTCGGCGGCGACGTGTCCAACGACGTGTCGTTCCTGCGCGCCGAGGGCGAGCAGATGATGGCCACGGCCGGCGGCTGGTTCGGCTACTTCTTCTGGATCGTGGGTGCCTTCTCGCTGTTCGCGGCGGCACTGGGCATCGTCGACTACACCAGCAGGCTGGCCGCCGACGTGCTGAAGACGACGTACTTCCCGAACGCCTCCGAGAGCAAGATCTACGCCGGACTGGTGTGGGGCCTGGTGCTGATCGGCGCGCTGGTCGTGGCGGCGGGCCTGGGCCAGCCGCTGCTGCTCGCCACCATCGCGGCCTGCGTCGGCGGGGTCATGATGTTCGTCTACTCAGGACTGCTGATCGCCATCAACCGCAAGATGCTGCCCGCCGCGATCCGCGTCCGCGGCTACCGGCTTGCCGCGCTGATCTGGTCGATCCTGCTGTTCGGCGTGCTCGCGGTGCTGACCGTGAACCAGCAGCTGGACAAGTTGTTCGGCTGACCCGCGTGAACGCACGACGGGACGCGAGGTGGTGGCGGTGAAGCCCGGCGAAGCCTACCGCTACCGCCTCGACTGGTTCGTCAGCTTCGTGTCCGTAGTGGAGCACGGCGGGTTCTCCGCCGCGGCGCAGGCGCTGTTCCGGTCGCAGTCCCGGATCAGCACGCACGTCTCGGAGCTGGAGCGGGCGTTGGGCGTGCAGCTCTTCGACCGCTCGCACCACCCCGTAGCGCTGACCGCCGAGGGCCGCGCGCTGCTCCCGCACGCGCGGGGCATCCTCCAGCACCTGCGGGCCGCCAGCGAGGAGGCCGGGCGCGCCGCCCACCGGGTGCGCGGTCGCGTCCGGCTCGGCGCCTATCCCAGCGCAGCGGCACATCTGTTCCCGTTCCTCTTCGAGCGCAGCGCGGCGCAGTTCCCGGGCATCGAGCTGGAGCCGTGGGAAGGAGCGACGCTGGAGCTAGAGGCCGCGCTGATCGCCGGCGACATCGACCTGGCGGTCCGGCCGGTGCTGCCGGTGGCGGCCGGCGACGCGCTGACCTTCCAGCCGCTGTGGCGGGAGCCGTTGGTGGCGGTGGTGGCCGCCGGCGAGGACCAGCCCGCCGGGCCGCTGCGGCTGGCGGACCTGGCAGCGAGGCCGCTGATCACGATCGGCGAGAACACCGACCGCGAGAACGGCCACTTCGAGTCGAGCCTGGCGTTCGAGCAGGCGGGCCTGGTGCCCGACGTCATCTTCCGCACGAACCAGCCCCAGACCCTGATCGCCCTGGTGCGGCGGGGGATCGCGGTGGGCGTGACGAACGCGCTGGCGATGGTCATGGCGAACACCTCGGGAGTCCGCCTGATCCCGATCAGCGACGTGCCGCAGGGGAGGGAGGTGGCCCTGTGGTGGCGGAAGGACGCAACCCCGACCGAAGCCCGCGAAGCGATCCGGGCCCTGGTGGCAGAGGCCCCGCTCCCGGACTTCACCCATCTCGATGCCTGACCGGCGGCGCAACCCCCGATCCCTGCGAGGCGTGATCGCCTGGTGCTGGATCAGCGCGATGTGGTCTCGACGGCGAAACCGTGCAGGAGGGCCCCAGTGGTGTCCGGGTCCTCGAACATGGGTGTGTGGCCGACACCGTCGAGGATCTCGATCCGGGCGTGGGGGATTCGGCGGTAGTCCTGTGCGGACGACGGCTGCCACCGCCGGTCCTGGGCGCCGAAGATGACCAGGACCGGCAGACCGAGGCCGGCGAGCCGGTCGGGGACGGGCCGTTCGGCCAGGAACGCGTCGACCGCCTCGTCGGTCGCGGTGAGGCTGCGGTAGGTCATGCCCCGGACGTCGGTGACGAGCTCCTCGGGGATCCGCACCTCGCGGGTGAACGCGGTGCTCATAGCGCCGCGGAGCGCACCGTCGGTGCGCAGCCGCCAGATCAGTTCTCCCACCACCGGCGTGGTCATCAGGTCGGCGACGAAGCTGTCGCCGAGGAACGCGTCCGCCCGCGGGCCGGTGTCGACCAGCGCGACCGCCGTCACCAAGTCGCGGCGCTGCTCGGCCAGCGATGTGGCGACGGCGCCGCCGGTGGAATGCCCGACGACGGTCGCGCGGCGCACCCCGAGCCGATCGAGCACCGCCCCCACCCGGCCCGCTTGCTCCGCGATGCCGTAGCCATCGGTCGGCTTGGCCGATCCACCGTGCCCGAGCAGGTCCACCCGCACCACGTGCAGGTCCCGCAATGCCGGCAGCACCGGCTCCCACCACGCCGCGGATCCGGCCAGGCCGTGCAGGAGCACCACCGCGGGCGCGCCGGGCGGTCCTTCCTGCACGACGCGGATGTCCCCGCCGGGAACGCGCACGATCTGCTCGCCGGAGGCTTCGGCTGTCTCCGTGCGCACTGACACCGTGTTCCACGCCAGCAGGAGGGCCAGCCCACCGGCGGCCAGCAACGTGATCCGCCGCCGTCGGCTCCACGACCGCCGGCCGCTCGGTGTCGCGTCCGCGCGGCGGTGGTGCGGGATAGTCGTCTCGTCCATGGCTCCTCCGTCCGTCGTTGCGGGCCACCCTTCCGGCGTCCGGCACGACGGGTCTTGGAGAAATGTCATCGCCGTGGTCCCGCCGCCGAGCCGCTCGTACAGTTGACGCGTGCGATCAGTTCGCCGGACGGCAGATTCCACCGCTGACTGGGAGATCGCGCGGCCGTCGCGGGCAACCGAGCTGCCCGGAGTCGACATGGCGGGATTCCGCATTCGCGGTCCCGTCGAACTGCGCGCCATCCCCCACCCGGCCGTCACCGTGGCCGTCGAGTTCGGCGACCGCCCGTTCGACATCCACGGCGCACCCGGCCGGTTGCGGTTGGACAGCCTGGCCGCCGGGCTCGCCTTCCGCGCGTTCCAGGCGCGCGCCGAGGGCGTCGCGTGCATCCAGATCCGCCTGTGCCCGCTGACCGCTTACTCCGTGCTCGGGCTCCCGCTCGCGGAGTTGCGCGGGAGCGTCATCGCGCTCGATGACCTGTGGGGCCGCGACGCACCGCGCCTGCGAGAGCGGTTGCACCAGGCGCGGACCTGGCGTGAGCGCTTCGCCCTGATCGACGCGGAGCTGTCCGGCCGGCTCCACACGGGCCGGGCGGTCGAGCCCGAGGTGGCCTGGGCATGGCGCCAGATCGTCGGCGGTCACGGCCGTGCCCGGGTGCGCGACCTCGCGGCCCGGACCGGCTGGAGCCGGCAGCGCCTGTGGTCGCGCTTCGGCTCGCAGATCGGCCTGACCCCCAAGCGCGCCGGCATGCTGGTCCGCTTCGACCACGCCATCCACCGTCTGGTCAGCGGGCATGCCCCGGCGCAGGTGGCGGCGGACGGCGGCTATGCCGACCAGTCGCACCTCCACCACGACGTCCGCGCGTTCACCGGGACGACCCCCGCCGCCGCCGCGACCGAGCCGTGGCTGGCCGCCGACGACACGGCCTGGCCGCCCACGGCCTGACCCGCTGACGCCGGTCGTGAGTGGTAATGGTCGTTCCAGCGACCATTACCACTCACGACCGCTCAGCAGCACCACGAAAGCCCCTTTGGCCGAACGAGATCTGAACGAAGCGCGGTGTGCGGTCCGAGTCGGCTCTCAGGCAACAGGGGAGCGCCCGCGCGGAGATGCGGAAGCCTCCGGCCGCTGGGGTCGGAGGCTCCGCCGGGCCGGGAAGTTCGAAAGCTCCACGTGCCAGCGCGGGGCGCCCGGCCGGCACCTCCAGGGTAGCGCTCAGTCGCCTTCGCCGGGACCTCCCCAGCCGCCTCCACCTGGG
Source organism: Saccharopolyspora elongata (assembly GCF_004348985.1). Taxonomy (GTDB): domain Bacteria; phylum Actinomycetota; class Actinomycetes; order Mycobacteriales; family Pseudonocardiaceae; genus Saccharopolyspora; species Saccharopolyspora elongata. Next base: position 29,522 of record NZ_SMKW01000085.1, on the reverse strand, counting down.
GTTTCGATGCGGATCCGGTCGCCTCGGCGCAGCGGCCAGGTGCCCTTGGCCGGGAGCCCTTCCTCGGTGCCGTCCGCCCGGACCAGGATGTTGCGGCCGACCGCGCCGGGCTCGCCGCCCCGGGCTCCCCGCGGGGCGTGTTCGCGGCGTTCGGACTGGATCGTCAGGGTGCAGTCGGCGAGCGCTTCGATCTCCCGCACCAGGCCGTCGCCGCCCGGGTGCCGTCCCGCGCCGCCGGAGGACGGCCGGAGCTCGTAGCGCCAGACCCGCAGCGGGTAGTCCAGCTCCATCGCTTCCGCCGGCGTGTTCTGGGTGTTGGTCATGCCCGTGTGCACGCCCGACATGCCTGCGCGGGTGGGAGTGCCGCCTTCGCCGCCGCCCAGCGTCTCGTAGTAGCTGAACGCCGGGTCGCCGCCGCCGATCAGCAGGTTGTTCATGGTGCCCTGGCTGCCCGCCGGCACGCGGTCGGGGATCGCCTGCGCGAACGCGCCGAGCAGCACGTCCACGATGCGCTGGCTGGTCTCCACGTTGCCCGCCGCCGTCGGGGCCGGGAACGTCGGGTTCACCACCGTGCCTTCCGGCGCTTCGACGCGCAGCGCCCGGTAGCAGCCGGCGTTGGGCGGGGCGTCGGGGTCGGTGAGCATCCGGAGCACGAACATCGACGCCGACAGCGTCACCGCGAACACCGCGTTGCAGTTCACCGGGATCTGCCGGGCCGTGCCGTCGAAATCCACCAGCACCTCGTCACCGGAGACCGTCACCGCCGCCTTGATCGGGATCCCGTCGCCGATCTCCAGCACGTCCTCGCTGCGGTAGCAGCCGTCGGGGATGTCGCGGATCGCCGCGCGCACCCGGCGGTCCGAGTAGTCGCACACCGCCGCCATCGCCGTGCGCAGCCGCCGCGACCCCATCCGGTCGGCCAGTTCGCGCATCCGCACCGCGCCCACGTGGTTCGCCGCGAACTGGGCGCGCAGGTCGCCGCGGCGTTCCTCGGGGGTCCGCGAGTTCGCCGCGATCAGCCGGACCACGTCCTCGCGCTCGCCGGTCGCGTCGGCGATGCGGATCGGCGGGATGCGGACGCCCTCCATCGCGATCTCGGTCGCGGTCGCGGGCATCGAACCCGGCGCGGCGCCGCCGACGTCCGCGTGGTGGGCGCGGTTGGCCACGTACCCCAGCAGCCGGTCGCCGTCGCCGACGGCGGCGACGATCGTCAGGTCCGGCAGGTGGGTGCCGCCGAGGTAAGGGTCGTTCACGCAGACCTGCTCGCCCGGTTCGAGCCGCCCGCAGGTCTCCAGCACGGCGCGGACGCTGGCGGGCATCGCGCCCAGGTGCACCGGGATGTGCTCGGCCTGCGCGACCATCTCGCCGTCGGGGTCGAACACCGCGGCGGAGCAGTCGGCACGTTCCTTGATGTTGGGGGAGTAGGCGGCGCGGCGCAGCGCCACGCCCATCTCGTCGGCGACACCGGCCAGGGCGTGGCGGAACACCTCCAGCTCGACGGCGGTCAGCTCGGTCATGTCAGCCGCACCACCAGGTTCCCCGATTCGTCCACTGTCGCCACTTCGTCCTCGGCGAGCAGCGTCGTGGTGTCCGGCTGCTCGATCAGCGCCGGCCCGGCGACCTCGTCGCCCGTCTTCAGCGCTGCCCGGGACACGATCCGCGCGCGCACCGACCGGTCGCCGATGCCGATCTCGCGATCCGGTTTGCGCTCCGGTTCGCCCTGGTCCCAGTCCTGCGGCGAATCCGCGAGGATCGGTTCGCCGCGAGCGATGACCCGCAGCGTGACGACCTCGACCCGCTCGTCGCGCATCGCGTACCCGTACGACTCGTGGTGCGCGTCATGCAGCAGCTCGGCGAGATCGGCCTGCTCGGTGACGTCGATCCGCAGCTCGTGGGATTGCCCGGCGTAGCGCATGTCGGCCACTTTGGACAGTGATATTCCCGCTGTGACGCCTTGCTTTTCAAGTTCCCGATGAGCTTCGGTGCCCAGTTCCTCCCACGCCTGCGACAGGTCTTCGCCGGCATCCACCAGCATCGTTCGCGACGCCTCGAAGCGCGGCGGAGCCAGCAGCAGGCCGAGCGCGCTGAGCACGCCGGGCGCGGGCGGCACCACGACGGCGGGGCAGCCGAGCTCCCGCGCCAGCGCGGTCGCGTGCAGCGGGCCCGCGCCGCCGTAGGCGACCAGGGCGAGCCCGGCCGGATCGATGCCGCGCTCGGTGCTGACCCTGCGCAGCGCCCGCGCCATCGTCGCGCGCACGACGGCCAGCACTCCGGCGGCCGGCTCGGGCAGCGTTTCCAGCGCTCGGCGTGCGGCGTCGGCATCCAGCCGGAGGCCGCCGCCGAGCTCGCGCGCGGGGTCGAGGTGGCCCAGCGCGCAGTGCGCGTCCGTCACCGTGGGTTCCTCGCCGCCAAGGCGGTAGCAGGCCGGGCCGGGGTCGGCACCGGCCGACTGCGGACCGACCCGCAGCGCGCCGCCGGTGTCGACCCACGCGATCGACCCGCCACCGGCCCCGACGGTGTGGATGCCGACCGCCGGGGTCCGGAACGGCAGCCCGGCGATCTCCGACGTCGTCGACACCTCCGGGCGGCCCTCGCGGATCAGGCACACGTCGGTGGACGTGCCGCCCATGTCGAAGGCGATCGCGTCCTCGAACCCGGCCGAGCGCGCGACCGCTCCGGCGGCCACCACGCCTGCGGCCGGGCCGGACAGCAGCGTGTGCACGGGTGCCGCCGCAGCGAAGTCCACGCCCGCCGTGCCGCCGCTGGAGGTCATCACGGTGATCGTCGGATCGGGCAGCCGGGTGGTCAGGTTGGACACGTAGCGGCGCATCACCGGTTCGACGGCGGCGTTGAGCACGCAGGTCGACGCCCGCTCGAACTCGCGGAACTCCGGCAGCAGTGAGCTGGAGCGGGTGATCGGCACGCCGAGCTCGTCCAGCGCCGCGCACAACCGCCGCTCGTGGTCGTCGCAGGCGTAGGAGAAGAGCAGGCACACGGCGATCGACTCGGGTTCGAGGCGGCGGACCGCGGCCACCACCCGGTCGATCTCGGCGTCGGTGAGCTCCACGACCGCCTCGCCCCGCGGGCTCATCCGCTCGGCGACGGTGACCGACCGCTCGTGCGGCACCAGCGGTTCCGGCTTGGTCGCGGACAGGTCGTAGAGGGCTGGCCGGTTCTGCCGCCCGATCTGCAGGACGTCGGTGAAGCCGTCGGTGGTGACGAAGGCGGTGCGGGCGATCTTGCGCTCCAGCACGGCGTTGGTGGCGGTGGTGCTGCCGTGCGGCAGCAGCCGGAGCGACCCGCCGGGCAGGCCTTCGGCGATGCCGCGCTCCACCCCTTCGGCCTGGTCGGCCGGGGTGGTGGGCACCTTGACGGCCCGGGGTCGGTGGCCGGGGGAGTGCACGACGACGTCGGTGAACGTGCCACCGACGTCCACCCCGGCACACGCCTCGGTCTCTCCGGTCATCGCAATCACCCGCGCTCAATCATCGCGCAGCGGCCCGCACCCGGCAGGAACGCAGCCGGTCCGGGACGAGAGGCCCGCCCCTGTGAACACCCGTTCTGGCTGCTATCGAGGCTGTTCTGGAGGGGGCGACGTGCGGGTGTGCTGAGGCGAGCTCGCGTGGATCGAGGCGGCGTTTTCGCGCGAAAGCGTCGCCCGCGTGTGCCTGGGGAACGCCGGTTTCGCGCGAAAACGGCGCGCAGCGGAACCTCTGCAGCTCCCCGAAGGAGTCACGGAGACGACCGCGGGCCCTTGGGGTGGGCGAGGCTCAGCGGGACGGATGTGTCTACTGTGGATTTGCCAGCTGGTCGAAGGTGGGCTGGCGGCTGGCCGCCACGTGCTCCAGGGCGATCCGGGCCGCTTCTTCGGCGTTGCCCGCGGCGATCGCGTCGAACAGGTCGGTGTGCTCCCGGCAGAGCGTCTCCGGGTCGGTCGCGCTGGTGAGCCGGAACAGCCAGCGGACCTTGCTGTTCAGCGGCGCCATCATCGAGTGCAGCAGCTCGTTGTCGGCGAGGTCGATGATCGTCGCGTGGAACGCGGCGTTGGCGCGGGCGATGCCGTCCTTGTCCGCGGCGGCCGTGGTCGCCCGCGCCTCGTCGAGGTGCGCCCGCAGCCGCTGCAGGCCCTGCCGGTCGGCGCGCTGCGCCGCGAGCCGGGCGGCCAGCGATTCCAGGCTCTCCCGGATCTCGAACAGGTTCTCGACGTCCTTCGCCGTCATCGAGGCGACCACCACGCCGCGCCGCGGCAGCGCGCGCACCAGACCTTCCGATTCCAGCTGCCGGAACGCCTCGCGCAGCGGGATCCGCGAAACCTCCAGCTGCTGCGCGAGATCGCGCTCCACCAACCGGAAGTCGGGCGGGTAGGCCCCGGAGATGATCCGCTCCCGCAGCTCGTCGGCGATCGAGTCGCGCAACGAACGGTGCGCCGACCCTACGGAAGGTCGCGCTTCCAGCGACACCTGGCACCTCCTGGCCGCGGTCCGGCTCCCGCGCGGCCCATCGTATTCCGCCTACTCGGGCAGCGAGATCTCGATCCCGATGCCCTTGTCGCGCGCCCGGTCGACGAGGATCCGGGCGGTCGCGAGGTCCTGGATCGGCACGCCCACCGAGTTGAACAAGGTGATCTGCGCGTCGTCGCGGCGGCCGGGTTTCGCGCCGGTGAGGACCTCGCCGAGCTCGTCGCGGACGTGGTCGACCGTGATGGCGCCTTCGTCGAGCGCGATCGACACGGCACCCGATTCGGCGAGCGCGGTGTCCAGCGCATCCACCACGACGCGGGCGCGCGCGATGCCGTCGGTGTCGATCTCCCGGTGGTCCCGGCGCGGCGGCGCTCCGACGGCGTTGACGTGCAGGCCCTCGCCGAACCAGCGACCGGCGACCACGGGCGTCGCCGCCGGGGTGAGGGTGCAGAGGACGTCCGAGCCGCGGACGACCTGCTCGGGGCTGCCGGCGAGCTCGATGTCCACGCCGCTGTCGGCCACGGCATCCCGGAAGGCCCGGGCGCTGGCCTCGGTGCGGCTCCACACCAGCACCCGGTCGATCGGCCGGACCCGCGTGATCGCCGCGAAGTGGCTGCGCGCCTGCGCGCCCGCCCCGATCAGGCCGAGCACGCGCGCGTCGGGGCGGGCCAGGCAGCGGGTCGCGACGGCGGAGGCGGCGGCGGTCCGGTACTGGGTGATCGCGCCGCCGTCGAGGAATGCCTCGCAGACCCCGTTCTCGGGGTTGACCAGGACGATCGTCGACTGCTGCCGGGGCAGCGCGCGGGCCGGGTTCGCGGGCACGTCGGCGAGCAGCTTGACGCCACCGGCCTGGCCGTCGGCGAGCGCCGCCGTCATCGGGATCAGGTGCGCGTCGGTGCCGGGCGTGCGGGCGGCGTGCCGTTCGGGCTGGTCGGCGCGGCCGAGGGCGAGGTCCTCGTGCGCCTTCTGCACCGCATCGATCACCTCGTCCATCGAGATCAGCGAGCGAACGTCGGACCGGGTCAGGATGCGCACCATCGGGACCTCTCCGTCGAAGAAGGAGCGTTGGTCTATGGTATACCATATTTACGGCGAGCCCGCGCTCCGATCTCCGCCCGGGCGGGCTCAGGTCACCGGCGCCGTCCGGCCGCGAGCGGGACGATCCGGCCGCGGCGCTCCAGCTTCTGCCACGGCAGCCGGGCGCCGGCGAGGGCGGTGATCACCGACTGCACCACGACCAGGTACATCAGCTGCCGGTACACGATCTGCTGCAGCGGCAGCACCAGCAGCGGGCGCAGCGGCTCGCCGTCCAGCCGGAACGCGATCACGCCGGGAACCGCCTGCAGCACCAGGAATCCCAGCCAGGTCAGCGCTACCTCGCCGGCGTCCTCGGTGAACAGGGCGAAGCACGCGGTCACGTCGACCACCGGTGAGATCACCTGCAGCAGCACCTGGAAGACGAGCAGGTAGGGCAGGCCGCGCCGGCCGAGCCGCCCGGCCGCGCCGCGCTCGACGACGGCCCGCCGGTGCTTCCAGATCGCCTGCAACGTCCCGTAGCACCACCGGTAGCGCTGCTTCCACAGCTGGCCGTAGGTGGCCGGCGCCTCGGTCCACGAGATCGCGTTCTGCTCGTAGACCACTCGCCACCCGGCACGCTCCAGGGCCATGGTCAGGTCGGTGTCCTCGGCGAGGGTGTCGTCGCTGACGCCGCCGATCTCGAGGATCGCCGAGCGGCGGAAGGCACCGAGCGCACCGGGCGCCGTCGGCGTGCAGTGCAGCACGTCGTAGACGCGGCGGTCGAGGTTGAAGCCGATCACGTACTCGATGTGTTGCCAGCGGCCCAGCAGGCTGCGGCGGTTGCCGACCTTGACGTTGCCGGACACCGCGCCGATCGCCGGGTCGGTGAAGTGCGCGACCATCCGTCCCACCGCATCGGGTTCGAGCACCGTGTCGCCGTCCACCATGACCACCAGCTCGGAGTTCGCCGCGGTCAGGCCCGTGTTCAGCGCCACGGCCTTGCCGGAGTTCTCCTGCCGGACCAACCGGATGCGCGGGAACCGCTCCTGCAGCCGCTCGACCACCTCGACGGTCCGGTCGGTGGAGCCGTCGTCGACCACGATCACCTCCACCGGATGCTCGGAGGCGAGGATCGACCGCACCGTGTTCGCGATGCCGGCTTCCTCGTTGTACGCCGGGACGATCACCCCGACGCGTTGGCTGATCTGCCACGGCGGTTCCCAACGGCGGGAACGCCGCACGTGGATGGGCACGACGAGCAGCACGAAGACGCCGCGCAGCGCGACCAGCACGGTCGCCGCCAACAGCAGCACGCGCAGCGCGTCCGAGAGGCGGGCGGACGACCAGATGGTGGTGGCGAGCAGGGTGCCTGCGATGCGGTCGACGATCCCGGCCTCGTTCATCGTGCCGGGAAGCTGGAAGGTGCCGCCGACCGAGTCGACCTGCCACCCGGACCGCTGCAGACCGGGCAGCAAGCGGTCGAGCGCCTCGACGGTCGCCGGACCGGCGGTGCCGCTCATCATCAGCACCGCGCCGCGGTCGTCGCGGGGCGTCGAGTTCGCCAGCACGGCCGCCGCGTCGGGTTGCCGCCAGTCCTGCGAGTCCAGATCGGCCAGCACCACCTGGCGGCCGTGGTTGCCGATGCGCAGGAACGCCTTCCACGCGTCGTAGTCCAGCGATCCGGTGGTCGCGTACGGCGGTTGGACGAGGTCCGTCGTGATGCCGGCGGCGCTCGCCAGCACGAGGTCGGTGGCCTGCAGTTCCAGCTGCACCCGCAGGTCGCCGGCCTGCCGCAGGTCGGTGCGGGTGAGGGTGCGGTTGCCGATCTCGTGCCCGGCGTCGACGATCCGGCGGACCAGCGCCTGGTTCTCGGCGGCCTGCGCGCCGGTCACGAAGAAGGTGGCGTGCACCTGGTGCCGGGCCAGCACGTCCAGCAGCACCGGCGTCCACTGTGGATCGGGTCCGTCGGCGAAGGTCAGCGCCAGGTGGCGGTCCGGCGGGTGCTGCACCACCGGCTCGCGCGGATCGATCACGGAACCGCCGGCGAACGCGGATTCGGGCACGAACTGCCTGCTGCCGCTCGGCGTGCTCGGCGCGCCCGCGCGGCTGAGCACCGAGTCGAGGCCGAGCAGACCGCACAGCACTAGGAGCACCAGACCGAGCAGCAGCCAGTGCGCCCGGGGAGTTCGGGGGATTCGGGAGCGACGCGGCAAAAGTTGTTCCTGCCCTACGAGTTGGCGCCTGCGGTGGTCGGCAGCGGCGGGGCGGGGGCGCGCGAGTTGAGCATCGCCGCGGCGAGGAAGACCCCGAGGCACACGAGAACGAGGCTGATCGCCAGGACGACCCGGCGGAACGTGCGTCGACGGCGACCGCTGCTGTCGACGAAGACCGGCTCCACCGGATGGTGCACCCGGCGCACGCTCCGGTCCGGGCGCACGTCGAGAGTGGTTTCGCTGCTACGTCCCCGCTGTCCGGAGTGTCCGGTGTGGACCACGACGGTTCCGGGGCCGCCGCGGCGCCGGTGCCTGGCATGGACTTCTGCCGAGCCGCTACGGGGTCGCTGGCGGCCTCGTCGGGACATCACTACTCCGGTTGTCGGAAACATTGATCACTCGAATGGGTAAGTCGGGGCACCGTACGATAACGTTACGGTCACTCTGGACCAAGGCACGTCGTTTGTCGGGGATGCGTGCGAGTGATCTGAACGCGCGGAGTGAACACGGATCGTGAGAGTTTTCTTGCGGCGCACCGCCCGACTGGTGGCACTGGCGCTGGCCGGCCTGGTCGTGCTCGTCGCCGCCGTTGCGCTGTACCTGGACTTCTCGCTGGGCAGGGTGCCCGCGTTCACCGACTACGCCGATCGCACCGCGCCGGCGCAGGGCACGAACTGGTTGCTGGTCGGCTCGGACAGCCGCGACGGTCTTTCCCCGCAGCAGGAACAGGATCTGGTCACGGGCGGCACGGCCGACGCGGCCGGATCCCGCACCGACACGGTCATGCTGCTGCACATCCCGGCCGGCGCGGGTGCGCCGACGCTGGTCAGCCTGCCGCGCGATTCCCTGGTGCCGATCGAGGGCCACGGTCCGAACAAGCTCAACGCGGCTTACGCCTACGGGGGTCCGACGCTGCTGTCCCGGACCGTGGAGGAGGTCACCGGGCTCCGCATCGACCACTACCTGGAGATCGGCCTGGGCGGTTTCGCCGGCGTGGTGGACGCGGTCGGCGGCGTGCGGATGTGCCTGCCGCAGGCGATCCACGACCCGAAGATCGACCTGACCCTGGCGGCAGGCTGCCAGCAGCTGACCGGCGCGCAGGCGCTCGGATTCGTCCGCACCCGCGCCCTCGCGCGCGGCGACCTGGAACGCGCGGAGCACCAGCGGGAGTTCCTCACCTCGTTGGTGCGCAAGGCGACCAGCCGGGAGGTGCTGTTCAACCCGGTGCGGTCGGTGCCCATGACGTGGCGGCTCGCCGATGCCGTCACCGTCGCCGACGGCGACCACCTGGACGATCTCGGGCGGCTCGGCTACCAGGCCAGCACCGCGGGCGAGGGGCTGATCACGGCAACCGTGCCGACCAATGGCGGGATGGACATGCCGGGCGTCGGCGCGGTCCTGTTCTGGGACAAGGAGAAGTCAGCGGAGCTGTTCACCGCGCTCGGGCAGGACCGGCCGGTGCCCCGCGAGGCGCTCGCGGGTGCCCGGTGAACGGTCAGGCCGGGTCGGTCGGCAGTGAGCCGACCTGGCAGTCCCTGACGCCGACGGCGTCGCGGGTGAACGTCTCGACGTTCTTCTGCGCCCGCTCCGGGTCGTTGACCCACATCCGGTAGAAGTCGAACGGGCAGTCCGCCACGCCCTTGTCGCCGTCGCCGGCGGCGTGCACCCCGGTGTAGCCGCGGTGCAGCAGTTTGAAGAGGTGGTTCTGGGACTGGTCGTGGCGGCGTGCGTCGCGGATCGCCGACACCGACAGCTGCGCGTACTGGATGCCGTACTCCTCCTCGCCGGTCTCGCCGAGGGTGCGGCCGTCGAAGCCGATGATCGCGGAGTGCCCGAAGTAGGAGTAGACGCCGTCGAAGCCGGCGGCGTTGGCGACCGCGACGTAGCAGTTGTTCGCCCACGCCATCGCCTTGGACATCAGCACCTGCTGGTCCTTGGCCGGGTACATGTAGCCCTGGCAGCGCACGATGAGCTCGGCACCCTTCATCGCGCAGTCCCGCCAGATCTCCGGGTAGTTGCCGTCGTCGCAGATGATCAGGGAGACCTTCATGCCCTTGGGGCCGTCGACGACGTGCGTCGTGTCGCCCGGGTACCAGCCCTCGATCGGGCACCAGGGCAGGATCTTGCGGTACCGCTGCACGATCTCGCCGCGATCGTTGATCAGCACGAGCGTGTTGTACGGCGGCTTGTCCGGGTGGTCCTCGTGGCGTTCGCCGGTGATGGAGAAGACGCCCCAGGTCTCGGCGCGGCGGCAGGCTTCGGCGAAGATCTCGGTCTCCTCGCCGGGGACCGTGGACGCGGTCGCGAACATCTCGTCGGGGTCGTACATGATGCCCTGCGTCGAGTACTCCGGGAACACCACCAGGTCCATGCCCGGCAGGCCGGTCTTCATGCCGGCGACCATGTCGGCGATCTTCCGCGCGTTGGCGATCACTTCCGCCTTGGTGTGCAGGCGCGGCATCTTGTAGTTGACCACCGCGACGCCGACGGTGTCCGGGCTGGCGGCGATGTCCCCGTGTCGCATCGGTTGCCTCCTCGATCGAGATGATTCCCACTGAAAAACTTCCACATGAAAGTAAACCGGCGCGCGAGGAGCGTCAAGCGATGAGCGGCCGCGCCGCGAACCTCGTTCGGAGATCAAGGAAATCGAGCGGGCCCCGCGCCACCGCCGAGCACATGGAGTGAACGGCCTGCTGGTCCCGGCTATCGGGGTGAACGGTCCGTTCGCGCCACGTCGGGAGGTGGGTGTCGGCGTTGGGCGGGTGGAGTGAACGGCCTGTTCGTCTCGTCTGGTGAGGTGAACGGTCCGTTCGCTCGTTGCCGTCGCGGATGCGCCGCCGCGCGAGCGAGATCCGGGTGCCCGGTCGGTCAGAGGCGGGTGATGACGTCGAAGTCGTAGCCGTCGGCCACCGCCAGGTGGACGTGCTGGGCCGCTTGGTGGCCGCGGAACTCGACCGTGCCGCGCGGGCCCTGATAGGCGGTTCCGTCGATGGCCGCGTTGAACTCCGCCATGCGGGCCGAGCCCGCTCGCCGCGCCAGCTTCGCCAACGTGCGCAGGCCCTCGTAGCAGGATTCGGCGGCGTTGTTCAGCGGCGGCGCCGACGGGCCGTGCAGCCGGGTGTACGCGCCGAGCAGGTCCATCGCGTCCGCCGTGGCCAGCGACCGGAAGTATCCCGCCGAGACGAACAGGTTCCGGGTCGCGTCCAGGCCGCTGGCGAGCAGCATGCTCTCCTCCATCAGCGGGCTGAAGCGCACCAGGCGTTCGTGCAGGCCCTGCGCGGCGAAGGCGCGGTTGAACCGCACGGCGTCCTGCCCGACGAGCAGCATCAGCACGCCGTCGCACGGGGAGCCGGCCAGTTTTCTGGTCACCTGCCGCATGTCGCCGGTGCCCAGGCCGACGAAGGTCTCGCCGACGATCCGCAGGTCCAGTTCGCGCGCGAAGGCGCGGACCGCAGCGGTCGAGCCGCGGGGCCACACGTAGTCGTCGCCGACCACGAACCAGCGGCGCACGCCGGCGTTGTCGCGCAGCCACCGCAGCGCCGGGGCGATCTGGAAGCGCGGCGTCTCGCCGGAGCAGAAGATGCCGGCGCGCCGCTCGCCGCCTTCGTAGAGCGACGTGTAGACGTAGGGCACGCGGTCGGCCACGACCGGCGCGATCGCGTGCCGCACCGAGGAAATGTGCCAGCCGGTGACCGCGTCGATCTCCCCGGCCGCGACCAGCCTGCCGACCTCCGCGGCGACCTCGCGCGGCGGCGCGCCGCCGTCCACGACGTGCACGGCCACCTCGCGGCCGAGGATCCCGCCGGCGTCGTTGAGCTCGTGCACCGCGAGTTCGGTGATCGCCTCGCAGGACGGGCCGAACAGGCCGGCCGGGCCGCGCAGCGGGATCACCATGCCCACGCGCCACCTCGCCGCGCGTTCGCGCACCGCTGGGCCGAATGCCATTCGCGGCTCCGAAAATGGCGAGAGTCTCGATCGCTTCCAGGTGGAAGTCTTACGATTCTCGCGGGGTAGCGCAAGAGTGAGGATCGGGGAGCATGGCAGCAGGTGACGTCGCGGCGAGTCCGCCGCTGACCAGGACGCTGGCCCGGGCCGCGCGCGCGGTCACCGCGAGCGTCGAGCAGGTCGTCCGGCCGGAGGGGCTGACCTTCGACCAGTGGCTGGTGGTGGAAACCCTGGCGGCGGAGGGAAGTCTGGCGATGGCCGAGCTCGGTGAGCGCACCATGATCACCGGGCCGACCCTGACCCGGCTGGTGGACCGGCTGGTCACGACGGCCCTGGTGTACCGGGAGGTGGACCCGGCGGACCGCCGCAAGGTCCTGGTGCACCTGAGCCGCCGGGGCGAGGGGTTGCACCGGGAGGTGGCACCGAAGGTCGCCGAGGTCGAACAGCACCTCCTGGGCGGTCTCAAGCGCGCCGGGGCGGTGCTGGAAGCCCTGGAGGGCATGACGGAGCGCTGACGCGTCAGCGCGAGCGGGCGAGCCGGAACCCGAGGTCGTCGGTGCGCAAGGTGGGGTGGCTCTTGCGGCGGCACGACGCGCGGCATCCCCGGGGTGGGTCGTACCAGCCGCCACCGCGGAACACCCGGTACGGGCCGTAGACCTCGGGATCGTAGACGTCCCAGCACCATTCCCACACGTTGCCGATCATGTCGTGCAGACCCCACGCGTTCGGCGCCCTGGTCGCGACATCGTGCACCTCGTCGCCGGAGTTCCCGCGGTACCAGGCGATCTCGTCCAACTCTCCATAGTGGACCCCGCAGGTCCCGGCCCGGCAAGCGTGCTCCCACTCGGCCTCGGTCGGGAGCCGGAAGCCGTCGGCGGACCAGTCGCAGGTCGCCTCCCGCGCGTCGGGGTCGTCGCCGATCGAGTAGCAGGGTTGGAGCCCCGCCGCTTCCGAGAGCAGGTTGCAGAACCGGACGGCGTCCTGCCAGCAGACCTCGGTGACCGGCGTCCGCGGCCCCGCCGGGCTCGCCGGCGCGTCGCCGGTGACGGCGCGGTACAGCTCGCGGGTCACCGGGTGCGCCGCCAGCAGGAAGTCGCCGACCTCGACGGGCCATTTCGTCTTCGTGCCCTCGTCCCGCAGGACGATTTCCCCGCCCGGGACGGCGATCATGCGCGGCGCCATCCCCAGACCCTCTGGTGGCTCAGGCATCGCCGGGCTCCTCGGCGAGCAGCCCGTTGTCGCCTTCGAGCACGGCGTCGAGCAGGCGCAGCAGCTCGGCGGTCGTGGCGGCACCGCCGAGGATCACGATCTTCAGGCGGCTGCGCTCCTCGTCGTGGACGGTCTGGATGCGCAGCGGGTGCGGGGCGCCGTTCGCCTCGGCCTGGACGAGCGTGCCGATGCGGTCGGCCGCGGCGCGGTCGACGCCGTCGATCTGCACGATGCTCGACACCTCCACCGCCCCGGCGGGCCGGGTGGATGGGGGCTGCGGGCGGCCGGTCAGCGCCTCCAGGTCGGCGCGGGCGATCCGGTACTGCTTGCCGATCCGCACCGCCTTGAGCCGCCCCGAGCGGATGTAGCCGCGCACGGTGCGCACGTGCAGTCCGAGCCGATCGGCCACCTGCTCTGCTGAGTACATTTCTTCCTTCATCGGTCCCCAACATAGGTCATATAGGGAGTGATAGGGAAGTATTCGGCACTATGGCTCACGCCATGGATGGCTGGCCGTGGCGCTTTGCGTCGACGTTTCCGCTGCTCACGGGGCCGTGCGTGTTTTGTGCTGCCATAGCGACCCAAAAGACGCACGGCCCCGTACCTGCGGCAACGGCCGTGCGGTCAGTCGAGGGCGATGTCCTTGGTCTCCGGCATGCGGTACGCGACCACCGCGCTGATCAGCAGCAGGATCACCGCGTAGCCGAGGAACACGTCGCCGCGGCCGCTGCTGGCCAGCCAGGTCTGCAGGTACGGCGCGCTGCCGCCGAACGCCGCCGTGGCGATGGCGTACGGGAACCCGGCGCCCGCCTCCGCATCCGGGTCGGGAACAGCTCCGCGTACACCGTGGGCATGATCGCCGGTCCCGGGGCGATGACCAGCAGCGCGATGATCATCGCGACCGCGAACTGCCAGATCTGGTCCTGGATCAGCCAGCTCAGCGGGTAGATGACCACGGCGCTGCCCACGAAGGACATCAGCAGCACGGGCCTGCGGCCGATGCGGTCCGAAAGAGCCCCGAACAGCGGCAGGACGAGGATGAACACCGCGTTCGCCAGGGCACCGACCCACAGCGCCGCGGACGGGTCCAGGTGGTGGACGCTGATCGCCTGCGCGGGCGCGGAAACCACCCAGGTGTAGAACACCACGGTGCCGCCGACGGTCAGCCCGATCACCCGCAGGCACGCGGTGCGCTGCTCCCAGAAGCTCCGCCACAGCGGCGGCCGATTCGTCGCCCGCTGCCGGTCGAAGACCTGCGTCTCGGCCGGCCGCAGCCGCATCACGAGGGTGTAGAGCCCGACGACGCCGCCGAGCAGGAACGGCACCCGCCAGCCCCAAGCGCTCATCGCGCCCGGCGGCAGCGCGCCCGCCAACGCGGCGGCGAGCGCGGAGCTCGCCAGGATTCCGCAGGTCCCCGAGGTGTAGACGAGGCTGGACCAGATCCCGCGCCGGCCGCGCGGCGCCATCTCCGCGATGTAGGTCTGCACCGCGGGCATCTCGCCGCCGTGCCCGAGCCCCTGGCACAGCCGGGCGACCACCAGCAGCAGCGCCGCGCCGATGCCGATCGACTCGTACGTCGGCGCGATGCCGATCAGCAGGCTGCCGCCGGAGGCCAGCGCGATGGAGCCGACCATGGCGGAGCGGCGGCCGATCCGGTCGCCGAACCAGCCGAACAACAGCCCGCCCAGCGGCCGCATCAGGAACCCGACGGCGAAGATCGCCAGGCTGGACAGCACGGCGCTGGTGCTGTCGTGGGCGGGGAAGAACTGCGCGGCGAAGAACGGGGTGAAGACGGCATAGGCGTTCCAGTCGAACCACTCCAGCGCGTTGCCCGCGCCGGTGCTGACGATGGTCCGCCACTTCCGGGGCGATGCGCGTTCGGCCTCGGTGATCACGGCTGCCTCTCGGCCAGGCGGCGGATGGCGAGTTCGGCGTAGAGCGCGGCGCCGTCGGCGAGCACGCCGTCGTCGAAGACGGCGAACGGGGAGTGGTTGTCCGGCGCCGTGGCCGGATCGCGGTCCTGCGGGCACGCGCCCAGGAAGATGAACGCGCCCGGAACCTGTTCCAGCACGCGGGAGAAGTCCTCGCCGCCGGTGACCGGGCGGTCCAGCCAGGAGAACCGGTCGCCGTGGGCGTCCGCCGCGACCTGTGCGGCGAACTCCGCCTCGGCGTCGTCGTTGATCGTGGCGCGCACGTACTCGGTGAGATCCACGTCGACCTCGACGCCGTGGGCCGCCGCGATGCCGTTGCACACGGCGGCGATGCCCGCCCAGACCGCGTCCCGCGAAGGGGCGGAGAACCAACGCAGCGAGCCGTCGAAGCATGCTTCGCCGGGGATCACGTTGCCCGCGTCCCCGGAGTGGAAGCTGCCCACCGTCAGCACCACGGTCTCGAACGGATCGACGGTGCGCGCGACCAGCGCCTGCAGCGCGCCGACCATCTCGCAGGCCGGGGCGATCGGATCCTTGGCGCGGTGCGGGGTGGAACCGTGGCCGCCCGCGCCGCGCACCGTCACCCGGAGCAGGTCGCCGCCCGCCATGAGCGGGCCGCGCCGGGTGGTGAAGGTCCCGAGGTCGTGGCGCGCGGCCTGGACGTGCATGCCGTACGCGGCAACCGGGTGCGATCCGGAGGCCTTCAGCACGCCTTCGGCGATCATCTTCCCGGCGCCGTCGCAGCCCTCCTCGCCGGGCTGGAACATCAGCACCACGTCGCCGGCCAGCTCCGCGCGCCGCTCCGTCAGCAGCCGTGCGGCGCCGACCAGCATCGCGGTGTGCAGGTCGTGCCCGCAGGCGTGCATCCGGCCGTCGATCCGGGAGGCGTAGTCCACGCCGGTCTGCTCGGTCACGGGCAGGGCGTCCATGTCGGCCCGCAGCAGCACCGTCGGGCCCGGGCGCGCGCCGCGCAGCACTGCGGTGACGGAGCTCAGCCCGCTGCCGGTGGTGATCTCCAACGGCAGGCCGTCCAATGCGGCCAGCACTTTTTCCTGGGTGCGCGGCAGATCCAGCCCGACCTCGGGTTCGGCGTGCAGCTGCCGCCGCAACCGCACCAACTCGTCCTGAAGCTCGCGTGTGGACAACGGCAGTCCCCTCATCTCGTGATCACGTCACGGCCAGGATGACCGCCCGCCACCCGTGGAACACCAGAATGTCGGGAAACCGTTGCGGAAGCGCGGTTGCGTGCAGGAAAACGATCAGGACAGCGACAGGCCGAGCTCTTCGAGCGATTCCTGCAGCCGGGACAGCGCCTTCGGTCCCATGCCGTGGAGCTTCTTCAGCTCGGCGGCCGGAACGCCGTCGAGCTGCCGCAGTTCGGTGTAGCCGGCCGCGTTCAGCGCCCTCGTTGCGGGCGCGCCCACACCGCGGGGAAAACCGGAGTCCGCCATGCCCGGATCGTAGCGCCACCTGACCGGCATCTTGTGTGCCAGATCACCCTTGCGTAGGCTACGACCATACCGACTGGTCGGTACCGATTTGTCCGGGCGACACCGCCGTTCCCCGAACCGACGGAGTGGGCATGGGATTCAACCTGGCGACGATGCTGCGCGAATCTGCGACCGAGCGGCCCGAGCGGCCACTCCTGCACTTCGGCGCGCGGTCCATCGCATACCGGGAGGTCGACGAGCTCAGCGGGCGCGTCGCGGCCGGACTGCAGGCGGCCGGGCTGAACCGCGGCGACAAGGTCGTCGTGCACCTGCCGAACGTGCCCGAGTTCCTGTTCGCCTACCTCGGCATCCTCAAGGCCGGCCTCGTGATGGTGCCGCTGAACCCGATGCTGCGGGCGTCGGAGATCGCCTACCACCTCGCCGACAGCGAAGCCACGCAGCTGATCACCTTCGAGTCCTTCGCGGACGAAGCCGTCAAGGCCGCGGACGGGGTGCCGGTCTACGTCGTCGGCTCGGCCGCTCCCAGCGGTACGAAGCCCTTCGAGGAGCTGTGCGCGGCCGAGGACACCGGCGAGATCACCGCCGTGGAAGCCGACGACACGGCGGTCGTGCTCTACACCAGCGGCACGACCGGTCAGCCGAAGGGCGCCGAGCTGACGCACTTCGAGCTGTTCATGGCCTGCACCGTCGGCGGCGAGCGGTTCGGCGTCTCCGAGGACGACGTGAGCGTCGTGGTGCTGCCGCTGTTCCACGTGTTCGGCCTGGTCACGGTGCTCGGCCCGGTGATCCGGTTCGGCGGCTCGGCGGTGCTCATCCCCAAGTTCGAGGCCGGAGCCGTCCTGGACGCGATCGAGCGGCACCGCTGCACGATCTTCTCCGGTGTGCCGACGATGTACTTCGCGCTGCTCGGCGCGGATCTCGCCGGCCGGGACCTCGCCTCGCTGCGAGCCGGGATCTCCGGCGGCGCGGCGATGCCGGAGGAGGTGCTGCGGGAGTTCGAGCGGAAAGTGCCGGGCATCGTGGTGCTGGAGGGCTACGGCCTGTCCGAGACCGCCGCCGTGGCGACCTTCAACTGCAGCGCGGCGGAGCGCAAGATCGGCTCGATCGGCCGGCCGCTGTGGGGCGTCGAGGTGAAGATCTTCGACGAGGACGACCGCGAACTGCCGCCCGGCCCCGAGCACATCGGCGAGGTGGTGATCCGTGGCCACAACGTCATGAAGGGCTACTACAAGCGCCCGGAGGCGACCGAGGCGGCGTTCCGCAGCGGCTGGTTCCACACCGGCGACCTCGGCTACCGCGACGAGGACGGCTTCTTCTTCGTCGTGGACCGCAAGAAGGATCTGATCATCCGCGGCGGCTACAACGTCTATCCGCGCGAGGTGGAAGAGGTGCTCTACGCCCACCCGGCGATCCGCGAGGCCGCCGTGATCGGCAAGCCCGACTCGCGCATGGGGGAGGAGATCGTCGCGGTGGTCGCGTTCCAGCCCGGCAGCAGCCCGGACGCGGACGAGCTGATCGCGTTCAGCCGCGAGCGCCTGGCCGGGTACAAGTGCCCGCGCGAAGTCCGGGTCCTGGACGAACTCCCCAAAGGCCCGAGCGGCAAGATCCTCAAGAAGGCCCTGCGGTAGCAGCGAGGGCGGCGTTTTCGCGCGAAACCGGCGTTCCCCGTGAGGGCGGGGTGCCGGTTTCGCGCGAAAACGCCAGCAGTACCCGGACGGTGGACGAGCCGGATCGGGTCACATCTTCGCGGCGCCGGTCTTGATCGCCTCGCGGATGCGGAAGTACGTGCCGCAGCGGCAGATGTTGCGGATCCCGTCGATGTCCGCGTCGGTGATCTCGCGGCCTTCCGCGGCGGCCCGGCGGACCAGCGCCACGGCGGCCATGATCTGGCCCGGCTGGCAGTAGCCGCACTGCGCGACGTCGTGCTCCAGCCACGCCTCCTGCATCGGGTGCAGGTCCTCGCCGGCGAGGCCTTCGATCGTCGTGATCTCGTCGCTGGGCCCGACGTCCTTGACCTGCATGGAGCACGGGTTGAACGCCTTGCCGTTGAGGTGGCTGGTGCACGCCTTGCAGACGTTGATCCCGCAGCCGTACTTCGGCCCGGTCACGCCGAGGACGTCGCGCAGCACCCACAGCAGCCGCACGTCGTCGGCGACGTTCACGGTGACCTGCTCGCCGTTGAGTCGAAAGGTGTGCTCTGGCACGGGATCTCCTTGGCGTTCAGCGCGCGTGGTCGAGGCCGTCGGTGGGGGACTGCGGGATCGGCGGCACGGTCGGCTTCGGCTCGAAGCCGAGGGCGCCGTGGTTGATCGGGAAGCTGGTGGGCATCTTCCCGGTGGCGCGCCCGTAGGCGCAGGCGACCGCCGCCATCGACGCGGCGACGCCGAGCTCCCCGGCGCCGCCTGGCTCGCCGGTCGTCGGCGGCATCACGATCACCTTCAGCTCCAGCGGGGTGTTCCACTGCCTGGTGTAGAAGTAGTTGTCCCAGCTGGCTTCGAGGAAGTGACCGTCCCGCAGGTGCAGGCTGGAGGTGAGCGCCAGGGCGATGCCGTCCATGACGCCGCCCATCATCTGCGCTTCGAGCCCGCGCGGGTTGACCGCGAGCCCGACGTCGACGGCGAAGACCGCCTTGGTGACGCGCGGCCCGGCCACCCCGTCGCGGATCGGGCGGTCGACGGTCTCCGGCCGGCAGTCGATCTCGACCAGCGCCGCCGTCACGCCGTGGTACTCGGCGTGGAAGGCGATTCCCTGCGCCATGCCCGCGGGCATCTCCCGGCCCCAGCCGCCGGCCTCGGAGACCTCGTCCAGCACGGCCCGCGAATGGTCGTCCTGCAGGAAGTCGGCCCGGAACCGGTAGGGGTCCTTGCCCATTCGCGCCGCGAGCTCGTCGACGATCAGCTCCCGGGCGCAGGTGACGTCGAGGGAGTAGATGTTGCGCATGCTGCCGGTGTTGAAGCCCTTGTCGGTCTCGTTGAGCAGCTGCGTGGCAACGCCGAAGTCGTAGGGCATCGACTGGGTGAGCTGGAAGATGGTCTGGGCGAAGGTGAAGTCGCCGACGGGCAGCTGCGCCGACATGGCGGTGAGCACCTCGCCGAGGCCGTGCCCGAAGTCGGTGGCGACGCTGGTGTGCCGCTGTTCGTAGCCGAGCACGGTGCCGCCCGCGTAGCCGACGCGGACGCGCGACGTGGCCATCGGATGCGTGCGTCCCTGGCGGGCGTCGTCGGCGCGGTGCCACATGAGCTTCACCGACTTGCCGAACCGCTTCGAGATCTCGGCCGCTTCGAGCGCGGCATCGAAGAACAGCTTGCGGCCGAAGGAACCGCCGCCGTCGACGACGTGCACGGTGACCGAGCCAGGCGGGAGCCCGAGCTTGGCCGCGATGGTCTGCCGGGCGACGATGGGCGACTTCAGCGATCCCCAGATCTCGGCCCGGTCGGCGCGCTGTTGCCGCGGAAGTAGAAGGTGAAATCGCGTTCCACGGTGCTGGTCAGCGGCGGCACCGCGAGCGGTAGCTCGGCGGACTTCAGCTTGCGGAGCACCGTGTCGTCCGATTTCCCTTCCGCAGTCCCGGGATTCCACGTGACCCGCAGAGCGCGCACGGCGTCGATGCACTGGCCGAAGGTCTCCGCACGGACCGCGACTCCCGTGGAGACCACGGCGGCATCGGTGACGCCCGGCATGGCGCAGACCTCGGCGAGGTTGGCCACGGACTCGACGGTGCCGTTGATCGTCGGCGGCCGGCACACCATCGTCGGCTTCGCGCCCGGGATGTCGAGGTCCATCGCGAACTTCTTGCGCCCCGTGACCGCCGCGAGCGCGTCGGTGCGGTTGTGCGGCTTGCCGATGACGGCGAACTGCTCGCGCGGTTTGAGCTCGACGGGAACCTGCTCGGTCCGCGTGCTCGCGGCCTGCCCCGCCAGGGAGCCGATGCCGATGCTGCGGCCCGCGAGGTCGGTGATCACGCCCGCCTTCAACGTCAGGTCGGTGACGACGGAGCCGAGCTCGATCGCGGCCGCGCGCAGCAACCGGCCCTTGGCGACGGCGGCGGCGACGCGGATCGGCGCGTAGGTGGAGATGGTCGTGTTCGAACCGCCGGTGAGCTGGTTGAACAGCAGTTCCGGCCGGGCATCGGCCAACGTGACGCGGACGTCCTCCAGCGGCACGCCCATCTCCTCGGCGATCAGCATGGCCGTGGAGGTGGTGATGCCCTGGCTGACCTCCGCGCGCGGCAGCGCGAAGGAGACCGTGCCGTCGTCGTTGACCGCGACGGTGATCAGGTTCGAGGTCGGCCGCGCGGCCTCGGTCAGCAGGTCGTTGAGGTCGAGCAGCCCGGCGACGGCACGACGGCCTCGGCGCGCGGCGAGAGGCCGAGCTCGGCGGCGGCGACCAGGGTGGGCGCGGCCAGCACGTAACCGAGGAACCGCCGCCGCCCGAGGACGTTCGCGCCGGATCCCTGGGGTCCATGATCAACACTGGTCATCGGCGATCCCCTCCGCCGGGCACCCCGTTGGTCCCGGCAACCGAACGCGAGCCGAGCAGACGGCGCAACGCCGTTCGGCCAGCGGAACTGTAACGACGATCATTGTCGAGGTCAAAGCCGCTGGAAGGGTGCGCCCGTGCGTACTTCGTGCTGCTATGGCAACACGAAGTACGCACGGGTCGGTCAGGCTTCCGGAACCCGCACGGCGGAGAAGTACAGCCGGTACCGCAG
The DNA here is from genome assembly GCF_004348985.1 of Saccharopolyspora elongata. GTDB lineage: Bacteria > Actinomycetota > Actinomycetes > Mycobacteriales > Pseudonocardiaceae > Saccharopolyspora > Saccharopolyspora elongata. Next base: position 8,585 of record NZ_SMKW01000085.1, on the reverse strand, counting down.
CCGGAAGCCCATCGATTCGTAGAGCCGGATGGCGCCGGTGTTGGACGCGACCGTGTGCAGCAACGGCTTCTCGCCCCGGGCCCGGATCCCGGCGACGACGGCCCGCATGAGCCGGGTGGCCAGGCCCTGCCCGCGGAACGCCGGGTCGGTGCAGACCGCGCTGATCTCCGTCCAGCCGGGCGGGTGCAGCCGCTCACCGGCCATCGCGACGAGCTCGCCACCGCGCCGGAACCCCAGGTACGTGCCGAGTTCGATGACGCGCGGCAGGAACGGCCCGGGCTGGGTGCGCTTGACGAGGTCGAGCATCTCCGGCACGTCCGCCGCGGTGAGCCGCACCGCCTCGTCGTCCTCGGCCCCGGCCACGCCGTCGTCGACCAGCTGCACGCCGGGGAGCCGCTCCACGACCTCCCAGCCGGGCGGGGGCGTTCGCGCCCGCCCGGAGAAGGCGACCACCGCGCCCGGCCCGGCCAGCGCAGCGACGTCCCGCCAGCCGTCGTCGCCGAACTCGTCCGGAATGGCCAGGAACGGCGCCATGTCGACGGGGTAGCGCAGCACCTGCCCGTGCTTCTCGGCGAAGCCGGCGTGCGGGCCGGTGAGCGAAGCCCACGCGGGGTTGTCGAGCGGCGACGTGGTCATCGACCACTCCTTCCGGCGAAGTGTTCGGTGCCGCCACATTTTCGCGCAGCGGCGCGTGGTTCGAGCATCCCCGGTTTTGCCGTACCAACACGTGAGAACCCAGCTGCGGGACGGATGCGGGTGATCGGCGCTGGTCGCTGGGGGTCGAGTATTCCGGGCCGTTGCGGAGGAGTGGGATGACGCCGGTTTCGCGCGAAACCGGCGTTCGCCACGCCTGCGGGGCGCCGGTTTCGCGCGAAAGCGGCGTCCCGCGCAAGCTCCCGACAGCCTCTGCAACGACCCGGAGACGCGGCCCGTACCTGGCTGTGACCCAGGGCAAGTGCGCTTGACGCGCCGGAAGCCGTCGTGATCTGATCCAACCAGCGTCGCGTGTCGGTGGCAGGCTGTGCCAGGCATGGAGGCGTGGGTTCGAAGGGTCTTCATGACCACTCTTTTCAATCACACCATCGTCGCCGCGCGCGACAAGCAGGAATCGGCGTCCTTCTTCACGGAGATGTTCGACCTCCCGCCTGCGGAGCCGGGCGGCCCCTTCCTCACGGTCCACCTGGACGCGGGCGTGACGCTCCAGTTCGCCGAGCCGGGTATCGAATTCCCGCCGCAGCACTACGCATTCCTCGTGACCGAGGAAGATTTCGACGGCATCTACGCCAGGATCAAGGCGGCGGGCCTCGAACACTGGGCGGACCCGCAGAGGAAGCTCCCGCAGCAGTACAACACGAACCACGGCGGTCGTGGCGTCTACTTCTGCGACCCGGCGGGTCACTACCTGGAGGCGATCACCCAACCGTACGGCGCAGATCTGAACTGATCTAAGTGGACGGTCGCACGCGGCCCGCCCGGTCCTCGCGCCGGGCGGGCCGCGCGGCTGGTAGCGTCGGGTGAGCTCCGGCCGAAGGGACTGGTTCGCGATGACCGCCGAGCACCCTGAGGTTCCGCCTGACGGGGAACGCGATCACAGCCTGCTGATCAGCGAGGAGCGGCAGCGGGATCTGCTCTCCCAGCTCGTCGAGATCGAGCACGAGATCCGCCGGGTCACCCTCGACGCGGCCGGCAACGGCCCGGCCAACCGTGCGGCCGCCGAAGCCCACCTCGCCGAGTTCACCGAGCTGACCCAACGTGCCCGCCGGGCCGTCCGCAACGCGGTCACCGTCGAAGAGCGGATCGCCCACCTCGACTTCGACGTCGACGACCGGCCCTGAAGCGCCGGAACCCTGCGCCGAGGTGACGCTGCAGGAACGCAATTTCAATGGAAATCAGAGCTCTGATTTCCATTGAAATTGCGGAAGTTCTCCACAGCCATCGGTGTGTCGGGTCCTGACACCGATGGAACGTGGTCAACGCGATGTTCGGCATCGGGCTCCTGGGCCTGCTCCACCTCGGTCCCGAGCTCGCTGTGCCGCGACTGTCGGCGCCGGGTGCTAGAACCCGTCGGAAACGATCAACGATCTGAACGGGCGCATTCCAATGGGACGTCATCGGCGGGAAGCCGACACCACCGAACTGCTCAGCGGCATGGCCGCCCGCGTCGCGGAGAACGCTCCCGAGGGATGGCGGCGCGCGTGGGCGAGCGTTCACCGGTACGAGAACGGGGCCCGCAGCAGTGTCATGCAGTACGAGCTGGCCGACGGTGAGCTCCGCGACGGTGGCGTGGATCTGTTCAAGGAAGCAGGAGCCCTGTTCTTCGCGACCAAGCCGTGGCCGGATCACCTGACCGTTGAGCTGGCCGTCGAGCCTTCGGGCGAGTTCGAGGCGGTCACCAGCCGGTCGCTGATCCGCACGCAGTACCAGCCGGATCGCCTGCTGCTCGTGCTCAAGCCGGATGTCCTGCCCGTCGAGCCGGGGGACGAGCAGGAGGGCCCTGCGGATCCGACGTTCGCGGGTGATCCGGACGAGGCCGTGCGGCTGCTCCGGGAGTACTTCCGGCTGCGCGCGGAGATCTTCGAAGAGGAGTATGAAGAGGAACTGCCTCCTCCGCTGGACGAAGCGACGCGCGCCGAGCTCATGGCGAGCCTGGGCGTCGCGCTGCCGCCCGATCTGGTCGCCTTGTACGGCGTGGCCAACGGCGACGACGGCGAGGGCGTCAACATCTTCGACACGCACTCGTGGATCGACCTGGAATTCGCGGCCGAACACCCCCACCACCGGAACGACGGTGATTGGACCGACGACCCGCTGACAGGCGCGGTCTTCGAGGCGACGCCGCCGGGGAAGGTGCGGCGGTCGATGAGCCGCGACGGGTGGATCGTGATCGGAGTCAACGAGGACGGGGACTTCCTCGCCGTCGACATGGACCCGGGCCCCGCGGGCCGCCCGGGACAGGTGATCATCATCGGCGGCGAGTACGAAGGAGCTCCCGTCTACGTCGCCGACTCGGTGACGACGCTGCTGCGCCGCCAGGTGGAGGCGCTCGAACGGGGCGACTACGAGCTCGACCACGGCCGCCTGTTCGTCGACGCCGAAACCCCGCGCACGGTGGAGTACCTGGAGTCGTTCTGGTGGGATGCCGACGACCACGGCGACTCCCTGACCGGAATGCCTGGGGAAGTCCAACGCGTCACAGCCTGGAAGGCCGACGGGATCGACCTGGAGCCCGCTCGCCACGCGCCCCTCCTGCGGGACGTGGTGCTGCGCGGCCAGGGCGCACTCGACCTGAGCCCGCTCCGAGACGCGCCCCTGGAGAGCCTGACGCTGGAACTGGGCTCGATCGACCCGACTCCGCTGTCCGGCCACCCGACGCTGCGCAACCTGACCCTGCGTTCGCGGCAGCCGGTGGAAGTCGCTGTGCTACCAACACTTCCGAGACTCCAGGGCCTCGACCTCTCGCGCGCCGAGGTGATCGACATGGAGCCGGTCGCAAATCTGGAAGGACTGCTGTTCCTCGCCCTGACCTACGAGCAGTGGGTGCGACTCTGGGAACTCGGCGCCGAGCTGCCATCGCTAGCGGCGGTAGCGCTGGGTGGAAACCCAACGCCGAACCAGATCAACGAGTGGACGGAGCACTTCACGGGAACCCTCCCGGATGGCCAAGAAAAGCACACCGGCCGATACGACGCGCGATCATGACCAGTGCTCCAGGCCAAAGAACGGCGTGAAGACGAGCTGCGCCCGGCCGTCCGGTCAGGCCGGACGCAGCACGTGTCGGCGAGCCTGTCCTATTGTCCACAGCAGACGGTCAAGGGCCAGGTGGTCGGGGTGTAGCCCCTGGGGCGGGTTCGGCCGCCGCGCGGCGGGGCGGAAATCGTGCTGAGGTGAGCGGACCGTTTGTCCCGATAGACGGGGCGAACGGTCCGTTCACCTCAGCAACCGCGGCGCTGGACGCCGCGCCTAGAGCGGGCGTGGTGCGTCGAACTTCTGGCGGACCTCCTCTGCTGCTCCGGGGTTCCCGGCCGCTTCGATCAGCTTGGCGAAGCGGTGCGCGGTCAGCGCGCGCACCGGGTTGTCCCCGTACAGGCCGATCCTGTCCAGGACCACGCCGACGTGGTCGCTGGTGGTCCTGTTCCCGTGCATGAGCTTCTGGTAGACCCCGTACAGAATCGCGCCGAACAGCGGCACGGTGACCCACGCCGGCCATCCCAGCAGCAGCCCCAGCAGGAGCGGGACGGCGGCCGCCAGCGTCAGGCCGCCGTACAGGATCCGGTTTTCCTTGCTCATCGAACGGCCTCCTCAGGCACGTGGTCGAACGTGTAGTCGGTGGCGTGCAGGCCCTGCGCAATGTCGATCAATTGGGACAACCGGACGAAGACATCGGGGCGCCCGCTCGCAGTCCGGCTCCAATCGCGCGCGAGGACGTGCAGCGAACCGAGCAGGTGGAGGTGCTGGCTCGCCGCATCCACCAGGATGCCGAGCAGCAGATCGTGCGGCGCGGTCCGGCCGGCGGCGTCGAACCAGTGGCAGACGCGCTGCACGACGAGGTCCGGTCGGGCGAGCATGGCCGCACGCCAGCAGAAACCCAGCTGGGAGCGGATCGTGTGATCTGCCGCGAGAGGCTGGGAACGGTTGCTGGAGTCGGCCAGCCGCACCGGATCCGCGATGGCGAGGAACAGGAAGTGATCGGCGGGCCACGGCTGCTGCTTCGCCAGCCCTGTTGTGAGCCTGTCGAGCAGCAGCCGCAGGAGTATCGGATCGAGCGAGGTCAGCTCGACGAGCGCCTGGTACGCAGTCGGAGCACCGGTGCCGTCCTCATTGCGGGCCCGGTGGTGCAGCCGCACCAGGGCCTGGTCCGGGTAGGTCGGCGCGATCACCTCGGTGCACACGTCCACCAGGATCTGCCCGACGTCCCCGGGGAGGTCGCTGCGCCGCGACCACCTGTACACCAGCTGCCGGAAGAAGTGCCCGTGGCGCTCGTCCTTCAGGCCCGCGATGAGAGCCCGCACCCCGAAGTCGCGCAGCGCGTTCGGCGTCCCGTTCTGCCTCGGGTAGATCCACCGGTCGATCAGCCACTTCACGTGGCCCGGCGAGTTGGTGCGCAACGCCTGCACCACGAACCGGTCCACCAGGTTCTCGCGGTCCCGCCTGGTGAACTGCTCGATGCGGAGAATGTCGTCCACCCACCGGCAGAACGGCTCCCGGAGATCCGGGTAGTTGTCCCAGAAGTGCTCGCGCAACGCTCGGTCGTAGCTGCGCAGGCTGAACTCGATCCGGTTGTTCGGCGCGACGTCGATGCTCAGGTCGGCGAGCTGGGTGCGGTAGCCCTCCTGCTCCATCCGGGGCTGCTCGCGCCCGTCGAGGCTCAACGCGCTCACCAGGCGGTGGGAGGCGAAGAACACGGCGTCGCTTGAGGCGCCGCGGCACATCGCCGCGGCGAGCAGCACCGTGCGCTGCCGACCGCCCGGCACCTTGTTCAGCTGTTCCGCCACCTCGTTGCTGCGGTCGATCCGGGCGGAAACCGCTTCGCTGAGCCAAGTCGAGACATCGCCGCTGCTGTTCGTGTCGCGGGCGAGCACGACCATCTGCGCGAGGTTGGCGATCTCCGACATCGGCGCGGACAGGCTGCGTGCGAGAGCTTCCGAGGCCAGTTGCTGGCCGGAAGGGAAGATCGACTCCTGTTCCAGGTGCCATCGAAGCACCGAGGCACCGCGCGGCCGGTCGATCCTGGCCTCGAACTGCGCCAGGTCCGAATCCAGGCGGTGCTTGCGGGAATCGGGCACGACTACGGCGATATAGCCATTGCGCTGTTGGAGGATCGTGCGGAACGAAAGGAGGTCTCGTTGCCGGGCGTGGAACACGTCCTCGCCGCTGTCGGAGAGGTCAAGGACGAACAGGTGGCCCGGCTGGACCTTCAACTTGTCCAGGCCCGGGCTCTGCGTGCGCGCCTCGTCGTCGAGCACGGTGAAGGGGGTGTGGTCGTCGGCGAGCTCGTTCAGGAGCATCTTCGCCGCCGTGCGCCGACCGCTTCCCGGCGGCCCGGTGAGCACGACGGTGCGGGACTGCCGCAACATGTCCCGTGCGGCACCAAAGTTCTGCGGCGGCTCGAACCGCCGCTTGAGCCAACTCAGGTCGCCCTTCAGCGTCAGTCGCGGCCCGCGAGCCTGTTCCTGGACGCTCTCGTGGATCGTGAAGTAGATCGGGTTGATGTTCTGATCGCCGGAGCCGGCGTGGATCGGGCTGCCCTGCGTGTCGTGGAACTCGTTGTTCGTTTCGGTCACCGGTCTTCACCCCGCTCCCGCTTCGAGCCGAACTTCTGGCGGATTCCGCCGGTGTTCTTGCCCGCGATGTAGTTCGCGCCGTCGCCGTAGAAATTGTTCTGGTCACCCGCGCCGCTGCTCACCGGACCCGTCGGGCCGTTGAACGTAGTGGTGGTGATCGATCCACCGTGCAGGTCGCGGAGCTGGATGGCGTTCCCGACATGGCCGGTGATGGAGTTGTACACGCCTTCGGACGAAGGCGCTTTCGCCGCCCGGTCCGCGAGCCCCGGCACCAGGTCCAGGAGCTCGGCGGCGATCCGCACCAGCCCGGTCTCGGCGTTTCCGGTGTCGAAGTCCAGGGCTTGGAGGTCGGCCAGCGGGGCCAACTCGGGCGGCAGCGCGGCGGCCGAAAGCCGCGGCAGCCCGCGCCCGCACAGGATCGGGATGATGCGGGCACCGGACTGCATGGCGTTCAGGATCTCCCTGCGGATCCAGTCGTCCTCGTTCGCCAGGGCCTGGTTGCCGTTCTGGTCGGTCGCGCTGAGCCAGTTGGGGCCGATCAGGACGAGGAGTGCGCGGGCACCGGTCGACGCAGCCTGCAGGCGCACCCGGAAGTTGTCCCCGGGCCGGATCGACTTGCTGTCGCGGAACACCTCTTCGCTGCCGAACCTGCCCGACAAGTAGCTCTCGATGTGCGCCGCTGCCTGGTGGCAGTCGTCGGTTCGGTAGTTGACGAAGATTTTTGGCATGGGGGTACCTCATTTCCGGCACGGATGGCGCCTGGGGACTTCTCAGCTGGACTGGTTGTGCAACGAGGTGATCAGCCGGGGTTGCAGCTCGCGGACTGACCGAACCCGGTGGTGCCGGGCGAGAACGTGGCTCAGCTGGCGGAGGTCGGTGATGATGGTCGCCGAGCCGACGGTGTCGACGACACCGAGGATCTGGCCGACCAGAGCACAGGCGTGGTCGATGTCGCCGGCCGAGGCGTGGGCCAGTGCGCGGCGCACGCCGTAACGCGCCTGAGAGCGAAGCGCCTGCGGCGACAGGCGTTGGACCTCGCGGTCGAGGACCGCGGTAGCGGCATGGATGCGTCCGAGGTCGTGGAGGCACCAGCCGTGGATCATCTCGACCGGGTCGGTGAGGTTCGTCGTACCGAGCACCGGCCCGGCTTCGGGTTGCGAGGTGCTGAGCATTTCGCGCGCGTGATCCAGAGCGCGCATACACGCGTCGTAGTCGCTGGCGAGAGCATGGCCTTGCGCCTCGTGCAAAGCGGCCAAACCGCGGATGCGTGCGGTTGTTGCGCTGCTTTGCGCTTGGCGCGACAGGTCGATCGTGTGCTGTGCATTTCGTTGGTACATGGCGACCAGCGCGCGCCGGACCAGCGAGTACGCGGCCAGTGTTCGGTCTTCGCCGGCTTCGGCCAGCTCCACCGCGCGGTCGGTCCACCACAGCGCGGCCTGGTCGTTTCCCGATTCCTGCGCCATCCACCCGGCGAATTCCGCGTACCGCGAGTTCAACGCGAAGAGCTCACCACGGAGCTTTGGCCGCCGAGACTGGGCCGCGAGCTCGCGGAGGGTGTGGGTTTGCGCGATGAGCGCGGGCAGCACCACCGAGGGGCTCGCCGTTTGGCCCAGCGTGCGGAACTGGTCGAACATGGTGCGGAACGTCGAGACCGTGCCGTCCTCGGCGATCGCGTGACCGCCGCCCATGCCGAAGGCGAGCACCGAGGCCGCGCCCGCCGCCAGCACCTGCCGCCGGTCCATCGGCCGGAACCAGCTCTTCCCGCCTGAATCGAGACCCATCAACCACACCTCACCGTCGCCGTTCACCTCGGGCAGCGATGCTTCGGAAGACCGCGCGGGAACCAGGCTCGCGAGTTCTCCACCGGCTTCGAGGAGCGAATCGCAACGCCGGGCGAAATCCGGTGTCGGCCGTTTCCCGCCGGTTTCGATCTTGCTGACGTAGCCCTTGCTGTAATGCAGCAGCGCGGCCATTCGAGTGAGCGAAAGACCGGCCGCGGTGCGCAGTCTTCGAAGCTCTGCCCCGAACAGTGTGGGCTGTTCAGTCACATCGTCCTCCGGGTTTCCCGTTGCCCGGTTCAGCGGGCGACGGGAAACGGCTGTTGGTCCCGACCGGTTTTCGCGCACGGTGAAACGTGCCGGTCCGGCGACTGGGAGGCCGGACCACCGGCAGACCTTAGAGTTCCTAACAGAATGATCACTTGTAGTGACTGGCATTCCCTGATGGTTGATCATGATCGTGTGAAGAAGGGTGAGCAGCCGCCATGGATCGTGTCCGACGAGCTGTGGGAGCGAATCGAGCCGT
>NZ_SMKW01000084.1 GCF_004348985.1 Saccharopolyspora elongata | reverse complement strand
AATCACGTGGGGTCCTGGCCCTTACAGAAGACGATCTTGTGGTGAGACCTCTTCTACCAGGACCCCACGCCCACACCTCTTCGGACCCTCAGCCCCATTCCACTGAGATCACCTCATTGAAATTGCGGACCTCCGGCGAGTCGGGGCACGACACGCCGGAGGCTGTGGACAACTTCCGCGATTTCAATGGAAATTGCGGGACGTCAGCCGGCGATGTCCAACAGCATCGCCGCGAGGTCGGCGGGGCGCGAGAACATCGGCCAGTGCCCGGTCGGCAGGTGGTGCAAGTCGGCCCCGGCCAGCAGCGCGAACATCGAGATTCCGGCGTCGACGAGGGACTTGACCTCCTCCGGGGTGAACGTGGACGCGATCACGGAGATCGGCACGTCCGGGACGGCGTCCGGCCGCTGCAGGGGCTGCGTTGCGGTGGCGAACGGCTGCGGCGTGCTCATGGCTCGCATGCGGGCCAGCTGCTCGTCGGACAGCCCGGCCAGGTCCTCCGCGCCGAACTCGGGCAGCGGGAGGCGCCAGCCGTCGCCGTCGGCTTCGACCGCCTTGCGCCACTCCTCCTGGACCTCCGGCGGGTTGGAATCGAGCACGGCCATGCCGCTCGGCATCGGGCCGGCGTCGACGTAGACGACGCGCGCGACCCGGTCCGGAACGCGGTCGACGGCGCCGGTGACGGGCACGTTCCCGCCGCTGTGCCCGACCAGCACGACGTCCCGGAGATCGTTGTCCTCGATGAGCCCGACCAGGTCCGAGATGTGGGTCTCGACGCCGACTTCGGGACCGGCTTCGGCGGCGCGGTCGGCGAGCCCGGGCAGCGTCACCGCGTGGACGTCGTGGCCCAGCGCCCGCAGCTCCCGCGTCACGTCCTCCCAAGCCCACGCGCCGAGCCAGAAGCCGGGAACCAGCACGATCGTCGCCATCGCGGCGCTCCTTTCCCCATGGGATTCGATGCGTTGGACATTAGGCTCGATACCGGTCAGAACTCGCCCTGATTAATACTCCGGGAGACGCGTGTCACATCCGACGAGTCGATTGCTGGCGATGCTGGAGCTGCTGCAGGCGAACCAGCGGGTCGGCGGACCTGCGCTGGCCGAGCGCCTGGGCGTGGACCAGCGCACCGTCCGCCGGTACGCCGAGCGGCTCGTGGAGCTGGGCATTCCGGTGGTGGCCGAGCGCGGCCGCTACGGCGGATACCGGCTGATGCCCGGGTACAAGCTGCCGCCGCTGATGCTCACCGACGACGAGGCCACCGCCGTCGTGCTCGGCCTGCTGACCGGGCGGCGCCTCGGTCTTCCCGGACCGGCCGCGGAGACCGCGCTGGCCAAGGTGCAGCGCGTCCTCCCGCCCGCGCTGCGCGACCGCGTCCAGTCCTTGCAGGAGACGCTCGGCTTCACGATGGGAACGCGGGAAGGCGCGGCTCCGGCGACCGCGGCGGTGCTGACCCTGGCCGAGGCGGCGCGGCATCGTCGCCGGGTGCGGCTGAGCTACGTGTCCTGGAAGGGCGCGGCCAGCGAGCGCGACCTCGACCCGCACGGGCTGGTCTTCCACTCCGGCCGCTGGTACGTGACCGGGTACGACCACGGCCGTGGCGAGGTCCGCACCTTCCGGGTCGACCGGATCCGGTCGGCCGAGCTGCGCGCCGAAACCTTCGAGATGCCGCCCGACGCCGACCCGGTGCGGCAGGTCACGACGTCGCTGGCCGGCGTCCCGTACGCGCACGAGGTCGAGGTGCTGCTGAAGACCGCGCCGGAGCAGGCCCGGGCCCGGATTCCGCCCTCCGTGGGCACTCTCGCGGAAACCTCCGACGGCGTGCTGCTGTCGACGCGCGTGGAGCACCTGGACGGCATGGCGCAGCTGCTCGCCGGGCTGGGCTGGCCGTTCGTCATCCGCCGCCCGGACGAACTGCGCGAAGCCGTGCGCGAGCTCGCGGTCCGGCTGATGGCCCAGGCAGGTCATGACTCGGCTGTGGATGGTTGACCACAGTTTCAATTGAAACTGTGGTCAACCGGAGAACGTCGTGCACGGTTTCAATTGAAACTGCGTCTCATCGCCGTTCTCGAACCGGAGTTTCGATCGGAGCTTCGAGCAGTCCGGCTCGGCGGTAGACCGACTCCAGGTACTCGCGGGCTCCGGCGGCATCCAGCGGTTCCGGCTGGATGAGGCGGAACAGCACGGCGCCGACCATCATGTCGATCAGCACGTCCGGGTCCGCGGCGGCGTCGAGCATCCCATCGGCCTGCGCGCGTTCCAGCAAGGCGCGGGTGATGCGCCGCCGCGGCACGACGTAGTTCTCCCAGTAGGTCGCCATCAGCGCGGGGTGGCTGACGCTGGAACCGAAGACGCGGGCGACCATCGCGCGCAGCCGGGGGTCGGCGACCGCCTCGGCGAGCCCGGGCAGCGCCTGCTCGACCAGCACGGCGACGGGCAGGTCGGCGAATTCCGCCGGCATCGTCTCGGGGATCTCGTCGCGGGCGGACTCGATCGCGGCGGCGATCACCGCCTCCTTGGAGTCCCAGCGCCGGTACACGGTGAGCTTGCCGACGCCGGCCCGCTTGGCGATCTGCTCGATGCTGGTGCCTTCGACGCCGCCCTCGATGAACAGGTCCAGCGCGGCCTGCAGGATCGCCTTGTCCGCTACGGGATTGCGCGGTCGTCCGCGACGGTTGGTCATGTCGTCCTTCCGTTGCCGAGCGCGTTGTCGAGCCATCGCGCGAGGGAGCGCAATTCCGTCCCGCGCCACGCGAGATGCGCGTCGGGCCGGATCAACCAGACGTCCCGTTGCGGCCGGTCCGGTGCGAGGCGTACGACATGTTCTCCCAGCGGCGCAAGGACTTCCAAACTCGTCCCCGGGGGAGCGAGCAGCGCCCACTTCCCGCCGAGCTCGGAGTGCAGCCGGGTCGGTCCGCGGTCGCCCCGGCACGCCAGGTCGGGCACGCGGTCACCGGGCCGTGGCCGGGGGCCTCGCCGCGAGCCGAGCGGGCCTTTGCGGTAGTCGACCCAGAGCTGCGAGGCGAGCCAGGTCGCCCGCCGTTGCACCATGGCGAGGTTCGCCAACGGGGTGATGAGCCGGTCGCGGGCGAACCGGGCGACCGCGCCGTCGGCCAGCATGAGCTTGGTGTTCGCCGTGGTGCTGCGCAGCACGTCTTCGGCCAGCGGCCGACGTTCGGCCTGGTAGGTGTCCAGCAGCGCCGAATCGGCCCGGCTCTCCGCGACCAGCGCGAGCTTCCAGGCCAGGTTCTCGGCGTCGCCGATGCCGGTGTTCATGCCCTGGCCGCCGAACGGGCTGTGGATGTGCGCGGCGTCGCCGACGAGCAGCACGCGCCCGTCGCGGTAGCGGTCGGCGAGGCGGCGGTGGATGCGGAAGGCCGACGTCCAAGCCACGTCGCCGATCTTCGCGTCGGTCCGGCCGGTGCGCTCGGGCAGCAGCTTCTGCAACTGGTCGAGGACGTCGCCGGAGTCCGTGCCTGGGCGGACATCGGCCATCAGCCGCCACGCGTCGTCCGCGCCGTTGCGCATCGGCATCGCGAAGAACAGGCCGTCCCGGTGGAACCACCCGGATGAACCGGTGCGGTCCAGTACCCAGTCGGCGCGGACATCGGCCAGCAGCCACTGGTCGACCAGCGGGACGCCGGGAAAACCGATGCCGCTGAGCTTTCGGACCGTGCTGTGCGCGCCGTCGCAACCCACCACGTAGTCGGCGCTCAGGCCGCCGTCTCGCAGCTTCGCGGTGACGCCCTCGGGCCGCTGGTCGAGGTCGGTCAGCTCCCGGCCCCATTCGACGGTGCCGCCGAGCTCGCCGAGCCGCTCCCGCAGGACGGCCTCCACCTCGGCCTGCGACACCAGCAGGGCCGAGAGCTGGTTGCCCTCGATCTGGCCGAAACTGACCTCGGCCAGCGGCTTCTCCCCGACGTGGAGGGTCATCCGGACGGCGTGCAGCGCGCGGTCCGGCAGGTCTCCGAGTGCTCCCAGCCGGTTCAGCACCTCGACTCCGCGGGCGTGCAGGATGTTCGCCCGCGAGGTGCTCGCCGGTCCGGCCGCTTGGTCGATCACGCGCACCGTGATGCCGTGCTGCCGAAGCCCGCAGGCCAGCGCCAGGCCGGCCGGCCCTGCGCCCACCACCAGGACGGATGTCGTCTCCATGGCCGCTCCAATTAATTAACGAACCGGGACCGTTAACTAATTGGAGCACATCCGGCGCCGCGCCGGAAGCGGTTTCGGTCAGGGGTGGTCGTTGCCGTTGTGCTTGCGGCGCGCGGCGGCGGCGAGCCGCGCGCGACGCTGGCGGAGCGCCAGGACGCCGATCGCCGCGGCGGCCAGGATCACGATCAGCGTCAACGGCCCGCCGACCGTGCCGAACATCGACGACGCCTGCGGCTGGCCGTTCACCGGCGAATCCCCCTGCGCTTGCGCGGCGGTGGCGTCGGCGGCGTCCACATAGGGCGGTTCGGGGGACGTCGTCACCAGCCGGCCCACCGGGTCGTCGTCGCTGAGCCCGAACCCGTAGTCCAGCAGGTGCATGGTCTGCTGGGACTGCCGGATCGGCTGGTTCTCGCCGCGCATCAGCACCGCCACCAGCCGGCGCCCGTCGCGCTCCGCGGCACCGATGAACGTGTGCCGCGCATCGTCGGTGAACCCGGTCTTGCCGCCGATGCCGCCGGGGTAGTTCAGCAGCACCTGGTTGTCGGACCAGACCTCCAGCGGCGGGCCGTCGGGCTTGCCCGGCAGCAGCGTGTTGTGGATCGCGGCGATCGACGCGAACGCCGGCTCGCTCATCGCCGCGCGGAAGATGACGGCCAGGTCGTAGGCCGAGGTGCTCATGCCCGGGCCGTCCAGGCCGGACGGCGTCGCGACCCGGGTGTCCAGCGCGCCGAGCTCGCGGGCCAGCGCGTTGACCTTGTCGAGCGTGACCTCCACTCCGCCCATCTTCATGGCGAGCGCGTGCGCGGCGTCGTTGCCGGACCGCATGATCAGCCCGGTCAGCACCTGCTGCACCGTGTAGGTGACGCCCGGGCTCAGCCCGACCCGGCTGCCCTCCTGATTGGCGTCCTCCTGGGTGACGACGATCGTGTCATCCAGCCGCAGCGCGTGGATCGCGGTGAGCGCGGTGAGCACCTTGATCGTGGACGCCGGCCGGTGCCGGGCGTGCGGGTCCCTCGCCGCCAGCACGGCGCCGCTGTCCAGATCGGCCAGCACCCAGCTGGCGGCGGTGACCTCGGCGGGCGGCTCCGGCAGTCCCTGCGCGATGACCACACCGCACTCCGCCAGGCGGTCGCCGCCGACGGGGTTCTCCGGCACCGGCACCGGTTCGGGCACCGGCATGCCCGGCGCGGGCACCTCGGAGGTGTCCACCGGGGGCGGCGGGGCGATGTTGGGGCACGCGGCCGGCGGCTGCGCCGCGGCGGTGCCGCCGGTCCCCAGCACGAGCGCGGCCGCGATGGTGCAAACGGCCCCGCGGAGCACGGACTTCATGCGGAGCGGACCGCAGGCACTCAGAGGCACACGCAGCAGGCTAACCAATCCCGGTGCGCGGCGGGATGCTGACCGCCACCCGGGCAGGTGGGTGAAGCAGGTTACAGCGGATACTGGGGGCCGTGACAATTTCCCGCCGCGTTGCGCTGTTCCTGCTGGCCTTCGGCGTCTGGTCGTACCTGCTGTGGCCGAACTTCATGCGCAACATCTGGAACAGCGACCGCTCCTGGGAAGGCGGCTCGCCGACGTCCTACCTGATCGTCCACTTCGTGATCGCGATCGTCTCCCTGGTCCTGGGCACGATCATCGGAGTCCTCGGCTGGCGAGCCTTCCGAGCCACCCGCCGCTGACCGGCCCCGGGGCACGAAGAGCGCCAGATTCCAGGCGAAATCGCGAAACCAGAACGGCGCCCGCCTCCGGGGAGGCGGGCGCCGTTGGTGTTGCCGGGGGTCAGCGGCGGCGGAACATCAGCGCCCGCTTGACCTCCTGGATCGCCTTCGTGACCTGGATGCCTCGCGGGCAGGCGTCCGTGCAGTTGAAGGTCGTGCGGCAGCGCCACACCCCGTCGACGTCGTTGAGGATGTCCAGTCGCTCCTCGGCACCCTCGTCGCGGCTGTCGAAGATGAACCGGTGCGCGTTGACGATCGCCGCCGGGCCGAAGTAGTTGCCGTCCGACCAGTACACCGGGCACGACGTGGTGCACGCCGCGCACAGGATGCACTTGGTGGTGTCGTCGAACCGGGCCCGCTCGGCGACCGACTGGATGCGCTCCCGGGTCGGCTCGTTGCCGGTGGTCATCAGGTACGGCTTGACCGCCCGGTAGGCCTCGAAGAACGGCTCCATGTCGACCAGCAGGTCCTTCTCGACCGGCAGGCCCTTGATCGGCTCGATGGTCAGCGTGGTCTCGCCGCCCTTGACCAGCAGGTCCTTCATCAGCACCTTGCAGGCCAGCCGGTTGACGCCGTTGATCCGCATCGCGTCGGACCCGCACACGCCGTGCGCGCAGGACCGGCGGAAGGTCAGCGTGCCGTCGACGTACCACTTGATGTAGTGCAGCAGGTTCAGCACGCGGTCCGACGGCAGCGCCGGGATCCGGTAGGACTCCCAGTGCAGGTCCTCGTCGACCTCCGGGTTGTACCGGAGGATCTTGACGGTGACCATCGTCGCGCCGTCCGGGATCGGCGGTGCGTCAGCCGGGAGGTCGGTCGTGTCGTTTTTCGTGGTAGCGGCGGTCATCAGTACTTACGCTCCATCGGCTGGTACCGGGTGACGACGACGGGCTTGTAGTCCAGGCGGATGTCGGCCTGGAATCCGGTCAACCCGAGCGGCGCGTTCGGGTCCTCCTCCTCGGGCAGGACCTTGTACTGCATGCTGTGCCGCATGAAGTTGACGTCGTCCCGGGCGGTGTAGTCCTCGCGAGCGTGGCCGCCGCGGGACTCCTTGCGGGCCAGCGCGGCGTTGACCAGCGCCTCGGCCAGGTCGAGCAGGAAGCCCAGCTCGATGGCCTCCAGCAGGTCGGAGTTGTACCGCTTGCCCTTGTCGTGCACGGAGATCCGGCCGTAGCGCTCCTTGAGCGCCTGCACGTCCGACAGCGCCGTCTTGAGCGTCTCCTCGGTGCGGTACACCGAGGCGTTGGCGTCCATCGTCTGCTGCAGCTCGGTGCGGATCGTGGCGACCCGCTCGCCGCCGTGCGCGGTGCGCAGGTGGTCGACCATGCCCTCCACGAGCTTGGCCGGGTCCTCCGGGATCTCGACGTGGTCGTGGCCGAGCGCGTACTCGGCCGCGGCGATGCCCGACCGGCGGCCGAACACGTTGATGTCCAGCAGCGAGTTGGTGCCCAGCCGGTTCGAGCCGTGCACCGAGACGCACGCGCACTCGCCGGCGGCGTACAGGCCGGGGATGACGTTCTCGTTGTCCCGCAGCACCTCGCCGACGATGTTGGTCGGGATGCCGCCCATCGCGTAGTGCGCGGTCGGGTAGACCGGCACCGGCTCCTTGGTGGGCTCCACACCCAGGTAGGTGCGGGAGAACTCCATGATGTCCGGCAGCTTCGCCTCGAGCAGCTCCTC
The DNA here is from genome assembly GCF_004348985.1 of Saccharopolyspora elongata. GTDB lineage: Bacteria > Actinomycetota > Actinomycetes > Mycobacteriales > Pseudonocardiaceae > Saccharopolyspora > Saccharopolyspora elongata. Next base: position 31,209 of record NZ_SMKW01000084.1, on the reverse strand, counting down.
GCCGAGGTGCGTCACGTCGAGCAGCACGTAGTCCTTGTTCGGACCCGCGCCGCGGCCTTCCAGCACCTCCAGGGCCATCGACCGGGCGACGATGTCGCGCGGTGCCAGGTCCTTGATCGTCGGGGCGTAGCGCTCCATGAACCGCTCGCCGTCGGCGTTGCGCAGGATGCCGCCCTCACCGCGGACGCCCTCGGTGATCAGGATGCCCAGGCCGGCCAGGCCGGTCGGGTGGAACTGGTAGAACTCCATGTCCTCCAGCGGCAGGCCCTTGCGGTAGATGATGCCCATGCCGTCGCCGGTGAGGGTGTGCGCGTTCGACGTGGTCTTGAAGACCTTGCCGAAGCCGCCGGTGGCGAAGATGACGGACTTGGCCTGGAAGACGTGGATCTCGCCGGTGGCCAGCTCGTAGGCGATCGCGCCGGAGCAGACCTGCTGGCCGTCCGGGCCGTCGCTGAGCATGATGTCCAGGACGTAGAACTCGTTGTAGAACTCCACGCCGTGCTTGACGCAGTTCTGGTACAGCGTCTGCAGGATCATGTGGCCGGTGCGGTCCGCGGCGTAGCAGGCGCGGCGGACCGGGGCCTTGCCGTGGTCGCGGGTGTGACCACCGAACCGGCGCTGGTCGATCTTGCCTTCCGGGGTCCGGTTGAACGGCAGCCCCATCTTTTCCAGGTCGAGGACCGCGTCGATGGCTTCCTTCGCCATGATCTCGGCGGCGTCCTGGTCGACCAGGTAGTCACCGCCCTTGATGGTGTCGAAGGTGTGCCACTCCCAGTTGTCCTCTTCGACGTTGGCCAACGCCGCGCACATGCCGCCCTGGGCGGCGCCGGTGTGCGAACGGGTGGGGTAGAGCTTGGTCAGCACGGCGGTGCGGGCGCGCTGGCCGGATTCGATCGCGGCGCGCATGCCGGCGCCGCCGGCGCCGACGATGACCACGTCGTACTTGTGGAATTGCATGGTCGCCTCCTCGGGCTGTGGCGGGACCCGCGGGTGGGGCGTCGATCTCGCCACGCTGTGGTCGTCTGCGGCGCTAGCCGATGTTCGGGTCGAAGGTGAAGAGAACGAAGGTGCCCAGACCCACGGTCAGCAAGACCGAGACGTACAGCAGCATCTTCAGCCAGAAGCGTGTGCCGTCTTTTCGGGAGTAGTCGTTGATGACGGTGCGCAGCCCATTGCCGCCGTGCAGGCCGGCCAGCCACAGCATGGTGAGGTCCCAGAACTGCCAGAACGGGGACGCCCAGCGCCCGGCGACGAACGCGAAGTTGATCTTGTGAACGCCGCCGTCCAGGAACAGCATGATCAGCAGGTGGCCCAGCACCAGGAAAAGCAGGACCACGCCGGACAGCCGCATGAACAACCAGCTGTAGAGCTCGAAGTTGTTGCGGCGCGCGGCGGGGCGCGACGGGGTGCGCGGCTTCTCCACGGAAAGCGATGCGTCGGTGACGGTCATTTTGCTCAACCCCCGAAGAGTTCCGTGACTGCGCGGCTGATCAGGCTGATCGCGGCCGGGATGATCAACACCAGCCAGAGCACCACGACCGTCCACAGCATCGGCTTCTGGTACTTCGTGCCCTTGGCCCAGAAGTCGACCAGCATTACCCGGATGCCGTTGAACGCGTGGAACAGCACAGCCGCCAGCAGACCCAGCTCGAACAGGATCATCACGGGGTGCTTGTAGGTTTCGATGACCGTGTCGTACGCGTTCGGCGAAACCCGGACGAGGGCCGTGTCCAGGACGTGTACGAACAAGAAGAAGAAGGTGAGTACGCCCGTGATCCGGTGGGCGACCCACGACCACATGCCCAGATCGCCGCGGTAGAGGCGCCCCTTGGCGCGCGGTGCGGTGGCGCGCTGCGGGGCCTCGGCCGCGGAGGCGGTGGTGCTGGCCATGGTGGAAGGCCTCCAACCTCGCTGGTGGACTGACGGCCCCGTTCGGGAACAAGGGGCGGCCGGCCCCGAGTTGCAGTTGGTCCCAATTGGCATTGGGTGCACGCCCGTCACCGGCCACGAACTGGGGCCTTGACTCATCGGATGCTAGACCCGACGAATCGCCCCGGCCTACTCGCCTGCGCCGTCTGTGATCGACCAGACAAGCGCCCCATCTCGGTTGATCGATGTAGAAACCATTTCGTGACATGCGAGCAATGCACAAGCGGCAGCGTCAAGACTTAATTTCGAGAGCCACGTCACCGAATGGCGTGCGCCGCGCCCCGGAAGAACAATTCACCGGAGACAACACCTTCGTGTGGGAGTTCACCCGGCGCCGCGGACCTCCGGTCAAGCCGGAGCGGCGATGGGGGCGCGGTGGGACCGACAGGAAAGGGGAACGGCATGCGGCGAACGCCGACTTGGGGAAGGCGCTCGGGTGCCGGAGGAGTGCGCCGGAACGGCGCCACAGTGGTCGCAGTGCTGCTCACCGGCGCCATGGCGCTGGCGGGTTGTGCCAAGGACAGCGGGGGTGGGGGGACCAACAACAACGCCCAGGGCCAGGGGTGCCAGCTGAGCGCGCCACCGGCCGGGGCCGCACCGACCGCTCCGGGCAATGAGCAGCAGCAGCCCGCCCCGCAGGCCGCCGGGATGCGGGTGGGGTTGGCCTTCGACATCGGTGGCCGCGGGGATGCCTCGTTCAACGACGCCTCGGTCGCCGGCCTGGACCGCGCCAAGGCGCAGATGGGCTTCAGCGACATCAAGGAGCTCGACGCCGGGGCCGGTGAGCCGGAGGACGCCAAGCAGACCCGGCTGCGGCAGCTGGCGCGCGAGGGCTACAACCCCGTCATCGCGGTCGGCTACTCCTACGCGGACTCGATCAAGATGGTCGCGCCGGAGTTCCCGGGCACCAAGTTCGCGATCATCGACGAGGACGTGCAGGGGATCCCGAACGTCACGTCGCTGGTGTTCGCCGAGGAGCAGGGCTCGTTCCTGGTCGGCGTGATCGCCGCGCACCGGTCGAAGAACTGCCACATCGGCTTCGTCGGCGGCGTGAAGACGCCGCTGATCGAGAAGTTCGAGGCCGGGTACGTGGCGGGCGCCAAGGCCGCCGCGCCGGACATCAAGATCGAGAGCAAGTACCTGTCGCCGGCCGGTGACTTCAGCGGCTTCCAGGACCCGAACCGGGGATCCGAGGTCGCGACCAGCCAGCTGGAGTCCGGCGCCGACGTGATCTACCACGCGGCAGGCGCCTCCGGTAAGGGCGTGTTCTCGTCGGTGAAGTCCTCGAGCGCGCAGGCCATCGGCGTGGACTCCGACCAGTACAACCAGCCGACGGTCGCGGAGTACAAGGACGTGATCATCAGCTCCATGCTCAAGCGGGTCGACTTCGCGGTGTACGACTACATCGCGGCGGTCGCGCGCAACGACCTGAGCTCGCTGCCGAAGAAGTTCGACCTGGGCATCGACGGCGTGGGCTATTCCACCTCCGGCGGCAAGATCAACGAGCTGGTGCCCACGGTGGACGCCTACAAGGCGGCCATCGCCCGCGGCGATATCAAGGTTTCCGACAAGCCGTGACATCCGAGGTGAGGGGCACTTCCGGCGCGAACGACTCGTCGGGAGTGCCCCTCGCCCGTCAACGGATCGGTTGGCGGGTTCGCGCCAAGATCGTCACGTTCTCGCCGAAACCGTCCATTGTTGAGCGTCCTTCTGCTTCGCTGCCCGTGTCGACGTCCCACGGAGCCCCATGAACACCTCGATTGCGCCGGAATCCGGCGGCCCACCCGGCGCGGCCGGGGCGCCGGCCGTCGAACTGACCGGCATCACCAAGACCTTCCCCGGCGTGGTCGCCAACTCCGACGTGAACCTGCTGGTGCGCGCCGGTGAGGTGCACGCGCTGTGCGGCGAGAACGGTGCAGGCAAGTCCACCCTGATGAAGATCCTCTACGGCATGCAGGCGCCGGACTCCGGCACCATCCGCGTGCACGGCGAGGAAATCCGGTTCCGCACGCCCGCCGAGGCGATCCGGGCCGGCATCGGCATGGTGCACCAGCACTTCATGCTCGCCGACAACCTGACCGTGCTGGAGAACGTCGTGCTCGGCGCGGAGCGCGAGCACGGCATCGGCGCGAAGGCGCGACGGCGGGTGCTGGAGCTCGCCGAGCAGGCCGGCTTCGAGCTGCGCCCGGACGCGCTGGTCGAAGGGCTCGGCGTGGCCGACCGGCAGCGGGTGGAGATCCTCAAGGTCCTGTACCGGGGCGCGCGGGTCATCATCCTCGACGAGCCGACCGCCGTGCTGGTCCCGCAGGAGGTCGACGAGCTCTTCGACACCTTGCGCACCATGCGCGAACAGGGCTTCACGTTCCTGTTCATCTCGCACAAGCTCGACGAGGTCCGGGCGATCGCCGACACGATCACGGTCCTGCGGCGCGGCACCACGGTCGGCACGGTGCCGGCCGCGGAGGTCAGCAGCCGCGGCCTCGCCGAGATGATGGTCGGCAGCCAGCTGCCGGTGCCCGAGCACGGCGAATCCACCGTGACCGACCGCGAGGTGCTGGTCGTCACCGGTCTGTCCGCATCGGACCAGGACCGGGCGGTGCTCTCGGACGTCGACCTGACGGTGCGGGCCGGCGAGGTCGTCGGCATCGCCGGCGTCGAGGGCAACGGCCAGACCGAGCTGGTCGAGGCGATCATGGGCATGCGGTCGGTCACCGCCGGCCGGGTGGTGCTCGGCGACCGCGACCTGACCGGCCTGTCGACTCTGGCGCGGCGGGAAGCGGGCATCGGCTACGTGCCGGAGGACCGGCACCGGCAAGGCCTCCTGCTGCAGCAATCGCTGTGGGTCAACAGGATCCTCGGCTACCAGACCCGCAGGCCGACGGCCCGCGGGGTCTGGCTGGACCGGGCGGGCGCGAAGGCCGACACCCAGCGGATCATCGACGAGTTCGACGTCCGCACGCCCGGCATCGACGTGGACGCGGCCGCGCTGTCCGGCGGCAACCAGCAGAAGCTCGTGGTCGGCCGGGAGCTCTCCGGCGACCCGGCGCTGCTCATCGCCGCGCACCCGACACGAGGCGTGGACGTCGGTGCCCAGGCGGGCATCTGGGGCCACCTGCGCGCCGCCCGCTCGGCCGGCCTGGCGGTCCTGCTGATCTCGGCCGACCTCGACGAGCTGATCGGCCTGTCCGACACCATCCGGGTGATGTTCCGGGGGCGACTGGTCGCGACGGCCGACCCGCGCTCGGTCACCCCGGAGGACCTCGGTGCGGCGATGACCGGTGCAGGGGAGGCGGCATGAACACGTGGCGCGCACGGCTGCTGCCACCGGCGCTGGCGATCGTCTTCGCCGCGGTGCTGTGCAGCGTGGTGCTGCTGGTCTCCGGCGCGAACCCGCTCGCGACGCTGGCGGAGATGATCGCGCAGGTCGCCCGCGGCACGACCTCCGTGGACATCGTCAACACGGCGGGGGCGTACTACCTGGTGGCGATCGCGGCCGCGATCGGGTTCCAGATGAACCTGCTGAACATCGGCATCGAAGGCCAGTACAAGCTGGCCGCCTGCGTGGCGGCGATCGTCGGCGGTGCCATCAGCCTGCCGTTCGGGCTGCACGCCGTGGTGATCGTGGTGGTCGGTGCCGTCGTCGGTGCCGCGTGGAGCGGCATCGCGGCGCTGCTCAAGGTCTACCGCGGGGTGTCCGAGGTGATCTCCACGATCATGCTCAACATGCTGGCGATCGGCGTGGTCGCCTACCTCGTCCCGACCTTCGGCGAGCTGCGCGGGAACACGCAGGGCACCAAGATCATCCCGGACAGCGGCCAGGTGCCCGGCATCCCGCTCGGCGGCGCGGGCACCATGTTCGGCCTGGTGCTGCTCGCGGCCGCCGTCGGCGTCGGCTACGCGGTGCTGATCGACCGGACCCGCTACGGCTTCGAGCTGCGGGCGTCCGGCCTGTCGCCGACCGCGGCCACCGCCGGCGGCGTGAACTCCAAGCGCATGGTCGTGTCCGCGATGCTGATCTCCGGCGCCGTCGCGGGGCTGGCCGGCCTGCCGGAGATCCTCGGCCGCGACCACACCTTCACGCTCAACTTCCCGACCGGGTACGGCTTCGCGGGACTGGCCATCGCGCTGCTCGGCCGCAACCACCCGATCGGCGTCGCGTTCGGCGCGCTGCTCTGGTCCTTCTTGGACAAGAGCTCGTTGACGCTCGACAACATCGGGGTGCCCAAGGAGATCGTGACGATCCTGCAGGGCGCGATCGTGCTGTCGGTCGTCGTCGCGTATGAGTTGGTGCGCCGCCGCGAACTCGCCGCCGAGCAGCGGCGGGTCGGGCATGCGCTGGGCACCGCGGCCGCCCCGGCCGCCGCCGGAACCGGAGGTGAGCGGGCATGACCGCGGTCGCGACCAAATCATCGGCCCCGGCGGACCGGAAACCGGGCGTCCTCGGCCGCCGGATGCCCGGCTGGGCCCGCGTCCTGCTGTGGGTGGCGGTCGGCTTCCTGGCGGTGTCGATCACCTCGTACCAGACCGGCGTGCCGCAGTTGACCTCGTCCGGCACCGTGCAGGCGGCGGTCCGGTTGGGCATCCCGATCCTGCTGGCCGCCCTCGGCGGGCTGTGGGCGGAGCGTGCCGGGGTCATCAACATCGGCCTGGAAGGCATGATGATCCTGGGCACCTGGGGCGGTGCCTGGGCCGGCTACCAGTGGGGACCGCTGGCCGGGCTCGTCGCCGCCGCGGTGTTCGGCGCGCTCGGCGGCCTGGTGCACGCGGTGGCGACGGTGACCTTCGGGGTCAACCACATCGTGTCCGGTGTGGCCATCAACCTGCTCGGCGCGGGCACCGCGAAGTACCTGTCGACGCTGCTGTTCGAACCGATCTCGCGGAACCCGCGGGAATCCCCGCCGGTGCCGAAGTTCGACACCTACTCGGCGCAGCCGCTGGGCACCTGGCTGCAGCAGCTGGAAGACCTGCAGCGGGTCGGGATCTCCGACCTCGCGGGCATCCTCGGCGGCCTGGTCACCCAGGTCTCGCCGCTGACGATGCTGGCGTACCTGCTGGTGCCGGTGAGCTACCTGGTGCTGTGGCGCTCGCCGTTCGGGCTGCGGCTGCGGTCCTGCGGCGAGAACCCGGTCGCGGCGGAGTCGCTCGGCGTGAACGTCTACCGCTACAAGTACATCGCGGTGATCATCTCGGGCGCGCTGGCCGGGATCGGTGGCGCGGCGCTGATCCTCAACCCGGGGCAGGCCGGCTACCTGGAAGGCCAGACCAACAACCGGGGTTACATCGGCCTGGCGGCGATGATCTTCGGCAACTGGCGGCCCAGCGGCCTGCTGGGCGGCGCGGGGCTGTTCGGCTACGCCGACGGCCTGCAGCTGCGCAGCGGCGAGACCAGCGTGCACGCGCTGCTGTACGCGGCGACGCTGCTGCTGATCGTGGTGGTGGCCGTGCAGCTGTGGCGGCGAATGTGGTTCGGCGCCGGGGTGGCCCTGGTGTTCGCGGCGGTCACGTACTCGGTGTACTGGTTCACTGACGAGCTCCCGGACGAACTGACGGCCTACACCCCGCACCTCGTCACGCTGGTGATCCTCGCGGCGGCGTCGCAACGACTACGACCACCCGCAGCCAACGGCCTGCAATACCGCAGGGGCGAGGACTAGTGACGACCACTGTGGACTGGGAGGCGCTGCGCGCCGCGGCGGTGGAGGCCGCGGCGCTGGCGTACTGCCCGTACTCGAAGTTGCAGGTGGGAGCGGCGGCGCTGTGCGACGACGGCCGGATGGTCGTCGGCTGCAACGTGGAGAACGGCTCCTACGGGCTCACGTTGTGCGCGGAGTGCACGATGGCGGGCCAGCTGCGGCTGACCGGCGGAGGCCGGTTCGTCGCGGTGGCCTGCCGGAGCGGAACGGGCGACCTCCTGATGCCGTGCGGCCGCTGCCGCCAACTCCTCTTCGAACTGGGCGGCCGGGACTGCCTGGTCGACACGCCCCGAGGAGTCCTGCCGATGAGCGAAGTCCTCCCCGACGCCTTCGAGCTGTAGGCGGTCGTTGCGCGAGCGGTGTATGGTGCACCTAGGAGTCCGGCATCGTGGGTGTCGGGCGAGTCGCAAGGCCAGGTGCTTCCCGGGGCAGACCGGGACCCTGGCCTTACGCATGCCCGGAGGCCGTCAGCAGTCGATCGCCAAATCGATCTGGTAGAGCCGAGCTTCCAAGAGCTCGCGGCAGCTGTTCGATCCTTCCTTGCCGGTCCGGACAGCACCAGCCACGATGTCCGCCGCCCAGAGCAGTGCCTCGCGACTTCCCTGCAGATGTTCGATCTGGAACGCAGCTCTTCTGGGGAGTTCGTAGCGGGCCCCGCGCACGGTTGCGACATCGCGTTCGTTCAGCTTCCGCGAGCGGCTCTCCATCAGAAGACGATCGACTCCGTATCCGTGCAGCTCACGCACCAGCTCGGTGAGGCACAGGGCACGGGCGCGTTCCTGCCGTCGTCCGGGCACGGGGGCTCCGACCACGACGATGTGAAATCCTTCGAGCTCGGCCACGGTCTTCGCTGCGTTGTGCTTCTCCTGCGAAGTCATCTCGTTCCAGTGCAACTTGTACGTGTTGCGACTGCCGCGCAGCTCGTGCATCGCTGACCTCGCCAGATCGTGCGTGGCAGCCTCGAAAACCACCGCAGCGAGGATGTAGTAACCGCCGACTTCGGCTTCGCGGAAGGACTCGTCGGCGAAGGCTTGGCCGCCTGCCTCGGGGAGGAACACCGGGCGAGCCTAGCGCTTCGGGAACGTGCTCCGACTGGCCGTCGAAATCCACAGTGCACGCGAGTAAGTTGCGAATCCTCGGTCGTGCGTGCGGATTTTGGCGATGATCACCCTTTCGGGGTGTATCTGTTGGCGGGGTTCGTTTCTCTTTATAGACGGGAAGTTGTTGCGAGCCGTGGAGGTGGTTGCGGTGCATTCCGCTGTTGACGTGATCCGTGCGAAGCGCGATGGGCAGGTGCTCGGCGATGCTCAGATCGACTGGGTCATCGACGCTTACACCAGGGGGCAGGTCGCCGATGAGCAGATGGCCGCGTTGGCGATGGCGGTGCTGCTACGCGGTATGACTCCGGCGGAGACGGCTCGCTGGACGGCGGCGATGGTCGCCTCCGGCGAGACGCTGGTGCTGGACGGGGTTCGAAGGCCCACTGTGGACAAACATTCCACCGGCGGCGTCGGCGACAAGATCACGCTGCCGCTGACGCCGCTGGTCGCCGCGTGCGGCGCGGCGGTGCCGCAGCTGTCCGGCCGGGGGCTCGGCCATACCGGCGGCACGCTGGACAAGCTGGAGTCGATCCCGGGCTGGCGGGCCCGGTTGTCGCCCGACGAGATCCGCGACCGGCTCGACGACGTCGGCGCGGTGGTGTGCGCCGCGACGGAAGGGCTGGCCCCCGCCGATCGCAAGCTCTACGCGCTGCGCGACGTGACGGGCACGGTCGAGTCGATCCCGCTGATCGCCAGCTCGATCATGAGCAAGAAGATCGCCGAGGGCGTGCAGTCGCTGGTGCTGGACGTCAAATGCGGTTCGGGCGCGTTCATGAAGGACCTGGACCAGGCGCGGGAGCTGGCCACCGCGCTGGTGGAGATCGGCACGGCCAACGGCCTGCGCACCAGCGCGTTGATCACCGATATGTCGGTCCCGCTGGGCCGCGCGGTCGGCAACGCGCTGGAAGTGGCGGAGGCGGTGGAGGTGCTGCGGGGTGGCGGGCCGCGGGACGTCGTGGAACTCACGCTGGCGCTGGCCCGCGAGATGCTCGAGCACGCCGGTCTGTCCGATGTGGACCCAGCCGAGGTGCTGGCCGACGGGCGGGCGTACGACTCGTGGTGCCGGATGATCCGGGCCCAGGACGGCGACCCGGAGGCCGCGTTGCCGCGGGCCGAGCACGTCGAGGTCGTCACCGCACCGGAAACCGGGACGCTGGCGAGGCTCGACGCGTACGGGGTCGGGATCGCGGCGTGGCGACTCGGAGCCGGCCGGGCCCGCAAGGAGGACGACGTCCAGCACGCCGCAGGCGTGCTGTGCCTGGCGAAGCCGGGCGATCGCGTGACGGCGGGCCAGCCGCTGCTGGAACTGCACACCGACCGACCGGAAACTATCGCCGGCGCACGGGAGGCGTTGGTGGGCGCATACGAGATCAGCGGCGCCGACGAGGTGTCGACGCCGCTGATCCTGGATCGGGTGGTCGCGAACCGCGCACCGGCCGGACCACCCTGATCCAGGGGACGGCCGGCGCGCGGCTTCGGTCCGATGGGTCTTTCAGAATGCGGCGTCAGCCGCATGCGGTGAGGGACTCAGCTCGCACCGCCGCGGGTTCTCAGACGTCGCCTGGCGAGGACAGCCCCGACGCTGCGTATTGGTCATACGTAAGTCGGGGCTCCCACAGTCCAGACGGCGTCTGTAACTCCCGCAGGGGGGCTGCCACCCGCACCGCTACGCAAACCGATTCTGCAACCGCCCCTTAGGCGCTTTCGGCGGTGAAGTCCTCGTCGCCGTCTGCGGTCAGGGCCTTGTCCGGGTCGCGCTTCGCGCTCTTGGACCGGCCGCGGCGCTGCTGCCGGGGCAGCGTGGTGGGCGGCGGCGGGCCAGAAGGCGCGCTGCCGCCGAGGATCAGCTCCGCGAAGGTCGCCATCGCCTCGTCGAGCTGACCGGCGTGCCGCCGCTCGCTCTCCTCGTTGGCCTCGCGAACCAGGGCGCCCAGCGAGTCGCTGTCGGGACGTGCGGACAGCGTGCCGGACAGCTGCGACAGGTTCTTCGACAGCGTGCCGCCGAGCTCGCCGAGGCCGCTCTTGACGCCTTCTTGGACGGTGTCCAGGCGGCTGGTGAAGCCCTGCTCGACGGAGTCGATCCGGGTGTTGACGTTGTCCTCGACCTGGGTGAGGTGCCCGGAGACCTGGTCCAGCCGGTTGGTGAGCTGCTCCAGCCGCTCGGCCAGCTTGTCCAGCCGGTCGGTCGGGTCCACGGCGGGACGCGCGGCGAGCTGGTCGAGCTTGGCGTCCAGCTGCTCGCGGGTGCCGGAGACCGCTTCGGAGAGCGTGTTCTGGGCGTTGGCGGTGGAGTCGGTGACCGCGCGCTGCAGCGCCTCGCGGGTGCCGTCGAGGTGCTCGTGCACGCCCTCGTCGATCTCGGCGAAGCGGCCGCGCAGGCTGGTCTCCAGCGAGTCGATGCGCTCGCGCACCGGCCCGTGCACCGCGGTCGGCAGCGTCTCCAGGCGGCCGTCCTGCTTGTCGAGGTGCAGGCCGAGCTCGTCGAGGCGCTTGTGGATGTGGCCGAGCTTGTCCTCCAGGCCGTCCATCCGGCCGGAGACGCCGTCCATCCGGCCCGCGACCCCGTCCAGGCGCCCGTCCAGCTGCGCGAACGGCTTGGCGAGCTTGTCGACCAGGCCGTCGACGGAGCTCTTCAGCTCGACCAGCGCACCGTCGTGCGCTTCCAGCTTGGCCAGTGCCTCGTCGAGTCGTTCGGCGAGCACGCTGACTTCGGTGCGATCCGGCAGCTCGGAGAGGCGTTTCCGCACGGAGCCCAGGGACTCCAGCGGCGACAGCCGGGCATGGATCTCGTCCAGGGCGTCGAAGATCTGCTGCTGTTCGCTCTCGCGGATCTCAGCCGCACGCGTGAGCATGTTGCGCATGCGGTCGAACGACATGTTCTCGGTCACGGCTAGGGGCGTCCTTCGTCGAGGGGGGTGAGGACTCCAGGAGCCTAGCTAGTCGGTTCTCGCGTTCCCAGCCACCCCCCGCTACATTGCGTGATTGCGATGCCAATTACGACTCCGTTAGGCGGCGCATTGTTAGGCCGAAAAGACCAATGAACTTACAGCTGAATGCTCTAAGGGTTGCGATTGCCTCCATCTGGGTGAGTTTTGCGTGACGACCGTCCGGTTGAACGAGCCCTGAAACCCGGGCGTATCCGAGGTTTTCTTCGGGTTTGTTGTTCGTAGCTGTGCGTGAGGTGATCACCTGCGCGCTGTAACGTGGGCGCATGTCGACTCCGGTGAACCTGGACTCCATCCGGCTGGCTCCGAAGGTGTTGCTGCACGACCACCTCGACGGCGGCCTGCGACCGCAGACCGTGATCGATCTGGCGCAGTCGGTCGGGTACTCCGAGCTGCCGCACGAGGACGCCGATGAGCTGGGCGAATGGTTCGCCGCGGCGGCGGACTCGGGATCTCTGGAGCGCTACCTGGAGACCTTCTCGCACACCGTCGCGGTGATGCAGACGGAGGAGGCGCTGGCCCAGGTCGCGGCCGAGTGCGTCGAGGACCTGGCCGCCGACGGCGTGGTGTACGCGGAGATCCGCTACGCGCCGGAGCTCTTCCAGGAACGGGGCCTGGCTCTCGACCAGATCGTGCAGGCCGTGCAGGACGGATTCCGGGATGGCGAGCGCCGCGCCGCGGCCGCCGGAAAACGTATCCGAATCGGTACCTTGCTCTGCGCTATGCGGCAGCACGCGAGGTCGGCGGAAATCGCGAACCTCGCCGTTCGGTACCGCGACGCGGAGGTGGTGGGATTCGACATCGCGGGGCCGGAAGCCGGATTCCCGCCCACGCGGAACCTGGACGTCTTCGAATACCTCCGCCAGCAGAACGCGCATTTCACGATTCACGCCGGTGAGGCGTTCGGGCTTCCATCGATCTGGGAGGCGATCCAGCACTGCGGCGCGGAACGCCTGGGGCACGGGGTGCGGATCGTCGACGACATCAAGGTCGCCGAGGACGGCATGGTGCACCTGGGCCGGCTCGCGTCCTACGTGCGGGACCGGCGGATCCCGCTGGAGATGTGCCCGTCGTCGAACCTGCAGACCGGGGCCGCCAAGTCGATCGCCGATCACCCGATCGGCCTGCTGGCGAAGCTGAGCTTCCGGGTCACCGTGAACACCGACAACCGGCTGATGAGCCACTGCTCGATGTCCGGCGAGTTCGCCGCGCTGCACGAGGCGTTCGGCTACGGCTGGTCGGACATGCAGTGGTTCACGGTGAACGCGATGAAGTCGGCGTTCATCGGCTTCGACGAGCGGCTGGAGATCATCAACGAGGTGATCAAGCCCGGCTACGCGGCGCTGTCGGAATGATCGGAGATCGCCGCCGAAAAGGGTGCGTGCCCCTCGGCGGCGGTGGATACTGCCAAGCCTGAATTCGTTTCACAATCGGCGCGAGCAGCACGGCGCCGCAGAGCGCAGGAGGGACAGGTGGCACGGGGCGGCGAACCCACGTTGATCGCATCGGTGCAGCGCGCGCTTCGATTGATGGAGGCGGTGGGCGAGCACGCGGGCGGTGCAACCGCGAAAACCCTCGCCAGGCGAACCGGAATCGCGTTGCCGACCGCCTACCACCTGCTGCGCACCCTCGTGCACGAGGGCTATCTGGAGAAGCTCGACGACGGAGCCTTCATCCTGGGCGAGCAGGTGAGCGGGCTGCACGTCGCCGGCCAGAACCAAGGGCTGCGCAGCCAGGTCCGCGCCGTCATGGTGGACCTGCGCGAGGACCTGAACGCGGCCATCTACCTCGCCCGCTACCACGAGGGCGAAGTGGAGGTCGCCGAGATCGTCGACAGCCCGCGCACGCCCCGGGTGGACACCTGGGCCGACTTCCGCGAGGCCGCGCACGCCACGGCGATCGGCAAGTGCCTGCTCTCCGGGCTGAGCCACGAAGAGCGCGCCGACCACTTCTTCCGGCACCCGCCCGCGGACCTGACCCCGCGCACGATCACCCGGATCCGCGACCTGGTCAACCGCCCGGTCCGGCCCGTGGTCTCCGACTCCGAGGAGTACTCGCTGGGCACCGCGTGCCTGGCCGCACCGGTGATCGGCGCCAATGGTCCGGTGACGCTGGCGATCTCGTTCCCGGCGCGCAAGCTCGCCGACACCAAGTCCTACGTGCGGCCGTTGCGGGCCGCGGCCGTGGAGATCTCCCGGACCCTCGCGGTGGCCGGCCGATTTCCCGCTGCCGGGTGATATTTCGGCGGGTCACCGTCGCCCCTTAGAGGGGTAATCACTATCTGAAAATCTTTGTCTTGTTCGTCGTCCCGGTCCCGACGAGCATCTCTCGCAGTGGGGGCGTACCCGGTGGGGGACGGCCGCCGCTCTTCCGCGGCAGCACGTCTCCCACCGGTGCAAAAGCAGTGAGAGGAACGATGATCGCGGGTGACGATCGGACGCTGCTGGACGCGGTTCGGACTGGATCGACCGAAGCGTTCGGTGAGCTGTACTCGCGGCATCGCACTGCGGCGCACACCATGGCCAAGCAGGTCGTCGGCACCCACAGCGACGCGGAAGACCTGGTCGCGGAAGCGTTCGTGAAGATCCTGGACGTCCTGCGCCGCGGTGGCGGCCCGGACTCCGCGTTCCGCGCCTACCTGCTCACCACGGTGCGGAACCTGGCGATGGCGTCGAACAACCGCGACCGCCGGGTGCTCCTGGCCGCCGAACTCGACGGCTTCTACCGGCCCGAGAACCACGTGCCGTTCATCGATCCCGCAGTGCTCAAGCAGGAGCGCGAGCTGGTGGCGAAGGCGTTCGCCCGGCTGCCGCGCCGCTGGCGGCACGTCCTGTGGTGCATGGAGGTGGAAGAGGAGACGACGGCCGAGATGAGCCGCCGTCTGGGCATCAGCCGCAACAGCGCGGCCGCACTCGTCTACCGCGCGCGAAAGGGCTTGCGGGAGGCCTATTCGCAGGTGAGCGCGGGCGAACCGACCCGTCGCCGGCTCGCGGCCCCCGGGCAGCTCCTCGCCGAGGTGGCCTGACGCGGCTCGCCCGGGTGCCGATCTCGCGCGGAAACCGGCACCCGCGCCCTGCGGTTCAGTGCGAGCGGAACCGCGCTTCCAGGGATTCCACCAGCTTGCGCCAGGTCTCGACCTCGGCGTCGAACGGCGCGCTCGGCGGCAGCCGGTTCGGGTTCGGGCGGAGCACGAAGGAAACCAGCCAGCCGAGCCGTTCCGACGGCTGCAGCGCCTGCTCGACGGTGTCGTCGCCGGCCCACGCCGCCGCGTCCATCAGCAGTTCCTCGGCGAGGTCCAGCTGGGTCGGGTCCACTTCGGACGGTCCGGCGCCGAGGTCGGCGTCCAGGCCGGTCAGCACGTAGGTGTTCTCGGGGTCGACCTCGACCTGCAGCTCGCCGGCGGTGGCCTTCTCCACGACCTGCGACCAGGTCGCGACCCGGGCCAGGTCGGTGTCCTCGATGGCGCTCTCGTCGGCCAGGAACCGGGCCAGCGCGCGCGCCGACGGGAACACGTCGATCTTGCCGCCGCTGCCGAGGAAGATCGGGTCGTCGTCGAGGTAGCAGCGCAGCGAGTAGTGCTCGCCGGTGCTGGTGATGATCAGGATCGGGTCGATGCCGACCTCGCCCCAGAAGCCGGCCTCGACTTCTTCGATGTCGTCCACCTCGGTCGCTTCGGCGGTGCTCGCCGCCTCGTCGTCGTCGGCCTCCAGCGCCTCGGCGAGTTCGGCCTCGGCGGTGGCGACGGCGTCGGCGGGCACGTCCGGGGTGGTGACGACGGCGTCGATGGCGTCCAGTACCTCGTCCCAGCGCTCGACGACGACCTGGCACAGGTCGGTCCAGCGGCGCTGCCCGTCCTTGCCGGAGAACGCGAAAGTGCCCTGGTCGAGCATGGCGAACCCGTCGGCCGCGTCCAGCACGTCGTGCACCGCGTCCAGCTCGCAGACGTCGGCCAGCGAGCGGGCGATCTCGACGATGTCGGCCAGCTCGCCGATGGTCCAGGTGTCCAGCGGCTCGGCGACCAGCTCGGGGACGCCGACCAGGTCGTACTGGTGGTCCTCGTCCGGGTTCAGGTCCTCGGCGGGGAGCTCGGGGACCACGTGCCACGCCGGGTGGTCGTCGAGGTCGTGCTCCTCGGCGGTGCGCACGAACGCCGCGAGGTGTGCGGCGTCGGGGAATCCATAGAGGTCGTCCTCGTGCCCGAGGAATGCCTCCCACTCCTCGCCGTCCTCGCGCCAGCGCGGTGCCCACAGGGTGACGACGTCGCCCTGCGGGAGCCCGAGCTCGATGGGGACGATGTCCTGCGCCATCTCTCTACCTCCGGTCACCGAACCAGACCTCGCGGAAGCCTACGGGCTCCGCGTTCACAGCGTGTTCCCCGGTCCAGCTCTCACCGTATCGAGCCCGCGGAAAGCAACGGTCGACGGAACAGTTCGTAACGATCCCCATTCGAGTGTGCCGCAATGGTCCAATCCACGTTGCGCCCTTCGGCGCAGCGGCGGCTCGCACCTGGCGGTGGGGTCACCTTTGGCGGTACCGGTGTGGCGAGTTCCGGACGACCATGATCGGAATGGTTGTCACGGAGCTGTGGACGAAGATCGTGCTCTGGCTTTCGGAACACGCGCCCGTCACCGCAGCCGCCCTACGGTCCCCGGTGCCGCCAGACCTCGCCGAGCTGGAAGCGGAGTTCGCGGTTGAGCTGCCCGTCGAACTGTGCGAGCTGTGGGCGTGCTGCGGCGGCACCGATGCGGATGTGCTGGCCGACGTCCTGCCGCCCTTCTACACGCCGTACAGCGCGGCGCAGGCGCTCCAGTCGTGGCGGGATCACCGCAAGAACTGGACGGCGCAGTGGGATCGGCCGGCCTGCGACTACTACGCGGGCTCGCCGGGCTCCAGCTTTCACCCGTCGTGGATCCCGATCGCCGGCGATGGGTTCGCCGATGAGCTCGTGGTGGATCTGCGGCCGGGGCCGCTGACGGGCTGCGTGCTGGAGTGGGAGCAGGAGGCGGCGCAGGTGCTCAGGCCGGAGTGGCGGGGCGTCGCGGCGATGCTCGCGGACGTGCTCCGGTCGCTGACCGAGGGGGTTCCGGCGGGGCACAGCTATCCGACCGTCACCGAAGACGGTCGCCTCGACTGGCAGATCCGCTGACGCGACCCGCCTTCGCGGCGAGGTAGGCGACTTCCGGCGCGGAGTCGGTTCCACGTAGATCGACGAGCTTGGGCGACTGCGTCTCGCCTACTAGTTGGCGAGACACACTAGTTGGTGTTACCTTGTTCCCGTGGTTGACAAGGCGATCTCGGCCAGGCAGACGCAATGGCTGCGCGGCGTGCTGGATCTGGCCGTGCTGGCGCTGCTCGCCGAGGGAGGCGAGGGCTACGGCTACACGCTGCTGCAGAGGCTGGCCGAGGCAGGTTTGCCCGACATGAAGGCGGGCACGCTCTACCCGCTGCTCAACCGGCTGGCCGCGGACGGGTTGCTGCGGGCCGAATGGCGGGCCGGCGAAGGCGGGCCGGGCCGCAAGTACTTCGCGCTGACCGATGAGGGGCGGGCGGCGCTGGCCGAACTGGGACCGAAGTGGATCGAGTTCGCGAACAACTCGATCCGGCTCGTGCAACGAGGGGTGCAGGAATGATGACGCTGGACAAGAAGTACCGGGACGAGCTGCTGGTCGCGCTGCGGATGCACGAGATCTCCGGCGAACGCGTCGGCGAGGTGCTCGCCGAGGTCGAGGCGCACGTGACGGAGACCGGGGAAGACCCGGTCGAGGCCTTCGGGCGACCGCGCGAGTACGCCGCGCAGGTCGCGGAGCAGCTCGACCGCGGCACCGGGAAGCGGTCCGCGATGGAGGTCGTGGCCAGCGGGGCGGCGGTGGCGGCGCTGGCCATGTTCGGTTCGGACTACCTGCTGGACGGGCTGTTCGCGGACACCGCGACGATCCCGTACACCCTCAAGGACACGGTGGCGCTGGTGGCGCTGCTCGTGCTCATCGTGTCGGGAACCATGCTGTTCTTCGCGGCCTTCACCGCGAAGGCCCGCAACCAGGTCTACGCCGTTGCGGCAGTGGTGACCTTCGCGCTGTCCATCGTGTCGCAGATCGTGATCGGCTCGGTCTTCGACGACGTGACGCCGCTGTACGAGATGCCGCGCTGGGCGGCGATCGCACTGGGCGGGGTGTTCGTGCTCGGCGTGATCGGCATGCTGACACGCGCGATCCGGCGCGGGCGCGTGGTCTACCCGAAGACCAGCTGAACCCATCGACCCGTGTCGAGGTCCGCAAGTTCCATTGAAATCGAACCTTCGATTTCAATGGAACTTGCGGATCGTCGGTGTGTCGGGTCACGACACACCGGTGCCTGTGGGCGACTTCCGCAATTTCAATGGAAATCAGACCTTCGATTTCCATTGAAATTGCGGATCCTCTTCGGTCCGTCAGGTGCCGACGGGGTGCCAGACGGTCTTGACCTCCGTGAAGGCCCGGAGGCGCTGGAGGTCGGGTTCGCGGGCCCAGTCCGGCTCGCCGCGCACCGGCAGCACCCGCTTGACCGTGTCCGCCGCGGCCTGCGCCAGTTCGGTGCGCAGCTCCGCCGGGGCGCCCGTCGGGTCCAGGGCGTTGACGTCGGCGTGGGCGGCGAGCCAGGGCGCGAGTTCGCTCGCCTGGCCGGTCAGGACGTTGACCACCCCGCCGGGCACGTCGGAGGTCGCCAGCACCTCGGCGAAGGTCACGGCGGGCAGCGGCCGGTCCGCGCTGGCGACCACGACGCAGGTGTTGCCCGCCGCGATCACCGGGGCCACCACGCTGACCAGGCCGAGCAGCGCGGAGTCCTGCGGCGCGAGCACGCCGACCACGCCGGTGGGCTCCGGGACGCTGAACGAGAAGTACGGTCCCGCAACGGGATTCGCGGCGCCGAGCACCATCGAGATCTTGTCCGTCCAGCCCGCGTACCAGACCATCCGGTCCACCGCGAGATCCACTGTGGACAGGGCTTGGTCGTGGGACAGGCCCTCTGCGGCGGCGATCTCGGCGGCGAACTGCTCGCGCCGGCCCTCCATCACCTCCGCGATTCGGAACAGCACCTGGCCGCGGTTGTAGGCCGTCGCGCCCGACCAGCCGCCGAAGGCCTTGCGGGCCGCCGCGACCGCGTCGCGGACGTCCTTGCGGGAGGCGTGCGCGGCGTTGGCGAGGAACGCGCCCTGCCCGTCGTGCACCGGGTACACCCGGCCCGACTCCGAGCGCGGGAACGAGCCACCGATGTAGAGCTTGTACGTCTTGGCCACGGCTAGCCGCTCCGGGGTGCGGTTGTCAGACATCGAGGTACGCCTCCAAACCGGCGCGGCCGCCTTCGCGTCCGAAGCCGGATTCCTGGTAGCCGCCGAACGGGGCGGTCGGGTCGAACCGGTTGAAGGTGTTCGCCCACACCACGCCGGCCCGCAGCTGCTGCGCCGCCCACAGGATCCGCGAGCCCTTCTCGGTCCAGATCCCGGCCGACAGGCCGTACGGCGTGTTGTTGGCCTTGGCGATGGCCTCCGCCGGGGTGCGGAAGGTGAGCACCGAGAGCACCGGGCCGAAGATCTCCTCGCGCGCGATCCGCATCGATTGGTGGACGCCGGAGAAGACCGTGGGGGAGAAGAAGAATCCCTTCTCCGGCAGCGGGCACGGGCTGGTCCAGCGCTCGGCGCCCTCGGCGTCGCCGCTGGCGGCCAGCTCGGTGATCTTGCCCAGCTGCTCGGCGGAGTTGATCGCGCCGACGTCGGTGTTCTTGTCCAGCGGGTCGCCCACCCGCAGCGTCCGCACCCGGATCCGCAGCTTCTCGAGCAGCTCGTCGGCGATCGACTCCTGCACCAGCAGCCGCGAGCCCGCGCAGCAGACGTGGCCCTGGTTGAAGAAGATCCCGTTCACGATGCCCTCGACGGCCTGGTCCAGCGGCGCGTCGTCGAAGACGATGTTCGCGGCCTTGCCGCCGAGCTCCAGCGTCAGCTTCTTGCCGGAGCCGGCCACGCTGCGCTGGATCTGCTTGCCGACCTCGGTGGAACCGGTGAACGCGACCTTGTCGACGCCGGGATGCGCGACCAGCGCGGCACCGATGTCACCGGCACCCGGCAGGATGTTCACCACGCCCGGCGGGAGCCCGGCCTGCTGGCAGATCTCGGCGAACACCAGGGCCGTCAGCGGCGTGGTCTCCGCGGGCTTGAGCACCACGGTGTTGCCGCAGGCCAGCGCTGGGGCGATCTTCCAGGCCAGCATGAGCAGCGGGAAGTTCCACGGGATGACCTGGCCGGCGACGCCGAGCGGCCGCGGGTCGGGGCCGTAGCCGGCGTAACCGAGCTTGTCGGCCCAGCCGGCGTGGTGGAAGAAGTGCGCGGCCGCGGTCGGGATGTCGGCGTCCCGCGACTCCTTGATCGGCTTGCCGTTGTCCAGCGATTCCAGCACCGCGAGCTCGCGGGCGCGTTCCTGGATCAGCCGGGCGATGCGGAACAGGTACTTCGCGCGTTCCCGGCCCGGCATCGTCGACCAGGTGCCATCGAAGGCCCGCCGCGCCGCCCGGACCGCGGTGTCCACATCGGACTCCGAGGCGCTGGAGACCTCGGCCAGCAGTTCCTCGGTGGCCGGGTTGATGCTCTTCAGCGGCTCGCCGCCGCCGTCGACGAACTCGCCGTCGACGAACATCCGGTAGCTGGGCTTGAGGTTTGCGATCTCCCGCGACTCCGGCGCCGGTGCGTACTCCCACGGGCTATCGATCATCAGTCCACCGCCACGTAATCGGGGCCGCTGTAGTGGCCGTCGAGCTGGGTGCGCCGCTGCATCAACAGGTCGTTGAGCAGGCTGGACGCACCGAATCGGAACAGTTTCGGGGTGAGCCACTCCGGGCCCGCCACCTCGTGCACGGCCACCAGGTAGCGGATCGCGTCCTTGGTGTTGCGGATGCCGCCCGCGGGCTTGACGCCGCGCAGCTCGCCGGTGGAATCCCGCCAGTCGCGGACCGCCTGGAGCATCAGGTGCGTCAACGGCAGCGTCGCGGCCTGGGGAACCTTCCCCGTGGAGGTCTTGATGAAGTCGCCGCCCGCGAGCAGCGCGAGCCAGGACGCGCGGCGCACGTTGTCGTAGGTGGCGAGTTCGCCGGTTTCCAGGATGACCTTCAGGTGCGCGTCGCCGCAGGCCGCCTTGACCGCCTGGATCTCTTCGAAGACCTGTCCGTAGCGGCCGGCGAGGAAGGCGCCGCGGTCGATCACCATGTCGATCTCGTCGGAGCCCGCGGCCACCGCGTACTCCACGTCGGCGAGCTTCACCGGCAGCGCGGAGCGGCCGGACGGGAACGCCGTCGCCACCGAGGCCACCTGGACGCCGGTGCCGTCGAGGGCCCGGACCGCGGTGGCGGCCATGTCGGAGTAGACGCAGACCGCCGCGACCTGCGGCGTGTCCGGTCGCTCCGGGTCGGGGTGGCGGGCCTTGGCGCACAACGCGCGGACCTTGCCGTCGGTGTCGGCGCCTTCCAGCGTCGTCAGGTCGATCATCGAGATCGCGGTGTCGATCGCCCAGCGCTTCGCGGCCTTCTTGATGCTCCGCGTCGCGAGGCCGGCGGCCCGCTGCTCCAACCCGACCTGGTCGACGCCGGGCAGGCCGTGCAGGAACCGGCGCAAGGACCGGTCGTCCCGGACGGCGTCGGCGAGCTCGGACGCGGTGAGCTTGGACAAGGGCGGCGACTGTGCCATGCCCGGAGTCTAAGCGCTAAGTCCGAGCCCCCGCCGCGACTGGAATGATCACGCCAACCGCTGCGGATCCGGCCTGGCCGGGCCCCGTTCACCCGGCGGTTTCGACCTGACGGCCGCGGCTGGACTTCGCCTGAAGGCCCGTGAGCACTTTGGTTGTTATGGCGACCAAAAGTACTCACGGGCTTTGATCGGCGGAACGAGGGGCCTGGCGGCAACCCGCTGGCCGTTTGAAGCGGGTCAGGGCGACGCATCGGGTTTACTGGGGCGGCAGGTCGAGTCCAGGCGAGGTGGGGAACATGCTGATCGGGGAGCTGGCGCGGGTCAGCGGCGTCAGCGCGCGGTTGCTGCGGTACTACGAGGCGCAGGGACTGCTGGAGGCCCGGCGTGGTTCGAACGGCTACCGCGAGTACGACGAGGAATCGGTGGTCGTCGTGCGGCAGATCCGCGCGCTGCTGGATGCGGGGTTGTCCACCGAGGTGATCCGCGCGGTGCTGCCGTGCGTCCACGGCGAACTGCCGGAGTTCGAATGGTGCGTGGACGTGCGGGCCATCATGGACCGGGAGCTGGCGATCGCGGAGGAGCGGATCGCCGAACTGCAGCGCAACCGCAGCAACCTCGCCGGGTACCTGGCGCAGTCCTGAGCCGGGGGCCGTCCCGGCGGCTCACGGCGTTACGAGCGGTTCGGCCTGGTAGGCGCGGTGCAGCAGCTCCAGGAAGGCCGGTGCCTCGGGCATCGGCACGGCGTCGATCCCGTGCACCGCGACACCCGGCGTCCAGGAGTTCATGACCACGGCCCCGGACAGCTCCGGCTGGTCGGCGGGCCTGATCTCCGCGGTGCGCTGGGGAACGCCGAGGCGTTCCAGCTGCCTGCGGACGATGCCCATCGTGGTCCCGACCAGCATCTTCGCCTCGGGCCACACCACCGCCTCCCCGTCCCAGAAGGCCAGGTTCCAGATCGACGCCTCGCTGAGCCGGCCCCGGCGGTCGACGAAGGCAGCGTCGTCGAAGCCCCGTTCCACGGCTTGCCGCAGGTAGTAGGTCTTGGCCACCTCGCCCACGTGCTTCACCTCGGGGAGTTCCCGCTCGTGCTCGACCGTCGCCAGCGTCCGCGGGCCCGCGGGGCCGTCGGTGGCCGGGGAGGTGCGGATCAGGACCTCGGGCGTCGCGTCGGGACCGGCCACGGTGAACTCGCCCGCCGGTGAATAGACGGTGGCGAGCAGCGAGAGGTCGGCCGGGCCACTCTCCAGGGCCGCGCGCAGGTAGGACCGCACCTGATCATCGGGCAGCGCCTGGCCGAACATCGTCAGCGAGGCCGTCCGCAGTCGCTCCAGGTGCAGGTCGAGGCCCCGCACCCCACCGCCGCGGATCTGCATGGCGGTCATGTGGGCGAAGCCCGCGAACGCCAGCGGCGTCAGCTCCTCTGCGTTGGCCGGCCGGCCGTTGCGGTGCACGACGAAAGAGTTCACGGGTCGCTCCAAGGATCGCGGGATCGGGTGGACGCGGCGGCGGTTTCGCCGGCCGCCCCGTCCGGGCTTGGAAACGACGCTATGGCTTCACACCGGTTGGAAGGTCAACCCGCGGTGTGGTGGATCACAGCGCGGGTTCCGGCCCGCAATTTCAATGGAAATTGGAGGTCCAATTTCCATTGAAATTGCGGGAGTTGTCCACAGGTGCCGGCGTGTCGTTGTCTGACACGCCGACGATCCGCAAGTTTCAATTGAAACTGCCTCCCCAGCACCGAGGTGAGGCGGTGCGGGGAGGCGTTGTTGCAGGGCCCGATCCGGGCGCAGTCACCTGTGGTGGCCGTTGAGGCGGGCTCGCCGGGCCAGGGCCGGTGGGCGGTTCCGCGCCGGGGACACCGGGCGCTCCCCTCGGGACGGTGCCGCTACGCCCGCCAGTTGTTGGCGGTCCCACGGGAGCAGTTGCTTGGATCCCGTGCGGTCGGCCAGCCGGAGGGACTGCGCCGAGGTGATCCACTCCTCCGCCGGCTCCGCGACCTCCAGCAGCAGCGCCTCGAACTCGGAGCGGGTCGTCTCCAGGATGTGCGGCGCCGCCAGCCAGCGCAGCACGTTCCGCCCGGTCACCGCCATCCGCTGCCGCGGCGAGGTGACCAGCTTCTCGTCGAAGTAGCGGATCAGCACCTCGTCCACCACGTCCCAGGCGTTGGCCGCGCCGAAGAGGTCCTTGACGTCCTCGGAGTTGAGGATGCGGAAGCACTCGTCCATCAGCTGCATGACCTCGACCCGCAGCACGTTCAGGTGGCCGTAGGACGTGAACTTCAGGTTGTTGCGCAGGTCCAGCCCGCTGCGCCGCACCACGGCCATGCTGCCGAAGGCCATGTCGTGGGCCCGTTCCCGGATGACGTCGGAAATCCGCTTGTCCCGCCAGAACAGCGCGACCTGGTTGCTGAACTGCGTGAACAGCCGGTGGAAATCGGTGTTCGGCCGGGAGTTCGCCGAGCCCAGCCCGCGCCCGTAGCCGAGCACCCGCCGGTAGGCGTTGATCCGGTCGCGCTTGGTGTAGCGGAGCACGTCGCGCCGGTCGAACCGGTACAGCCCGAACGCGCCCGGCCCGTCGGAGAGCCGGATCGCGCCGCGCTCGAACAGCTCCCGCAGCTTCTGCACGACGCGCGGCACGCCGATCCGTTCGTGCTGGTACAGGTAGTACAGGTCGGCGACGGCGAGGATGCGTTCGGACGCGATGGTCTCGTCGTAGGCCTCGACGCCGTGCGGCATGCGGGTCGCGCCGAGGTCGTCAGCCGACTCGCCGCCGATGCCGACCAGCTGCGCGAGCCCGCCGTCGGGCGGCTTCGGCTCGTTCTTCGCCTCGACCTCGACGGCGAAGAGCATGTCGTCGATCTGCTTCAGGATCGCCTCGCCGACCTGCGGGTCGCTGCCCAGCTCGTTCGACAGGTTGCCGGCGACCTGTCTGCGCAGCGCGGCGACCCGGTCGAACAGTTCCCGGTATTGCTTTTCGGTGGCCATCATTCCTCCGTGCGGGGCGCGGGCGGGCCGCTATTCCGGCCGCGGGGCGGGCTTGGGCTCGGGACGCTTGCGCGGGCTGCGCCGCTTGGCTGCGAGGTCGGGCGACGCCTCGACCGGGGCAGCGGGTGCCGTGCCCGGCGGGAACGGCCCGGGTGGCGGCTCGGGGGGATCCGGCGGCTTGGGCCCGGAGGCGGGCGGCGGTCCCGGCGGGTCGGCCGGTTTCGCGCCGTGCCGGATCGGCCGCGCGACGCGCACGATCTCCTGCAGGTGGTCGTGCAGCTCGTCGACCGCGCGCTGCACCCGGGAGCTGAAGAATCCCGGCGGCAGCGTCGCCCGGTAGTTGCCCGGCACGTCCTGCTCGTCTCCGTCGCCGCGCCGCGGCAGGTTGCCGACGAGCCGCTCCAGCCGCTCCGCGACCTGCAGGAACGCGCTGTCCACGCCGTCCTTGCCCGCGACCTCGATCAGCTTGCGGCCCTCGAAGCAGGTGAACTCGTACGTCCAGCGCAACAACCCGCCGAGCGACATCGAGCCGCCGTCCGGATCGGGGATGCGCAGCACCTCGCGGTCGCCGCGGTGGATGCTCACCGAGCTCAGCGCCGCGACCAGTTCCTCGGTCTGCACCGCGACCGCCGACATCAGCTGCGACAGCGCCACGACGGCCGGGCCGAAGAACGGCGCCTGCCCGGTTTCCGGCTGGGCGAACGGGTCGATCCGGCCGCGGGCGTCCAGCCAGCCGCGGTACAGCGACAGCACCCAGTCGACCAGCGTGATGAAAGAGGTCTGGATCCGCTCCTCTTCGATGGTGTTGACCAGCCCGCCGATCAGCCCGAACTCGTTGCGCAGCTCGCCGAGGTGCCCTCGCACCAGGTCCGGGTCCACCGCGGACGCCGGATTCCCCAGCAACAGCAAGAAGAGCTGGTCCACGCGCGGCACCCGCAGCAGCGGGCTCTCCAGCTCCTTGCGGATCTCCCCCAGCTCGTGGCGCACCAGGCTGCGGAAGCCCTCGCCGTTCTCCGGATCCACGCCCGGCCGCAGCGGCTTCAGCGAGTCGAGCAGCGCGGTCGCGTCCTTGATCGCGCTGCGCGCCCGCGCGGCCAGCGATGCTTGCCCGCCGGTGACCGCGCCCAGGTCGGCCTGGATGGCGTAGCCGCGCGGCGTCCAGGTCGCCTCGGTGTGCCCCTCGACGCGCTTGAGCTCGAAGCTCCCGGTCAGCGCGGCGGCGAAGCCCTTGGTGTCGCCGTTGCGCCACTTCCACCCGAGCACGTCGCTGATCGCCTTGCTCGCGATGTCGCCGGGACGCTCGCAGCACGGCGATTCGTGCCGGGTGACCAGCGGATACGCGCTGTCGATATCGTGGGCGGGCGGCAGCTGGGCGCCCCGATCCCCGTTGACACCGCCCCCGTTGACGCGGTCGTCGTAGATGGTCATCGCCTGCCCTCGCAGTTCCCCTCGATGCCGAACCGCACCGCGAGTTCGGCTGCCTCGCGCCAGCACCGCAACATGGTGTCCTCCGTGCTGCGCAACGAATCCACGCATCCGTCCACACCGGACCGGATGCTGTGCGCCCAACCGAGCCACTGCGGGCCCCGCCCGCGCACGGCGCGCATGAGCTCGGCGGCCGCGTGGTGGCACCGGAACTCGTCGTCGAGCCGCCGCTGCGTCTGCCGCAGCGCCAACGCCGTGGTGTGCAGGGCTTCGCCGTCCGGCCGGCCGCGGACCGCGACCAGCGCCGGTTGCAGCTCGGCGCTGCCGTCGGTGACGACCTCGGCGAGCCGGTCCGACACGGCTGGGCTCTCGCCGCTGGGGCGGTCCTCGATCACGCTGAACTCCAGCGCCCGCCACGCGGCCGCGAGTTGCCGGAGTTCCCGCGCCAGCACCGGGAATTCGTCGCGCAAGGTCACCGCGCTCGCCTCCCCAGTTCTTCCATGAAGAACCGCACCAGCCGCTGCGGCGGTGCCATCCGCTGTCCGAGCGCGTACCGGACGGCGCCGATCAGGAACCGCTCCGGCACCACGCCGGGCGACACGCCGTCGGCCAGCCGCCCGGCGGCTTCCTCGATCATCCGCTGTTCCTTGACTTCGAACCGCTCCACCTTCGCCAGGCTCCGGTTGCCCAGCGACGGGAACGACGTGAAGCACATCGCGTCCACCACCGCCGGGATCGCCCGGTTCGCGGTCGCCAGCAGCGCCGGCGGCGCGTCGATGAGCTTCGGCCGCGGGTACAGGGCGTGCCAGGCGCGCTCGTACTCCTCGGCGCGGCGCGGGAAACCCATCCGCCGCAGCAACTCGATGGACAGCTTTCCCCGCAGGTAGGGCACCGGGTGCACGGCCCGGCGGGCGAACCGCATCGACTTCGCCGGTGTCCGGCCGATCACGTCGAACAGCGACCCCACGATCTCCGGGCCGCCCAGCAGCAGCGCGGACATGTCGGCGAAGGTCTCCCGGTTCCACCGCACCCAGATCGACACCACCGCCTTCGGCACCCCGGCCTCGGTGAGCCGCGCCGCGACCTGCAGCGGGATCGCCCGCGCCAGCCCGAGGTCGTTCTGCAGGTTGTGGCTGACCTCGTGCAGCACGGCGCCGAGCGTCCACGGGTTGACCAGCCGGTGGAACGGCAGCTGGATCAGCGGGAACGGGTTGACCCGGTTGCTGATCCGCCGCAGCGGGATGCCTCGCCGCGACGTCGCCGGGCCGTGGCTGGGTTCCAGGTAGCAGAACGGCGGCGGCGTCGGGATCGAACGCCACCGCCCGATCCCCAGGTAGGCGTACTGGTAGCAGTCCAGGGCGATGCGGTCGGCCGCCACCAGCCACGGCGCGAACCGGCTCTGCCGCTGGTTGAACAGCTCCAGGTAGAAGTCCCAGATCCGTTCGGTCTCCTTCACCCAGCGCTGCGCCCGCGTCTTCGTGCGCAGCACCTCCTGCAGACGTTGCGGGCTCGGGTGCGCGAACGCGGCCTCGGCGGAGCGGCGGGCGTCCCGTGTCGCCGAGTTGAGCGATCTGCGCAGCGTGTTCATGGTGTCGTTGACCGCGACCAGGTGAGCGCGGCTCGGCCCGGTCGCCGGATCGCCGAACTCCGCCCAGCCGAACGGGCGCAGCGCGTCGAGATGCCGCTCCACGTTCGTCGCCTGGGTGCGCACCCAGTTGCGGAGTTCCCGGTTCGACGCGGATGTCTGCTGCGGCGCCGGCCGCGAGCGAGACGCGACCGGCCGCAGCTCAGCCGCGGTGCCCATTGGTTCTGTCGCCCTGCTGATCGCGGCGTGCGGCTGCGATCAGCTGCGCCCTGCGCCGATCGCTCCCCGGCCGGTAGCCGTTCCGCCGGGGCGGACGCATGCGGGGCTCGTCTTCGGGGTATTCGAAGAGGCTGCCCACGATGCCGCTTGAGAGTTCGCCGATCGGCTTCAGCAGGTTGCTGGCGACTCCGCCGAGAAGTGCGCTGGACACCGCGCCCGGAATGATCTTGAACGGGCCGCCTTCGTCGTCCTTCTTCTTGGCCTTCTTCTTGGAGCGAGCGGGCGCTCGCCGCTGCTTGGCCGGCCGCTTCTTCTGGCCACCACGGCGCTTCTTCTGGAGGCCGGCGCGGCGGGCGGCGGTGGCTTTCCTGCGCCTGGCCAAGGTGGCGTTCATCGAGCGGCGCCGCCCCGCCGGGGACTTCCGCTTCCGAAGGGTTCCCTTGGACTGGGACTTGCGCTTCAGTCGCTGCGCAACCGTCTTGAGCAGCTTCGGCATCCTGCGGATCTTGCGCCGACCCTTGCCCTTCCAGAGCCTTCGCCCGACCTTGCCGATGCCGCGCCGCAACATCGGCGCCGCCTTGCGGATCACCGGTGCCAGCCTGGGCAGCCCGCGCGCGGCCAGTCCGACCAGAGGCGCGAGGAAACCTTCGACCTCGTCTTCGGTTTCAGCCTGCTCGGCCTGGAACGCGAGGTTGGCCATCAGCTCGGCGTCGGGGTAGACCCGGCGCGCCGGATTGGCGAAACCCTCGTCCTCGTACTCCGCCTCGAACTCGAACTCGTCCTCCAGTTCGCGAACGAGCGCCTCGAACTCCTCCTCGTACTCGTCTTCGTCCTCGAATTCGTCCTCGTCTTCGAGCTCGTCCTCCAGCTCTTGGATCAGGGCTTCGAGCTCGTCCTCGAACTCGGCGTCGAATTCGCCCTCCAGCTCGTCTTCGAGCTCGTCTTCGTCCTCGTCTTCGTCCTCATCTTCGAACTCGTAGAAGTCCTCGTCCTCGAACTCGTCCTCGTCCTCCAGCTCCCGGACGAGGCCTTCGAGCTCGTCCTCGAACTCGAACTCGTCCTCCAGCTCGCCGGCCAGCTCGTCCTCCAGCTCGCCGTCGACGGCCCGGTAGCGACTCATGGCGGTCCTCCTGTCCTGCACCGCATCCGGCGGCTCTTTCGTCGAGCCGGCCGTCGGTGAGCGCGTGCGAACAGTCCAGGGCAACCGGCATCCGGGTGGTAGTCGCACGTTCATGTGCCCGCTGTCCGACCTAGATGATCCGGGTGTCACACGAATCGACGATGTGCGAACGGACGATGTTGGTTTTGCTGGTATGCGCCGCGGCGAAGGCCGTGACCGGCTCGCGAAGGGGGAAGTGGGCCGTTGGCGGGGGTGGCGCGCACCGCCGATCCGCACCCGGGACTGGGGAGGCCGGTACATGCCGAATGACTCGATCGCCACATCCGTTCCGCACGCCCGCAGAGGACTTCCCGAGCCGGAACCGCCGTGGCGGGACCGGGCCGTCGACCTCGGCTCGGACGAGCTGGTGCAGCACCTGGTGCAGGCCCTGGTGCGCCGGGTCGGCGAGCTCGCCGGACCACACCGGGTGGCCCGGAAACCCTTGCTCGACATGACGGAACTCGGCATGCGGTGCCTGCTCGTGCCGGTCGCGCCGAAGGTCGACGAGGTGCTCAGCCCGCGCGAGCGCGAGATCGCGCGGATGGTGGGGCTCGGCTACACCAACCGGTCGATCGCGGCGGTGCTGGAGATCAGCCTGTACACGGTTTCCGCCCACATGCGACGGATCTTCACCAAGCTCGACGTCGGCTCGCGCGCCGCGATGGTAGCCGCACTCTCCGACAACCCCGACCTCTACGTCGCGGACTAGCCGAAAAGTCGCACAGGAAACCTCTTTTGCTCCGAATGCGTCCATTCGAGTGATCAAGTGCGCCTAGGCTCGTGATCGTTCAACGGTTCATCACGAGGAGAACCTGTGCTCAAACGCCCGTTACTCGTCGCGGCATCGGCCGCGCTCATGCTCTCGTCCCTCGCCGGCGCGCAAACCGCGTTCGCGGGGCCGACCGGCCCCACCTGGGAACCATGTGGCGACCGGCAGGGAGAGTGCGCCACCGTCGAGGTGCCGATCGACTGGAACAACCCCGACGGCGCGAAGACGAACATCACGATCGGCCGGTTGGCGGCGACCGAGCCGCAGAACCGGATCGGCGTGCTGTTCGTGGCACCCGGCGGCCCGGGTGTCTCCGGCATCGACACCTACATCGAAGGCGTGGACAAGCTGCAGGACGGCGAGCTGCGCAAGCGGTTCGACATCGTCAGCTGGGACCAGCGTGGCGTGAAGCGCAGCAGCGAGGTCCGGTGCAGCGCCGAACTGCTGGAGCAGGCACCCGGCGACTTCCCGGCGAACGAGCAGGAGTTCCAGGACCTGCTGGCCTACAACGCGAAGCTGGGCGAGGACTGCCGCAAGAACACCGGCCCGGTGTTCGACTTCGTCGACACGATCAGCGCGGTCCGGGACCTCGATGCCATCCGCGCGGCGCTCGGCGAGGAGCAGCTGAGCTTCTACGGTGCGTCGTACGGCACCCAGGTGGGGCAGCAGTACGCGGAGCTGTTCCCGAACCGGGTCCGGGCGATGACGATCGACTCGAACATGGACCACAGCAACACCTCCGGCGGCCGCTACATCGAAACGGCCAGCGAGGACCTGGAAGGCTCGTTCAACACCTTCGCCGACTGGTGCGAGCGGACCACGAACTGCTCGCTGTACGGCCAGGACGTCCGCGCGGTGTGGGACGGCGTGCACGCCAAGGCCGAAGCCGGCACCCTCACAGACCCGGCGACCGGCACGGCGCTCAGCGCGGGCTCGCTGCGCAGCGAGCTGATGCGCGCGATGTATCGGCCGGAGGAGCGGTGGTACGGACTGGCGGACCGCCTGAAGGCGCTGTCCGAAGGCAACCCGTCGGTCACCGCGATGGCGGCTCCGGCCGAGCTGGCCGAGAACTCGTACCAGGCCATTTGGTGCGATGACTGGAGCTGGAAGGTTCGCGACTTCGCGGAGTTGCAGAGCTACCGGGAGCAGGCGGAGAAGGTCGCGCCGCACACGAAGATCTCGCCGTTCTGGAGCGACGTGACGAGCTGCTTGGGCTGGCCGGGCGAGGTCAGCAACCCGCAGCACGAGCTGTCGATCAACGGCGCGCCGCCGATCCTGATCGTGAAGGGCAAGTACGACGTGGCGACGCCGACGGCCTGGAACCTCGCGGTGGCGGACCAGATCGACAACTCGGTCCTGCTGGAGCACGACGGCATCGGCCACGGCCAGTACTACCGCAACGCCTGCATCGTGGGCCACGTCGAGAAGTACCTGACGACGCTGGAAACCCCGGCGCCTGGCACGCATTGCGAGGCCGTCTACCCGACGGAACCACCGGCGGCGGCAACGGCCTCGGGCGGTCCTGCCGTCCGTCCGGCCCACGCGGCCTGACCCACCGACGGTTGTCCCGCAATTTCAATGAGGTGATCTCAGTGGAATGGGGCTGAGGGTCCGAAGAGGTGTGGGCGTGGGGTCCTGGTAGAAGAGGTCTCACCACAAGATCGTCTTCTGTAAGGGCCAGGACCCCACGTGATT
>NZ_SMKW01000083.1 GCF_004348985.1 Saccharopolyspora elongata | reverse complement strand
CCCAGCTGGGCGGTTGGGGTTCCAGAAGTTGTCATAGGCGGTATCGAGCTGCCGGAGAACTTGCTGGGCGCACTGTGCGGGAAGGTCTCGAAGCCAGGCGTGGTCCTTGCGTGCCTCGGTGAGTCCGGAGCACTGCTCCATGGAGCGCACGGTGGCTCGCCGCGCGGACTTGTATCCCCAAATGCGCTGCGCCAGCGCGATGTTCCACACCGCCCGGCAGGTATGCGACCACACCGTGAGCCGTTCCGCCTGCACCTGGCTGGGGTACAGGCGGAACCTCGCCGCCGTGTTCGCCTTCATACTGATCACTTTACGGCCGGGGTATGACAGCCCCGTTTACTGAACGACCAGCCTGACCGACAATGCTCGGGCTTCATCTCGGCCCTAGAAGGACGGAGCACTGTTCGGCCGTTCAAGGTGCTGTAAGCGGCGGACGTCAGCCCGCGAGGCCCTGCTGGGCGCCCGGGTGCAGCGGGATCGGATCGGTCTTGGCGGCGCTGTCCTTCGTGATCTCCTTGGCCGACGGGTGCACCTGCTCCAGGTCCGCCCGCTTGTCGAAGATCAGCTTCGTAATCGCGCAGGCGTTGCCCGCCGGGAAGTCCTCGCGGACCACCAGGAGGTTCGGCACCGCGATCGTCGGCACGTCCGCGGGCAGCTTGTAGGTCGCCGCCGGGATGGTGCTCGCCTCGTAGACCGGGCTGATCTGCTGCATCGCGCCCAGCTGCGGCGTGATGTCGACGAACTTCACCGCGCCGCCCAGGGACGTCGTCAGGTCGGTGATCTCCGGGGTCGGCAGTCCGCCGGACCAGAACAGGCCGTCGACGGTGCCGGACTTCATGCCGTCCACCGCCTTGCCCAGCGCCAGGCGCTGCGCCTGGATGTCGGTGTCCGGGTTCAGCCCGGCCGAGGACAGCACGCGGTTGGCGATGACCTCGGTGCCGGACTTGGGTGAACCGGTGGAGATCCGCTTGCCGCGCATGTCGGCGACGCTGTTGATGCCCGCGTCCGCGCGCACCACGACCTGCGTCGAGTTCGGGTAGATCCGGGACAGCGCCTGGATCTTCTGCGGCTTGCCCTCGAAGCTCGCCTTGCCCTGCACCGCGTCGGCGGCGGTGTCGGCGAGGGTGAACGCGATGTCGTAGTCGCCGGCCACCAGCTGCTGGATGTTCTGCACCGACGCGCCGGTTTCCGCCGCGGTGGCGCGCAGTTTCGTGTTGTTGCTGATCAGCTGCGCGAGCCCGCCGCCGAGGACGTAGTACACGCCGCCGGTGTTGCCGGTGGCGATCGTCAACCGGCCGTCCGCCGCCTCGCAGGCTCCCGTGCCCGCCTGGCTGTCCTGCACCTGCTTGCCGCCGCAGCCGGACACGACGAGCGTCGCCGCCGCGGCCGCCACCAGCAATGCCTTAACCCGCATCACGAACCTCCTTGATCGTTTCCCTGCGGCGCAGGACGAGCTGTGCGACGAGCCCCAGCACGCAGCAGCCGAGGCCGATGGCCACCACCGGCGGCTCCAGGTACAGCAGGCACAGCGCGCCGGGCACGAACAGCAGGCGCACCGGGAGGCGCACCGGCCCGGCCAGCCAGCCGCCGGTCACCACGCTCAGCGCGGCGACGGCCACGATGGACGCCGCCGCGACCCACAGGACGGTCAGCGGGCCGGCCTGCAGCAGCAGCGCCGATCCGTTGTCGGTCAGCACGAACGCGATCGGCACCAGGAACGCGGGCAGCGTGTACTTCCAGGCCTGCATCATCGTGCCGGTGATCCGCCCGCCGGTGATCGCCGCGGACGCCACCGCGGCCAGCGCGGTCGGCGGCGTCACCTCGGAGAGCACCGCGTAGTAGAAGATGAACATGGCCCGCTCGGCGTCGGCGACGCCGAGGGCGCCGAGCGCGGGCCCGATCACCACCCACGCGATGATGAACGACGCCGTGACCGGCACCGCGAGCCCGAGCACGCCGACGGCGAGCGCGGAGAACACCACGGTGAAGACCAGGATCGCGGTCGGGTTGCTGGTGAGCGCCTGCGCGGCCTGGACCAGCGCGTCGGCGAGCTCCTGGCCCAGCCCGGTCTTGGTGATGGTCGAGGTGATGATCCCGGCCGCCGCGCACACCGCGACAACCGGCAGCGCGCCGCGAACCCCGGCGGAAAGCGCGTCCACGATGTCCCGCAACCACTTCAGCACCGCGGCCCCAGGGCCGTGTTCGGCCCGGAGGAGCCCGGAGACCAGCGCGAACACCGCGGCGACGCCGGTCGCGTAGACGACCGCCGCGAACGGCGGGATGTCCAGGGCGAGGAACACCACGATGATGGCCAGGGACAGGAAGTGGTATCCGCCGCGCAGCAGCAGCCGCCACGCGCTGGCGTGTTCGGTCTCGACCGCCTTGGCACCGAAGCGGCGGGCGTCGGCCTCCACCGCGAACACGATGCCGAGGTAGTACAGCACCGTCGGGATCGTGGCCCAGATCAGCACCGTCAGGTACGAGGTCTGCAGGTATTCGGCGATGATGAACGCGGCCGCGCCGAGCGTCGGCGGGGACAGGATCGCGCCGATGCCCGAAGCCGCCAGCAGGCCGCCCGCCTGCTCCTTCGGGTACCCGGCGCGTCGCAGGATCGGCCAGGTGATCGCGCCGAGGCTCACCGCGGTCGCGGTGCCCGAACCGGAGACGGTGCCGAGCAGGAACCCGGACAGCACCGTGGTGCGGCCGGGCGCGGTGCGGGAGCGCTTGAACGCGGCGAAGGAGAAGTCGACGAAGAACTGGCCCGCGCCGGAGGCGTTGAGCACCGCGCCGTAGATGGTGAACAGCACGATGTAGCTGGCCGCGACGTCCAGCGGTGTGCCGTAGAACCCGCTGGCATCGTTGTAGAGCGCGTTGATGACCTGGCTGAAGTCAACGCCCGCGTGCGCGATTCCCCAGTTCTGCGGCAGGAATCCGCCGTAGTAGGCGTAGCCGATGAACGCCGCGCAGATCACCGGCAGGATCCAGCCGGTGGTGCGCCGGGTCGCTTCGAGGACGAGCAGGAGCAGCAGCGCGCCGGCCACGATGTCCAACGTGGACAGGCTGCCCTGCCGGTCGAGGAACGCGTCGAATCCGCCGGAGGGCACCGGGAGCACCGGGTAGAACCCGACCAGCAGCGCGATCGCCGACAGCGCCCAGTCGTACCAGGCCGGGTCGTCGCGGTCGCCCTTCGGGCGGCGGCCGCCGGGCCGGTAGCAGAGGAACACCAGCGGCAGCGTGCAGCCGAGGAAGATGACCAGGTAGTACTGGTTGCCCTTGGTGAGCGGGTAGAAGACCTGCTTGAGCACCAGCACCGCGACGGCCAGGGCGACCAGGTAGACGAGCAGGTCCGGCCGGCGGGACAGCTGCCGGGCCGGGCGTTCCTCGTCGTGCGCGGCGACGATCTCGCCGACATCGGTCTTCGCGGCGCCGCGATCGGGCAGCTCGTCGTCGTGCTCAGGCCGCGTCGCCTGACTCATGCGGTCGCCTTCCGTGCCGTTCGGCGGTGTTCGGACAAGCGCATGGCCGCCGTCCGGGCAGAAATCCCTTTTTCGGCGGGAATGTAACTGGGGTCACTCGTCTGGGTCAATAGGCGAAATCCCCGGTCTCGCGCACCGCTTTCCACATTGGATGACCGGCGTTAGCGGACCTCGGCCGACGATCGCCGTTCGTCCTGGTCGCGCCGCCTGCGCGAGCGCACGAGCCGGAAGGCGGAGAAGGCGATCACGGCGACGGCGATCAGCACGATCGCGCCGGAGATCGGGCGGGTCACGAAGATGCCGAGGTCGCCGTTGGACAGCAGCATCGACTGCCGGAACGAACGCTCCATGATCGCGCCGAGCACGAACGCCAGCACCAGCGGTCCGGGCTCGAAACCCGACTTGCGCATCAGGTACCCGATCACCCCGAACACCAGCACGACCCACATGTCGAACGTGTCGTTGTTGATGCTGAACACCCCGACCATCGTGACCATCACGGCGATCGCGCCGAGGATCCCGACCCGCAACCGGAGCAGCTGCACGAAAACCCCGACCAGCGGCAGGTTCAGCACCAGCAGGATGAGGTTCCCGAGGTACATCGAGGCGATGACACCCCAGAAGATCTCCGGGTTCTCCGACACCAGCTGGGGGCCTGGCGTGATGTTCTGCATCAGCAGCGCGCCGTAGATCAGCGCCAGCACCACGTTCGACGGGATGCCCAGCGTCAGCAGTGGGATGAACGCGGACGCCGACGAGGCGTTGTTCGCAGTCTCCGGACCGGCGACGCCTTCGATGGCGCCCTTGCCGAACCTCTCGGGATGCCGCGACCGGCGCTTCTCCAGGGCGTAGGAGGCCAACGAGGACACCACGCCACCGCCGCCGGGCAGCACGCCGATGGCGAAACCCAGGATCGAGCCGCGCAGGATCGCGCCGCGCGACGCCGCCCAGTCCCGCATCGTCGGCCACAGCCGGCCGATCTTGTTGGTGACCATCGTCCCCTCGGCGCCGCGCTCCAGGTTGTAGAGCACTTCCCCGACGCCGAACAGGCCCATCGCGATCGCGACGAAGTCCAGTCCGTCCAGCAGATCCGTCATACCCAGCGTGAACCGCGCTGTGCCCTCGATCGGGTCCTGGCCGATCGAGGCCAGCAGCAACCCGAGCGCCGCGGCCACCAGGCTCTTCGGCACCGATTTGGTGCCGAGGTAGGTGACTAGCAGGATGCCCAGCACGGTGAGCGCGGTGTACTCCGGCGGGCCGAAGCGGACGGCGAACGACGCGAGCAGCGGGGCGAACAGCGTCAGGCCGACCACCGCGGCGGTGCCGCCGATGAACGACCCGATGGCCGAGATGCCCAGCGCGGGACCGGCGCGGCCCTGCTTGGCCATCTGGTACCCGTCGAAGGTGGTGACCACCGACGCCGCCTCACCGGGCAGCTGCAGCAGCACCGACGTGATGGTGCCGCCGTACATCGACCCGTAGTAGATCCCGGCCAGCAGGATGACCGCGGATTCCGGCTCGATGCCGTAGGTCAGCGGCAGCAGCAGCGCGATCGTCGCCGTCGGACCCAACCCCGGCATGACGCCGATGACGGTCCCGATCAGCACGCCCAGGAAGACGTAGAGCAGGTTCTCCGGCGCGAAGACGACCTCGAACCCGGTGAGCATCGACTCGAACCCCATGGTCAGTCACCTCCCCAAAGCGCGGCCACCACGTCCTGCGGGAACGGCACGCCCAGCACCGGCACGAACAGGACGTAGAACACCGCGGTGAGCACCACCGCGAGGAGCAGCGCGTTGCGCCACGACTCGCGGGCCAGGAACCGCAGCCAGCAGGCGAACGTCACCAGACCGGGCAGGATGAACCCCAGGTACGTGAACGCCGCGATGAACACCGCCAGCCCCGCGATGCCGAACACGACGTTGCGCGCGGCAGGAGTGAGCGGCTCGTGGTCGGCGCCGGAATCGGTGAGCAGCACCAGGATCGCGGCGCCGGTCATGACCAGCCCGATCAGGAACGGCCACAATCCCGGTCCCGGGGCGGCGAAATCACCGAGGGTGAGGGAATGGGCCTGCACCACGAAGAAAACGCCCACCAGCAGCGCCACCGCGCCGCCGATGCGGTGCGCGAAACCGGATCGGCGCGGCTCGCGGGCGGCCAACCTAGTTACCGCCGATCTGCTTGGCCACCGGGCCGTAGACCCGGACGATCTCGTCCAGCCGGGCCCGGAACGCGTTGCGGTCGATGAACCGGTCGGGGACGTAGGCCTCGTCGAGCTGTTCGCGCACCCGCGGATCCTGCAGCCCGGCACGCAGGGCCTGCTCCAGCTCGTCGATGATCTCCGGCGGCGTCCCCTTCGGCGCGCCGAGCCCGAACAGCGACGTGCTGTAGGTCAGGCTCTGGTAGCCGAGTTCGTGCAGGGTGGGCACCTGCGGCAGGTAATCGACGCGGTCTCGCGGGCTGATGGCCAGCGGCCGGAAGGCGTTCGCGTCGAACTGCGCGCGGATGTCCTCGGAGAGGTTGGAGAACAGCGCATCGATGTTGCCGCCGAGCAGGGCCGGGATCATCTCCATGTTGCCGTTGAACGGCACCACGGTGACCTGCACCCCGTATTCGCCTGCCAGGCGGCGCAATTCGATGGCCTGCGAGGTCGTCGCGCCCGGTACGCCGACCTTGAGCTGCTTCGGCCGGGCCTTCGCCTCGGCGAAGAACTGCTCGGCGGTGGTGAACTTCGACCCGGTGCCGACCGAGAGCACCGACGGCATCTCGGAGATGACGCCGACCGCCTCGAAGTCGCCCGGGCCGTAGCCGACGTCCTGGATCAGCGGCGTGATGACGGTGGCCGGTGCCGCGATCAGCTTCAACGTGTACCCGTCCAGTTTGCTGGACACGAGCTCGTTCATCGCAACCGAACCGGCCGCGCCGGGCATGTTCTCGACCACCACGGGCTGCCCCAGGCTGCGTTGGAGGTGGTCGCCCATGGTGCGCGCCGCGAGGTCGGTCGGCCCGCCGGGCGTGTACGGGACGATCAGCCGGATCTCGTCGGCCGGGTAGTCCGACTTCCCGCCGCCCGACCCGCAGGCCACCGGCAGCACGAGCGCGGCCAGCAGCGCGACGGTCATCGCGATCTTCTTCGTTCGCATGACACCACCACCTCGATTCCGTCACCGACGCAGGATCGGTTCGTAGATCGCCCACGATTCGTCCAGCAGGGAGCGGAAATCCTGGGCACCGATGAACTGGGCCGGGATGTACTCCGCGCCGATCTGCTCGCGGACGGCCGGATCTTCCAGCGCCGCTCGCAGCGCCTCTTCGAGCCGCTTGGTGATCTCCGGCGGGGTGCCGTCGGGCGCGACGAGACCGTAGGTCGAGGTGCTCAGCGTCAGCCCGGCGAAGCCGAGTTCGGTGAACGTCGGCGTGTCCGGCAGGTACGGCAGGCGCTGCGCGGAACCCACGGTGAGCGCGCGGAATTCGCCGGACCGGATTCGCGACATCACCACGTCGCCGGAGGATCCGAAGAACGCATCGGAGTTGCCGCCGAGCAGGGTCGCGACGGCCTCGGCGTCGCCGTTGAAGGGCACGAGGGACAGCGCCACCCCGTGCTCGTCGCGCAGCCGCCGCAGTTCGATGCCCTGCGGGGTGTTCGCACCGGGCAGGCTCACGGTGATGCGGTCCGGATTCTGCCGCGCCGCCACGAAGAACTCCTCGGCCGTGCGGTACGGCGAGTCGGCGCGAACCGCCAGCACCGAAGCGATCTGCATCGATACGCCGATGGTTGCCACGGAGTCCTTGTCGTAGCCCAGGTTCTGCAGTTGCGGAACCAGCACCAGCGGCGAGGTGGTGGCCATCTCGATGGTGTAGCCGTCTGGTTTGCTCTGGACCAGCTCGGTGGTGCCTGTGGTGGCCGACGCACCGAGCAGGTTCTCGACGACCACCGGTTGACCGAGGTCTCGTTCGAGGAAGCGGGCCACCGCGCGGCCGGCGATGTCGGTGGGGCCACCGGCGGCGTAGGGGACGATCAGCCGGATCTCGTCGTTCGGGTAGTCGGGCGCGTCGCCGGCCGGGCCGGGACCGGCACAGGCGGCGGACAGCAGCAGAGCGGCGCAGGAAACGATGGCTTTCTTGAACATCGACCGTCCCTTCTCGTGCAGGGGCAGGACGAGGGAACCGGTTGTC
The DNA here is from genome assembly GCF_004348985.1 of Saccharopolyspora elongata. GTDB lineage: Bacteria > Actinomycetota > Actinomycetes > Mycobacteriales > Pseudonocardiaceae > Saccharopolyspora > Saccharopolyspora elongata. The sequence continues at coordinate 31,644 of NZ_SMKW01000083.1, read as the reverse complement.
GGGCGTTGGTGAAGTGCTTGGGCCGCACCGGAATCAGACGTGACGATCCTGAATGGACAAATCGCGTTGCGTAGCCGAATCTATCAGGTGAACTCGCAGATGACAGCCGTTGTACTGGTCTGACCGGGCCGGTACGGTGTCCAGCCGCCGCGATGTCCGGGGCGCGATCGTCGACATCTCGCAACCGGGCATCAGCCGAGCAGGTCGTCGGGGTCGTGGGCGGGTTGGCCGCCGATGATGGTCGCCGCGATGCCGATCTGGTCGAGGGAATCGGTGGGGACCGCCGTCGGGTCTTCGGCCAGCACGACCACATCGGCGAGCCTGCCGGGGGTGAGCGTCCCGAGCTGGTGCTCCAGGAACGCGCTGTGCGCGGCGTTGACGGTATAGCAGCGCAGAGCTTCTTCGAAGGAAACCGCTTCGTGCGGGGAGAAGGCCTGTCCGCCGGCCGTGCGGCGGGTCAGCATGCGCTGGATCGCCTTCAGCGGCGCGCCGTCCGCGACCGGCCGGTCGGAGCTGCCCGCCGCCGGGATCCCGGCATCGAGCAGGGACCGGAGCCGGTAGACCCAGTCGCGGCGCTGCGGGCCGACGTTGGACAGCACCGCATCGCCGAGGGTGTGGATGAAGTAGTTCTGCAGCACCGGAACGACACCCAGCTCGGCGAGTGCGCTGACGTGTTCGGGCGTGGTCACGGAGCAGTGCTCGATGCGGTGGCGGGCGTCCGCTTGCGGCCACCGGGTCAAGGCCTCCCGGTAGGCGTCGATGGCGAGGCCGACCGCGCGGTCACCGATGGCGTGCGTCGCGACCTGCCAGCCCGAGCGGTGCGCTCTGATGATCCGGCCCCGGAGCTCTTCGGGTTCCAGCTGCAGCACACCTCGGTTGCCGGGCTCGTTGGAGAAATCGTCGGTCATCGCGGCGGTGCGGCTGGCCAACGCCCCGTCGGCGAAGATCTTCACCGCGCCCAGCCGCAGCATCGGATCGCCGAGTCCGGTGGTCAACCCGAGGTCGAGGCCGAGTTCGAGCTCGTCGGTGTCGTGTCCGTTGAGTTCCCGCAGTGTTTCGTAGGCGGGCATCAGGGTCGTCCGGACGCGCAGCTTTCCTTCGCGCAGCGCGGTTTGGTAGGCGGCAAGCTCAACCGGGCTCAGTCCGATCCAGCCGCCGCCGATGCCCGCTTCCTGGCAGGCGACGAGGCCCTCGGCGACGTACCTCTGGTGCGCCGCGCCGATCGCCTCGACGAGCTCCCGGACCGCTACCGGCACCAGCAGGTCGTTGACCAGTGCCTGAGCCTGTTCCTGCAGCAGCCCGGTCGGCTCGCCCGCGCCGTCGCGCTCGATGATCCCGCCGCGCACCTGGTCGATGCCGAACACGCCTGCGTCCTCGAGGACCAAGGTGTTCCCGACGCCCATGTGCTCGCTGCGGTGCTTCAGCCAGACGCGGTGGGCCGGGGCGATCCGGTCCAGGTCGACGCGGCGCGGGTGCCCGCCACCGTACCCGGCGGGCTCGTAGCTGTGCCCGATCAACCAGGCGCCGTCCGGCAGGTCCGCCGCGCGGCGGACCACCCGCTGGTAGATGTCGTCGAGGCCGGTGGCGTCCGACAGGTCCAACTGGGTGAGCCCGAGGCCGAAGCGACCCGTGTGCGCGTGGGCATCGTGGAAACCGGGGACGACGGTGCGACCGCCGAGATCGACCACTTGGTCTGCTTCGAGGCCGGTGGCGTCGTCGCCGACCGCCACGATCCGGCCGCCGAGGATGCCCAGCGCATGGGTGCGTCCCGGCTCGCCCATCGTCCACACATGGCCGTTGCGCAGGATCAGATCGATCTTCATCGTTTCTCCGAAATCCTTCCACCGGCCGGGAAAGCGACATGAAACTCCATTGTGGACCGACGTTCGCGACGTCGGCGCCGAGCATAGCCGAAGGACACGAGATCGGGTAAAGACCTTGTTTCGGCTAGGATCGGCCGCTGCGCATCGCACACGGAAACGCCAGTGGTGGATCCACCAATAGCCGCGCTTTGTTTCTCGCTTTCGCCAATGACAGCGCCGCGCCGGGTGCTGAGCATGTCCACATCGCATTCCACTGCCAGGCCGAGCACGCCACGGCATCCAGTGCTCGCCCGTGAAGGGACCGCCCATGCCCGAGGCGACGGCCGTCGAACCGGCCGCGAAGCCGAACCGGTCCGCGGAGATCCGCCGGATCGCCCTGGCCACGTACTTCGGCACCGCCCTTGAGTGGTACGACTACTTCATCTACGGAACGGCGGCCGCCCTGGTCTTCCCGGCGCTGTTCTTCCCCGCGCTGGACCCGGCCATCGGCGTCATCGCCTCGCTGGTGACCTTCGCGCTGGGCTTCGTCGCCCGGCCGGTCGGGGCGGTGATCTTCGGCCACATCGGCGACCGCCTCGGCCGCCGGGCGGCGCTGATCGGCACCGTGACGCTGATGGGCGTGGCCACCGGGCTCATCGGCTTGCTGCCGTCATACCAGACCATCGGGATCGCGGCGCCGATCGTCCTGGCCGTGCTCCGGCTGTTGCAGGGGATTTCGGCGGGTGGCGAGTGGACCGGCGCGGCGCTGCTGGCGATCGAGCACGCCCCGCCGGAGCAGCGCGGGCGTTACGCGGCGGTGCCGCAACTCGGCTCGCCGACGGCGACCCTGGTCTCCTCCGGCGTCTTCGCGGTGCTGACGTTGCTGCCTGACGAGATGTTCCGGTCCTGGGTCTGGCGGGTGCCGTTCCTGGCCGCGTTCGTGCTGCTGGCGATCGCGCTGTACCTGCGGGTCAAGGTGGAGGAATCGCCCTTGTTCCGGGCGGCGCTGGCCGAGCAGAAGGAGGAGAAGCTGCCGGTGCTGGAGACGATCCGCACCGCGTGGGGGCGGTTGATCATCGGCGGCGCGGCGTACCTGGCGGGTACTGCGGCGTTCTTCGTGCTCACCACCTTCATGATCAGCTACATCTCGAAGACGTTGAAGCTCAGCAGCACGCTGGCGCTGAACGCGACGCTCGTCGGCGCCGTGGTCGAGATCTTGGTGATCATCGTCGCCGGCCGTCTCGCCGACCGGATCGGCGCGGCGAAGGTGTGCGTCATCGGCGCGACGATCTCGGTGCTGGTCGCCTTCCCGGTGTTCTGGCTGGTCGACACCAAGATCCCGGTACTGGTGATTGCCGGTGTTTCGCTGGGCATCGGCGCGATCTCCATCCCGTACGGGCCGATCGGCGTCGCGCTGTCGGTGATGTTCCCGGCCCGGCTTCGCTACAGCGGCGTCGCCCTGTCGGTCGGGCTGGCGAACATCCTGGCCGGGTTCGGGCCGCTGGCCGGCACTTGGGCGCTGGGCGTGACCGGCGGGCAGTCGTGGGGACCCGCGCTGCTGCTGGCGCTGATCGCGTTCATCACGCTGGCCGGCTCCGTGGGCGCGCACCACGTCAGCCGCCGCGCCCCCGAATGGGACGCCGTGTGATTCCAAGCCTGGCGATCGAGTGAGGGGAGCGAACGGTGAACACGGCCCGCGGCGGTGGCGAACTCGTCGTCGCGCAGTTGGAGAAGCACGGTGTCACCACGGCGTTCTGCGTGCCGGGTGAGAGCTACCTGGAGGTGCTCGACGCGCTGCACGACTCGCCGATCAGGCTCGTCGTCTGCCGCCACGAAGGCGGCGCGGCGTACATGGCCGACGCGGACGCAAGGCTCACCGGCGGCGTCGGCGTGTGCCTGGTGACGCGGGGGCCGGGCGCGTCGAACGCCCTGGTCGCCCTGCACACCGCCTGGCAGGACCGGGTGCCGTTGCTGCTGTTCGTCGGCCTCATCCCGCGCGGCGAACGCGATCGCGAAGCGTTCCAGGAGTTCGACCTGGCTCGCACGTTCGGCGCATCGGCGAAGTCCGTGCTGACGATCGACCGAGCCGACCGGATCCCCGAACAGCTGGCGCAGGCCTTCCTCATCGCGCGCAGCGGTCGCCCCGGTCCGGTCGTGGTGGGTCTGCCGGAGGACATGCTCCGCGATGCCGCCGAGGTGGCGGACGGGGAACCGTTCCCGCTGCCGCAAACGGCGATCGCGGCCGAGCAGGCGAACTCGGTGGCGGCCCTGATCGCCGACGCCCGGCGGCCGCTGGTGGTGCTCGGCGGTTCGCCGTGGGAACCCGGCGCAGCCGCGCTGATCCGGCAGTGGGCCGAGAACTGGGAGCTGCCGGTCGTCACCGACTTCCGGCATCAGGACCTCCTGGACAACGAATCGGCCTCCTACGCGGGATTCCTGGGCTTCGGCCGGGCCGAGGAAACCGCTCGCGCACTCGCCGACGCGGATGTCGTGATCGCGGTCGGCACCCCGCTCGGCGACGTCGCCTCGGACGGCTGGTCGCTGGTGCGGCCGGACGTCCCGGTCGTGTCGGTGTTGCCGGACCCGGAAGGGCACGCCGCGATCCACCGGCCGCGGCACCGGTTCCTCGCCACCCCGGCGGCCTTCGCCGGGGCCATGGTCGCGACGTCGCCACCCGACGAGCGCCCGTGGGCCGCGCGGACGCGCGAGTTGCGGGAACGCTTCGAGCGGTACCGCACGCCGCAGCCGGTCGGTGACCGGCTGGAGCTCGGAATCGCCATGGCGGAGCTGCAAAAACGCCTACCTGTTGACGCCGTCGTAACGTTCGGCGCGGGCAACCACGCCCTGTGGGCGCAGCGCTACCTTTCCTACCGCACCTATCCCGCGCAGCTGGCGCCGCGCAACGGCTCGATGGGCTATGGCGTCCCGGCGGCGGTGGCCGCAGCCATCCGGCATCCGCAGCGGCGGGTCGTGTCGGTGGCCGGAGACGGCTGCTTCCTCATGAACGGCCAGGAGTTCGCCACGGCCGTCGCCGAGGGCGCCGCGCCGGTGATCCTCGTGGTCAGCAACGGCATGTACGGCACGATCCGCCAGCACCAGGAGCTGCGGCATCCCGGCCGGGAATCTGGAACGCGCCTGGTGAACCCCGATTTCGCCGCGTACGCCCGGGCCTTCGGTGGGCACGGCGAACGGGTCGAGGAAACCGGGCAGGTAGGTCCGGCGCTGGACCGCGCCTTCGCCGCAGGTCTCCCGGCCATCGTCGAGCTGCGCATCGACGGCGCCCGGATCGCCCCGGAAACCACGCTCGACGACCTGCGGGAATGACCGGGCGCTCGGCAACGTCGGAAGACGCCCGCGTGATCCGGCGGTTGCCTGAACGCCACCCGCCATGTGCAGGATGGGCGGGTGAGGATCCTGCCCGATGACGGCCCGCTGCGCCTCGCGGACCTGCTCGCCGAGGCGAGGCTGGGACTGCGGCTGCTGACCGCGGCCGACACCGGCCCCGCCCGCCAGATCGACGGCGCGCACGCCATCGAGATCGCCAACCCGTCGCGGTGGGTGCCGCCGCACTGGCTGCTGCTGACGACCGGCATGCGCATCCAGCGCAAGCCGACGGAGCAGCGGGCGCTGGTTCGGGAGCTCGCGGGGTCCAACATCGCTGCGCTCGGCTACGCGACCGGCATCGTCACGCGGCGGGTCCCGACGGCACTGCTGGACGAGGCGGACCGGTTGGGGTTCCCGGTGATCGAGGTGCCGCTGGAAACGCCGCACCGGGACGTGATCGGCTTCGTGCAGCAGAAGGTGCTGGGCTCCTCCCCGGAACTGCTGCAACGGGTGCTGCAAACGCAGGCATACCTGATGGGCGTGGAGGAGGACGACCCGTTGGCGCATGCCGAAGCCCCCGAGATCGCACTGCTGCGGCGGCTGCAACCGCTGGTGGGCACCGAAGTGATCCTGCTGCGCACCGATGGCCGCCCGAACTGGCCGGAAGACCACCTGCACGCCAGGGAGTTGCGCGAGGCCCTGCACGCGCAGCCGGCCAACGGCCCGGCAGAAGTCGGCGTCGACGATCTGCGGTACCTCGCGCTGCCGGTGCGAACCGGGCCTTACATGTTCGGCTGGCTGGTCAGGGAGGCCCGGGCCGGGGACGGGGCGCAGCTCCTGCCGGTGTTGCGCTCGGCGGCCCAGCTGCTGGGCGTGATGTACGTGGCTCGTGAGCACGAACCTGCGGAACTCCGCGCACAGCGCCGGCATCTGCTCGAAAGTGCGCTGTTCGACGGGGCCACCGCGGACGGCAGCGGAGACCTGGACCGGCGGGCCCGCATCGTCGGCTTCGACTTCAGTTCGGACTGCCGGGTGCTGGTCTACCGGCCGGCCGGGAACCGCTGCGCGCTGGGCCGAGTGGAGGCGGCGCTGAACGCGGCCCGGATGCCGTTCCTGGCCACCGCGCACGGTGCCGATGTCGTCGTTTTCGCCCAGGGCGAGCGAGAAACCTTGGTCGGTTCGGTTGAATCGCTGCCGCCGGGGCGGGTCGGCAGCGGCCGCGCGGTGCGCTCGCTGGGGCGGGCGAAGGAGTCGCTGGCCGACGCCGAGTTCGTGCTCGGCCGGATGACCGCAGTGCCCGGCAAGCTGACTGCGGCGGACTTCTCGGAGCTGTCCCTCGCGAACTGGTTGATCGCCCGGCTGCCGAGCGCGGAGATCGCCGAGAAGTCGGGCGATTTCCTGGCCGGGCTGCGGGAGCAACCGCTGCTGTTCGAAACGGTCGTCGCCTACCTGGGCGCGGACCTCGACACGACGGCCACCGCGGAGGCCTTGCACCTGCATCCGAACTCGGTGCGCTACCGGCTCACCCGGGCCGAGCACGTGCTCGGTGCGCCGCTGCGCCGTCCGGAGACGATCGCCGGCCTGCACGCCGCGCTGCTGTCCGAGGGCCTGCTCTGATCTTAGGTGGAAGCAACCACGCCGACGTCGCATTCCTGCCGGTCGATCGAATCCGCACCCCGTTGCGCCACGCCATTGAGCTCGGACTTGCGGGTCGACCTAAGCTCTGAGCATGGCGAAGTACTTCGACGTGCATCCGGAGAACCCGCAGCGGCGCGCGATCGGGCAGGTGGTGGACATCGTCCGCGACAACGGCCTCATCGCGTACCCGACGGACTCGTGCTTCGCGCTCGGCGCCCAGCTCGGCAACAAGGACGGCATCGACCGGATCCGGGCCATCCGGCACCTCGACGACCGGCACCACTTCACCCTGGTGTGCCAGAACTTCGCGCAGCTCGGCCAGTTCGTGATCATCAACAACGCGGTGTTCCGCGCCATCAAGGCGTCGACGCCGGGCAGCTACACGTTCATCCTGCCCGCCACCAAGGAAGTGCCGCGCCGGCTGATGCACCCGAAGAAGAAGACCGTCGGCGTGCGCATCCCGGACCACGTCGTGGTGCAGGCGCTGCTGGCCGAGCTCGGCGAGCCGATGCTGTCCAGCACGCTGCTGCTGCCCGGCGAGGAGGAGCCGATGACGCAGGGCTGGCAGATCAAGGACGAGCTCGACCACGTCCTGGACGCCGTGATCGACTCCGGCGAGTGCGGCACCGAACCCACCACGGTGATCGACTTCTCCGGCCCGGAGCCGGAGATCGTCCGCCGCGGCGCCGGCGATACCTCGCGCTTCGAGTAACGCGCCGGGCACTCCCCGCAAGCGGCTCCCACGATCTGGTGGGGGCCGTTTTTCGTTGCCCTGAACAGCAGGAACGCTCGCGTGCGACATCGCGGGCGTTCACATGGTGGAACGTATACACAAATCTTTGACGTGTACACATTCGCGGCAGAGGATGCACGCAACGCATCCGGACGGAGGACGAACCGATGGGCGAAGCGGAGACACCGGCGATCCCGCCGCGACTGGACCACGTCGTGATCGCCACGCCGGCGCTGGACGAGACGGTCGCCGAGTTCACCGCCCGTACCGGCGTGCGGCCCGCCGCGGGCGGCGCCCACCCGGACCGCGGCACCCGCAACTACCTGGTCTCCTTCGGCGGCGACAGCTACCTGGAGATCATCGGGCCGGACCCCGACCGCACCGTCGGCGACGACGCCCTCACCTTCGGGCTGGCAGCGCTGCGCGAACCCCGCGTGGCCGCCTGGGCGGTGCACCCGGCCGACATCGACGAGGCCGCGGCGCACATCGGCCCGGTCGGCCCGGGACAGCGCCGCACCACCACCGGCGAGCTGCTCGAGTGGCGCCTCACCGAACCGCCGAACGGGCTGCCCGGCGGCGTCGTCCCGTTCCTCATCGACTGGGGCACCACGACGTCGCCGGCCGTCGGACCGCCGGAGGTGGAGCTGGTGTCGTTCACCGGCAGCCATCCGGATCCGGTCGGCGTGCGCCCGGTTCTTACGGCGATCGGCACCTCGCTGCGGCTGGCCGCCGGACCCGCCGGGCTTGCCCTCACCCTCTCCGGCGAGCACGGCCTCGTCGAATTCCGCTGAACCGCACCGAAAACCGAACACGGATGGGAAAGCACCACCGATGACCGACACGATGCGCGCGCTGGTCCTGGAAGGGCACGGCGACCTCGATCAGCTCCGCCTGCGCGACGACCACCCGAAGCCCACCGCCACCCCCGGCCACGTCGTGATCAAGGTGCGGGCAACGTCGTTCAACTACCACGACATCTTCACCACCCGCGGCATGCCGGGCATCAAGATCCCGTTCCCGGTGGTCATCGGCCTGGACCTGGTGGGCGACGTCGCCGAGCTCGGCGAGGGCGTGACCGGCTGGTCCGTCGGCGACCGCGTGCTGGTGCACCCGATCCACCCGGAGCGGGGCCTGATGGGCGAGACCCTCGACGGCGGCCTCGCGCAGTACGCGCTGGTGTCGGCCGAGCAGCTGATCCCGCTGCCCGACGAGGTCGAGTACGCCCAGGCCGCGGCGCTGCCGGTGGCCTACGGCACCGCGCACCGGATGATCGTCGAGAAGGAGACCGTCAAGGCCGGCGACAAGGTGCTGATCCTCGGCGCCTCCGGCGGCGTCGGCACCGCATCGGTGATCCTCTGCAAGAAGCTCGGCGCGCACGTGATCGCCGCCGTCGGCGACGACGAGAAGGGCGCGAAGCTCAAGGAGATCGGCGCCGACGAGGTCGTCAACTACAAGACCGAGAGCTTCCTGGACTACGTCAAGGAGCACCACGGCAAGCCGCAGCGCTACAGCTACGACACCGGCGTCGACGTGGTGATCAACTACACCGGCGGCGACACCTGGGCGCCGACGCTGCGCTGCGTGAAGCTCGGCGGCAAGATCCTGGTCTGCGGCGCCACGGCGGGCTACGACCCGACCGAGGACCTGCGCTACATCTGGTCCTTCGAGCTCCAGGTGATCGGCTCTAATGGCTTCACCGGCGACGACTTCCGCGCCCTGCTGGACGGCGTGGCGGCCGGCGACTACGAGCCGCTGATCGACCAGGTCCTGCCGCTGTCCCGGGCCCGCGAGGGGCTGGCCCGGCTGGAGGAACGCAAGTTCATCGGCAAGATCGTCGTCGACCCGTGGGGCGACGAGTGATGGCCGGGCTGACCGCCTCCGACGTCGAGGAACTGCTGCGGGCCGCGCCCTACCACCGGTGGCTGGACCTGCGGGTCGTCGAGCTGACCAAGGACCGCATCGAACTCACCGCTCGCTGGCGGGAGGAGTGGGTCGGCAACCACGAAACGCGTGCCACGCACGGCGGGATCCTGGCCTCGCTGCTGGACCTCGCCGCCGACTGGGCGCTCACCGGCACCATCGGCCGCGGCGTGCCCACAGTGGACCTGACCGTCAACTACCTGCGCGCGGCGCTGCCGGGCGACCTGCGGGTGATCGGCCGCCTGATCCGGCCCGGCAGGCAGGTGTCGGTGGCCGAAGCCGAGGTGCTCGACCAGGACGGCCGGACCGTCGCCATCGGGCGGGGCACCTTCCTGTCCGCCGTGGCGCAGTGAGGAAGAGCATGAGCGACTTCGACTACCGCAACCAGGGCGACGTCGTCACCGCCGACCGGCCGGACGCGCCGGCGATCATCGCAGTGACCGGATCCGGCGCCCGCCGGCTGACCTACCGCGAGTTCGACGCGGCCGTCGACGCGGTCGCCGCCTGGACCTCGGGCCAGGGCCTGAGCCGCGGCGATGCGGTGGGCGTTCTCGGCGAGAACACCCCGGAGTGGCTGGTGGCGTTCTACGTCCTGCAACGCGCCGGGTTCGTACCGGTGCCGGTCAGCTACAAGCTGCCCAGCGACGGCGTCGCGTACGTGCTGGAGAACGCCGGTGCGAAGGCGGTTTTCGCCGACGCGCGTGGCGGCGAGCTCGTCGCGGGCAGTGGCGTCCGGGTGTGGGAGCTCGACGGCCTGATCGAGCGAACGCCCCGCAGCGACGGGAAGTTCGCCTCGGTCGTGCCCGACCCCGAGGACCCGGCGATGATCCTCTACACCTCGGGTTCCACGGGCCGCCCGAAGGGCGTTGTGCTGTCCCAGCGCAGCCACCTGTGGGTGCTGGGCTTGCGGGCGAGCACGCCGGGCCCCGCCGACGCCCGCTACCTGGTGGCCGCGCCGCTGTACCACATGAACGCCCTGGCCAACTGCCAGCAGGCGTTCGGCGTCGGCGCGACCGTGGTGCTGCTGCCCAAGTTCTCCGCGCGGCAGTTCCTCCAGGCAGTGGAGGAGCACCAGGTGACCCGGGTGACCGGCGTTCCGCCGATGTTCGCGCTGCTGCTCCGCGAGGACGACCTCGTGGCCACAGTGGACACCGGCAGCGTGATCGACGTGTTCATGGGCTCCGCGCCCGCATCGCAGGCGCTGTTCCACGACGTCCGCGCCCTGTTCCCGCGCGCCGACCTGCACTTCGGCTACGGGACGACGGAATCCGGACCGGTGGCGTTCACCGATCACCCGGGCGGCCTGCCCACCCCCGACGGCTCGGTCGGCGTGGCCGACCCCGACGTCGAGCTGCGGCTGGTGGATTCCACCGGCGCGACCGCCACCGGCGAGGGCGTGCTGGAGATCCGCTGCCCGGCGCTGATGACCGGCTACCACCGGCGGCCCGACCTGCCCAGCCCGGTGACCGCGGACGGCTTCTACCACACCAAGGACGTCTTCCGCGTCGACGAGAACGGGTTCTACTTCTTCACCGGCCGCGAGGACGACATGTTCACCAGCGGCGGCGAGAACGTCTACCCGGCGGCGGTGGAGGAGATCCTCGAATCGCACCCGGCCGTCCGCCAGGCCGCGGTGATCGGGGTGCCCGACGAGATCAAGGGCCACAAGCCGGTCGCGTTCGTCAGCCTCCGCCCGTCCACCCAGGCCGGCCCCGACGAGCTGCGGAAGCACGTGCTGGACAACGCCGAACCGTACGCGCACCCGCGCCAGGTCTGGATCGTCGACGAGCTGCCGCTGTCGTCGACCAACAAGATCGACCGCAACGCGCTCGCGCGCCGCGCGGCGGAACTGCTCGGAGGTGCGGCGACGTGAGCACCGCCGACGCGGCCGCCGAGCAGTACGCGAACCTCCGCAGGCTGATCCTGGAGCAGCAGCTCAAGCCGGGCACCGTGCTGCTGGAAACCGCGCTGGCGGCCCGCTTCGGCGTGTCCCGCACGCCGGTCCGGGAGGCGCTGGCGCGACTGGCCCAGGAAGGCCTGATCACCAAGCAGAAGCGCGGCTACGTCGTGGACGAGCTGAGTCCGGAGGAGATCATCGAGGTCTTCGACGTGCGCATCCTGCTGGAGTGCGCCGCCGTGGAGAAGGCCGCCACCGACTGCGACGACTTCCGGCTCGCCCACCTCGAACAGCTCACCGAGCAGCTCGACGAGCTCATCGCGACGCTGCGGACCGCGATCGACAACGGCGACACCGTGACGCAGGCCGCTACCGGCGAGGCGATCCTCGCCGCGAACGTGCGCTGGCACGAGGCGCTGCGCGCCGGCAGCCGCAACCGGACGCTGATCCGGATGATCAACCAGCTGATGGACGTGCAGAAGATCTACAACCCGCTGATGAAGGTCCAGGACCTGGCGGAGATCTCCAAGGGCCAGCAGCAGCACCACGAACTGGTGGCCGCGCTGCGCGACCACGACCCGGCCCGGGCCCGCGAGATCATGGCCGACCACCTCACCAGGGTGCGGCAGATCCGGGTCGCCGAGTTCGCCCGCAGCCTGCATTCCGCGGAACAGCGCGGGAGCACGTCATGACCGCCGTGCACACCGCCCGGCCCACCCGGCCGGGCTGGCAGCTGGCGGCGGGCACCGTCGTGGTCCTGCTGGCGCTGGAGGAGATCCTCACCCGCACCGGCGTGCTCCCGGCGGACTACTTCCCGCCGGTCAGCCAGATCGTCGCGGCGCTGCTGCCGGAACTGGCCGGGGCGCAGCTGTGGCTCCAGCTCGGCCAGACGCTGCAGGGCTGGTTCGTGGCGCTGGTGCTGGCGACCGTGCTGGCGGTCCCGCTCGGGCTGCTGCTGGGCCCGGTGTGGTGGGTGCGGGCCCTGACCAGGCCGGTCGTGGAGTTCCTCCGCCCGGTCCCGTCGGTGGCGCTGATCCCGCTGGTGGTGCTCGCGCTGGGCACCGGCAAGCAGAGCGAGCTGTTCCTGGCCACGTTCGCGGCGTTCTGGCAACTGCTGGTGGCCACGACGGCGGGCGCGGGAGCGGTCGACCAGGTCACCGCGGAAACCGCCCGCTGCTACGGGCTGACCAGGGCGCAGACCCTGCGCTGGGTGGCGCTGCCCTCGGCGCTGCCGTACCTGATGACCGGCATCCGGGTCGCCTCGGCGACCTCGCTGATCCTGGTCGTCACGGCCGAGATCATCATCGGCGTGCCGGGCCTGGGCGCGCAGATCAGCCTCAACCGCGCCGGCGGCTCGCCGGACCTGATGTACGCGTACATCATCGTCACCGGCCTGCTCGGCTGGCTGATCAACATCGCGCTGTCCGCGGGGGAGCGGCGGCTGCTGCACTGGGACGCGGCGAATCGGGGCCCGCGATGAACCGACGAGTCCTGTCCGCACTGCTCGGCGTGGTCGGCGCCGTCGCCACCGTGGCGATCTGGTGGCTGGCCACCGAGAACTCCGCCAGCGTCTACTTCCCGCCGCTGAGCCGGATCCTGGAAACCGCCCAGGAGCACTGGCTGTCCGCCGAGGGCCGCGCCGACATCGCCTCCAGCATCGGCAACCTGCTGTCCGGTCTGGTCATCGGCGTCGTCGTGGGCATCGTGGTCGGCGTGGCGCTCGGCCAGGTCCCGCTGCTGCACCGGGCGCTGTCGCCGAGCATCGAGTTCGTCCGCGCCATCCCGGCCACCGCGCTGCTGCCGTTCGCGATGATGCTGTTCGGGCTGGGCACCGAGATGAAGGTGTTCCTGATCGCGCTGGGCTGCGTGTGGCCGGTGCTGCTCAACGCGCTGGACGGCACGCGTTCGCTGGAGCCGACGCTGCGCGACACCGCCAGCGTCTACGGCATCACCGGCGTGCGCCGGCAGCTGAACATCGTGCTGCCCGCGGCCGCGCCGCGCATCGCCAGCGGTATCCGGGTCGCCATCCCGCTGAGCCTGATCCTGACGGTCACCAGCGAGATGGTCGGCAGCCACCAGGGCATCGGGTTCGTCATCGTCGACGCGCAGAACACCTTCCGCATCACCGACATGTGGTCCGGCGTGCTGCTGCTCGGCGTCCTCGGCTTCGCCCTGACCTGGCTGTTCGGCGTGGCCGAGAAACTGCTCCTGCCCTGGGAGAAACGCGCGGAGCGGGCGCGATGAGGCGCACTCCACTTCGGACACCGGTGAGGATGACATGCTCGAAGTAACCAACATCGCCAAGGAATTCCCCACCCGCACCGGGACCGCGCGGGTCGTCGACGACGTCACCTTCACGGTCGGCGAGCGGGAGTTCTTCACCATCGTCGGCCCGTCCGGCGCGGGCAAGACGACCGTGCTGCGCTGCCTCACCGGGCTGGCCAAGCCCACGGAGGGCACCGTGCGGTTCAACGGCAGGGAGGTCGTGGGCCCGCCACCGGAGTTCGCGGTGGTGTTCCAGGACTACGCCCGCTCGCTGATGGCGTGGTTCACCGTGCGGCGCAACGTCGAACTGCCGCTGCGCAACCTCGGGCTGTCCGCAGCCGAGCGGCGCGAGCGCGTCGACACCGCGCTCGCGCAGGTCGGCCTATCCGCGGCGGGCTCGAAGTACCCGTGGCAGCTCTCCGGCGGCATGCAGCAGCGGGTGGCGATCGCCCGCGCGATCGCGTACCGGCCGCAGGTGCTGATCATGGACGAGCCGTTCGCCTCGGTCGACGCGCAGACCCGCGCCGACCTGGAAGACCTCCTGCTGCGGGTCCGCGACGAGACGGACCTGGCGCTGGTGTTCGTCACCCACGACGTGGACGAGGCGGTCTACCTCAGCGACCGGGTGGCGATCCTGAGCCGCTCGCCCAGCCGGATCGACGAGATCGTGCCGATCGACCTGCCCGCGCAGCGGGACCAGATCGGCACCAAGGAACTGCCGGAATTCGCCCGCCTGCGGGCACACGTGTTCAGCCGGATCAGGGCAATGGTCAACACCGCCGAGCCCACGTCCGCGCATTAGGTTGGAGGAGAAAATGCGGGGAATCCCCAGGGTTTTCGCGGCGCTGGTCGCGTTGTTCGCGGTGGCGGTGCTGGCCGCCTGCGGCGGGCCGGAGCTCACCAAGACGGCCGACGGCCGCACCGCGCTGCGGGTCGGCATCATCCCGACCATCGATGCCGCGCCGCTGTACCTCGGCGTCAGCGAAGGCATCTTCGCCAAGCACGGGCTCGACGTGACGGTGCACGTCGCCGACAGCGGGGCCGCGCTGATCCCGGCGACGGTGAAGCAGGAGAACCAGATCGGCTACGCCAACGTGATCAGCGACTTCCAGGCCGCCGAGCAGGGGCTGGACATCAAGCTGGTGCACAACTGCTGCGGCTCCGGCGCGGACCCGGCCAAGGACGTCTCCCAGGTGCTGGTCAAGCCGGACGGCCCGATCCGCACCGTCGGCGACCTGGCGCACGCCAACATCGCGGTCAACTCGCTGCACAACATCGGCGAGGTGAGCATCAAGATGGCGCTGGAGAAGCGCGGCGTGGACGTCTCCGGCATCCGGTTCACGCCGATGCCGTTCTCGGACATGAACGACGCGCTCAAGCGCGGCGACGTCGACGCGATCTGGCAGGTCGAGCCGAACGTGCAGGCCGCCCTCGCCGCCGGGTTCACCCCGCTGATCTCGAACTTCGTCGAGGCCCGCCCGGAGGCGACGCTGGGCTACTACCTCACCAGCGGCGCGTTCGCGAAGCAGAACCCGCAGGTGGTCCAGGCGTTCTCGGACGCCATGGACGAGGCGAACCGGTTCGCCACCGAGCACCCGGACAAGGCGCGCGAGGCGGTGGTGACCAACCTGAGGTTCAACCCGGAGATCGTCTCGACGGCGAACCTGCCCACCTATCCGCAGGGGCTCGACCGCGCCAGCGCCGCGGAGTACGCCACCTACGCGGTCAAGTACGGCGCCATCGAGAAGGCTCCTGACCTGGACGGACTCTTCTGGTCGGGGCCCGCGAACTGATCATGCGGGCGGCGGCGACACGCCCGGGAAAACCAACCCGACACGAACCCCGCCGACCGTGTAGTGTCTACGGCGGTCGTATTTTTCTGGGGTCGTGTTCGCGCACACTCGCAGGATAGTGATGCGAGCGTGCTGCTATCTGGTTGTAGCTGGAGAAGTCGCCGTTCGAGATCAGCGACCCAGGCGGTTACGAAGTGTGACCGCCTGTAGTAGTACCGGCTCCCAGAAGGAGAGAGACATGGCACAGGGAACCGTGAAGTGGTTCAACTCGGAAAAGGGCTTCGGCTTCATCGCGCCTGACGACGGCGGTGCGGACGTCTTCGTCCACTACTCGGCGATCGACGCGCGCGGTTTCCGCAGCCTCGACGAGGACCAGAAGGTCACCTACGAGGTCACCCAGGGCCCGAAGGGCCCGCAGGCGAGCGACGTTCGCATCGTCTGAGTTCGGGTGATCCGGCCGGTACCGGATTCCGGGCCGGCCCCTGAGCTGCGCGGAGGCCCCGCACCCCACCGGGTGCGGGGCCTCCGTCCTTTCGTCAGGCGCGCCGGTGGCGGAGCAGCCCGAGCAGCGAGGCGACGAGCAGGAAGCCCGCGAGGATCGCGACCGCCAGGCCCATCCGGTGCAGCCCGGCGTCATCCGCGTGCACGCCGAGCACCAGCGCCAGGAGCGCGGCGGCGAGGTTCGCGCCGACGTACTGCGAGGTGCGGTAGAGCCCGGACGCCGCGCCCATCCGCTCCGCCGGGGTGGCCGAGTACGTCGCGCTCTGGTTGCCCATGTTGTTGAACCCGTTGGGCAGCCCCAGCATCGCGGAGATCACCAGCAGCAGCGGGATCGGCGAGTCGGCGTCCGGCACGGTCAGCAGCAGCCCGCCGACGCACAGCGCAGCGGTTCCGACGATCAGGGCCGCGCGCGGCCCGCGGCGGCGCTGCAGCCGGGTCGCCAGCAGTGTCGACACGGCGCCGACGGCGGCGATCGGCAGCACAACCAGCCCGGCGCCGACCGGGCCCAGCCCCCGGGTTTCCTCCAGCCACTGCGGCAGGCCGTAGAACACGCAGTAGAACGCCGTGTAGGTCACGATCGTCCGGCCGTAGGTGAACGACAGCCCGCGCCGCGCCAGCAGGCGCATGTCCAGGAACGGATCGCGGGCGCGCAGGCCCCACCAGACCGTCAGCGCGGCGGCCGGGACCGCGACGCCCAGCCACCACCACTCCGGTGTCGCGGTCAGCGACAGCAACCAGAACATCAGCGCCGTGATCGAGACCGCGAACAGCAGCATGCCGACCGGGTCGACCTGGGCGAGGGCCTTCAGCCGGCCGCCGCCCCGCACGGGCGGATCCGCCGGGCCCCACCGCATGATCACCGCGCCGCCGACCAGCGCCAGCGGCACGTTGATCCAGAACACCCCGGCCCAGCCGAAGCCGCCGACGAGCAGCCCGCCGAGGGAGGGGCCGAGCGCGGCGGTGACCTGCGAGCAGATGGCGAGCGCGGCCAGCGCGTTGCCCGGGCGGGAGCGCAGTTGGTCGGCGGCGCGGCGGATCATCGCGACGCCGCACGGGTACTGGGCCGCCGTGCCGATGCCGATCAGGACGCGGCAGACCACCAGCGCCGCGATGTTCGGCGCGAACGGGGCCGCCGCCGAGGTGATGCCGACCAGGACGAGACCGGCGAGGCTGGTGCGGCGCGGGCCGAGCACGTCGGCGATGCGGCCCATCGCCGGGGCGGCGACGGCGGTGGCCAGGTAGAGCGCGGAGACCAGCCAGGTCACCGAGGTGCCCGCGTCGAAGTGGGAGCGGATGCCGACCAGGGCGACCGCGATCATCGACGAGTTGAGCGGCTGCAGGATCGTGCCGAAGGCGATCGGGGTGATGAACCTGCCCGGTAACTCCGGCTCGGGTTTCGCCGACCGCGGAAGATCTTCAGCCTTGCTGTCTTTTTGTGCGGATGGTTCGGGTGTGGTTCGTGGCATCGGTCATCTCGGCTCGGAGCTGGGTCAGGAGTCGGCGAGGCGGTCCAGCAGCCTGGCGGAGAGCACCAGCAGCTCCCGCTCGACATCGGTGAGACCGGTCATGGCCTGGGCCAGCCACGCCTCGCGCCGGCCCCGGTCCCGCAGGACCTGGCTGCGGCCGGCCTCGGTGATCCGGACGATGGCGGCCCGCCGATCGGCCGGGTCCGTGTCGCGCGCGGCCAGCCCGGCATCGATCAGGTGCTGCACGATCCGGGCCATGGACTGCGGGGTGACCCGCTCGGCGGCGGCCAGCGCGCTGGCGGTCCCCGGACCGTCGCGTTCCAGGCGGCCCAGCACCGCCAGGCGCCCCAGGGTCAGCTCGCCGGACTCGCGCTCGGCGCGCAGCCGCCGCGCCAGGCGCATCACGCCCATCCGGACCTCGGTGGCCGCCGCGGCGATCCCGGCGGTGTCGTCGGCGGCGGGATCGTCATGGGTCATGTATTCAGCATAGCTGTTCTTCTCGGCTCGGTCAGAGGCGCTGCAGCCGGGCTGTGACGTGAGGCGTCATCGGCAGGCCGACCATGGCGCGGCTCTCGGCGTAGTGGAGCGCGCCGTCGGCGTCGAGCGCGTAACTGCGCTCTGCGGCCTCGACGTCCTTCGCGGTCGCGGCGCGGACGACGGTGTCGGTGGCGAGTTCCCAGCGCTGCGGGCTCGCCGTGCCGTAGAACAGTTCCAAGATTCCGGTGCAGTGGCTGATCAGCAGCTCTAGGTTCCCGTCGGGTTGCGGCCGCCACCAGCCGGTTTCCCACGCCGCCGGCCGCAGGACGTTGCCCTCGGCGTCGAGCAGCCAGGCTCGCGCCTCGTGGCGCAGGAACGGCCGCCCGTCGTGGGCGATCGTGACCTGCTGCCCGAACCGGTACGGCCCCTCGATGCTCGGGTAGTCGACTTCGCCGGCCCCGCGCCACACGCCGACCAGATCCTGCAGCGGCGCGCACGCGCCGTGCAGCGGCGGCCCGCTGCGCAGGTCCGTGGTCTCGGCCGGGATGGGCAGCGGAGCGTGCTCACTGGAAGAACCCATGCGGGCAGGGTAGCGGCACGATCAACGCAGGTTCGTCGTCCACTGTGGAATCCGCGGCCGGCCCGATTCGCTAGGGGCGGCGCACCGGGGCGGTGCCGCGCTCCAGCCGGGCCTGCAGGCCGTCGAGGTTGCGGGTCAGCGCGTGCTCGAAGAGGCCGTCGATGTCGTCGACGACCTCGCTGTTCAAGTCCGCGAGCATGGGGAATCGTCCGGTCGCGTACAACGCCTTCACCTGGTCGTCCAGCGACCTCCACCACTGCTCGGCGCCGACACCGGTCGCCTCCTCTGCCTCGGCTTCGGATTCCCGGGACAGCGCGAGGCCGCGCACCATCGACGGCAGCGTCAGCGCCTCGCGCGCGATCTCGTCCGGGTCCAGTCCGAGGCCGTCGAGGGCTCGCAGGGTCCATTCGGTGTGCGCCATCGCCTCCGGCACCAGCTGCGGACGCGTCATGGACACCGCGCTCGCCAGCCAGGGATGCCGCAGGTAGAGCTCCCACTGCGTCCGGCACACGAGTTCGAGCTTCGCCCGCCAGCCGGGCGGGCCCGGTTCCGGCAGCGGTCGTTCGAGGAACGCGACGCGCATCATCTCGCGCACCAGCTCGTCCTTGCTCGCCACGTGCCGGTAGAGCGACATCGGGCCGACCCCCAGGTCGGCCGCGATCCGGCGCATGGACACCGCTTTCGTCCCTTCGGCGTCGGCTGCCGCCACCGCGGCGGCGACGATCCGCTGCAGGGTCAGCGGCGGTTCGGCCGGGCGGTCCGGTGGCGGCTGCGGCGCCGCGCTGACGACCGTGCCCGCGCCGCGCCGCGCTTCGACCAGCCCTTCGCGGCGGAGCTCGGCGAGCGCCTTCGTGGCGGTGGCCATGGCCACGCCCCATTCGCGGGTGATCGAGCGGGTGGACGGCACGCGGTCGCCGGGGCGCAGCTCGCCGCGCACGATGCGATCGCGGATCGCCGAAACGATCCGCAGGTACGGGGGCTCGGTCCCTCTGGTCATCGGCACCTCCGGCGGCATCGTAATCGTACTAGTGCACTAGGTTGACGAACTAGTGCACTTCTTTCGCATGGCTTCATGAAACTGCGTATTTACAGGAGCATTGATCTCGCACGAGCATCTGCGGACAGAGTTAGATACGGTGTACCCATGATTGAGTACGGCGTATTGCGGAGGACTTGATGCACGATCCCGAAGCCGTCGTCGGCACGCTCGTGTTGGCGTTCGACGACGACCCGTTGACGAGCTGGCTGTTCCCCGATGCCGAAGATCGGCGAGTGGCCCTGCCCCACGTCTTCGGTCCCGCGGTCGCGGCGTCGATCGAAGCGGGGGAGCTCGCCGTGGCCGGTGCTGGCTCGGCGGTCGCGGTCTGGCTGCCGCCGGCGGACCACGATGCGGAGATCGGTGGCGACCGCGAGCTCCCTGCCGCGTTCCTGCCGCACCTCGAACGGCTGGAGATCTTCAACAGGCTCGTGCTGGCGCGGCATCCGCGCGGGCGCGCGCACCTGTACCTGCCGTTCCTCGGTGTCCGGCCGCAGCGGCGTGGCGAGGGGCTGGGATCCGCGCTGCTGGCCGACCGGCTGGCCCGAGCCGACGCCGAAGGCGCGCCCGCGTACCTGGAGGCGAGTTCGCCCCGCAATCGGCCGCTTTACGAACGCCACGGCTTCCGGGAGCTGGGGGAGCCGGTCGTGCTGCCCGGCGGGCCGACGGTGCGGCCGATGTGGCGGGACCCGAAGACCGACGAAGAGGAGAACTGAGATGAGCGTGACGAGCGAGATCATCGCCGGTGGCGACGACGACTTCATGACGGTGCGGAAGGTGACCGCGGCGGGCGGCCAGCGGGAGATCGGCCGCGCGCTGGCCGCCGAGGCCGCCGCGACCTTCGGCTGGGCGCCGGTCCTGGTCGACCCGGTGGTGAACCGGGCGCGACGCGCCTGGTTCGAGCGGAACTGGCCGCAGCACCACGAGCGGATGTGCGGCGCGGCCGAGGCGGCCGGGTTCGACCCCGACGACGACCGGGTGTACCTCGACGGGCTGACCGGCGTGCCGAGCGGATCGGCCTGCTCGGTGACCTACCTCCGGCCGTCCGCGACGAAGGAGGGGCACGGGCTTTTCGGGCGCAACTACGACTTCTTCACCACCAGCGCCGAGGAGATCTTCGCGGCGCTCGGCGGGCCCGAACCGGCCGTGCCGCGACCGCCGATGGCATCCAGGCCCTACGTGCTCAACAGCATCCCGGACGCCGGCCCGACCACGACGGTGCTCACCATGAACGAGCTCGACGGCTGCATGGAGGGCATCAACGAGCACGGGCTCGCGGTGGCCTTGCTGATCGCCGACGCGGAGAACACCACGCCGCCGGTCGAGGCGGGCCCGCAGGTCGGGATCTCCTCGGCGCAGCTGCCCAGGTTCGTGCTGGACACCTGCGCCACGGTGGACGAGGCGAAGCAGGCGCTGCTCGGTGCCAAGCACTACGACCTGGGTGTGCCGCTGCACTACCTGATCGCGGATGCGGCGGGCAACGCGTTCATCTGGGAACGCGGCGACGCCGGTATCGAGCACATCATCGACATCGACGGCGACGCACTGTGCCTCACCAACCACCTGGTGCACAAGCAGCAGGCGGGAGAACTGCCGCCGGACAACGAGGAAACGCTGTGGACCTACGGGCGGTACCGGACGCTGGTCGACCGCACCGGCGGCTCGGTGATGTCCGGGGAGCTGCTGCGCGCGACCCTCGACGAGATCGGTTTCGACGCCACCAACGCCGGGCACTACCCGGTCCGGACACTCTGGCGCACGGTGTTCGACCTCGACGAGCGCACCATGTCGACGCGGTTCTACCTCGGTGACACCGCGACCGGCGGCCTGCGGCACAGCGCCGAGCTGACCTTCGGCCCAGGCCTGCTGGCGGGCTGACCTCAGCCCTGCGCCGCCGGCCCCTCGGTGTCCGATGTGGACGGTTCGCGGCGCAGGGTGTCGCGGACGAGGTCGCGCAGCCAGTCCGTGCCCGGCGCGGGAATGGCCCGCCGGTACGTGTAGAGCGCGACCTCGACCGTGGGGATCTCGAACGGCAGCTCGAAGGTCCGCACCCGCGACGAGCGGGTGAACAGGCCCGCGACGCCGCTGGGCACCGCCGAGAGGTAGCGGGTGCGGGCGAGCAGCTCGGGCAGCACCGCGAAGTGCGGCACCCGCGCCGCGACCTCGCGGCGGTGCCCGAGCCGGGTCAGCTCCTGGTCCGCGTCGACGTGCCCGGCGGCCGGGTCCACCACGATGTGCCGTTCCCGCAGGTACTCGTCCAGGGTGGGGCGCTCGCCGATGCGCGGGTGATCGCGGGCGATCAGCCCGACGTAGCGCTCCTGGAACAACCCGTCGCGGCGCAGGTCCGACGCGTCGATGCGCGGCGTGCAGATGACGGCGTCGGTGCGCCCCTGGCGGAGCTGCTGCGGCGCGGCGGCCATGTCCAGCGGCGTGACCTCGACGGTGCAGCGCGGCGCCTGCTCCTCCAGCCGGGCCAGGATCGGCGGCAGCAGGCTGATCTCGCCCAGGTCGGTCGCGCAGATCCGGAAGGTGCGCACCGACGTGGCCGGGTCGAACCGGCCCGCCCCGGAGACCGTCTCGTCGATCACCTCCAGTGCCTGCTGCAGGCGCGGGTACATCCGCTCCGCGATCTCGGTCGGCGCTAGGCCGTCGGGGGAGCGGGCGAACAGCTCGTCGGCGAACTGGCGCCGCAGCCGGCGCAGCGCGTGGCTCACCGACGGCTGCGTGATGAACAAGGCTTCGGCGGTCTTCGTCACGCTGCGGGTCTCGTAGAGCAGCACGAAGGTGCGCATCAGGTTCAGGTCCACGTCGACCACGCAGTGAGAATAAGTCTTGTCTATGCCCGGATCAACAGCATTCATTAGGACTATGACCACTGCTTGCCTAGGGTGGCGGGCATCACCGAAAGGCCCACCGAGCCGGAAGCGAGCACCGATGCCCGACGTGCGCCAGGCGACCTACGACCTGCTGCGATCGCATGATCTGACCACGATCTTCGGCAACCCCGGATCCAACGAGCTGCCGTTCCTGGCCGGCATGCCGGCGGACTTCCGGTACGTGCTCGGCCTGCACGAGGGCGCCGTGCTGGCGATGGCGGACGGGTACGCGCTGGCCCGCGGCGGTTCGGCGCTGGTCAACCTGCACGCGGCGGCCGGCACCGGGAACGCGCTGGGCCCGCTGACGAACTCGGTGTACTCGCACAGCCCGCTGATCATCACCGCCGGGCAGCAGGTGCGCTCGACCATCGGCCAGGAGGTCATGCTGGCCAACGTCGACGCCGCGACGCTGCCGAAGCCGCTGGTGAAGTGGAGCTGCGAACCGGCGTGCGCGCAGGACGTGCCGCGCTCGATCAGCCACGCGATCCACATCGCTAACCTGCCGGCGAAGGGCCCGGTGTACGTGTCGGTGCCCTACGACGACTGGGGTCAGGAGGCGCCGCCGGAAGCCCGGCACTTGCTGGAGCGCACCACCGGCACCGCCGGTTCGCTCAGCGCCGCGCAGCTCGCCGACCTGGCCGGCACCCTCGACGCGGCCGAGAGTCCGGTGCTGGTGCTGGGACCGGAGGTCGACGCGCAGTACGCCAACGACGACGCGGTGCGGCTCGCGGACCGGCTGGGCGCGCCGGTGTGGATCGCGCCCTCGGCGTCGCGCTGCCCGTTCCCCACCCGACACCGCAGCTTCCGCGGCGTGCTGCCCGCCGCGGTCCAGGGCGTCACCAACGCGTTGGCGGGCCACGACCTGATCCTCGTCGTCGGCGCGCCGGTGTTCCGCTACCACCAGTTCGTGCCCGGCGAGTACCTCCCGGCGGGCGCCCGGCTGATCCAGCTGACCGGCGACCCGGGCGAGGCCGCGCGGGCGCCGATGGGGCAGGCGCTGGTCGGCGACGTCAAGGACGCGCTGTCCAGGCTGGCCGACGCCGTCACCGCCGGGCGCCGCCCGGAGCTGCCGTCGCTGCCGGAGCACCCGCCCGCACCCTCGGGCGGCGACCGGCTGCACCCGGCGGAGCTGTTCGCGGTCCTGCGGGAGAACGCGCCGGCTGATGCCGTTTACGTCAAGGAATCCACTGCGACCGCGGCCGATTTCTGGGCCCAGATGGACCTTTCGCGGCAGGGCAGCTACTTCTTCCCGGCCTCCGGCGGGCTCGGCTTCGGGCTGCCCGCCGCCGTCGGTGCGCAGCTGGCCCACGACGACCGGCAGGTGATCGGGCTCATCGGCGACGGCTCGGCGAACTACGGCATCACCGCGCTGTGGACGGCCGCGCAGTACGAGATCCCGGTGATCATCGTGATCCTGAAGAACGGCACGTACGGCGCGCTGCGCTGGTTCTCGAAGGTGCTCGACGCGGGCGAGACGCCCGGCATGGACGTGCCCGGCATCGACTTCGTGCAGATCGCGGGCGGCTACGGCGTCGCGGCGACCTCGGTGCGCACCCGCGAGGAGTTCGCCGACGCCCTGGCCGCCGCGCTGCGCTCCGGAAAACCGGCCGTGATCGAGGCCGAGACCGAACTCACCGAACCCTGACCGGCCGTTCCCCTACGGCAGCGGAACCCCAAGGAAAACATATGGCCCGGCAAACAGTTGGGACCGTGGTCGGCGATGCCCGGCTCAACGGCTTCCACATCAAGGTCCTGATCATGTGCTCGTTGCTGATGATCGTGGACGGCTACGACATGGTGTCCTACGGCACCGTGATCACGCACCTGATGGACGAGTGGCACATGAACCCGGTGACCGCCGGGACGCTCGGCTCCGTCGCGCTGGTCGGCATGCTGGTCGGTGGCCTGTTCGTGGCGCCCCTGGCCGACCGGTACGGCAGGCGACCGCTGATGATCACCTGCGTGACCATCGCCAGCATCGCGTCGTTCAGCTGCGCGCTGGCCACCGGGCCGGCGCAGCTGGGCGTGCTGCGGTTCGTCGTCGGCGTGTCGCTGGGCGCGCTGGTGCCCAACTTCAACGCGCTGGCCGGTGAAATCGCGCCGCGGCGGGCGAAAGCCCTGTTCGTGACGCTGGTTTCGTCGTTCTACTCGGTGGGCGGGATCGCCGCCGCGGTGTTCGCCATCTACATCGAGCCGCTGTGGACCTGGCGCGGCGTGTTCTACGTGGCGGCGATCCCGCTGCTGATGGTGCCGTTCCTGCTGCGCCACCTCCCGGAATCACCGGACTTCCTGGCCACCCGGGGCGACCGGGAGCGGCTGCTGGTCGTGCTGCGCAAGATCGACCCGGCCGCGGAGCTGGACGACGTGGTCGTCGAACGGAGCGCTGCGGCGGGCAAGGCCCGGCTGCGGCAGCTGTTCGCCGGCGGCAACGCGATCAACAACGTGCTGATCTGGGTCTTCTTCGCGATGTGCATGCTGCTGAGCTACGGGCTCAACACGTGGCTGCCGAAGCTGATGCAGACCGCCGGCTACCCGCTGGGCTCGGCGCTGTGGAACCTGGTGGTGCTCAACCTGGGCGGCATGGTGGGCGCCATCGCGGGCGGCTGGATCGCGGACCGCTGGAACTACCGCAACACGCTGGTGGCGTACTTCGTGCTGGCGTCCGCCTCGCTGATCGGCCTGTCGTTCAACCCGAACTCGGTGCTGCTCAACGTGCTGCTGTTCGTCGCCGGGGCGGCGACGGTCGGCGTGCTGGCGATCATCCACGCGTTCGCCGTGGAGTACTACCCGGCCGCGGTGCGCTCCACCGGCGTCGGCTGGGCCGCCGGGATCGGCCGCATCGGCGCGATCGGCGGCCCCACGCTCGGCGGCGCCCTCTTGGCGCTGGAACTGCCGTTCCAGCAGAACTTCATCGCCGTCGCGGTCCCCGGTGCCATCGGCGCGGTCGCCGTGGCGCTGGTGGCCGGGAAGAAGTTCCGCACCCCGGAACCGGAGCGGGCAGCCGCGAGCTGACCAGGACCACAAGTTCGATTCGCTTGAGAAAGGCCGTTGTACATGACGATTCTGGATGTCGAACGCTGGGCGAAGCGCGTTTTCACCGGCAGCTGGAGCACGGCGAGCGGCACCCCGACGGAGGTCGTCGAGCCGGCGACCGGGCAGGTGCTGGGACACGTCGGCGCCGCCACGCCCGGTGATATCGACGAAGCGTGCGCCAAGGCGGCCGCCGCGCAGCGGGAGTGGGAGAGCACGCCGTTCGAGGAGCGCGCCGCGATCATGCGCCGCGCCGGGCGGCTGTTTGAGGAGCACGCCGAGGAGATCCGCCGCTGGATCATCCGCGAGGCCGGTTCGATCCCGCCGAAGGCGGAGCTGGAGGCGCACAGCGCGGCCAACGAGTGCTTCGAAGCGGCCGCGCTGCCGTCCCACCCGGCCGGTTCGCTGCTGCCGTCGGCGGACGGCCGGCTGAGCCTCAGCCGCCGGGTGGCCGCCGGGGTCGTCGGCGTCATCGCGCCGTTCAACTTCCCGCTGATCCTGTCGATCCGCGCCGTCGCCCCCGCGCTGGCGCTGGGCAACGCGGTGGTGCTCAAGCCCGACACCCGGACCGCGGTGTGCGGCGGCGTGGTGCTGGCCGCGATCTTCGAGGCCGCCGGTGTCCCGGAAGGCGTGTTCCAGATGCTGCCGGGCGGCGCCGACGCCGGGGCGGCGCTGGTGGCCAACAAGCACACCCGCGTCATCGCGTTCACCGGCTCGACCGCCGCCGGCCGCACGGTCGCCGAATCCGCCGCGACCCACTTGAAGCGCGCGCACCTGGAGCTCGGCGGCAACAACGCGCTGATCGTGCTGCCGGACGCCGACGTCGCCGCCGCCGCGTCGGCGGGCGCCTGGGGATCGTTCCTGCACCAGGGGCAGATCTGCATGGCCGCGGGCCGGCACCTGGTGCACGAGTCCATTGCGGACGAATACGTGGCCGCGCTCGCCGAGAAGGCCCGCAACCTGCCGGTCGGCGACCCGAACACCGCCGAGGTGGCGCTGGGGCCGATCATCGACGAGCGGCAGCGCGACAACATCCACCGGCTGGTCACCGAGAGCGTCGCGGCGGGCGCGACGCTGGCCGCCGGCGGCGAGTACGACGGGCTGTTCTACCGGCCGACGGTGCTCGACCACGTTCGCCGCGACACACCGGCGTTCTGCGACGAGATCTTCGGCCCGGTCGCGCCCGTGCTGCGCTACCGCACGGTCGAGGAAGCCGTCGAGATCGCGCGCGACACCGAGTACGGCCTGTCGCTGAGCGTGCTCGGCGGCGACGCCATGGCGGCGTGGGAGGTCGCCAAGCAGATCCCCAGCGGCCTGGTGCACGTCAACGACCAGACCGTCGGGGACCACGCGCACATCCCGTTCGGCGGCGTGGGCGCCTCCGGCAACGGCGGTCGCGTCGGCGGCGCGGAGGCCAACCTGGAGTCGTTCACGGAAACCCAGTGGGTCACCATCCAGGGCAAGATCCAGCAGTACCCGTTCTGATCCGCGACGGCATCGAGGACCGGCTCGACCTCCCCGAGTCGAGCCGGTCGCTCGCCATCAGCGCGGGCTCGCCGCGGCCGTGGAGAGCTGCCAGTAGCCGGCGTAGCGGCCGCCGCGGTGCAGCAGTTCGTCGTGGCTGCCTTCCTCAACGATCCGGCCGCCGTCGAGGAAGACGACGCGATCGGCGCGCTGGACGGTCCGCATCCGGTGCGCCACCATCACCACCGTCCGGCCCGCCATCAGGCGCTCGACGCCTTCGTGGACGGCCGCCTCGTTCACCGGGTCCAGCGCGGAGGTCACCTCGTCCAGCAGCACGATGGGCGCGTCCTTCAGCAGCGCACGCGCGATCGAGACGCGCTGGCGCTCACCACCCGACAGCAGCGCGCCGCCCTCGCCGACGTTCGTCGCCCATCCACCGGGCAACCGCTCGATCACGTCGTCCAGCCGCGCCGCGGTCGCCGCCGCCCGCACCGCGGCGTCGTCGGCGTCGGGACGGCCGAGGCGCACGTTCTCCTCGATGGTGCCGTCGAAGAGGTAGACGTCCTGGAAGACGATGGCGATCTGCGCCATCACGTCGTCGCCGACGACCTTCGCCAGCTCGCCGGTCCGGCGCCGGGAGAACCAGCCGATCGGCACGTTTCCCAGCCGCGCGGCCAGTTTCCGGCGATGCCCCGCCCCGGGGGCCTGGCATCCGATGGGGGTGCGGCCGGTGCGCCGGCCACGGCGAGGTCGGTGGTGGTCATCGCTCTCCCGTCTTCGTCGATCCCGCCGGGGCTCGGGCAGTCGTCCGCCACGACAGTTTCGCTACTGATGGTATCGATACCGATCGTAGCGAAAGTTGTTATCGTGTGGCCATGCCCCGAGCGACCGCATCCGCCAGACCCCCGGGCCGCCCGCGCGCCGGCATCGACGCCGAGGTCTTCGCCGCAACGCTGAGCACGGTTGACGAGCTGGGGTACGCGGGCGCGACGATGGATCGCATCGCGGCGGCGGCGGGCGTGGCGAAGACAACGATCTACCGCCGCTGGCCGTCGAAGGGCGCGCTGATCGCGGACTGCCTCGTCGACGCGTTGGGCCCGGTGCCGCTGACGGGCACGAGCCGGGAAGAGGACATGGCGTCGGCCATCCACTGGGTCGCGGCGAAGATCGGCGAGCCCGGGATGGGGGCGGCGTTCGCGGGCGTCTTCGTCGACGCCGTGAGCGATCCGGCCCTGCGCGAGGTCCTGTCCACGCGGTTGCAGGACCCGTACCGGATCGCGCTCCAGGAGGCGCTCGGCGAGCCGGAGAACCGGGTCCTGCTCCTCATCGACGTCGTCGTCGGAACCCTGCTCCACCGGATGGGCATGACCGGCGCGCCGATGGTCGACGAAGACGTCACCGCACTGGCGGAGATGGTCCTCCGCCACTTCGCCGATCCGGCCTAGACCTTCGGCCGGACCGGCGGCTCGACGGTCAGTCGAAGGGCGTGCCGACGTAGTTCTCGGCGAGCAGGGTGCGGCCGGCCCGGGAGCGGGTGACCGTGTCGAGCTCCGCGAGTTGGCGGTTGTGGTCGAAGCCGCTGGCCTCCGGCATGCGGTGCAGCATCGACGTCATCCACCACGAGAAGTGCTGCGCCCGCCAGACCCGCGGCAGCGCCGTGGCGGTGTAGGCGTCGAGCGCGGTGCGGTCGCTCTCGGCGAAGAAGCGGGCCATGGCGCGGGAAAGCACGTGCACGTCGGCGATCGCCAGGTTCATGCCCTTCGCGCCGGTCGGCGGCACGGTGTGCGCGGCGTCGCCCGACAGGAACAGGCGGCCGTACTGCATCGGCTCGCAGACGAAGCTGCGGAAGTGCAGCACCGACTTCGAGAAGATCGGGCCCTCCTTGATCTGCGCGCCCTCCACCCGGGTGTGCAGCTCCTGCCAGATCCGGTCGTCGGACCAGTCCTCGACCGTGTCGTTCGGGTCGACCTGCAGGTAGTGCCGCTGCACGGTCGCCGAGCGGGTGCTGATCAGGGCGAAGCCGTTGCGGTGGTGCGCGTAGATCAGCTCGTCGGAGGACGGCGGTGCCTCGGCGAGGATGCCGAACCAGGCGAACGGGTACTGCCGGAAGTGGTCCTGCCGCGGCTTCGGCGCCGGGATCAGGAACCGGGTCATGGTCCGCGATCCGTCGCAGCCCGCCACCAGCCCGCAGGTCAGCTCCTGCTCGACGCCGTCCTGGGTGAAGCGGATCGTCGGCGCGTCGCCGGTGATGCCCTCCACCTGCACGTCGGAAACGCCGAAGCGGATGTCGCCGCCGTCGGCGAGGCGCTTGGCGATCAGGTCCTTGAGGACCTCGTGCTGCGGGTAGACGGTGACGCCGCGGCCGCCGGTGAGGTCGGCGAAGTCGATGCGGTGCCCGCGGCCGCCGAAGCGCAGCTCGATGCCCTCGTGCACCATGCCCAGCCGGCGGACGCGGTCGCCGACGCCGGTCTCGGTCATCAGGTCCACGGAGCTCTGCTCCAGCACGCCCGCGCGGATGGTGCCCTCGATCTCCTCGCGGGTGCGGGTGTCGATGACGACGGACTCCACACCGCGCTGGTGCAGCAGGTGCGAGAGCATCAGCCCCGCGGGTCCCGCCCCGACGATCCCGACCTGGATCTCCATGTGCCGCTTCCCTTCTCGCGCCGCCGCGGCACCGGTGCACTCCGACGTGACCGGCACCGCAGACCGGCCCCCACCATCGGTTGCGGGCCGGGGGAGAAGGAACGCCCCTTTCCGTTCACCGGAAGCCCGATCGTGGCAGCCGGTCAGCGGGCGGTGGCGTCCTCGGGCACGGAGAGGTCGCGGCTTGTCAATGCTCTTGCTCAGCCGGGTTCGCCGCGTCGCTTGCGGTGGACGACCCAGCCGAGGTCGACCGCGGCGATCGCCGCGAGCACGACCAGCACCCAGCCCAGCCAGGCCAGCTCCGGCACCGCCAGGAACAGCAGGACCGCCGCGCCCGCGCAGAACACCAGGCCGAATCCGGCCAGCCAGATCCGCAGCGTGAGGGCGCTGCGGGCGTACGGCGCGCCGGCGAATCCGGCCAGGGGATCGTGGTAGCCCGGCAGGCCCCGCTCGTACTCCTCGCGCTTGCGCTTCGGCATGCCACCCGGCTACCCGTTCCGGCGCCGTTGCTCACCTGTCCACTGTGGACATGTGCCGGAAAATGTGTTGCACCCCGAATGGCGGTATGTCCGATACTGCCGGAATGTGCGAGCATCCCGGTGCTCGACAACGGCGGCTACCGCGCGGCGATCGAAAGCGGGCGACCGCCGCGAGCTGTTCACCGCCGCCGACGGCACCGAGCTGCACTGGCCCGACGGCGCCCGCTACGTCGCCCGGAAGCTGTCGGCCTACAGCGCGTAGGGGTCGGGCTCGATCTCGACCTCCGAGGTGTGGTCCACCCGGTAGCCGACCCCGCGCACCGTGGTGATCAGGTCCAGGCCGGGGCCGAGCTTGCTGCGGATCCGCCGGACGTGCACGTCCACGGTGCGGGTGCTCGGCGAGCTGTTGAGGTGCCACACGGCGTTGAGCAGCGCGCCGCGCCGGTGCACCCGTCCCGGGTTCTCGCACAGGAACAGCAGCAGGTCGAACTCCAGCCGGGTGAAGTCGATGAACGTCCCGTCGGCCCGCACGACTCGGCGCGGGGCGACCAGGATCCGCAGGGCGGGCTCCACCGGGGCGGGCAGCGCGCGCAGCCGCGGCGCCTGCGGCCGGGCTTGCACCTCCACAGTGGACTGGCCCGGTATCTCGGCCAGGGCGCGGATCTTCCGGGCGAAATCGCGTTCCAGCGAGGCCAGATCTCGTTGCGGGACGACGAACCGGGCGGTCACCTCGATCACCGCGCCACCGTCCGCCGGTTCCAGGTATGCGGCTTCCAGCGTCATTGCACAGGTCTCCGTCTCATCGCGGCGCGGGCGCATCCCGGCGCCGGGCGAACAACAGCAACCCGGCGGCAGGCGGCTCGGACGAACAGCGGAGCGGCGCCGGGGCAAGGGGAGATCAGGTGCGCGGACAAGCCGCGGAAGCGACCCACAGCAGGTCGATGTGCGCGCGCTGCACGAGCAGCGGTCCCGGCGTCATGAGGTTGATCAAAGCAGCGTCGGAGATTTCCGTCAAAGCCGTTCACAAGGTGGGAAACCGCTGGCCGGGGTTACCGCCGCAAGCGTTGCCACCAGCGGGATTTCCGCGGCGCGGCCGCGGCCGGCTCGACGGGCTCGGCCGCGGGCTGCCGCACCGGCTCGGGCCGGCCGACGCGCCACGAAGCGACCACCTCGTCGACGTTCACCGGGCCGATGGCCACCTGCGGCCCGGTCGGCGCGCGGAGGTGCTCGACGATCCGGCGGTTCAGGTCGGCGGCCACATCGCGAACGGCCTGCTCGGTGGTCAGGTCGCGCACCGCCTCGGGCAGCCGCTCGGCCTCCTTGCGGAGCTGCAGCGGGGTGGGCAGCAGCGCGTCACCGGAGAGGCCCTCGCGGCGGATGTAGTCCTTGACCCACCACAGGTCGTCCAGCGGCGCGCCCGCGCCGGGCAGCGGCTTGCCCGCGCCGGGCAGGTCGTCGAAGTCGCCGCGCTCCTGTGCGGTCCGGATCTGCTTGTCGACCCATGATTCGAACGTGACACCGGGTGGTTTGCGCTCGGTCATGCCCCGATTGTCGGCCACGGCGCCGCCGCGATGCCACCGGCTAGCCGCAATACCGGTCGTTTAAGTGATCTTGGCTGGTCGAGGTCGGTGTCCGGTCTTGCTGGGTGCGGTGATGACGGCCGCTGAGGGGGATGGCCTGCTGTCCTGGCGCTGCTGGCGGTGGCGTGCCCGTTTGACCG
>NZ_SMKW01000082.1 GCF_004348985.1 Saccharopolyspora elongata | reverse complement strand
CCACCCGCCCCCTCCCCGCGCGAAACCGAAGAAGGAACAACGATGTCCACTTCAGCACCACCGCCCGACACGGGCACCGCAAAGGACGGTACGGCCGAACGCAGCACCGGCGATCTCGCACGCGCCGCGATGTCCGGATGGCTCGGCACCGCGCTCGAGTTCATGGACTTCCAGCTGTACTCGCTCGCGGCCGGGCTCGTCTTCGGCCAGCTGTTCTTCGCCGGCGAGAGCCCTGCGCTCGCGGTCGTGTCCGCGATGGCGACGTACGCCGTCGGCTACATCGCCCGCCCCGTGGGCGCGTGGTACTTCGGACGGCTCGGCGACCGGGTGGGCCGCACCAAAGTCCTGTTCATCACGATCGCCCTCATGGGCGGCGCGACGACGCTCATCGGCGCCCTGCCGACCGTCCACCAAATCGGCGTCCTCGCGCCCATCCTCCTCGCGGTGCTGCGCCTCGTGCAGGGCTTCGGCGCCGGTGCGGAGATCTCCGGCGCGGGTGTCATGCTCGCCGAGTACGCGCCGACCAAGCGTCGCGGCATCATCGCGTCGCTCGTCGCGCTCGGCACGAACTGCGGCACCCTCGGTGCGTCGGCGATCTGGGGCATCCTCGTCGCCGTTCTCTCCGAGGAGCAGCTCCTCGCGTGGGGCTGGCGCATCCCGTTCCTCGGCAGCGCCGTGATCCTGCTGTTCGCCGTGTGGATCCGGTTCCGGCTCAAGGAGAGCCCGGTGTTCGAGGAGAGCTCCCACGTCAACGACGGCGTGGCGCTCACGACGGACGAGATCCGGGCGAAGGCCGAGCAGGAGAACGACATCCCGATGCTCGAGGCGCTCGAGCAGAAGAAGTGGCGGGCGCTCGTACCCGCGTTCCTGCTGCGATTCGGACAGGCGGGCAACTCGGGAATCCTGCAGACCTACATGGTCTCGTTCATCACCGTCACGCTCGCGATGTCGGCCGCGGTGGGCACGAGCGTCGTGATCGTTTCCTCGCTGTGCGCATTCGTCACGGTGCCGATCGTCGGCGCGCTCGGCGACAAGTTCGGCCGTCGCCGGATGTACCAGGTGATGAGCGTGATCTCGCTGATCCTCATCGTGCCGACGATGATGGCGATCGCGGGAGCGGACGTCCCGCAGTTGTTCGTCGGCTACATCGTCATGCACAACGTGTCGGTCATGGCGCTCGCCTCGCTGGAGAACCTCACGCTGCCGGAGATCTTCGGCGCCCGGCACCGGTACGCCGCGACCGGTGTCATCAGGGAGATCGCCGCGATGATCGCCACCGGTGTCGGCCCCGTCGTCGTGGCGGCCTGGGTGGCCGCGGCGAGCGGATCGTGGGTCCCGATCGCGATCATGCTCGGCATCTTCACGGTCTGCCCGCTCATCGGGACGTTGCTCATGCCCGAGGTCGCAGGACGCGACCTGAGGGATCCGCGCAACGCTGTCTGAACACCTGCCTCGGGTGCGGCGGCGAGTCGCATCCGAGGCGGTTCCCACACCGTCCACTTTCGACATTGGAAGGAAGCGAGCACCGTGAGCATCTCGACCGTCGAGGTCATCGTCACGAGCCCCGGACGCAACTTCGTCACCCTCAAGATCGTCACGTCCGACGGGGTCGTCGGGTGGGGCGACGCGACGCTCAACGGGCGGGAGCTCTCTGTCGCGGCCTACCTGCGGGATCATCTCGCGAGCACGCTCGTCGGCCGGGACGAGGATCGCATCGAGGACACGTGGCAGTACCTGTACCGCGGCGCGTACTGGCGACGTGGGCCCGTGACGATGGCCTCGATCGCCGCCGTCGACATGGCGTTGTGGGACATCAAGGCGAAGAAGGCGGGCGTTCCGCTGTACCAGCTGCTCGGTGGAGCGAGCCGCGACAAGCTCCGCGTGTACGCGCACGCCTCCGGCAACGACTACGAGGCGTTGGCCCAGGCGATCCGCGGGTACGTGGACGAGGGTTACACCGCGGTGCGCATCCAGACGGGCGTTCCCGGTCTCGGCCGGGTGTACGGCGTCTCGGATACGGCGAAGCCAGGGGAGAGGTACGACTACGAGCCCGCGCATCGCGCGGCCGACGGCAGCGCCGCGACGCGTCCCGAGGAGGAGGACTGGGACACGCCCGCGTATCTGCGGCACGTTCCGTCGATCTTCGAGAAGGTGCGCGAGGAGTTCGGACCAGAGCTGCGGCTGCTCCACGATGGACACCACCGCATGTCACCGATCGAGGCCGCCCGGCTGGCGAAGTCGCTCGAACCGTACGACCTGTTCTGGCTCGAGGACGCGACGCCCGGCGAGGACCAGGAGGCGTTCCGGCTCGTCCGGCAGCACAGCACGACCCCGCTGGCCACTGGTGAGGTCTTCAACTCGGTGTACGACTATCAGACGCTCATCACCGAGAGGCTCATCGACTACGTGCGGTCGGCGCCCACGCACACCGGCGGCGTCACGGGTATGAAGAAGCTCCTCGACTTCGCAGGTATCTACGGAGTCCGCTCCGGCATCCACGGTCCGACCGACGTCTCGCCGATCGGCATGGCGGCCGCACTCCACATCGACCTGGCGATCCACAACTTCGGCATCCAGGAGTACATGCCGCACAGCGAGCTGACGCTGGAGACGTTCCGCACGTCGTACACGTTCGACCGCGGCTTCCTCCATCCCGGTGACAACCCCGGTCTCGGCGTGGAACTCGACGAGGAGCTCGCCGCGCGCCATCCGTACACCGCCGCCTACCTTCCGGTGAACCGCCTGCTCGACGGCACCGTGCACGACTGGTGAGTCGAGAAAGGACAGACGTCATGAGCCAGCGTCAGACCCTGCCTCGGAGGACCGCCGCCTCGCGGCTCGTCGTGGTGATCCGCGGCGAGCGCGCCGAGGACTACGTGCCGGTCATCGACACGATGGTCGAGGCGGGGGTGCGGAGTTTCGAGCTCACGCTCACGACTCCCGGGACGTTCGCCGCGCTGCCCGGGCTCGTCGAACGGTACGCGGAGACGGCCGACATCGGCATCGGCACCGTGACGCGGCCCGGCGACGTGGATGCTGCCACCGATGGGGGAGCGCACTACCTCGTCACGCCGGTTTCCGATCTCGCCACCGTCGACCGGGCCCTCGAACGCGACATCGCGATCATCCCGGGCGGCCTCACTCCCACGGAGCTGTTCTCCACCTGGGACCGTGGCGTCTCCGCGGTGAAGGTGTTCCCCGCGGGCCAGGTGGGTCCCGGATACCTGAAGGATCTGCGCGGTCCGTTCCCGGATCTGTCCGCCGTCCCGTCTGGTGGGGTGGACCTCGAATCGGCGCGGGCGTGGCTCGCGGCAGGTGCGGCGGCAGTGAGCGTCGGTGGTCCGCTGCTCGGGGACGCGTTGAAGGGCGGCGAACTCGGTGCGCTCGGGGAACGGGCGCGGCGGTTCGTCGAGGTGTGCGCGGGGAGTGGAACCGAATGACGGCCTCTCGGATTCTGACGCTGGGCGAGACGATGGGCCTGCTCACCGGCAGCCGCATCGGTTCGCTCGCGCACGTGTCCGGAGCGCACGTGGGGATCGGTGGCGCGGAGACGAACGTCGCCGTCGGCCTGAGCAGGCTCGGAGTTCCGGTCACGTGGATCGGCCGGGTCGGAGACGACTCGCTGGGCAGACGGGTCGTGCGCGAGGTCCGCGGCGAGGGCGTCGACGTGCGGGCACAGCTCGCCCCGGAGGCGGCGACCGGGCTCATGGTCAAGGAGCTCACGGGCCCGGGGACGTCGCGGGTGTACTACTACCGTGCGGGTTCCGCCGGTTCGCGGCTGGCAGCCACGGACGTGCCCGCGGGTCTCGTCGAGAGCGTCGGGCTCGTGCACCTTACCGGCATCACTCCGTTGCTGTCGGACTCCGCGCGCGAGGCGTGTCTTTCCGTGGTGCGGCGGGCTCGGGCCGCCGGGGTGCGTGTGAGCGTCGACGTGAACTACCGGTCGACGCTCGCTCCCGCGGACGTCGCCGCGAAGGTGCTGGGCGAGCTCGTCGGGGAGGCGGACCTCGTGTTCGGCTCCCTCGAGGAGCTGGCGTACGGGGTTCCCGGTGGCGTGGCGGATGATTCTTTGGCGATCGACGAGCTGGCCCGCGCCCTCGACCCCATGGGCGCGCGCGAGATCGTCGTCAAGCGGGGCGCCGACGGTGCGTCAACGTACACCGAGGGCACCGTGGTCCACGCTCCTGGCCATCGCGTCGATGTCGTCGACACGGTGGGAGCGGGGGATGCGTTCGTGGCCGGCTACCTCAGTGGCGACGTGCAAGGCTGGAGCGTCAAGGAGAAGCTCGCCCGGGCGAACGCCTGTGGCGCCGTGATGTGCACGACCCCCGGCGACTGGGAGGCCGCCCCGACCCCCGCCGAACTCGAGGCCTTCCTAGGTGCCGACGGCGACCCGGTCCAGCGCTGAGCCCGTCCGCGGTGGGTGACCTCCTTCCGGCTCGGCGCCGACGGGCCGGACCGAGATCAGGGCAGGACCTCCAGCGAGGACAGTTGTTCGTCGAGCCACGGCTTGATTGTGCGAGCGTGGGTCGTGGTTAGGTGGGTCGTCACTCCGTGGACGACGACGTCGCCGATGATCGCGGGGCAGGTGCCGTCGCGGCAGAATGCCGGGGTCGGATCGAGGATCCGTGCTCCCTCACCGGGTTCGCCGGAGGAAATCGCGAAGGTCATCGCGTTCCTGTGTTCCCCAGGTGCATCGTTCATGACTGGCGCCGCAGTGCCCGCCGACGGCGGCTACACGGCGGTCTGATCGGGAATCACCACGGCGCGACCGAGGATCTCCCCTCGTCGCAAGGCTTCCACGCTTCGCTGGTGTGGGAGAGCGGGTAGGTCATGGTCTTGGCGCGGAGGCCGTGGTGTTGGGCGAGCGCCACGACGTCGGCGAGCTCATCGCGCTCGCTCCGGAACGGGGTCCGCATCCGTGCTCCGGGGGCTGCCCGGGATTTGGTTGTTACCTGGGCTTGACCGGTGTCAGGGCGCGTGTGCGGCGGTGTAGATGCTCTCAAACTCGACCGAGGTGATTTTCCAGGCGTCGTTGCCTGCGTTTGCGGTGGTATTTCGTCTCGATTCAGGACACGATCGCCATCCGGAGTTCCTCGCAGGTGCGCCACCATCTGGTGTCGAGAACGTTCTTCTGCAGTAAGGAAAAGAACGATTCCATTGCGGCGTTGTCGCCACACGCGCCGACCCGCCCCATCGACCCGGTCAGCTGGTGGCGGCGCAGCAGTCGCCGGAATTTCACCGGAACTGCACGGATTCAATCAGTCGCCGCAACAGTCGGAACTGTTAGGCATCTAGTAAAGCAGAGGGGCGTTCGGCGGGTGTGTCCCAGTCGAGGGATTTTCTGGGGCGTCCGTTGAGTTCGTCGGCGATGGTTTGCAGGGCCGTGATGTTGTGGGTTCGCAGGTCGGTGCTGCCAGGGAAATGCTGGCGTAGCAGGCCGTTGATGCTTCTATGTCAAGCGGTGTGTTCGTAGCGGGTGATGTGGTGTTTCCAGGAAGCTTGATCGGTGGTCATGGCTCGGTGGATGACGTCGATGAGGTGGCGTTGAAGGATGCGGCGGGCGCCGCGGCTACCTTTGGTGGGTTCGTGGCGGGCAAGTAACGCCTGTGCGTCGGGATGCCAGCGTTTCTGCACGATCGCTGCGGTGTAGAGCACGCTGTTGAGCCGTCGGTTTCCGCCTCGGTGCAGGCGATGGCGTTCTTTGTCGGAGGAGTAGACCGGGATCGGAGCGCAGCCGGTGTAGCGGGCGAGCTTGGCCGAGCTGGAGAAGCGGGTGATGTCGCCGATCTCAGCGATCAGGACCGCCGCGGAGATGTGACTGATCCCGGTGATCTCCAGCAGTGCGGGGGCCAGCGGGGTCACGAGTTCCCTGATAGTGCCGTCGAGGTCGCGGACACGTTGGTTGAGATCGGCGATCTCCGTGATCATGTCGGCGAGCGCCTTGCGGACGTGTGTGCCCAGCGGTGCCGGCTCTAGCAGTGCGGTCAGCGAGGCCAGGCCTTTGGGGCGGGCGAGGTCTCCTGGAGTGTGGTTGAGCCAGACATGCAGTTGTGCTTTGAGCTGGTTGATCACCATGGTGCGGCGTTTGATGAGGTCTGCGCGGTAGTCGACCAGGACGCGTAGTTCACGGACTCGCTCGTCGATGCGGTGCCGGTCCAGGCCGGGGGTGGCGATCGCGGCGTGGGCGGCTGCGGCGGCGTCGACGGGGTCGGACTTGGCGCCGGTGGCGGCATGCAGCTTGCGGTGGGCAGCGGTCAGCCGGGATGGAACCCAGACCACTTCGTGGCCGGCGAGCAGCAGGCCGTCGGCGAGGCGGCGGGCGAACCCGCGACCGTCCTCGATGGCCCAGGTGACGGGCATGTCGCCTGCGATCGAGCGGATCCACTTGACTAGCGCAGTGATCAAGAGCGTGTCGTTGTTGACGATCATCGGCTTGCTGATCTGCCTGCCGCCGGCATCGACTGCCACTGCGACGTGGACGTGCTTGTGCGGGTCGATCCGTACTGTCACCATCGAGCTGGCCTCTCCTCCGCTGTCGTGGATGACGGGGCAGAGGCAAGAGCCCTGGCCTGGGGACAGACCTATTGCGAGTTGACGGCTCAGCAGGCTTCTATCAAGTCACTCCAGGCCAGGGCTCTCGCCCTGTGGGCCGCCGTGGACATATCAACGGAAAGCCTTGCGGCACGTGTTTTCCGAGTCACCCAACGGCCCGACCGAAGCGTCTCCCGTCGAAGAAGCCCGGCCCGGATCATCATGACCAATAGGTGTTTTCGTTGCTGCCGCGCTGCCAAGGTTTTCCTGGATCGCAGAGGTAGACGGCCATGTTGGTGGCCATCGTGGAGGCACGGTGTTCGGCCATCTCGGCCCCTGGTCCCAGGTGAGCGTGTCCCGCAATGCGTGGCCTCGCCGTTTTAGATACGCGTGTCGCTCCGTGGTCGAGTTTGTTCGTGAGGGGCAGTCGTTCTGGCGCGGGAGCGGGAGATTCATCGCTCCGTCGTGCCGCGTGCTTCGGCGCGGAATGCCAGCGGCGTTCGACCGTCGTGTTTGCGGAAGAACTTGTTGAAATCGCCGGGGTTTTCGAAGCCGAGGTGGCGGGCAATGTCAGCTGAGGTGTTGTCGGTGTGCACCAGGAGGCGTTTGGCTTCCAGGATGATGCGGGCGTCGAGGTAGGCCTTGGCTGTGGTGCCGGAGGCAGCTAGCGCGGCTCGGGTGAGGGTTCGGGTGCTGTAGCCGAGGGCGGCGGCGTAGTCGGCGACGCGGTGGGTGCGGGTGAAGTCGCGTTCGACAGCTGCGTGGAACCGCGCGAAGGGCCCGTCCGGCGGTGCGGCGGAAGGTAGTTCCGGGCTGGCGTGGGCAAGGCGCAGCAGGAGGACCGCCAACAGCATGCGCAGCGCCCGGTTGTGCTCCTCCAGCGTCAGGGTGCCCAGCTCTTCGTACTCGGCGAACAGGTGCTGGCGAGCGAGGTCGACCAGGTGGGCGGTCGAGCGGGTCGGCAGCACCGGGGTTTCGCTGAGTGGTGGGTCGATGGTCACGAAACCCGGGCGCCAGATCACGATGGCGCCGTGTGAGCGGGTCAGCGCACCGCCCGGCTCGGCCGCGTACTGGTGGACCTGGCCCGGCCGCACCCACAGCCATCCGCCCGGCTCGATTACGTGGGTGGCGAAGTCCACCGAGTGCGGCAGCGGTTCGGCGTCCCCGGCGACGTGGATGAGGTGGTGGAAGTCGGGCCGTTGTGGGGCAGCCAGGTCGATCTCCCGCCGCTCGCCCCGTTCGCGCAGCTCGGCGAAATCCGCCACGTCCATCCCGATCGGCGTGCTCAGCCCCGGCCGGTAGGCGACATCGGTGATCTCGGGCATCCGCATACCTGTTCTTGTCCGATTCTTCCCATGGTTTGTCACCAGCGTACCCGCTCACCTGCGATATCGGCTCCTAATGTGGAGGTGTCGGAGCTGGAGTGACCGAAAAGGAGAAGCATGCGACTCGTCGTTGGCATGACCGGGGCGACCGGGGCTCCGCTCGCGGTCCGGCTGCTGGCGCAGCTGGCAGAGCTATCCGATGTGGAGACCCACCTGGTGATCAGCCGATGGGCCCGGGCGACCGCGGAGCTGGAGACCGGACTGAGCACCAAGGAGATCGGTGAGCTCGCCGACGTCGTCCACAACCCCGACGACCAGGGTGCGAGCATCTCGTCGGGGTCATTCCGCACCGACGGCATGGTCATCGTGCCGTGCTCGATGAAAACCGTCGCCGGGATCCGCGCCGGCTACGCCGACGGGCTCATCGCGCGCGCAGCGGACGTGACGATCAAGGAACGCCGGCCGCTCGTGCTAGTGCCGCGCGAGACACCGCTGAGCGAGATCCACCTGGAGAACATGCTCGCGCTGTCCCGGATGGGGGTGCGCATCGTGCCGCCGATGCCCGCGTTCTACCACAACCCGGCCTCCATCGACGAAGTCGTCGAACACATCGTCACCCGCGTGCTGGACCAGCTGGACCTGCCCGCCCCCGTCGCGCAGCGGTGGGAGGGACTTCGGACGACTCGGCTGCGGAAGCGCGCAGCATCCTGACACTTTCCCCTTGCCGCACAGTTCTTTTCGAGGAGAGCACATGGCCTACGACGACCTCCGGTCGTTCCTGAACACCCTGGAGCAGCAGGGGCAGCTGCTGCGGATTCCCGATGAGGTGCTGCCCGAGCCCGACCTGGCAGCAGCCGCCAACGCCGCCGGGTGCATCGGGGAGGGCGCGCCCGCGTTGTGGTTCGACCAGGTCAAGGGCTTCACCAACGCGCGGATCGCGATGAACGTGCACGGCTCGTGGCGCAACCACGCGCTGGCCCTGGGCTTGCCCAAGGAGACCTCCACCCGCGAGCAGGTCGAGGAGTTCGCGCGGCGCTGGGACGATTTCCCCGTCGCGCAGGAGCGCCGGGAGGACGCGCCGTGGCGGGAGAACAGCGTCACCGGCGCGGACCTCGACCTGTTCGACGTGCTTCCGCTGTTCCGGCTCAACGACGGTGACGGCGGGTTCAATCTGGACAAGGCCGCCGTGGTCTCGCGGGATCCGGACGCGCCGGAGGACTTCGACCGTCAGAACCTGGGTATCTACCGCATCGAGGTCATCGGCCGGGATCGCCTCGCGTTGCAACCGGTTCCGATGCACGACATCGCCCAGCACCTGCGCAAGGCCGAAGAGAAGGGAGAGGATCTGCCGGTGGCCATCACACTGGGCAACGAACCGGTGGTGCCGATCGTGGCGGGCATGCCGATGGCCTACGACCAGTCCGAGTACGAGATGGCCGGCGCACTGCGCGGCGCTCCCATGCCCATCGCCACGGCACCGCTGACCGGACTCGACGTGCCGTGGGGTGCGGAAGTGGTGATCGAGGGCCGCATCGAGTCGCGGGTGCGGCAGCTCGAGGGACCGTTCGGGGAGTTCACCGGGCACTACTCGGGCGGTCGGCGGATGCCGGTGGTGCGCATCGAGCGGATCTCCTTCCGCAACAACCCGATCTTCGAATCCCTGTACCTGGGCATGCCGTGGACCGAGTGCGACTACCTGGTGGGTCCGAACACCTGTGTGCCGCTGCTCAAGCAGCTGCGCGCGGAGTTCCCGGAAGTTCGCGCCGTGAACGCGATGTACACGCACGGGCTGCTGGTGATCATCTCCACGGCGAAGCGCTACGGCGGGTTCGCCAAGGCAGTGGGCATGCGCGCGATGACCACACCGCACGGGCTCGGCTACGTCAGCCAAGTGATCCTCCTCGACGAGGACGTGGACCCGTTCGACCTGCCACAGGTGATGTGGGCGCAGTCGGCGAAGGTCAACCCGGCAGAGGACGTGGTGGTCATCCCGAACCTGTCGGTAGTGGAACTGGCTCCGGCCTCCCAGCCAGCGGGCATCACCAGCAAGATGATCATCGACGCGACGACCCCGGTACAGCCCGACGTGCGGGGCAACTTCAGCACCCCCACCAAGGACCTGCCCGAGACCGCGGCGTGGGCCGATCGCCTGCGTTCACTGCTCAACAAGCGCTGAAACTCCGCTTCCAGGAAGGAAAGTTCGATGAGCGCCGAAGAAACCGTGTGCCCGCGCTGCGCCGCAGCCGAGATCCGCAGCGTGACGACCTCCCCGGTGCCCGGGGTGTGGGAAGTGCTGCAATGCCTTCCGTGCCTCTACATGTGGCGCACCAGCGAACCTGACCGCCGTACCCGGCGTGACAGCTATCCCGACAGCTTCAAACTGACCGCCGAGGATATCGCCAACGCCACCGAAGTCCCCGCCATCCCACCCCTGCGCTAGCCAGTCCTGACCGCCTCACCTTCGCCGAACACGAGTTCCAGGGCGGTTCTCTGTGTGTGGGGCAAGGAAGAGGTGGCTATCGTCACGACCTCGACGCAGGCCATCGGATAGCCGGTCAGCATCGGCATTATCTGTTGATCAAGACGATTTCCTCAGCGGCAACTGAAATTTAGCTTGACTGATCATCCTGACAATCCGCCACGGCCCACGGGGGGAGTTGCGAGGGGTGGGGCTCTCCTGTTAGAGCTGCAAGGGCTGTAGCGACTTCGGTGAGGTTCGCGCGGACGTAGGTCGCGGTTGCTCCGGTGTCGCCATGGCCGTTGGTGTGGCCGGCGTACTCGCGGGCGACGGCGTAGCCGAAGTTGCGCTCGACCCAAGTCAGAGTGGTGTGGCGCAGCCAGTGTGTGGAGACTTGCTGGGTGGCGACCCACGGCAGATGACGTCCCAGGCGCGTCCACAGGTGGTCGTATCGCCGGCGGGTAGTGGGAGAACCGTTGGCATAGCGGAGAAGTTGTCCGTCAGGGTCGGCGTCTCCACGGCGGTCCGAGTGTGCTTGTAGGTGGGCCATCAGGTTCGGGGATACCGGTTGCGAGCGCAGGGTCTCACCCTTTTCTCTCAGCCGGATCAGGCACTGTTCGGTGTCGAGGTCTCGTGGGCGAAGTGCGAGTGCGCCTCCGCGGCGGCAGGCGGTTTCGGTGTGTAAGCCGGAGCAGGAGGCTGTCTAGAAGGGGGTCGTTGCCGGTGCTGGCGGCGACCTGGTTGATGTCCGATAGCTGACTGTCCGACAGCGCTCGTCGTGTGGTGGGGCATGCATGGCCTACCGCTTGAGTAGTCCGGCCGACGGCAGCCGCGCTAGCGGTGGGAAGGCTGCGCCGGTGGTGGGGAAGCGCTTCAGTCGGGGTGCGTATCGGACTGCTCTGTTCGGGTGTAGATCAAGTCGTCCGCGATCGTGGGCCACGATGGGTCTCGGCTTCGAGGTGGGAAGGGCCGAGATGGGTGGGTTGACCAGTTCCGGTTTTGTGGATGCGGTGGCGGCACGGCGTCGTGGTTCGCTGCGGTCTGCCGCGGGACCGGTGGGTGGTGTGCGGTTCGCGTTTTATGGGCGGATGTCGACCCGTGGGTTTCAGGATCCGCAGACGTCGCGTGCGTGGCAGCGGGCGGTGTCGGAGGAGCTCATCGAGGGTGTCGGTGAGATCGTGGTCGACTTCTTCGATGAGGGCCGGTCGCGGCGGTGGTCGTGGTGGACCGGCCGGCGGCCTCGGCACTGTTGGCGGCTGCGGAGGACCCGGATCGGAAGTTCGATGCCGTGGTGGTGGGTGAGTACGAGCGTGCTTTTTATGGTGATCAGTTTCGGGAGGTCCTGGCACGGTTGAACACCCTCGGCGTGCAGCTGTGGTTGCCTGAGGCGGGTGGGCCGGTGGAGCTGGACAGTCCGGTTCATGAGGCGTTGATGGTGTTGCTGGGTGCGCAGGCGCAGCGTGAGGTGGTGCGGGCTCGGCATCGGGTGAAGGCCGCGATGGCCGCCCAGACACGAGATGAGGGACGTTTCCTCGGTGGTCGCCCACCGTATGGCTATCGGCTGGTGGATGCGGGTCCGCATCCCAATGTCACGCATGCGCAGTGGGGCGGCGTGTACAGGTGTTGGAGCCGGATCCGGAG
This sequence comes from Saccharopolyspora elongata, assembly GCF_004348985.1. GTDB lineage: Bacteria > Actinomycetota > Actinomycetes > Mycobacteriales > Pseudonocardiaceae > Saccharopolyspora > Saccharopolyspora elongata. Next base: position 28,120 of record NZ_SMKW01000082.1, on the reverse strand, counting down.
ACGGCGTCGTGGGTGAGGTGGATGTTCGCCGAGCGGGCGCGTGGCCGGTCGGTGGCGTCGTTGGCGCGGGAGCTCAACGCGCGTGGTGTGCCGTGCCCGGCCGATGCCGACCCGGCCCGCAACAGTCCTCGTCGGGGGCAGGGGTGGATCGCCCGCACGATCGGGCTGATTTTGGCGAATCCGCGGTACACCGGCCGGCAGGTCTGGAACTGGCACTCCACCAAAGGTCACGGCGCCGGGGGACGCACGGGTGGCCGAGGATCCGGTGCGGTGCGTCGGAATGCGGTGCAGGAATGGGAAGTCTCCGAGCAGTTGTCTCATCCGGCGTTGGTCGAGGAGTCCACGTTCCTCGCCGTGCAACGCATTCGTGCGCCCCGGCCGAGCAAAGACGGTGAGGCGCGCACGTATGAGCTGGCTGATCTGGTGGTGTGCGGGGAGTGCGGTCGTCGGATGGACGCGCATTGGCTGCATGGCCGCGCGGGTTATCGCTGCCGGCATGGTTCGAAGTCCGCCCGATCGCGGCCGAGTCCGGTGCCCCGTCACGTCTACGTCCGCGAGGATCGCCTTCGCGACGCTTTACCGGGCTTGCTCAGCCAGCAATGTGGGGCACCACCCGAGGATGATGTGGGGAAAGACGTTGGTGACTGTCTTCGCCGTGCAGGGCTGGAGATCGTGTGTGGCCACGAAGGCTGGCGTCTCAGGCCCATACCAGGCTGTCCAGCTCCCGAGCTGGTGGCCTCACCCGGCCCGATACCCTCCGTACCCGAGGCGGACTTCACCGTCGAGTGCCAGAAGAAGAACCCCGCTACCAGCAGTGAGGAGTGCTAGCCGCCGAGTTTTAACTCGTGAGGTAAGAGAGTGTCCGAGGGGGGACTTGAACCCCTAGACCGGTGAAATTTCCCGTGTTTGGGGAAATCACACCAGAACGGTAGCAGGTGCGTCTTCCGCAGGCTACAACCCTGTGGAACCTCAAGGGTTTTGTCAGTCGGCGGGGGTCGTCGGTGTCTTCTGCCCTTGGCGTCGGCATGCGGCTATTCGGGTCGTGTTGAGCTGGTGCTGCGTCACAAGCGCTGTGTGGCGACGTTCCAGCACTGCCTTATTGGGCGGTGTTGGATGCGGGGTGCGCGGTGACCGGGGCAGAGGGAACAGGCCCATTCGGAACAGCAGGGCACGGCCGCAGGCCGCGACATCGGGGGAGTGGTCGTGGTGGGTCGCTGGTGCGGTTCGCTTTTTATGGTCGGATGTCGACGAAGGAGTTCCAGGATCATGAGACGTCGCTGAGCTGGCAGCTCGAGGTTGCCGAGGAGACGATCGACGGCCGCGGGCTGATCGTGGCCGAGTACTTCGATGAGGGCTGTTCGCGTCGGCGGTCCTGGTCGAAGCGGCCGTTTGCGGCAGCACTGCTAACCGCGACGCAGAGCCCGGACCGTGGGTTTGATGCCGTTGTCGTCGGCGAGTATGAGCGGGCTTTCTACGGAGATCAGTTCCGGGCCGTGATGAGCTTCTTGGCCGAGCAGGGTGTGCAGTTGTGGTTACCGGAGGCGGGTGGGCCGGTTGATCTCGGTGATCCGGCGCATCAGGCGTTGATGTTGTTGTTGGGTTCGCAGTCGCGGCGGGAGGTGTTGCGGGCGCGGCACCGGGTATTGGCGGCCATGCGCGCCCAGGTCTGTACGCAGGGCCGGTTTTTGGGTGGGCGGCCGCCGTATGGGTATCGGTTGGTTGATGCGGGGCCGCACCCGAACAGTGCCCACACGCAGTGGGGGCGTCGATTGCACCGGTTGGAACCGGATCCGGCTACGGCTCCGTGGGTGCGGTGGATCTTCGAGCAGCGCGCTGCGGGGCGCAGCGTGGCCGGTATCGCGCGGGAGCTCAATGAGCGTGGGGCGACGTGTCCGTCGGGTGCTGATCGGGTGCGTAACTCGCATCGTTCGGGGCGGGCGTGGATTGCGCGAACAGTGTCGGGGATTCTGGAGAATCCGCGGTACACGGGGATGCAGGTGTGGAATCGACACGGCACCCTCCGTAATCCTGGAGGTTCTCGTCGCGGCGGCGGCGCCGGGGGCCGCATGGACCAACAGGATTGGGTGGTGTCGAACGCACCCGCACACGCCGCACTGGTCGACGAAGCAACGTTCCGGTCGATCCAGGGCATGCGCGCCGCCCGCAAAACCCAGGAAGGGGACACACGGATCTATCGGTTGGCGGGGCTGATTGTGTGTGGCCGGTGCGGTCGGCGGTTTGACGCGCATTGGGTGAACAACCGGGCCGGCTACCGCTGCCGCCATGGCCATACCAGCGCCCGCACCCAGGCGCTGGTTCTGAAGAGCACCTACGTCAGGGAGGACCACCTCCTCGCGGCCCTCCGGACCCGCCTGGTCTACGTCACTGGTGACGATGTTGCCCTGGTCGATTACCTCCGTACTAACGGACTGGTGATCGTCTACTGCGGCCCGGACTGGACCATCGAAAAGTGGCCGCGTGCACCCCACTCCGGTGGAGGAGCGGCTCTGGGCGCTGCTCGACCACGAGCCGACCACCCCCGTCACGGTCGATCTGGTGACGAGAACGGTCCAGGTGGAGGGCGTCGAGAGTTCCTTCGACATCCCAGCGGAGATCCGCGACCGTCTCTCCGGGTCCCCACAGAGCGGACGGCAGTTGGACTTTGGGCGGTGGACGACCGCGACCACCGAACGGGGCAGAAGGACGAGCCTGCTGCTGCGACGGTGGCTCAGGGGATCGCGACGATCAACGGGTGTTCGAGCGTCACCAGGCCGACAGAGATGGCCGGACCTGCAGCCCCAGGTAAGAGGTGAGGCGCTCCGTCACCTGGGGGCAAGGGGCTCTAACTGAAGAAAATCCGAGGGGAAAAGAGCGCCCGAGAACTGGACCGCGGCCAGCGGCAGCATTTCCCCGGCAGCGGCTTCAGGTCAAGTCGGGCGCAACGGGGTTCGTTGGTGGCCATGGGAGTCAAAGTTGTCCGGCTGCAGCCAGGTGGTGAATCGGTCTCGAATGTTGGGCCAATCGCTGTCGATGATCGAGTACCACGAGGTGTCGCGGTTGCGGCCCTTGACCATCGTCGCCTGCCGGAAAGTGCCCTCATAGGAGTATCCGAGTCGCTGCGCCGCGGCGCGGGAGGCGGCGTTGAGCGCGTCGCACTTCCACTCGAGCCGGCGGTAACCCAACTCGTCGAAGACGTGACTGGCCAGCAAGTACTGCGCTTCGGTGGCGGCGCGGCGACGTTGCAGCAATGGGGAATAGTGGACGTGGCCGATCTCGATCACCCCGATCTCGGGCTGGATCCGCAGGAAACTCAGCACGCCGACCGCGCGGGGGTGTCCATCGGCGAGATCTTGTTGGTCGGTGGCGATGATTGCGTAGAATATCGGATCGTCGTCGCCGTGGACCTGCTGGCCCCATTGCCGATAGTCGGTGAGCGTGGTGAACGGCCCGTAGGGAAGGTAGGTCCAGCTTTCTCCCCGAGTATCAAGCTGATCGGCGTCGAACAGCTCTTCCGCGTGCCGGTGAGGGTCCAGCCGCTCCAGCTGGCAGTAGCGTCCCTTGAGCACCGGGGTAGTCGGCACGGGGCGCGGTGTCCAACCGGGAACGGGCTGTCCCACGGGCTGGCTGAGTTCATTGACGAGCATGCGCGGATGCTCACATGCGGGAATGGCCACCTCAAAGGGCCATTTCCGGCCTAATCTGGAAGGCCACCAGTGAGCAGCGGTGGTCGATGGCGTCGTCGACTAGGTTGATCTCGCGAACGATGGCCTGTCCGGAGCCGACTAGACGATGTCCAGTGGGTGGGGCGGATGGTGCCAAGGTGCGCTCCACGGGCGGCGTCCAGAACTCCGTGCCGCTGCGTACGCTTCGCATGCATGCGCACCCACGGTTGCGTCGACGTGTCGATGCGTTCGAACAACGATCGCGTGAGTTCCTCAGCGGTCAGTTTCCCGCGTCCGAGGTGTCACCCCGGTAGTTCTCGCGGTCGTAGTTCTTCGATGTCGGTGTCGCTCACTACTTCTTGGGGCTCTCAGTGTCCTGGCTGTTGGAGGCGCCGAGTAGGAGGTCGTGCTGGCGGTCGGAGACGATCTTTTCAAGTAGTGCGATGGTTGCGCGGGCGCGTTCGAGGCGAGCGGATTCTTTGGGGACGGCGAGCCAGTAGGTGCGGCTGATCTGCAGGGTGTCGGGGAGGACAGGTACGAGTCGCTGGTCCTGGTCGCCGAGGTAGCGGGGTAGGGGTGCAAGGCCGACTCCGGCGACGGCGGCTTGCCAATGCCCGGTGACGCTGTTGGTCTGGATTGCCACGCGGTGTCCGGGAAGGACGTCGTCGAGCAAACGGAGTGGTGTGATGTCGAGTAGGTCGTCGACGTACCAGATCAGTGTGTGGGCGCTCAGGTCTGCGGGCTCGTGAATCGGCGGGTTTTCTGCGAGGTACTCGGGTGTGGCGTAGAGCGCGAGTGTGTAGTCGGTGAGCCGGCGATACTTTGCGTGTCGTGGCTGAGGTTCTTGCAACGTGACGGCGATGTCGAATTCGCGCATGCCCAGGGCTACGTTCCGTGTCGAGGTCACGATGTGGACGTCGAGGTTCGGATGTTCCTTTCGGAAGGTGTTCAGGCCTGGGGCGAGGATGAAGGCGCCGAACGCGTCAGGGGTGGCTATCCGCACCGTGCCGGTGAGCTGCCCTTCGGTGTTGGTGTCTGCGACGGCTGAGAGGACCGCGGCGTCGACTGCTTCTGCGTGAGGAAGTAGGCGTTGGCCGGCGTCGGAAAGGGACCAGCCGGTCGGTGAACGATCGAAGACTCGGTAGCCCAGATCGCGCTCGAGGCGGCTGATCTGGCGGCTGACGGTGGTGTGGTCAACGCCGAGCGCTTCCGCTGCGGAGACCAATCTGCCGCGCCGGGCTACTTGGAGGAAGTACCGAAGGGCGTCTGCCGAGACCATGAGCCACTTTAACATCGATGTGCGTATTTGCAGATCGATGTGCTTCATTGACTCTTGTTTGTGCAAGAACGCACGGCAAGGCTTTGGTCATCGCAACAGCAAGGGAGCCTCGATGAGCAATCGCATTACCCACTGGGTCGACGGAAAGCCCTGGACTGGACTGGCAGATCGTTACGGTGAGGTCTTCGATCCTGCTCGCGGCAGCGTCACCGGTCATGTCGCGTTCGCTTCGGAGCAGGACGTGGACGTTGCTGTCGACGCAGCCAGCGCGGCATGGGAGATCTGGCGCTGGACGACGCTGTCCCGGCGAGCCCGAATCTTGTTCGACTTCCGGGCGGAGCTTCTGCGCCGTCGCGATGAGCTCGCAGCAGCGATCACCGCGGAGCACGGCAAGGTTCTGGACGATGCTCATGGCGAGATCGCTCGTGGTCTTGAAGTCGTCGAATACGCCTGCGGGATCCCTGCTTTGCTCAAGGGTGGGTTTTCGGAGTCGGTGTCGACGCAGATCGACGTCGCCTCGATTCGGCAGCCGCTGGGTGTGTGCGCCCTGATCACGCCGTTCAATTTCCCGGCCATGGTGCCGCTCTGGTTCGCTCCGATCGCGATCGCATGCGGCAACACCGTCGTGTTCAAGCCGAGTGAGAAGGTGCCGTCCGCCGCGGTGATCCTCGCGGAGTGCTGGGCCGAGGCCGGGCTGCCGGATGGCGTGTTCAATGTGATCCAGGGTGATTCCGTCGCGGTGGATCGACTGCTGACGCATCCGGATGTCCGCGGCGTGAGCTTCGTTGGTTCGACTCCGGTGGCCCGGCATGTGTATGAGACCGGCACCCGCTGCGGAAAGCGCGTGCAAGCGCTGGGCGGGGCGAAGAACCACATGGTCGTCATGCCGGATGCTGATCTCGACGCTGCTGCGGATGCCGCGGTGTCAGCCGCATACGGTTCTGCGGGGGAGCGCTGCATGGCCGTTTCCGTTGTGGTTGCGGTCGAACCGGTCGCCGAGGCCCTCGTCGAGCGGATCACGCAGCGCATCGCAGGACTCCAGACCGGGGATGGTCGCAGTGGCAGTGACATGGGACCGCTGGTAACCGGTGCCCACCGAGACCGTGTCGTCTCCTACGTCGACGCTGGGATCCAAGCCGGCGCCACGCTGGTCGTTGACGGACGGGAGACCAACGTTGACGGGGATGGGGACGGTTTCTGGCTCGGCCCCACACTCTTCGATCACGTTTCACCGGAGGCGTCGATCTACCAGGACGAAATCTTCGGTCCGATCCTCGATGTCGTTCGGGTGCCGTCCTTCGACAAGGCACTCGAGTTGGTCAACGCGAGCGCCTACGGCAACGGGACCGCTCTGTTCACCACAGACGGTGCCCTTGCCCGCCGTTACCAGAACGAGGTCGAGGTCGGCATGGTCGGTATCAACGTGCCGATCCCAGTGCCTGCCGCCGCCTACTCCTTCGGCGGGTGGAAATCCTCGCTGTTCGGCGACACGCACGCCTACGGCGCGGACGGGCTGCACTTCTTCACCCGGTCCAAGGTCGTGACCACCCGCTGGCCGCACGCGACCGCGCCACGCGGCGGTATCGACCTCAACTTCCCTGGGGGACGGTGAACTCTGCGATGACAGCCTCCATCGCTCTGCCTCGCGTACTTAGAATCGGCCGCGGCTGCTCGACCGAACTTGCCGACGTGCTGCAGTCAGTGAACCTCCACAGGCCGCTGATCATCACCGACGCCTTCCTCGCTGAACAGCCATTCCTCGCGGAGATCCAGGATGGCCTCCGGAATGCCGGGATCACCGCGGAACTCTTCGCTGGTGCTCAACCCGACCCGACCACAGACTCGATCGCACGGGGCGCCGCTGTCCTGCGCTCCGGCGAGTTCGACTGTGTCATCGGTATCGGCGGTGGCAGCCCCATGGACACCGCTAAAGCGGTGGCGCTGCTCGGGTCGCAGGGCGGCTCGATGCGTGACTACAAGGCCCCAGCGGTCACAGACGCGCCGACGCTGCCGCTGATCGCGATTCCGACGACCGCCGGAAGCGGATCAGAATGCACCCGCTTCACCATCATCACCGACAGCGCTACGGACGAGAAGATGCTTTGCGCTGGCCTGGCGTTCCTTCCCACCATCGCGCTCGTGGACTACGCGCTCACGATGGCGATGCCCCGTCGGCTCACCGCCGACACCGGCGTCGACGCACTGGTGCACGCCGTCGAAGCCTATGTGAGCAGGCGCGCAAATCCATTCACCGATGACCTCGCCCTCACCGCGATGGGCACGCTGTTCCGCAACCTTCGCGCTGTCTACGAAGACCCGACGGATGAGGACGCCCGCGCGGCGATGATGCTCGGCGCTACACAGGCAGGCATCGCCTTCTCCAACTCTAGCGTCGCCTTGGTGCATGGAATGAGCAGGCCGATCGGTGGCCACTTCCACATCGCTCACGGTCTGTCCAACGCCATGCTCATGCCCGCGGTCACCGAGTTCTCCATCAGCTCGGCGCCCGATCGCTACGCGCGTTGTGCCCGCTCGATGGGTATCGCGAGCATGGGGGTGAGCAACGAGACCGCGGCCCGGCAACTGGTCGAGGCCCTCGCGACGCTGAACAAGGACCTCGACGTTCCAGGGCCTCGGGAATATGGCATCCTGGAGACCGAATGGAGACGTCAGGTCCCTGTCATGGCGCAGCAGGCCAAGGATTCTGGTTCACCCGACAACAATCCGCGGGTGCCGGCGGTCGATGAGATCGCAGACCTCTACCACGCGCTCTGGAGCTGACTGCTACCGAGCTCCTTCTTCACCAAGCACGCCTTTCTGGAGATCCACCGAATGGCCACACGTGAAACTGAGCCTGAGCTCGACCTGGTCGTGACTCGCCGACGAGACGAGGCTCTCGGCGTCGTCTCGCTTGAACTGCAACGCTCTGATGGCACCCCGCTACCGACCTGGTCGCCCGGCGCACACATCGAACTAGACCTTGGAGAGGGCCTCCTGCGGCAGTACTCCCTGAGTTCCTCGACGCGAGACCACAAGACATGGCGCATTGCCGTGCTGCGCGAGGAGCACGGCCGGGGCGGTTCGCGACGCATCCACGACAACATCGACGAGGGTGACATCCTGCGTGTTCGCGGACCGCGCAACCACTTTCGCTTGAAGCCCGCTGTACGGTACCTCTTCATCGCTGGCGGGATCGGTATCACTCCGATCATCCCGATGCTGGCAGAAGCTGAGGAACAGGGCGCGGAGTGGGAGTTGGTGTACGGAGGGCGCTCAGCCGACTCGATGGCCTTTCGAGATGACCTTGAAAAACAGTACCCGGGCAGGGTGCGGGTCTTTCCCGAGGCCGACTGTGGGTTGCTCGACCTCGAGGAACTCCTCGGTACCCCGCAGCCCGGGCTGCTCGTCTACTGCTGCGGCCCAGCACCTCTTCTTGACGCTGTTGAAGACAAGTGCATCGCATGGCCAGACGGTTCGTTGCACGTCGAACGCTTCACGGCCAAGGAGCTGGAAGCGCCGGTACGTTCGGAGGTGTTCGAGGTCAAGCTCGCACGGGCTGGCGTCACTGTTCAAGTCCCAGCCGGCAAGTCCGTGCTCGAGTCCGTCGAAGAAGCTGGAGTGCAGGCCGCATACTCCTGCCGAGAAGGCGCCTGCGGTACCTGCATGACGACAGTCCTGGAAGGCACCGTGGATCACCGCGATTCACTCCTCGATGACGACGAACGAGCTGCCCACGACACCATGATGATCTGCGTCTCGCGCGCGGCGTGCGCCAAACTGGTGCTGGATCTCTGAGAAGAGATCCGTATCCGGCTTTCGGTGGGTACCCAGCTGCATTGGTCGTGGCAGGAATCAGGGAACGCCACTATGGCTGAAACCCGTACATCGACGGGCAGAGAGCGCGCTCCTGATCCGGATTCAGCGCGTGGGTCTGTTTGATAACAACAGTAGAGCAGGCAACACTTCGTTGCCGCTGCTGCATCGACAACCACGGCCGACGACTCTGTCGGAGGCGACGTTGATGTTAGCTAGGCTGAGGTGGTTCAGCCCGTGACTTGGTCAGGGGCTGAACCACCTCAGCCTTGTTTTGCCTGCACTGCTGAAGGTTCCTGGGCAGTGTCCACGTGGGTGCGAAGACCGTTGGTGGGTCGCGCTGTACGTGAACTTGGCATCGGGCGCTACACCGCACCAAGCCCCGCAGTTTGGTCAGGTTGAGCAGTACGCAGAGCCGTCCTCGGATCTGCGTCGTCGCGTCTATTTGAACCTCGTTTCCAGGGCGCTTCCGATCCTAGGGAGACTGGTGGCACTGCAGAGCGGTCCGACTCAGCAGTCGGTCAACCCACGCAACGTCAGTAGCCTCACCGCGTAGTGCGCAGTGCCCAGCTCAGAGAGATCCATTGTGGATCCTTTGCGTACCGCAGCGGGCAGCTGTTGGTGAAACCGGTGGAAGGAAACCCGACCAGTTGCTCGCTCAGGCATTGGAAGGTTCCGCAACGAGTGAGTGGCACAGACAAGGCAGGGTTGGTCCACGGTCGCGGACCAACCCTGCCTGAGCTTTCCTGCCTTGCTTGCCTGCAGTCTCGATCGACGCCGGCTGCAACACGATGGTCAAAGTGCGCTCGTGCAGAGCTCACACTGGTATCAGTGCATCCGATGTGGCATCAGCCAGATGGGTGCTCGAAACCGTAACTGGACCCTTCACCACGCGGCGACGGCGGAGCGGTGGCTGTTGCCGCGGATATGTCGGGATAGCGCGAGATCCGACTGAATGCGTCGCCCGCCTGCACTCGAATCATGGACGAGGCTCTCATACCCCTGTCGAAGCGTCTGCTCCCCGGCTGTTCTGAATGGCGTTGATACGAGCTGCGTCTCGAGCCGGGTGGACAAACAGGAGTGCGCTGAGCCCACCAATGGCCGTTAGAAGCCCCAGCAGCTGGAAGACGGTCGAGTAGCCCTCCGCCGGCGTCGCCGCGTGGTCGACGATGACTCCGGACAGGAAGGGGCCGATGAGGCCACCGCAGGTCATGACGGCGAGGAAGAAGCCGAGCGTGCCGGCTAGCCGATCGCGGGGGCAGATCTCGGAGATCGCGGCATTGAGCAGCGGGTAGACGATGGTGCCGAGCCCGTAGCCGATCGACACGGTCACCACTACCAGGGCCGGCGTTGGGATGAGCGGAGCCGCGATCATCGATGCGGCGCAGATCAGCAGTGCTGCCCCTGGAACTATCGCTCGGAACACCCGCGCCCGCACACCGCGGCTCATCAGTCGGTCGGCGAGGAACGACACGGTGAACAGAGCGATCATCGCCACGATGCTGGGGACGCCGAACAGGGAATTCGCCTGAATGCGGGAGTAGCCGAGCACGAGCTCGAAGTAGGTCGGCAGCCACGTCAGCACGACCGAGGTGAGCGTGTAGAAGCTGAACACGGCGACCATTCCGCCGAGGAAGGTGGGGGTGCGCATCAGTTCTTTCCAGTGCACCAGGCTGGTTGGCTTCGTGTTGCCTCCGTTGGTGGCCTCGTCGCCGTAGGGGCCAGGGCGCCAGAAGGCGAGCCACAGGCCTAGCCAGATCACGCTTGCGCCCGCGAGCACGATGAACGCCCAGCGCCATCCGTAGGTCACCACGACGTAGCCGAGTGCGGGTGCCAGGACGATCTTCGAGATCGCCGCTGCCGAGGTGATGAAGGCGCCAGGAAGTGAACGCTTCTCCGCAGGGTGCCAGGAGTACGTTGCCGTGTGGATCAGAGCTGAGGAGGGTCCTTCGAAAAGGCCCAGGAGGAATCTGCTGACGATCAGAACCGTGAACGCCGCCCACACGACGATGGGCAGCATGCACAGGCCCCATGCGATCGCGAGGCCAGCCAGCGCCCAGCGCAAGGAGGCAAAGCGGTTGATCGTGCCGGCGAGGAACCCGCCGATCGCCATAGCGAGGAAGAAAGCACTACCTGCGAGGCCGATCTGGGATGCGCTGAACCCGAGCTCTTCCTGGAGCGGCCGGGCGACGATGCCGAGGACGACCTTGTCGCCGTAGTTGATGGTGTAGAGGACGACGAGGAGTCCAGTCAGGCCCCAGGCCGTCGTCGGGGAGTGGGCAGGGCGTTGTGCGGCTCCGGAAACAGGTGTGTGCCGGGATAGATCCGTCATGGCCGTCACCTTCTGGTGGTGGAGAGAGCGGCGCCGTAGCGCTCACGGATGCGAGAACCGGAAGGAGATGTGTGCCCGGCGCCGGTGAGGGCTTTGACCGTCCAGCTGTGACAGCCGCCGCGAGCAACACTGCTCCTCGTCACGTGACAAACGGAGTGAAGCACGAGTTCGCAACTTTGTCACGTGACATTTGGTGAGTGCGGCTTGTGTGCGCGCGTTCACTGCGCTGCTTACTCGAGCGGAGGGGCTGTGCTCGCACGATGTTTACGCCGCCAACGCGGCGAGGTCAGGCTCGGCGGGCTGCGTGTGCCGCAATCTGCCGGTCGGCACTCACGATGTCGCGATCCCTGCCGGTGTTTTGAGGTGGTTCGGGGGATGTGTGGTTGAGCCCGAGTTTCAACCCCTTGCGTGTGGGGGGAGAGCGAAACCGTGCGTCTGATAGTGATGGTGGGATCCGCTCTGCCTAGCGCGCCTGGCTTATGGCGGGGCGGTCAGCGGGTGACTGACTCGCGCGCCATGGCGAGGCACTGAGCGAACTCGCGGGCCTGGGTGTGGGTGAGTCTCGACGCGGTGATGCGAACGCCGTCCGGCGTCGTACTCGTCGGGGTCTGGAATGACGAACCGTCTCGAACTGACCAGCCGGCGTCCCGCAGTGCTGCTACCACCGCGGAGGAGCCGTGCGGTACGGGCACCCAGACATTGAATCCGTCGGTGGGGAACGGGGTGTCAACGCCTACCTTGGTCAACTCCTCGCGCAGGTCGTCCACGCGCTCGGCATACGTGCGGCGAGCGTGGTCCAGCTGTCGCGTCACGAAATCTGATTCGAGCAGGTTCGCCACAAGCTGCTGGAGCAGATGGCTCACCCACGTGGCCCCCGGGCGCAAGCGACTCCCGAGCCGGTCGGCAGTTCCTCGGTCGGAGGCAACGACCGCGACACGCATGTCTGGCCCGAGGAACTTCGCCACCGATCGCACAAGTGCCCAGCGTTGCGCAGTGGCTGGGGTGACCCGGTTGTAAGGGTGACGCGAGATCGCGGAGAAGTGGTCGTCCTCGATCACAAGCACATGTGGATAGCGTTGCAACACCGACCTGATCTCGCGGGCGCGTTGGGGCGTGATGCTCACGCCTGTCGGATTGTGCGCTCGGGGCGTGACGATGGCGGCTCGAGCTCCCGCTTCCAGTGCGGCGCGCAACGCTTCCGGCTCAAGGCCTTCGGTGTCAACGCTGACGGGGGCTGCGCGGAACCCGTTGAGCCGCACGGTCCCCTCGCTCGCGTAAAAGCACGGATCTTCCACGGCGACCACATCGCCGCGTGTCAGATGTGCGGTGAGCAGTCGCTCGACCGCGTCGACGGCGCCGTGGGTCACTGAGATCTCGAACGAGCTGTCGAGTTCAGGTGTGAGCGAGGTGCGGGCCCACCGGGCCAACCGCGGATCGACGGCCGGACTTCCGTACATCTGCATCCGGTAGTCGATCTGCGACAGCGCCGCGCCGGCATCGGGCAACAGGGCGGGGTCGGGGTTGCCGCTGGAGAGGTCCGCAAGCTCGGTGTTGACAGCGGTCTCGCCCTCGAGGTGGGGCAAGGACGTGATGACAGTGCCGCGTCGACCCCGCGTCTCGGCTACCCCGGCGGCGACCAGCATTCGGTAGGCGGCGGCCACGGTATTGCGGTGGACACCGAGCTCGAGGGCGAGGTCGCGAATCGGCGGGACCGAGTCTCCGGGCTGCAGTCGGCCTGTGCTGACCAGGTTGCGCACGCTGTCGGAGATCTCGCCTGCCGAGGCGCCGGTGATCGGCGCGCGATCTACGGCCTCATTCGTCACCTGTCCATCCTATGGCACGTGACAAGGATGACCCCGGCTTGTATGGTGGCTTTGTCACATGACAAACGAGGTTTGTCTTGCGTCCGCCAGTACGACGACCGTCGAGGAGCAACCATGTACTTGCCGAAGCAATTCGAGGTGTCCGAGGACGACACCGCGGCCCTGTTGAGCAAGGGGGGCTTCGGCCACTTGGTCACCCCGGCTCCGGACGGCAGCATGGAGGTGACTTCGATGCCGCTGCTCTACGACGCCGACAGGCACTCGTTGGTCGGGCACATGTCGCGGCCCAACCCCCACTGGCAGTACACCGCCGAGGCGGAGTCGGTGGTGATCATCCCGGTCGTCGACGCCTACGTCACGCCGGAGTACTACCCGAGCAAGAAGGAGACCGAGAAGGTCGTCCCGACGTGGAACTACCAGATCGTCAACGTCTACGGGCAGCTGCAGGCTCACGACGACCGCGACTGGCTGCTCGATCACGTCACCAAGCTGACCGACCACCACGAGGCGGGACGTCCGAAGGAGTGGAAGGTCACTGACGCCCCCGATAAGTTCATCGCGATGCAGCTCAGGGGAATCGTGGGCATCGAACTGTCGATCTCGCGAGTTGTCGCCAAGGCCAAGTTGAACCAGAACCGCACCGCTGAGGACCGCACCGGCGTCATCCGCGGCCTGGAGCAGGGGACTCGCCCCGAGCAGGAGACCGCTGCCCACATGGTCGCGATCGGGTTGGACAACGGCTAAGAGGACGACATCGTGACAGCTGCAACCGAATCGACTCAGACCACCGCCGGACGGGGGATATGGATTCCGGCCTACGTGTGTGGCGATGCCTGGCCAGGCGCGGGAGTCCGCGAACTCGTTCTCGAAGCGCAGGCCGGGCATCGTTTGGCGGAGGCGTCTCCGGGCAGCCATGTGAGCGTGCGGCACCCCAACGGAGTGACACGCGAGTACTCGTTGCTCGGCGGAGCCGAACAGACGAACCAGTACCGCGTGGCGATCAAACGCGAGGCCGAGGGCCGCGGCGGCTCCATCGCCTTCCACGACGCATTGGACATCGGCGAAGAGGTGGCCGTTTCGGCGCCCGTGGCCGGAATGACGCTCGACGACACAGCAGAACACCACGTCTTCGTTGCCGGCGGAATCGGCATCACGGCGATCATCGGGCTGCTTAACGGCCTTGCTTCGGCCAGCAGCGCTGAGGTGCACTACTGCGTCCGATCGGCGGAATCGGCTCCTTACCTCGACGACCTCCGCGGCTTCGGTGCACCCGTACACGTTCACGACAGCTCAGTCGGCACCCGCCTCGACGTGGGAGAGCTGATCGAGACCTGCAGCCCGACCACGACCCTCTACTTTTGCGGGCCGCCCGGCCTCATGTCGGACATCTCGACAGCGACCAGCAGTTGGCCCGCCGCCCGAGTGCGGAGCGAGACCTTCACGCCTGCCCAGGACCTGGCGGCAGAGGGTGGGGACGAGCCGTTCGAGGTGTACGTCAACGGCGTGGGCAAGACCATCCAGGTGTGTGCCGAGGAGACCATGCTCTCCGCGCTGCGCCGTAGCGGTGTGCACGTCGATTCCTCGTGCGAGGCAGGTCAATGCGGCACCTGCGTCCTGGAGTACACCGAGGGCGACGTGTTGCATCGCGACTCCATCCTCGACGACGACGAAAGAACCGAAATGCTCACGCCGTGCGTGTCCAGGGCGCGCGGCCGGATGGCCATCGACCTTTGACGGTCGTGCGCGGCGTTAACGGCCCTGCACGACCGAGGCCTGCAGCACAAAGGAGACCAGCAGTGTTCACCGGCCTCAGCGCGTTCCCGCTCACTCCGATGACTGAGAAGTCCATCGACGAGCCCGCATTTCTTGAGATCGTGTCCCGACTTCACCGCGCCGGTGTTGACTCCATCGGGGCGCTGGGCTCGACGGGAAGCTACGCGTATCTCGCAGGCGACCAACGCAAACGAGTCACCGAACTTGCTGTTCAGGCGGCAGAGGGTACTCCCGTGCTCGTCGGAATCGGCGCGTTGCGAACCGCGGACGTCCTGCGGCACGCCGAGGATGCCCAAAACGCCGGCGCGAGTGCGGTACTGCTCGCTCCCGTGTCCTACCAGCCGCTCACCGAAGACGAGGTGTACGGACTCTACGCCGACGTGACAGCGGAACTCTCTGTGCCGCTGTGCGTCTACGACAACCCGGGGACTACTCGGTTCACCTTCAGCGACGAGCTCCACGGCCGCATCACAGCGCTGCCGAACGTCGGCTCCGTGAAGATTCCCGCGACACCTGCGGACCCGCAGGAAGCTCGCACTCGTGTTCAGAAACTACGACAGCAGATCCCGAAGAACGTCACCATCGGCGTCAGCGGAGACGCCGCCGGTGCAGGCGGGCTCCTTGCCGGCTGTGAGGCCTGGTACAGCGTGCTCGGAGGCCTGTGGCCGGAACTGTGCCTCGAGATCACGCGAACAGCGCAGCGGGGCGACACCGCTGAAGCGCACCGCTTGTCTGAGCGGCTCACTCCGATCTGGGAGCTCTTTGGCCGCTACGGCAGCCTGCGCGTCGTTGCCGCGATTGCCGAACACATGGGACTCATCGGTTCCCCGAACCTGCCTCGCCCACTCCTGGAATTTTCGGGCACCGACCGAGCGCAGGTCGATGAGGCGGTCCGGAGAGTTCTCGCCGACACCGACGAGGTGGCGAGCTAACCATCCGGCGGGGCGGACGTCTGAATCGCAGAAGGCCGCCAGTCGCCACGCTCGTCCTGACTTCGTTGATTGAGAGCCAGTCCTGGACTGTCTGGTTAGGACCGAAGACGGAGATCAGAAATGATCGCTGGCTGAATCGGCGGGGAAGGAGTCCAACGCCGAGATAGTGATTGATCGATCGGGCGAACCGGTCCGTAGGGCCGGCTCCGTTTCCACCGCACTTCAGGAGGAGCACTCCTAGATGACAGTCACCACCAACGCGACCACATCAGTGAGCAGGGAACAGCTGTTGGTCACCGACGTGCCGGGGCCAGAGAGCCGTCGTCTGCACGATGAGCGCAGTCACGTCGTCGCTGACGGCGTCTCATGTGTGCTTCCGGTCTACATCGATCACGCCACGGGACCATTCCTCGTCGATGTCGATGGCAACCGGTTCATCGACCTTGGTTCCGGGATCGGGGTCACGACGATCGGTCACACCAATCAGGCTGTAGTGGACGCCGCGACAGAACAGCTCGGCAAGGTCACCCACACCTTGTTCACCGTGACCCCTTATCCGGGATATGTTGCGCTGGCCAACAAGTTGGCTGACAAGACCCCGGGTTCACACCAGAAGAAGACGGTGCTGGTCAACTCAGGCGCCGAAGCCGTCGAGAACGCGGTCAAGATCGCCCGGAAGTACACGGGCCGCCGGGCTGTCGCAGCCCTGGACCACGCGTTCCACGGGCGGACCAGCCTCACCATGGCGATGAACCACAAGGCCGCCCCGTACAGCACTGGCTTCGGGCCGCTGCCCGGAGACGTGCACTGCGTCCCCAACTCCTACCCGTTCCGCGACGGCCTGACCGGCGAGCAGGCGGCGGCCCGCACCATCGCCCACCTCGAGCAGCGCATCGGGGTTTCGGACCTCGCTGCACTCATCGCCGAGCCGATCCAGGGCGAGGGCGGATTTGTGGTCCCCGCCCCTGGCTATCTGAACAAGCTGCAGGACTGGTGCACTGCGAACGGCGTCGTTTTCATAGCCGACGAGATCCAATCGGGCATCGCCCGTACTGGCACCTGGTTCGCGAGCGAGCTCTTCGACCTGGTGCCTGACGTGATCCTTACCGCGAAGGGCATTGCCGGCGGACTGCCGCTCGCCGGCGTGACTGGCCGCGCTGAGATCATGGATGCAGCCCAGCCCGGCGGTCTCGGCGGCACATTTGGCGGAAACCCCGTCGCCGTGGCCGCGGCACTCGCCGTGTTCGAGGAGATCGAATCCCGTGACTTGCTGGCCGAGAGCAAAAGGATCGGATCGACTCTCACTAACGGTCTCCATCGCCTTCAGCAACGTCACTCGTCGATCGGAGAGGTGCGCGGGCACGGCGCGATGATCGCCTTCGAGATCGTTCGGCCCGGCACACAAACTCCGCTGCCTGGCGCCGCGTCGGTTGTCGCGGAGCAGGCCGCTGCTGAAGGCGTGCTCCTCCTGACTGCAGGCAGCGATGGGAACGTGATCCGCTTCCTTCCGAACCTCACGGTGACCGAGGACCTGCTCGAGTACGTGCTCCAGGTGGTCGACGACGCGTTGTTGATCCTGGAGGCCGCTTAGCGGCAACAACGGTGCGTCGCACCAACTGCCAGCGCCACAGAGAGGGCCTGTCCAGTTGTTTTGGGCTCTGTCGCGCTTTCGGTGGGCCTCGGCCAGCCCGTGCCAGAGATGCCACCGGTCGGCTACCTGCACCGCGCCGGGCAGTGCGTCGCGCACGGCCTGCGCGTAAGCCGGCAAGGAAGTCGCCTCCCACAGTCACTGCTGGGCCGGCGCGACCGGACTGCGGCAGGGACGGCTGGCCGAGACCACCCTCCAGCGATGGCAACAGATCCACGACCTTGCTCGACGCAGGGGTGGGTCTGCTGGACTGCTCCCGCCGTCTCGGGCTGGCCCTCAACACGGTCAAGCGCTATGCCCGTGCCGAGACCCCGGAACGGATCAGCGCATCCCGAAATACCGGCCCCCCTGGTCGACCCCTACCGCGACCACCTCCGCACCCGCCGAGCCGAGGACCCAGGCGTGCCGGTCACACAACTGCTCGGTGAGATTCGCGAGTCGGGTGCTGGATCAGAGCCACCGGGACGGCAGAGATAGCGGCGTCGAGTCGTGACCCAGCTCGGTGCCACTGTTGTCGCAGTCCGGCTCAGTCGGCGCTGAGCAGGATTCCGTCCGAGCTCGCATGCGCCGCGTGGTGAACGCCATCGACGAGTGAGGCGCCTCAGTGCGACGCCAGCATCTGACACGGTCAGCTATCACAACTAGTCAAGGGTTCTTGCGACCATCAGGAGCGCGCGTACGTTTGCTGAGTCGAGATCGAGCCCAAGTAGTTCACCCACGCTGTGCACTCGTCGTCGAAGGGTTTGGCGGTGTACGGCGAGTGCGCGTGCTGCGATGTCCACGACGCCGTTGGCATCGAGGTAGGCCTCGAGCGCGTGTTTGAGGGCGACGTCGGTCAACCGATCCCATGTCGCAGCGCGAAGGTACCTCATCGTCTCGGGCGGAAGTGCTGCAGGAACGACGCTTTCGAGCGGGAGGTCGCCGGCAGCGATGACGGTCCGGCGTAGTCGCGTGGCGAGCGTGACCAGGCCAGCCGCCTCGTCGTGTAGGGCTAGGACCTGAACCGAACGGGCGGTGCGGGAGATGCCGATGCGAGTGGTTGCAGCCGTGTATTCGGACGATTCAAGCCAGGCGTGAAGTGCAGCGGAGAGCGCCGCTGGTTCGTCCTGCGTAGTCGAGTCTGTCTCAGGACGTCGTACTAAGAGCGCGCCGATGGTGTCGTTTGTCGACCAGGCCGTGGCCGACCACCCGGCGTCGTGAGAACAGTGCTCGAACGTCTCGACGTCGGCCGGGCTGGGTTGCGCGTCGACCTTGGCCAGAACAACGCGAAGGTTGTCCGACTGCTCGATCCCGAGCGCGGCAAGCAGGAGGCGGCGCGTCTCTTCCGAGGTGCTTGGATCGACAATCGCCTGCAACGAAGCAGTGCGCAGGCGTCTTTCGGGCTCGCGGAGGACGTGGTTTCTCGACAGCTGGAGGGCGAGGAGTGAAGCTGTGCTGGCCAGGAGCAGCCGTTCCTGGTCGTCGAAACGGGTTTCCCGTACGACGAGGAGTGTTGGAGCGTTGACGCCTGGCCCGCGGTTGACGACCACGTCTCTGTCCGACTCGCGGATGCTGCCGGAGGCAGGGGCCGAGCCGGATTGGAAACGGAGGAACGTTTCGGCGAACTCGTTGGCGAAATTTGCTGCTCCGGGTCCGGAGGCGGCGAGGGTGGTATGTGACCGATCGACGACCGCCGCGCCGCAGCGCAACCGGCGGGCGAGCTCATGGACGAGTGGCTCGCAGGTGTCCATGGTGAGGCTGAGATCAGCGAGTGCCGTCTCAGCGACCATGAGCGTGCGCAGGCGTCGATGTTCGGCTTCGATCCGGGCGCTTGCGACGTACTCCGAGATGGCGATGTAGGGCGTTTTCAGGGGCACTACGAGAAGTGGGATACCTCGAGCTTCAGCGAGCTCCGCCCATCGATCGGGGACATGTGGATGCTGATCACTGACCCCGCATCCGATACCGGCGACACCGGTCCTCGCGAATGCGTCGAAGACGCGCTCGGGGTCGGCATCTGGCCGACGAACGAACAACGTCGTGAGCAGGAATTCGCCGCCAGAAAGCCAAGGGGTGGGGTCCTCGACCTCCGAGACGTGGACCCAGCGCACAACGTTCGACAGGCCGGCAGCGCCTGCGATGCAGCGCAGTTTGAGCTCGGCCACGCCGAGCAGATCGCCGACGGTGACGTTCAACCCGACTCCCGATTTCGATCACTGATCTGTCGATCCGCACTCGCCGATATCGCCGAAGTAGTGTATGACACACCTGCGTGCGCTCCGCAAGATGTTGGGCACCGAACAGAGAGTTCGGTGTGATTCGAAGCGAGGGCGGGCGCATGGCAGCGCGAGAACGACGGCGGTACGAGCTCATCGGCATTCCGTTCGATGGGGCAGCAACGCTCGGATGGCCGGGATCGCGGTATGCCCCTGCGCAGATTCGTGAGCAACTCGCCTGGATGACGATGCGGGCGGAGGATGGCGAGGTCTACTCGCTCGACACCGGAGAGCTTCACCCGGCGCCGAACATCGAGGACGCTGGCGATGTCTCCGTCGTGCCGCATGATGTCCAGACCACACTCGATCGTTCAGCGGACCAGATCGCCAACTCCGTCCGCGCCGGTACGGTGCCGCTTGTCCTCGGCGGGGACGACAGCGTCCTCTACGCCCTCATCGATGGTGTGCACAGGGCGACGTCAGGACGCCTGGGGGTCATCCACTTCGACGCCCATCTCGACATCATGGACCACAACGAGCGGCAGGGGTCGTGGAGCCACTCGAGCGGCATGCGACGTGGGCTTGAGCTCGAGCGCGTCGATCGGGAACACGCGATCCAGGTCGGACTGCGGCACTTCAACTACCCCAGTTCCCGTGCGGCCGTGCACGAACTCGGCCCGGCGCAGATCACCGCCGGTGAGTTCCACCGGATCGGCGTCGAACCCGCGGTTGAGCGGGTTCTTGATCACGTCCGGGGCGCCGATCACATCGTGTTGAGCTTCGACATCGATGCGATCGACCCGGCCCATGCCCCCGGGGCCGGAGCCCATGAGCCTGGCGGCCTGACGTCCAGGCAGGCCATCGACGCAGTACGAGCACTCGCACCCCACGTCGATGCCTTCGCAGTGACCGAGGTCAATCCGCTCACGGACCACCGCGATCTCACATCGAACCTCGCCGCGTACCTCACCTATTACACCGCCGTTTTCGGCTGACGAACCCGCGCGAGCGGTCCTAAGGACACAGACAAAGGAGTCTTCATGTCCACTCCTATTGGCTCGTCGGGTGCATCGAGAGCCAGCAGCCCCACCGCGCCTGATACCGGTGCGGTTCTCTTCATCGACCGGGCGCGCCTGCACCGCGCTGTCCGCGGTGCCTTTGTCGGCAATCTCATGGAATGGTACGACGTAGGCGTTTTCGGCTACCTCGTCGTCACGATGGGGCCTGTGTTCCTCCCCGAGGCTGACTCCGGGGCGCAGGTGCTCTTCATGCTCGGGACCTTCGCGAGCACGTATCTGTTCAGGCCGTTGGGCGGAATGTTCTTCGGCTGGCTCGGTGATCGTGTTGGACGCCAGCGGGTGCTCTTCACGACGCTTGCGCTCGTCGTCGCTGCGACCTTCCTCATCGGGACCCTGCCGGCTTACGACGTGATCGGCATCTGGGCTGCTCTCCTCCTCATCATCCTGAAGGTCGTGCAGGGTTTCTCCGCCGGCGGTGAGCTCACCGGTGCGATCACATTCGTGAGCGAGAGCGCACCTGACCGCAAGCGTGGTTTCTACACGGCATTCCTCGATGCGGGCAGTTACCTCGGCTTCACCCTCGGCGCGGTGTTCGTCACCGTCCTCCAGGTGACGTTCGGCCAGCAGGCAATGGTGGATGGTCTGTGGCGGATTCCCTTCCTGATTGCTGCGCCGCTCGGGCTCATCGCGATCTACTTCCGTCTGCGTGTTGGGGAAACTCCTCACTTCGAGCAGCTCAAGGCACGCAGGGCGTCAGGAACCGAGGCTCTGACACATGCGCTAGGGCCGGTCAGCCTTGTCCGGCAGTACTGGCGGCAGATGCTCCAGGTGCTCGGTCTCGTCGCTGCTGCGAACACCGTTGGTTACGCCTTCACGTCCTACATGCCCACGTACCTGTCCGATGTTCAAGGCTTCGACTCCGTCTCGAGCAACCTCGTGAGCGTCCCGTTGCTCATCGCCATGGCATGCTCCATGCCCTTCGTAGGAATGCTCTCGGATCGGACTGGGCGCAAGGCTGTGCTCTGGATTGCGTCGGGCTGGGTCGTCGTGCTGAGCACGCCGGCATTTTTCCTCCTCAACACGGGGAAGATCGGGCTCGTCGTGATAGGACTCGCGATGGTGGGCATCCCCGTCGCGCTCTACATGGGTGCGCTCGCCTCGACGTTCCCGGCGCTCTTCCCGACGAGTCACCGTTACGGCGGCCTTGGCATGTCGTACAACATCAGCGTCGCCGTCTTCGGTGGCACCGCGCCGCTGTTCATCGAGTCGCTCATCCGGTGGAGCGGTGACCACTTGTTCGCGGCGTACTACCTCATCGCGATGTCCGTCGTCGGCGTCATCGTTGTCGCAACCCTCAAGGAGTCTGCACGACAAGCGCTGCCGGGTTCTGTTCCGGCGACTGATTCTGTCGAGGAGGCACACGCGATGAACATCGCTCGCTCGAGTGCGGTGGATGGGGAATGAGCGCAGGCACCCCGGTCTAGCCGAGCAACTGAGGCCGGGGTGCCCACAACAGGTCCGCTGACCTTCATCCAGAGCTGAGCTGCGTACATCGGACATCGTGCTACACGCGGTTGATCGAACAGCGACGCAAGGACTCTTATCAGACGATCGGTCGTTGTCCTGTGCTCACCTACCAGGTGCTGCTCGAAAGAATACAACGAATCTCGCCCGTGACCGTTGCACTGATCTCGTCGACACCCGTCCCGAGTGCTGCGGTGGCAACAGACTTCCGTGCTGACAAGGCCCTCATGACACGCACCACTGAGAACTTCCCGAATCCAGTGAAATCAAAGGCATGGACTGCGGTCATGCGGTGCCTCGCCGGGTTAGCCGTGGTAACAGTCACCACGGCACTGGCCGTCGTGCTCACCGCCTTGTCCAATGCCATGCCACAGCTGCTTCCCAGCAACGAAAGCCAGCCCTACGAGGCATATTCCAGTATCCCGCAGTTCCTTCGTTGGTTGGGGAGTCAAACCACCGAAGCCCAGTTCTTCAAGACCGAACTCGGCGGACTGGGCATGCTCCTTGGTGGATGGGTCGCCCACATCGCCTGGAAACGTGGTCGGCGATGGGCAGGATTTCCCATCAGCTACGGAACAGGCTTGTGGCCTTGGGCAGTGGGCTCTGCGCTCCTTGGCTTGCTGCTCTCGGACCTCGCCTGGGGCTGGACCTCGATCGCTACCGGTACGTCCCAGCCCACCTTCGTGCCATTCGTCTCCGTCTCACCAGCTGTCGTCCTCGTTTACGGCGCGGGTTGGTCGGTGGCAGTCACTGGCGCCGTGCTCGGAGCTGCCCTGACAACGCCGATCGCGCTCCTAGCGGTCAACTTCGTATGTCATCCGCTTGGATTGCCTGCTGTGACCGGAAGCGTCACCGGCATGTGGGGTGGTGCTCTGATAGCGTTTCTGCTCGCTCGACGCCTGCCGTGGATGCCGCCACCTGGTGGCCCCTTCTTTGCGGACAGACCTGATGAGGCCGGACAGCAAAGCGTCCCAGCCAGCGCATCGACCGCGTCTTCCCGCCATGGGCCGGGATGGGTTGTCAGGCGTGTCCTCGCTGACTTCACCGAGGCGCCCTTCTACGGCAACGAGATCGCCGCGGTCGGACTGATCGCCGGAACTGTACTGGCCTATGTGCTCAATCTGTTGACCCCGGTGCAGGGCAGTGGTCTGCTGCCCGCGGTGCTGACGGCCCAGGCGCTGACCGCGACGATTGGGATTCTCCTCTACCACCGTCGTTGGGCTGACGCAGGCTCGTACCCCACCTTCGTCCCGGTCGTTTCCGTCGCGCCGGCAACCGTGCTGGCGTACGGCCCAACGGTGCAGGCCATCGTCGTCGGTGCTGTTCTCGGAGCTCTCGCGGGACCACCGCTGGCCGCTCAAATCTCGAAGCGCCTGCCGCCGGACTTCCACCCGTTCATCGGCAACGTCTTGTCGATGACCATCTGCACTCTGACCATCATTCCGCTGCTGAGCATCCTGCCCGGTTTCACCGCAGTCACCTGAACGCCCTTGTGGCGGACGGCACGCATGCAGGTTCTGCGCAACATCACTCCACTCGTAGTTCGTCCTCGACGACTTCACCGGTCTCGTCGAAGCAGAAGGATCGCACCTCCGGCTCGGCGTCATCACGCCGTTTCAACGCTACGATCACGAAGTGCACGTCGGGCTGCAACGCCATGAACTCGATGTCCTTCGGCGAGGGGTACGCCTCAGGAAGTCCGGAATCAGTCATGGGTCGCAACGGCACACGTGAATGCGAGTGAACGACAGCGAGGGAGACCTCACCGCGGGTAAGAGCCTGCCGGTGCACCTTGAGCTGATCTGTCGGATCGAACCGCCAGCTGTATGCCTGTACCGCAGGGTCGTCGGCGTTGGCCATCGGTACGTAACGCACAGGGCTTGCTCCCTCCAGTCCCAGGAGCTGACCGCAGGCCTCCCGCGGATAGTCACGGCGAGCATGCGCGACTATCGACTCGACCAAGTCAGCACGCAAACGAAACATGCTCTTCCCCCCGTTGCTCAGCTGTGCCCGGGTGACACGGAGTCCTGGCTGATGCTTGCGTCCGGTGCGGCAGCCGCAGTCTTCCGGTGCTCCACCTGGCGGGTGGAGGCGACGACGGAATGGCTTCTGCCGTATGCGAAGTAGAGCAGCACGCCGATGACCATCCACAGCCCGAACGCGACCCAGGTCTCCATGCCGAGCGTCACTGCGAGAAATCCGCAGAACAAGAACCCGAGTACTGGTGTGATGGGGTACAGGGGCACCTTGTAGGTGTGCGGCAGGTCCGGACGGTTGCGGCGAAGATAGATCACCGAGATGTTCACGAGGGAAAACGCGAACAACGTGCCGATACTCGTCGCGTCGGCCAGTTGCCCGAGAGGAACGAACGCTGCCGTCGTCGCGACGGCAACGCCAACGATGAGGGTGTTCGCGATCGGTGTGCCGGTCTTGGGGGAGACCTGACCGAAGAGCTTCGGTACGAGACCGTCTCGGGACATGGTCAGCAGAATTCGGGTCTGCCCGTACAGCACGGTCAGAACCACGCTTGCGATGGCGATGACGGCACCGACCGAGAAGAGCAACGCGACCCATGGTTGGTGGGTGATGTCGCTCAGGATCGTGACGAGGGACGACTCTGAGTCGCTGAACTGCGTCCACGGCAGTGCGCCGACTGCAGCCACCGCAACGAGGACGTACAGCACCGTCACGATGATCATGGACGCGATGATCGCTCGAGGCAGGTCCCGACGTGGATTCTTCGCCTCGTTGCCCGCGGTGGATGCCGCATCGAAACCGATGTAGGAGAAGAACAGCTGCGAGGCGGCAGCGGAGATGCCGGCAACGCCCATCGGAGCCAAGGGCTGGAAGTTGCCCGCGTTGAACGCCGTGAAAGCCACTGCGGTGAAGAAGAGGAGGATGCCGACCTTGATGAGGACCATGAGGGTGTTCACCCACGCGCTCTCCCTGGCCCCGCGAATGAGCAGCAGCGTGGCCAGCAGGACGATCACCGCAGCAGGTACGTTGACGATCCCTCCGGAGTCCGGGGGCTGCATCAAAGCGTCGGGGATGCTCAGACCGAAAACACTGATCGATTCGTTGATGTACTGACCGGCACCGACAGCGATCGCGGCGACGGAGACCGCGTACTCCAGCACCAGGCACCACCCGCAGACCCACGCGATCCCTTCGCCCATCGTTGCGTAGGCGTAGGAGTAACTCGAACCAGAAACCGGGACATGGCTGGCCATTTCGGCGTATGACAGGGCGGAGAGGAACGCGGTTACCCCGGCGAGTACGAAGGCGATCCACACCGCGGGTCCGGCCATGGGGACGGCTGTGCTCAGGATTACCAGGATTCCTGTCCCGAGTGCGGCGCCGACGCTGATCATCGTGAGGTGCCAGACGTTCAGCGTACGGCGGAGTTGCTGGCCCGGTTCCATGCCTTCGTTGTCGGCGATGATCGCGTCGACCGACTTTCGTTGGAGTAGTTGAGCCCCGAGGCGTAGGTGCGGTCTGGCCGGAGTGACCTGTTTCGTCATGGAACAGCTCCCTTCGCGAGGAGCTCATGCTAGGGCAGTGGGATGCACTATACAAGCAAAATACTGCACTGACCGACTTGTGTTGGTCGGTTGATCTGCAGGTGGAGACGATAGTCCTGGCTATTCGACTGCACTGCTAGTGCAGTATCATGCCACCATGGGAGAATCAGACAGCCGTGTCGTCGATGCGAATGCCGTGGCTGAGGTCATTGGTGGGCGCGTACGGCGGTGGCGCTCCGAGCGAAACTGGACGCTTGACGGGCTTGCGGAGCGGTCCGGTGTGGGGCGACGGACGCTTGTGCTCATCGAGCAGGGCCAGTCGAATCCCAGCATCGGGCTTCTTCTCCGGCTCGCGAGTGCCTTCGGTGTCGGGTTGTCCGATCTCGTTGAAGACGTGGCGACAACTCCTGTTCGCGTTCACCGGGCAGGAGAGGCGCCTACCTTGTGGCAGGGGCCGAACGGCGGCCGCGGAGTCCTCGTCGGGGCGACTGAGCCGCCGCAGGTCGTTGAGCTCTGGGACTGGGTGATGGCTCCCGGGGAGCGGCACGACAGTGAGCCTCATTCCCAGGGGACGAGGGAAGTGCTGTTCGTGCACGAAGGTCAACTGGAGGTCCACGTCGGCACGAACGTGGAGCATCTCGCAGCGGGTGACTCGGTCGTTCTTCGCAGCGATCAATCGCACGGGTACGCGTGTGCAGGAAGTGAAGGTGTGCATTTCTCGATGACGGTCTTGCAGCCGGGCGTAGGAGGAGGGAACTGATGGAAGCCCAGCTTCGCGGGATGGAGTGGCTCAACGCTGCGTCTGTTGAGAGCAGCGTCTTCCAGCTGCGGCCCGACTACAGGGCGTTTCTCCTGCTCGCGGAAGGTCTCGTTCCCGGCGAGAGTGATGCTGTGAGCGATCAACTGTTGGCTGACGCTGAGCTGAAGGTTGCCAATGAGCTCGATGGGCGCCGCCCTGAGGAGCTTGACGAGCTCGCGGCGTGGCGTGAGGCCTATCGCGCGTTCGGCGCGAAACCGCAACGCACTCGGTCCAGCGTCGAGGCGCTGGTCCGCCGGGTTGACGGTGGTCTGCCGCGGATTGACCGGATCACGGACACTTACAACGCGATCTCTGTCGCCCATCTGCTTCCGCTCGGCGGGGAGGACGTCGACAAGTACGTCGGACCTGCGCAGCTGGTGCGGGCTACTGGGGAGGAAGAGTTCGAGACGGTGGCCGAAGGGCAGCCTGCTGTCGAGCACCCCAAGGCCGGCGAAGTCGTGTGGAAGGACGACGCCGGGGTGACATGCCGGCGGTGGAACTGGCGCCAGTCAACGCGGACTCACATTGGAGATCGGACGGTTCGAGCCCTGTTCATCCTTGATGGATTGCTCGATGTCACGTCGGAATCGGACTTGATCGCTGCTGGTGGGGAGTTGCAGGCGGCTCTTGCCGGGTTCAGTCCGGAGGCCCAGTTCTCTTCTCATCTGTTGGCGCCCTGACGTTCGCGGACCGTTGACGTGCAACGCAAAACTTGTAGGGCACTCAAGTGCACCACGTAGTGCATTATTATGCTAATATGGGCGAAGTGGGCGGGCAGCCGCTGGTGTCCAGGAGGAAGCTGACGCTTGCCCCTGAGGCGTAGGGCTCCCGAAGCATCGACGGATATCACTCCGTGGCTCCGGGGCTGCTGCATGGGCGTGCACCTGCTGAGTGCTCGCCCCAGGGCAGTGTGCTCGCCCGCTGGCTTGACGACGGGCTATCCCGCGTTGAACGAATTTTGACGCCGCTGAGGTTTGCTTGACGGCAAGGCGGAGCCGGGTTTGGCCGCTGCTTGGTGAGGGGAGCTGGACGGTCTCCTTCTGGGCTCGGGCCGGAAGCTCGGTTCCCGGTCTTGTCTGGCGGTGCCCTGGTTCTGTGTCGGCTTAGCAGAGATACGAGGTCATCTTCTATGAGTGAGAACGTTCGCAACAATCCCAGGCCGGACAAGAGCGATTTGGCGAGTCTCGCGTTCGCCACCCAGGCCGTGCACGGTGGGAACACGACTGATTCCGCTGGTGGAGCCATTCGTACACCGATCGTGATGGCGAACTCGTATTTGCTTCCGGATGATCCGTCCGAAATGGACTGGTCCGACACGGAGACCCTTTCGTACACGCGGAACTCGGGGTTCAACCAGATCTGCCTTCAGACCAAGCTGGCCGCTCTTGAACGCGGTGAGGACGCCGCTGTCTTCACCACGGGTGTGGCTGCGTTGCACGCCATGTTCTTCTCGCTGCTGAAGACCGGCGATCACGTGGTGCTGGGGGACGTCACGTACGAGGCCGTGTGGCGCTTGATGGCCGAGTTGCTTCCCGAGAAGTACGGGATCGAAGCCACGTTCGTCGACATGGGCGACCTCGATGCGGTTCGTGCGGCGATGCGACCGAACACCCGGCTGGTGCACACCGAGGCGATCGCGAATCCGACGACCAAGGTCGCTGATGTCGCTGCTATCGCGGAGATCGCGCACGCGCAGGGGGCGCTCGTCTCGATCGATTCCACCTTCACCCCGCCGCCGTTCTTCCGGCCGCTCGAGCTGGGGGTCGATCTCGTCGTCCACTCGTTGACGAAGTACATCAA
>NZ_SMKW01000081.1 GCF_004348985.1 Saccharopolyspora elongata | reverse complement strand
CCCGGCCTACCGGCAGGGGCACGGTCTTTCGTCAGGACTCAAGCGTCCAGGAACCAAGAGTGCTCACCTACCGGCCGGCTACCAACCAGGAGTTTGCCGGATGGCTCACTCCCAGAACTGATTAGGAGCCCAGGTGGCCGGTAGCGGAGCGAGATCGAGGCCGCGACGCCTCGCCGCGGTGGTGATGACCCTCGCGTTGGCCGCCACCACGGCCGGGGCGTGCACGGCCGGTGGCCGGGCGGGCGCCACCGCGGGAAACGGGCGGAACATCGTCGTCGCCTACAACAACAAGATCAATTCGCTGGATCCGATCAACGTCGAGTACCAGCAGGCCAACGTGGTGCTGCAGGGCCTCTACGACACGCTGGTCACCTACGACGCCGACCAGCGCCTGGTGGGCCGGCTCGCGTCGGGTTTCGCGCTGTCCCCCGACGCCACCTCCGTCGACATCACGCTGCGCGAGGGCGTCACGTTCCACGACGGGACCCAGCTGACCGCGGCCGACGTCGCGTACACATTGGACCGCGCGGCGCGGCTGGCCCGGGGCGCGGCGACCTACCTGACCGGGTACGCGGGCACCGAGGTCCGCGACGCCGGGCACCTGACGATCCGGCTGACCAAGCCGAATTCGCTGATCCTCGGCGGGCTCAGCAAGATCTACATCCTCAACTCCGCCCTGGTGCGGCGCAACGAGGGAACCGACGACGCGCAGAGCTGGCTGTCCGCCAACGACGCGGGCAGCGGCCCGTACCGGCTCACCGAGGCGCGGCAGGGCGACACCTTCGGCATCCACCGCCACCCCGGCTACTGGGAGTTCGAACCGGCCCGGCCCGACGAGCTCTCGTTCCGGCTGATCACCGAGAGCGCCACGCAACGCGACGAACTGCGCGCGGGCAACCTCGACGTGGCCACCACCCTGACCGCGACCGACGCGGCCACCCTCACCGGCATCGACGGGATCACGGTCCGCACCTCCCCGACCAACCTGGAATCGGTGGTGGTGTTCAACATGGTCGACGGGCCGACCACGAATCCCGCGGTGCGCAAGGCGATTCAGCTGGCCTACGACTACCAGGGCGCGCTGCGGGCCTTCCGCGGCGGCGCGGGATCCGTCGCCGCGGGGCCGCTGCCCAACACGATGTCGTGCCGCCCGGACCTGCCGCCGGCGCATCGCGACCTCGCGGAGGCGCGGCGGATCCTGGACCGGGCGGGCATCGGCGAGCTGACGCTGACCATGAGCTTCCAGCCGTCGTCGACGGTGTGGAAGCAGGAGGCGACGCTGCTGCAGTCGAACCTGGCCGAGATCGGGGTGACGCTCAACCTCGAACCGATCGCCTTCGCCGACTACCTGAGCCGGTTGTCGGACCGGTCGAAGATCCCGCAGATGATGCTGCTGGAGGAGTTCGCCCAGTTCCCCGATCCGGGCGCGCTGCTGGTGCGGGGCTACTACTCCGAGTCGGTGGGCACGAACCGCTCCGGCTACGCCGATCCCGAGCTGGACGCGCTGCTGCAGCAGGCCCTGGCCAGTCCCACCGCCGAGCAGGCCTGCCCGAGCTACCTGCGGGCCCAGGAGCTGATCGACCGCCAGGCGATCACCCTGCCCATGTACACGCTGGAGAAGTCGATCGGCTTCGCCAACCGGGTGTCGGGGGTGCGCCCGGCCACGGTCGGGTCCGGGGTGTCGGTGCCGGATCTGCGGCTGTCCGCGGGAGGCGCCCGGTGAGCGGATCACGACAGGCGATCTGGTTCCTGGCACGCCGGCTGGGTACCGCGCTGCTGACGGTGCTCGGGCTGGTCACGCTGGTGTTCGCGATGATCAAGCTGATCCCGGGCGATGAGGCGCAGGTGGCGGCCGGCGACGGTGCCACCCCGGCGCAGGTCGAGAGGACCCGCGCGCAGCTCGGTCTCGACGCCCCGGCGATCGTGCAGTACTTCCGCTACCTGGGCCGGCTCGTGCACGGAGATCTCGGCACCTCCACGGCGACCCGGCACCCGGTGCTCAACGACGTGCTCGCGGTGCTGCCCGCGACGGCCGAGTTGGTGGTGCTCGCGCTGCTGCTGGCGCTGTTGGTGGCGTTGCCCGCCGCGACGTTCGCGGCGCTGCGGCACGGGGCGGCCACCGACGCGGTCAGCCGGATCCTGGTCGTCATCACAGCCGGGTTGCCGACCTTCTGGCTGGGGCTGCTGCTGCAGTGGCTGCTCGGCACCAAGCTGGAGATGCTGCCGATCTCCGGCCGGTTCTCCGCAGGCATCGAGGTCCCGACGCGCACGGGCATGGCGATGCTCGACGCGTTGCTGGCCGGTGACCTCTACGCGTTCTACGACGCGCTCCAGCACTTCGTGCTGCCCGCCTCGGTGCTGGCCGTCCCGGTCGCCGCGCAGCTGTTCCGGTTGCTGCGCGCGGAATTGCTGACCGTGCTCGCCCGCGAGCACATCACCGTCGCCAGGGCCAAAGGGGTGCCGATGCGGCGGTTGGTGCGCGGTCACGCGGTGCCGAACGCGATGGGTCCGGTGCTGACGCTCACCGGCATCGAGGTCGGCATCCTGGTCGGCTCCGCGGTGCTGGTCGAGTCGATCTTCGGGCTGTCCGGGGTCGGCGCCTACCTGCAGAACGCCGTGGAGCAGCGGGACATCTTCGCGGTGCTGGGCACGGTGACGGCGATCGGTGTGCTCGTAGTGCTCGCCAACCTCGTGACCGATGTGGTGCAGCTCGTGCGGGATCCGCGGCTGCGTTCGACCCGGATGGGCGGGTGAGGACCGTGCCGCAACTCATCAGGTCGACTCGACCGACCAAGCGGAGCACGCTCGACGCGATCGTGATCGCGCTGGTGTGCCTGGTCGTGGCCACCGCGCTGCTGGGGCCGCTGCTGGCGCCCGAGTCGGTGTTCCGCTCCAACGTGCTGGAAGCCCTGCAGCCGCCCAGTGCGGCGCACTGGTTCGGCACCGACGACCAGGGCCGGGACGTGCTCTGGCGGCTGGTGGCCGGGGCGCGCGAAACGCTGCTGGCCGCGATGCTGGTGGTGGTCAGCTATTCGGCCATCGGTTGCCTGGTCGCGGTGCTGGCCACCGTCGGCGGCCGGTGGCTGGACGAGGTGCTGATGCGGGTCACCGACATCGCGCTGGCGCTGCCCGGGATGGTCGTGGCCCTCGGCTTCGCCGCCGCGATGGGGCCGAGCCTCAAGAGCGCGATCATCGCGATGATCCTGGCCGGCTGGCCGATGACCGCGCGGCTGTTGCGCGGGGTGATGCACGAGACCATGGCGATGCCGTTCGTCGCCGGGGCCCGCGTGCTCGGAGTGTCCCGGACCCGGCTGATGCTGCGCCACGTCCTGCCGAACTCCCTGGACGCGCTGCTGGTCAAGTGGGCGGGCGACATCGGGTTCACGGTGCTGCTGCTGGCGGGGCTGTCGTTCATCGGCGTCGGCGCCCAGCCGCCCAGCGCCGAGTGGGGCGCCATGATCTCGGGCGCGAAGGGCTACATCGCCACCGCCTGGTGGGTGGCCCTGGCCCCGGGCCTGGCCATCGCCGTCACCGCCGCGTCCTTCGGGCTGCTCGGCGATCTGCTTCAAGTCCGCCGCAATCCCGCGTTGAGGAAGAAATGAGGTCCGCGATGGTCGCGACCCCGCTGCTGGACATCCGCGGGCTGACGGTGCAGGTCGACGGGCCCGCGGGGCCGGTGACGCTGGTGGATTCCTTCGATCTCGCCCTCGCCGCCGGTGACCGGGTCGCGCTGGTCGGCGAGTCCGGTTCCGGCAAGTCCGTGATGGCCCGGTCGGTGCTCCAGCTGGATCCCGACGTCGCGCTGTCCGGCTCGATCCGCCTGGGCGGCAGCGAACTGCTCTCCAGCGGCGAGGCCGAGTTGACCCGGGTGCGGGGCGGCCGGGTCGGCATGGTGTTCCAGCACCCGATGGGCGCGCTGAACCCGCTGCAGACGATCGGCAGGCAGATCGCCGAACCGCTGCTGTTGAAGGGAGTTCCGCGGCGGACCGCGCTGAACCGGGCCCGGGAGCTGCTGGACGAGCTCGGCGTCGACCGGGCCGCGCAGCGGCTGCGGGCCTACCCGCACGAGTTCTCCGGTGGGATGCGTCAGCGCGTGGTGCTCGCGATGGCCCTGATCGGTGAGCCCGAGCTGCTGATCGCCGACGAGCCGACCACGGCGCTGGACGTGCGGGTGCAGCAGCAGGTGCTGTCGCTGCTGGACGACGTGTGCCGCCGCCGCGGGCTGGCGGTCCTGCTCATCACCCACGACCTGGGGCTGGTCGCGGGTTTCGCCGAGCGGGTCGTCGTGATGTACGCGGGACGCAAGGCCGAGGAACGACCGGTGCGGCCGCTCTACGCGCAGCCCGCCCACCCCTACACCTCGGGGCTGCTGCGCGCGGTGCCGCGCATCGATCGGGAGACGCAGCGGTTGGCGTCGATCCCGGGTGTTCCGCCGACGCCGTCCGCCCGCCCTGCCGGCTGCGCGTTCCACCCCCGTTGCGAGGTGCGCGTGGACCGGTGCAGCACCGAGATCCCGCGGCCGCGTGCGCTGGAGCACGGCGTCGCCGCCTGCCACCTGCTCGGCGATGATGCGGAGGCCCGCCCATGACCCTGCTCGACGTACGCGCGGTGACCAAGGACTTCCGTGGCACGCGCGCCCTGCGCGCCGTCGACCTCGCCGTGGGCGAGGGCGAGACCGTCGGTCTGGTCGGCGAATCCGGGTCCGGGAAGTCCACGCTGCTGAAGTGCGTGCTGCGGCTGGAACGCCCGGACAGCGGCGAGATCCGCTACGACGGCATCGACGTGATCCGTGCGGACCGGGCGCAGCGCAGGCGGTTCCGCCGGGAAGTGCAGATGGTGTTCCAGGATCCGCACGCCAGCCTCA
The DNA here is from genome assembly GCF_004348985.1 of Saccharopolyspora elongata. Taxonomy (GTDB): domain Bacteria; phylum Actinomycetota; class Actinomycetes; order Mycobacteriales; family Pseudonocardiaceae; genus Saccharopolyspora; species Saccharopolyspora elongata. Next base: position 35,753 of record NZ_SMKW01000081.1, on the reverse strand, counting down.
ACCCGCGGATGACGGTCGAGCAGCTGGTTTCCGAGGGCATGCTCGTGCACGGGCTGGAGCGGTCCCGGGCCGGACGCCGGGACCGCGTGGCCGAGCTGCTGTCGATGGTCGGGCTGGACCCCTCGGACATGGGCCGCCGCCCCGGCTCGTTCTCCGGCGGGCAGCGGCAGCGCATCGCCATCGCGCGGGCGCTGGCGGTGCGACCGCGCCTGCTGGTCTGCGACGAACCGGTGTCCGCACTGGACGTTTCGGTGCAGGCGCAGGTGATCAACCTGCTCGCGGACATGCAGGCCGAGCTGGGGCTGGCGGTGCTGTTCATCGCGCACGACCTCGCCGTGGTCGGCCACCTCTGCACCCGGATCGCGGTCATCTCGCGCGGCGAGATCGTCGAATCCGGGCCGCGCGAGCAGGTTTTCGGCGCGCCGCGCCACGAGTACACCCGAGCGCTGCTGGACGCGGTGCCCATTCCCGATCCCACGATCGCACGATGAGAGGACGCCGGATGCGAATCGGAGTAGACGGCCGGAAGATCCCCGAGAGCGCCAAGCGCGGGCCGGTCGCCAGCCTCGACCACGGCCACGAGCTCGGCATGGCGGGGCTGTTCTTCCGGACGGTGCTGGACATGAGCCCGACCCTCGACCCCGGCGAGCTCGGGGCGATCCGGCAGCGCGCCGACGAGCTCGGCATGTACCTGGAGACCGGGCTCGGCAAGGTCAACCCCTACGCGCTCGCCGAAGCCCCGGAGCTGCGCGCGGTCGGCGACGGCGACGTGCTGCTGGGGTTCCGGCGCATGATGGAGGCCTGCGCGGCGATCGACTGCCGGGAGCTGTGGGTGGCGACGGCCAACTACAAGCCGGCGTTCCGCGGCCGGTGGGCCTACGACCGCTTCCGCACGGACGTGACCTGGGACGAGCAGCTCGCCGCCACCGACCGGCTCCTGCACCGGCTCGCGCCGATAGCACGGGATCTCGGCATCCACCTGAACCTGGAGACGCACGAGGAGATCACCACCTTCGAGCTGGTGCGCCTGGTGGAATCGGTCGGCGCCGACGTCGCGGGAATCGTGTTCGACACGGCGAACGTCCTGCAACGCGTGGAACACCCGGTGTGGGCGGCGCGGCGGGTCGCGCCCTACGTCCGCCAGACGCACATCAAGGACGCCCTGATCGCGCACGAGTCCGGTGAGCTCGCGTACCAGATGCGCCCGTGCGGCTCCGGCGTGGTGGACTTCGCGGCGCTGCTGCCGATCCTCGCGTCGGCCAACCCGGCCCTGCACCTGACGATCGAGAACGACGAGTCGGTGGACGACCGGCCGCGGCCGCGCAAGCCCATCCTCATCGAGATCTACTCCCCGGAGTTCCTCGCCGGGCACCCGGACCTGACGGTCGAGGAGATGGCCGCGTACCTGGAGATGGTGCACGGCTACGAGCAGCGGATCCGCAGCGGCGAGCTGCTCACCAGGCAGGGCTACGCCGAACAGCCCTACGGCTACGCCGAAACCGTGGCCTACATCCGGCGCAGCGCCGAGCACCTGCGGTCGGTGTGCGCGGCCGCGGATCTGCCGGTGACGGCGTGATGATCGCCGCGCGGCGGCGTGTGGAGATCTGCGCGCGCGACCTCCCGGGCGCCCCGGCCGATCCGGCCGAGGCGGTCGGCAAGGCCCGCGAACTGGGCTTCGGCGGTGTCCACTTTCCTTCGGTGACGGCCATTTCCGCGCGGCACGAGACGCGGGAGCTGGCGGAGTTCGCGGCGTTCGCCGCCGATCGGCAGGTCTCGGTGTCGCTCGGGGTGGGCATGATCAACGCCTACCGCCTGGACCGGGCCGCCGAGCTGCTCGCGGCGGGGTCGGGCGATCTGCTGCGCGGATTCGGCCGGACGCTGGCATCGGCCGCCGCGCTCGGCGTGCACGAGCTGACCGCGGTCGTGGGCATCGAGGCGGACCGCTTCGATGCCGCGATCCCGTGGCCGGAGCAGCTGCGCGCCACCGGTGATCTGCTGGCGCGGCTGGCGCCCGCGTTGCGCGACGCGGGCAGCAGGCTGCTGATCAAGACGCACGAGGAGATCACCACCTTCGAGATCGTCCGGCTCGTGGAGTCCGTCGGCCCCGACGTGCTGGGCGTCGCCTTTGACCCGGTGAACGTGGTGGTCCGGCTGGAAGATCCGGTGGCCGCCGCCCGCCGCGTCGCGCCGCACGTCCGCGCGATCCACCTCGACGACGCCTGGCTGTGCCGGACCTCGCGCGGCCTGGCGCGCCGGATGTGCCCGCTGGGGCGGGGAATCCTCGACTGGCCGCGCCTGCTGCCGGGGGACGCCCGGCTGGTCCTGGACTTCCACCGCGCCGAGCTGGAGTTGCCGTACTTCGACCAGGCCTGGCTCGCCGCGCAGCCCGACGCGACCTGTGTCGAGCTCGCTGCGCTGGCGGCCAACGCCGCGGCGGACCGCGTGCCGGTCTCCGACCTCGGCGTTCGCCTCACTGCGGCGCTCGACGCGCTGCCCCGATGACGGACCTCGAGGAGGATCGCATGCCCAATCCCGACAAGACGCACCGCCGCGAGGGCAGCCACTGGGTCAGCCCGGTGAACTTCGACCCCGAGGTGCAGGGCGGTTTCCGCTGGCCCGATCCGTTCGAGCTGATCGACAGCACGTTGCGCAAGACGTTGTTCACCGCCGGGGCGACCACCACGATCGACGGTTTCCTGCGCATCGCCGAAGCGCTCGCCGACGCCGGCGTCAAGGAGGAGAGCCTCAACATCAACTGGGGCGGCGGCAGCGCCCCGATCCCCCGCGAACTCGAACTCTGCCGGGCCATCGCGGGCCGCGACTTCGGGTTCCGGCTCAACGTCTACGCGGACACGCTGCTGTCGGACGGGGTGAACCGGCAGCCGGTGACGGCCCTTGAGACGGCCCGGCTGCTGGCCGATCTCGGCGTTCGCGTGCTGGCGCCGGGCATCGTGCAGGCGCCGTCGAAGGAGGCGCAGAAGCACCAGTTGGAGGAGCTCGCCGACTTCTTCGAGCTGGCCCGCGAGCTGGGGGTGGACGTCACGATCACGCTCGCGCACGTGGGCAGGCGCGACTGGGACAGCCTCGTGGAGGTGTCCAACGTCGCGATCGCGCTCGGCGCGCGGCGGATCGACCTGATGGACTCCACCAGCAGCCTCGCGCCGGAGGCCATGAAGGTGTTCATCACCCGCTACCGCGCTGCCCTGGTGCGCGACGTCCCGGTGACGATGCACGTGCACGACGACTTCGGGCTGGCCACGGCCGGGGCGATCGCCGCCGCCACCGCCGGGGCGTCCCCGGACGTCTCGGTCGCCGGGGTCTCCTACCGTGCCGGGTTCGCGCCGCTGGAGGAGGTGGTCACCAGCCTCGAGTTCCTCTACGGCGTGGACACCGGCATCCGGCTGGACCGGCTCAAGCCGCTGGCCGACCTCGTGGCCGCCGAGATGGGGCTGCCGATCCCGCCGCTGAAGCCGCTGGTCGGCGAGTACGCGTTCCTCCGGCACATGCCCGGTGACGTGCTGTCCTGCCTGCGCCAGGGAACGGATGCGTTCCCGCCGGTCTCGGCCTGCGTCGACCCGTCGGTCATTGGTTCCCGGATGCGCTGGGTCTGGGACGGCCTCAGCACCGACGCGATGGCCCAGGAACTCGGAAGGTCGCTGGGCGAGGAGCTCACCAGCGAGGAAGTCCGGGCGGTGCGCGCCGCGTTGGACTCGGCGGTGGAGCGGATCACCAGCTACCCGCGCTGGCTCACCTCGGACGAGGCCACCCGGCTGTGCCGGGAGACGCTCGCCGGCGTGCGATCGGCGAACGAGCGGTGAGCGGCATCGCGATCCTCAACGCGTTGTCGGCCGATGCGGCCCGTGATGCGCTGGGCGCGTGCTGCCCGTCGGCGCGCTGGTCGCGGGATTTGGCTGCGCTGCGCCCTTTTCCGTCCGAATCGGCGCTGATCGTGGCGGGCACGGGTCTGCTCGACGGGATGCCCGATGCCGAGCTGGTGGAGGTGATCTCCCGGCACGATCCGATCGGGGTCGACCCCGGCGAGGACCGGGTGACCGGTCGCTGGTCGCGCCGGGAGCAGTCGGGGGTGCTCGGTGGGGACGCCGCGGTCCGCGAGGAGTTCGCCGAGCTGAACCGGCGGTACCGGGAGCGGTTCGGCTATGTCTACCTGGTCTACGCGACCGGGCTGTCCGCCGCCGGGATCCGGGACGACCTCGTCCGCCGGCTGCGCCAGGACGAGGCGGACGAACTGCGGACGGCCCGCGCGGAGCTGCGCAAGATCGTCGAGCTGCGACTCGGCCGAATCCTCGAAGCGGTACGCTGAGCGTGCAGATTGCACACGATGCGCCCGCGCCGGAGGTAGTGGTGGACGAGCAGGACCAGGCGGCACCGTACTTCGTCACCGCCGTGGAACGGGGCATGGCCGTCCTGCAGGCCTTCACCGCCGCTCGCCCCGAGCTGAACTTCACCGAGGCCGGCGAGCTGACGGGGCTGAGCCGCGCCACGACCCGGCGGCTGATGCTGACCCTGCGCGACCTCGGCTTCCTCACCTCCGAGGACGCCCGCACGTTCCGGCTGGCCCCCAAGGTGCTGCAACTCGGCTACAGCTACCTCTCCAGCATGCCGCTGCGCGACATCGCCCGGCCGCACCTGGAAACGCTGTCCGGCCGGCTCGGCGAGACCGCCGGGCTCGCGGTGCTCGACGGCGCGGAGATCCTCTACGTCGCGATAGCGATGTGCCCGCGGCTGACCGCGGTCCGGATCAACCTCGGCACCCGCTTCCCCGCGCCCGCGACCGCCGCCGGGCGGGTCCTGCTCGCCAACCTGCCGCCCGCGGCGCTGGATAAGGCCCTCGCCGAGACGACGCTGGACCGGGCCGCGGGCACCACGTCCGAGCGGGTGTTCCGCGATCGCCTGGCCGAGATCCGTGACCAGGGCTGGGCGCTGGCCGACAGCGAGCTCGACGACGAACTCCGCGGCGCGGCCGCCCCGGTCGCCGATCAGGACGGCCGCGTCACGGCGGCGGTGAGCGTCTCGCTGCACAGCGGCCGCCAGACCGCGGAGGCCATGCAGCACGAGGTGATCCCGCAGGTGAGGAACACGGCGGACCTGATCCACGCCGACCTGACCGGAACCCCCCGAACCAGGCCCTGACCGCCACGACGGCGCTACCGCGGGCCCGGTTCGGCCGGTCGCGGTGCGCCCTGCTGGTCGCGCCAACGGTGCCAGCTTGCCGATCCACGAAGCCCGGCCGGCTCGACGCTGCCGCCCGAATGGGCATCAAGAGCGCGTAAATAGCCGCCCCCTGCTGCTTGTCACCTCCGCGTGGCAGGCGTAGCTTGTGCACTCATGACCGGATGAGTAAATCCGGTCAAGCATGCGTAGAACATCGTGGAGGCTTGGGTGGCGGATGGTGCTCGGGATCGTTCCCTCGAACGCCGGCAGCGCGGGCAGCGGATTCTGGATGCCGCTGCCGAGTTGATCCTGCGCTGGGGTTACGACAAAACCACTTTGGACGATGTCGCCCGGTTGGCCGGGGTCTCGAAGGGGACGATCCACCTGCACTGGAAGAACCGGGAGCGGCTGTTCCTGGTCCTGCTGCGGCGGGAACGGGTCGGGCTGCTGACCGAAGTCCGGCGGCGGGTGGTCGAGTCGCCGCAGCAGCCGTCGCTGCACGACCTGCTGCTGCACACGGCGCTGGTCTACCAGCGGCATCCCCTGCTCATGGCCGTGCTGACGCGGGACATGGACGTGATCGGCAAGCTGGCCCGCACCGAGAAGGCGGCCCAGGCCGGGGACGCGTTGCGCAGCGATTTCGTGCGGTACCTGGAGGTGCTGCACGAGCGGGGCCTGATCCGCACCGATTTGGGACTGGCCGAGCTGGTGCAGCTGGTCAGCTCGGTGTTCCTCGGGTTCTTCCTGGCGCCGCCGCTGGTTCCGGCGGAGTTCGCGGTCTCCGACGAGACGCGTGCGCAGTTGCTCGCCGAGACGGCGTGCCGGGCGCTGGCGGCCGGGCCGGAGTCCACTTCGGAGGATGCCCGGGGCCTCGCGGCGGCCACGGTGTCGTACCTGGACGAGTCCTTGAGCAATGCGGAAGCGAAGTACCAGGCCCTGTTGGGTGCTGGGGAATGAGGGGTGTTCCGTTGTCTGTTGTAGTGCCGTTGGATGCCGCCGACGCGGACTTGGCGCTGGTCGGTGGCAAGGGTGCCTCGCTGGCGCGGCTGGCGGGCGCGGGGTTGCCGGTGCCGCCGGGGTTCGACGTCACGACGGTGGCGTACCGGGATTTCGCGGCCACCGCGGGTTTGCAGGAGCGGATCCTGACGGCGGTGGCGGAGGTCGATCCGGACCGGCCGGAGACCGCGCAGGCGGCGTCGGAGAAGATCCAGCAGTGGTTCGCCGAGTCGCCGGTGCCCGCGGAGATCGCGGAGGCGGTCGGGGCGGCGTATGCCGGGATGGGCGAGGACGTTCCGGTGGCGGTGCGGTCGTCGGCGACCGCCGAGGACCTCCCGGAGATGTCGTTCGCGGGTCAGCAGGACACGTACCTCAACATCCGCGGCGAGGCTGCGGTGCTGGATGCCGTGCGGCGCTGCTGGGCGTCGTTGTGGACCGCGCGGGCCATCGACTACCGGCTGCGCAACGGGGTGGCCGCCGACGAGGTGGCGCTGGCGGTCGTGGTGCAGGACCTGGTGCCCGCGGAGGCCGCCGGGGTGTTGTTCACCCGGGACCCGGTGACCGGGGCCGGTGAGGACGTCCTGGTGAACGCCGCATGGGGGCTGGGCGAGTCGATCGTGGGCGGCCAGGTCACGCCCGACACCTACGTGGTGGCGCGCGACGGCCGGGTGCGAGAGCAGATCGTCGGCGACAAGGCGGTGATGACGGTGCGCACCGCCGAGGGCACCAGGGAAGAACCGGTGCCGGAGGGGCGCCGGGGTGTCCCGGTCCTCTCCCCCGCCGAGGCCGGCGAGCTGGCGGCGCTGGGGGTGCGGATCGAGGAGCTGTACGGGCGGCCGATGGACGTGGAGTGGGCTGCCCGGGACGGCCGGTTCTGGGTGGTGCAGGCGCGGCCGATCACGGGGCTGCGGGACCGGCCGGTGGAGACGTGGAACGACAGCCTCGGCGGGGATTACCTGTGGACGTGCGCGAATCTCGGTGAGGCGATCCCGAGCGTGATGACGCCGTGCACGTGGTCGCTGGTGGAGATCTTCATGTCGGAGACGATGGCGCTGTCGCGGGTCGGGCCGCACCGGCTGTCGGGCAACATCGGCGGCCGCTTCTACCTGAACCTGAGCTTGACGTTCGCGGTGGGCAACGCGCTGGGGCTGGGTTCGCTGGTGCGCGCCGCCAGCGAGCAGGCGTTCGGGCGCATCCCCGCGGATGTTGCGGTTCCGGCGCTGCCGATGTCGCGGTGGCGGGTGGTGCGGTCGGCGCTGGCGAGCGCGTTGCCGTTCCGGCGTCGCGTCGCGGCGTACCAGCGGCGGCTGCCGGAACTGCTGGCGTCCTCGCCGGATCGGTGCGCGCGGTTGCACGAGCGGATCGCCGCGGCCGGTGACGCCGGGGAGTTGCGGGCGTTGTGGCGTTCGGATGTGGAGCCGTTGCTGCGGGATTCCAGCCGGATGCTGGCGGCCGGGGCGCGGTTGGACGGCGCGGGTCTGGTGCGGATTCGGCCGCGGCTGCTGAAGCTGGTCGGCGAGGCGGACGCGAACGCGTTGCTGACCGGGCTCAGCGCCGGCGGCGACGCGCTGGCGAGCCTGGGGCCGGTGATGGGGCTGGGTGAGCTGGCGCGCGGGGAGATCGACCGGGACACGTTCGCGCGGTCGTGGGGGCACCGGTGCCCGGACGAGTTCGAGGTGTCCGCGCCCCGGCCCGCCGAGGATCCGGAGTGGATCGACCGGCAGCTGGCGGGGTTGCGGTCGGCGGCGGATCCGGCGGAGTTGCTGGCGCGGCAGCAACGCACGCGGGATGCGGCGTGGGAGCGGCTGCGATCACGCCACCCGGGCAAGGAGCGGCGGTTGCGGCGCCGGATCGCCGGGGCCGCGCGGGCCGCTCGGGGCCGGGAGGCGGCGCGTTCGGAGTTGATCCGGGCGTTCTGGGTGCTGCGGGCCTTCGTGTTGCGCGCCGGCGAGCTGACCGGGTGCGGCGACGACCTGTTCTTCTTGCGGATCGAGGAGGTCCTGGCGGTGCTGGGCGGTTCGCGGGAGCCGTTGGGGGCGGTTGCGGACCGGCGGCAGACCTACCGGGCGTATGCGGCGTTGGGGCCGTACCCGACGTTGGTCCGGGAACATTTCGATCCGGTGCGGTGGTCGGCCCTGCCGGATCGGCGGATGGACGTGTTCGACGAGTCGGTGGCGTTGGCGCCGGTGTCGCATTCGGTGCGCGGTTTCGCCGGCGCGGCCGGTGTCGTCGAGGGCACGGCGCGGGTGCTGACCTCGGTCGACGAGGGCGATTCGTTGCGGCCGGGCGAGGTCCTGGTGACGACGGTGACGAACGTGGGATGGACACCGTTGTTCCCGCGGGCCGCGGCGGTGGTGACGGACGTGGGTGCGCCGCTGTCGCATGCCGCTATCGTGGCCCGGGAGCTGGGGATTCCCGCCGTGGTGGGCTGCGGCAACGCCACGACGCGGCTGCGCAGCGGTGATCGGGTGCGGGTGGACGGCGCCGCGGGAACCGTCGAGGTCCTGAGTGCCGATTCGGGGGTTGAGGAACATCGAGACGAAAATTGGCGTTAGCCCCCGGGTTCCTGTCGAGGGCCTTGATCAGGATGCTGGAGCTTCGCTGCGGTTCCGCCGCAGTGGGTGGATGTAGACCCTGGATTTTGCCTGCGCGAAAGCTACCGAAACGCCCACGCCGGGGCGTATCGGTCGGCCGAGTGACCAACCGATTCATGCCGAACCGGACCACGCGGACGGATGCCGTGCCGTGGTGACCAGGTAGCACGAGGCCAGACCGGCCAACTCGGTGACCAGCGCGGCGCGGTCTTGTCGAGACCGCGCCGCGCTGGTCAGGATGAACTCGCCGGTGCATTAGGGTGAGACCGACCGTGAACCCACGCAGCGACAGGATTCCCAAGCCCACCGTGGCAATCCCCACCGCACCCCAGGTCGCCAATCCGATCCGGTGCCGCAAGAGCAATCCAGCGATCATGGGTGTGAACACCACGGACATCCCGGTGATGAATCCCGACATGGACGCCGACGTGTATTGCTGGCCGAAGGTCTGCCCGATGTAGGCGATGCCCAGCAAGAGCCCCATCAGGACACCGTGCCCCCACTGCTTTCGGTTCAGCACCAGCAACCGGCCGGGACTCCACAACGCCAGCGCACCGGCCGCGACGAGGAACCGCACAGCCAGGAAATCCATCGGCGGTGCTTGCTGTGTCACGTCCTTGACGACGACGAATGTCCCGCCCCAGACAGCAGTGACAATGACCAAAGAAGCAAGTGCAAGCGGCTTCGTCATGCTCGCTGCGTCATCGGGGTGAAGTCGATCAACAGCACCGCTCGCTCGGCTGTCTCAGCGCCGGCAGCGACGGTGACAGGCGCGACGTAATGGCTGACCAGGTCGTCCTTGACCCCATAGGAGTCCAGCGGGTGGCAGAGCGTGAACCGGTCCAGCACGCTTTCCGGTGCGACATCGTCCGGGGAACTGCCGGCGCAGGCTGGAGTGGCTATGACGTTCTCGCCGCCTTCCGCGTCACGCCGGTAGATCAAATGCGCGAACGCGTAGGGTTCTCCGTCCTGGTGCAGCATGTCGGGGGTTGCGACCGCGCGGCCGCCGGGGCTGTCTACCGACAACCTGATCAGGTGGACGCCGACATGGATCGGCCAGCAGAGCTCGACCTCACTCCACGTCGTTTGCGAGAAGTCGAATTTGATCAGTTCGGTCAACAGGGAATTCCGCCTTATCGACTCCGTGAGTCCCGGCATGTTCCGCACCAGGCCGAGGAATTCCGGATTGTGCATTCCCTGCTGGTAGTGGTTGACGCTGCAAGTCGTGCCGTCCGGCATGTTCACGAGAGTTTCGGGCATCCAGTGAAACTCACCATTCCACGGCAGCAACACCCCTCGGCCGAAGCGGCGAAAACGGCCCTCGTTTCGCGAGTGCGGATCACATGGCAGCTGCCCGAACTCCACGGTCAAGCGACGAAGCCGCTCATCTGCCATGGAGATCTCTAGTTTTGACGCCAGCTCGTATCGAGCGTAACCCAACCGTTGAAGTTCGAGCGCGGGCGCGGCTAGTTTCACAGTGATCCTTTATTGAAAATTTAACTGGTCGCGTGAATATTGACGACAGCAACAAATGTCGCTCAATTATTCATCGGAAATGATGGTATCGCCGAGGCAGGATGAGAAAGCCGGTACAGGTACAAATCTGCCCGTTTGCTTCCGGAACCTGCTCGGAAAGGTAGGAAACAGCTCCGCCTTGCGCGCGATCGCCTCGGCGGGGACACCTTCGGCGGCAGCGAGGCCACCGAAGGTGTGCCCGGAGAAGGCCGGCAGCTTCGCCGTGGTCTGCTCGAACACCTCCGCCACCCGCCGGTAGGACAACCGTGCCCGCCCCTTTTCCGGGTCCAGACCCCCGATGCCTGACGCCGCGCCTCCCGGCGCCCCTGGACCGGCGGGCTCAGGGGCGCCAGCGGGCGATGTAGCCGGGGCGGTCGGCGTAGGGCAGGCCGAGGAGCGCCCGCGTGGGGCAGCCGCGTTCGTCCTCGGGCGGGTAGCTCTCCCCCAGTTCGTCGCAGGGGCCGCCGCCGGTGCCGCAGTGGTGGTGGGTGGAAAGCAGGCGGGACTTCAGCTCGCATTCCCGGAATCCCCGGATGGGGGTGATCAGGCAGGCGTGGGCGGCGCCGGTTTCAGCGTCTTGCCTGGCCACGCGCAGCAGCTCGAGGTCGATGTCGAGCTGGCGGCGCAGGAACGTGACGAACCGGTCCATCTTGCGCACTCCCGTTGTCCGCGGTGTTCGTCGGTCACAGACAGGGACGCGGCGGCGGTTCGGTTGTGACGCGTTCGACGCGGGTGATCTTGTCATCCGGGGACGGCGTGGTGGCTTCTTGACCGGTTGTTGGCGGGTTGTCGCCAAGAATTCCCCGCTCCGGTTACCGCTGCGTACCGTTCGGGGCTCCGGGCTCGGCCCTGATCATGATGTTCGTCCGGTTTGGGGAGTGGCTATGGCGTTGCGCGATGTTCGGATGGCCCGTCGGGTGCTGTTAGCCGGTGGGCTGGCGGCGACGGCGGTCGGCGTGTGCGGGTTGCCGGCGGTGGCCGCCGGCGGGTCGCGGCGGGCGGCCGCGCCGGAGATCGCGTCGACGGCGGATTGGCAGGCGCGGGAGCCCAGTTCGCCGGTGGACGTGCTCGACAGCAAGCCGGTCAAGATCGTCGTGCACCACACCGCCTCGCCCAACGTCGACGACACCTCGCAGGAGGCGGCGTTCGCGCTGGCCCGGCAGATCCAGGACTTCCACATGGATTCCAACGGGTGGAAGGACACCGGGCAGAACTTCACCAACTCCCGCGGCGGCTGGCTGATGGAGGGCCGCCACCAGAGCCTGGAGGTGCTGACCGCCGGCGATCAGCACGTGCAGGGTGCGCACGCCGGTGCGGAGAACCCGGTGTCGCTGGGCATCGAGAACGAGGGCACCTACATCGACACCGACGTGCCGGAAGACCTGTGGGATTCGCTGGTGCTGTTGTGCACCTACATGGTGTCGCAGTACGGCATCGAGCCCGGCGAGATCTACGGGCACCGCGACTTCATGGCCACCGAATGCCCCGGTGATGTCCTGTATGGACGGTTGCCGGAGCTGCGCGAGGCCGTCGGCGCGGCCGCGGGCCGGGCCGTGGTGCAGCCGGCGGTGTGGCCGCTGCTGCGCCCGGAGGCGGCGGGCCCGTCGGTGACGGCGTTGCAGCTCCTGCTGCGGGCGCAAGGTGTTTCGGTGCCGGTGGACGGTGTGTTCGGTCCGCAGACGCAGGCCGCGGCCGGCGGGGTCGTCGCGGCCGGCGGCGCGGCGGGCGTGTCCTGCTATGCGACGCGGTTGCCGGAGCCGGGTTTGTTCGGCGGTTCGGCCTGGGCCGGGCTGACGCCGGTGCTGGGCCAGGGTGCCGGTGGTGATGCGGTGCGGGCGGCGCAGGTCTTGCTGACGTCTCGTGGCCGGTACGTGGCGGCGGATGCGCGTTTCGGCGACCGGATGGTCGCGGTGGTGCGGGAGTTCCAGGCGTCCAGCGGCCTGGCGGCCACGGGTGTGCTGGACCAGCGGACCTGGCAGCGCCTGCTGGGCTGATCACGGAGAACCGGCTGCACCTGCTCAGGTGCAGCCGGTTCTCCGTGATGTGCCGGCCGGTCGGGTTCGTGTCTTCGCGTTCCGCCGGCATCGGGACTCTGGTTCAGGCTTCGGTGTGCTCCCCGGCGAGGTCCTCTTCCTGCAGCAACGGATTCCCCGCGGTTTCGCGCATGGAGAAGGCCGCGATCAGCCCGATCACGGCGGCGACCATGAGGTACGGGCCGGGCACCAGCGTGCTGCCGGTGGCCGAGATCAGGACCGTCATCAGGTAGGGCACGGTGCCGGCGAACAGGGCGGCGGTGAGGTTGTAGGCGATGGACAGGCCGCCCTGGCGGGTGCGGGTCGGGAAGATCTCGGCGGACCACACCGCGTACGTGCCCAGGATCGCGGAGAGCACGACGCCGAGTGCGAGCCCGCCGATCCACGTTCCGGCGAGGCCGGTGCGCATCAGCAGGTAGGCCGGGGTCGCGAGGACGAACAGCGCGATGCCCGCGCCGAGCAGGACCGGTCGCCTGCCGACGCGGTCGGACAGGCGGCCGAACGCCGGGACGAGGACCAGTCCGACGAGGGAGATGACCGTGGACAGCAGCGCGGCGTTGCCGGCGGAGTGGCCCAGGTAGTCGGTCTCGTAGGTGACCAGGTAGGTGAGCACGGCGTAGAACGGCACGTGCATCATCGTCATCAGGCCGGCGGCCTGGAGCAGCTGCTTCTTGTTGTTGCGGAAGAGTTCCCGCACGGGGCTGCGGGGCACGTTGTCGGTCGCTTCGAGGGTGCGGTACTCGGGGGTGTCCTCGATCTTGTTGCGGACGACGAAACCGACGATGCCCAGCGGCGCGGCGATGAGGAACGGGATGCGCCAGCCCCACGAGGTGAGCTGCGCGTCCGAGAGGCCGACCGACAGCAGGAGGAACACGAACGACCCGGCGAGGAACCCCAGCAGCGAGCCGACTTCGAGCCAGCTGACGCCGAACCCGCGGCGGCGGCGCGGCGCGAACTCGGCGAGGAAGCTCGCGGCGCTGCCGAACTCGCCGCCCGCGGCGAAGCCTTGCAGCAGCCGCAGGAAGACCAGCAGCAGCGGGGCCGCGATCCCGATCGTCGAGTAGTCCGGCAGCAGGCCGATGGCGAGCGTGGCGCCGGACATCACGAAGATGACGATCGACAGCGTGCGCTTGCGGCCGATCCGGTCTCCGAGCGGTCCGAACACCAGCGCTCCGACGGGACGGATCCCGAACGACACCGCGAAAACCCCGAACACGGCGAGGAGGCCGGCGGTGGCGTTGCCGGCGGGGAAGAAGACCGAGGCGATGGTGCTCGCGAGATAGGCGTACGCGGCCCAGTCGAACCAGTGCACGAAGACGCCGACCGCGCCCGCGGCGACGCTCCGGCGCAGCGTCGCGGGATCGGCGATCGTCTCGGTGAGCTCCCTGGCCGGGGCGGATTCACGTGTGGTCATGGGCGGCCTCCTTGGACCGGATTTCGTGATGACGCTAGGAGCGGTCCGTGGCATCTCACAAGAAGTAATAACCAAAGCAATGCATCGAGAGGATCTATGCAGAGCCGCTGAGCCGGGCCGAAACGCGAACCTGACAAGGCTGAAACGGCAACTTCACCGCAGCCCGGGGACGGTCAGCCGACGGGGCCGCCGGTGAGGGCCTGTGGCGTGGTCAGCGCGCCGAGTTGCTCGTCGGTCAGCAGATGCCGTTCCCGCACCAGCTCCAGCGCGGGCCGGCCGGTGCGGTGCGCCTCCAGCGCGATGGTGCACGCGGTTTCGTAGCCGAGCGCGGGACTCAGCGCGGTCACCAGGCCTGCGGAGGTGGCGACGATGCCCGCCAGATGCTCACGGCGGGCGGTGATGCCGCGTACGCAGTGCTCGGTGAGCACGCGGATCGCGGCGGTGAAGTGGTCGAGGCCGGCGGTCAGGGCCCGCGCGATGATCGGTTCGAACGCGTTGAGCTGCAGTTGTCCGCCTTCCGCGGCAAGGGTGATCGTGACGTCGTTGCCGACGATCTCGAATGCGACCTGGTTGACGACCTCGGGGATGACCGGGTTGACCTTGCCGGGCATGATCGACGATCCGGCCTGCCGGGCGGGCAGGGTGATCTCGCCGAGCCCGGCCTGTGGTCCCGACGAGAGAAGTCTCAGGTCGTTGCAGATCTTCGAGAGCTTGACCGCGACCCGTTTCAGGACGCCGGACAGCTGGACGAACACGCCGACGTCCTGGGTGGCCTCGATGAGATCGGGGGCGGAGACGAGCGTCGGGATACCGGTCAGCTCGCGCAGGTGCGCCACGGCGAGCTCGCGGTAGCCGGGGCGGGCGTTGAGCCCGGTGCCGATCGCCGTGCCGCCGAGGTTGAGCTCGTGCAGCAACAGCCGGGCCTCGGCGAGGCGCTGCTCGTCCTCACCGAGCGTGGCGGCGAACGCGCCGAATTCCTGGCCGAGCGTCATCGGGACCGCGTCCTGCAGCTGGGTGCGGCCCATCTTGAGGATGTCGGCGAACTCGACCGCCTTGGCGGCGAACGCTTCCCGCAGCCCGGCGAGCGCCGCGAGCAGCTCGGCGAGGTGGCTGTCGAGCGCGAGCTTGACCGCCGTGGGGTAGACGTCGTTGGTGCTCTGGCCCAGGTTGACGTGATCGAGCGGGTGGAGCGCGGAGTGATCTCCGCGGTCGTGGCCGAGCAGTTCCAGTGCCCGGTTGGCGATGACCTCGTTGGCGTTCATGTTCGTCGAGGTCCCGGCGCCGCCTTGGATCAGGTCGACGACGAACTGGTCGTGCAGCCCGCCGTTGCTGATCTCGGCGCAGGCCTTCGCGATGGCGTCGGCCCTGGCGCGGTCGAGGGCGCCGACCTCCGCGTTGGCGTTGGCCGCGGCCTGCTTGACCGCGGCCAGTGCCACGACCAGATGCGGGCGGTCGGCGAGGGTCTCCCGCGTGATGGGGAAGTTGACGAGGGCGCGTGCGGTGTGGGCGCCGTAGTAGGCGTCCGCGGGCACGCTGATCTCGCCGAGCATGTCGTGCTCGGTGCGCGTCGGGGCGTGGGACATCGTTGTCCTTCCCGGAAAAGGTACGGATTCAGAACGTGAGCGTGCTGCGGATGCGGGCCGAGGAGCGGGCGGTCACGGCGCCACTGCTCGGTCCACTCCGGTCCACGCCAGTGCGATCGCGCCGTCGAGCAGGGCTCGTTGCGCGGTGCCGCCGACGCAGTGCGCGGCGAACTCGCGCTGGTGGTTGATCGCCGGCAGGGACCCGATGCCGATGTAGGGGTGGATGGCGGGCACGACCTGCGAGACGTTGCCCATGTCGGTGGAGGCGCGGTTCATGCGGGATGCCGTGCCGTCCGGAGCGAACTCGCGGCCGAGCTCGAGTGCGTTGGCACGGTAGGCCGCCAGTGCCGCCTCGTCGGCGCGGAACTCGGCGTACGGCTTGCTTTCCGGTTCCACGGTCAGCTCGCAGCCGGTGGCCAGCGCGCCGGCTTCGAACGCGCGGAACACACGCGGCTCCAGCTCGGCCAGTTCCGCGAGCGTCTCGGCACGCACGTACCAGCGGCCGCTGGCGTGCTCGGGGATCGCGTTCGGCGCGTCGCCGGCGTGCGTCACGACGCCGTGCACCCGCGCCGAGGCGGGGATTTGCTGGCGGAGCAGGCCGATGGCGACCTGGGCGACGGTGAACGCGTCGGCGGCGTTGATCCCGGCCTCGGGGTAGGCGGCGGCGTGCGCGGACTTGCCGGTGTAGGAGATCTTCGAGTGGCTGACGGCGAACGGCCGGGCCTCGGCGACGTCGACGGGTGCCGGGTGCACCATCATCGCGAGGTCCACGTCCGCGAAAGCGCCGCGGTCGAGCAGCTCGATCTTCCCGCCGCCGCCCTCCTCGGCCGGGGTGCCGTAGACCTCGACGGTCACCCCGGCGTCGTCGGCGACTGCGGCCAGCCCCAGTGCGGCGCCGATGGAACTGGCCGCGATGAGGTTGTGGCCGCACGCGTGACCGAGGCCGGGCAGCGCGTCGTACTCGGCGCACAGCGCGATCCGCGTTGGACCGGTGCCGAAGCTCGCGTGGAACGCCGTGTCCAGGCCGAGGTAGCTGGACGTGACGGCGAACCCGCCGCGGTCGAGCAGCTCCGGCACCGCGGCGGCGGCGCGGTGCTCCTCCCACGCCGTCTCGGGGTCGGCGTGCAGCCGTTCCGACAGGCGGATCAGCTCGCCGGAGTGCCGGTCGACCTCGGCGCGGGCCGCTTTTTTCAGTGCCGTCATCACTCGTCTCCTGGCACGCCGTAGGACGGGGCCGATGCGGGGTTGAGCCCGCGGGTGACGTAGTCGTCGCGCTGCGGGAGCCACACGTCGAGCAACTCGGCGAGCCGGTCGACGGGGTCGTCCGCCCAGTCCACTCGGAGGTCGGTGACCGGCCAGTCCACATCGGACACCACGGCGACGCCGGCGGAGTGGACCGGGCCCTCCTCGCCGCCGGCGTCGAGGCCGGCCTGCAACGCGATGACGAGCCGCTGCTCCAGCTCGCCGGTGGCGGAGGTGAACGCGTCCACGATGGCCTGTGGGATGTGGTTGCCGGCCAGCATGTTGCCCGCCGCCACGACACCGTCCGCGGCGACGGCACCGTGCTTGCCCAGCGTCCGGGACCCGCTGTAGGCGAAGCCCGGGCCGGTCGGGCCGAGCACGGTGAGCTGCCGGTACTCGATGTTGTCCGCGGCGGCGGTGACCCCGGCGAGCGCCCGCTCGGCGTCGCCGTGCTCGGCGAGCCCGTCGAGCAGGTGGCCGCCGAGCCGCGGGTCGGTGATGTTCTGCGAGGCCGCGGCGCCGACGCCCGGGCGCAGGTGCGCGACGCGGGCGACGACGGCAGGGCTGGATGAGCTGGCCGCGACACCGAACCGCACGGTGCCGCCGGAAGTGTCGCGGGCGACGATCGACAGGGTCACTTCTCCTCCTCCGGGATCACGGCGATGGCGTCGATCTCGCACAGCCACTCGGGCCGGGCGAGCGCGGACACCACCAGGCCGGTCGAGATCGGGTGCACGCCCTTGGTCCAGCGCCCGACGGTGCGGTAGACGGCCTCGCGGTAGCGCGGGTCGATCAGGTAGATGGTGAGCTTGACCAGGTGCTCCATCCGGCTGCCGGCTTCCTCGAGCAGCATCTTGATGTTCGCCATCGCCTGCTCGGCCTGCGCGGCGGCGTCGCCGATCCCGACGGACTCGCTGGTGTCGAGGTCCTGCCCGATCTGGCCGCGGACGTAGACGGTGCCGTTGGCGACGACGGCCTGGCAGAGGTCGTTGTCGAGGTTCTGCTCGGGGTAGGTGTCGCGCGTGTTGAACGGGCGGATGCGGCGATGAACAGTCACTTCGTGGCCTTTCCCGGCGGCGGTTGTCGGACGGATCGGCGGCGCCATCGCCACAGCCTGACCTCGCCACGCGCTTTCTGTCTAGTAGATGTTTCAGTACCAATGAATCGAAAATATCGATCCACGGCGTCCGTGTCATGGATCGGAAAAACAGATCTCGTGTACCAAAAACATCTGTTGGACACGGGAACTGCCCGGCGGCGAGGATCCGGTTGAGACGCACAGAGGCATGGAGGCGGACCAGCGCGGTCCGCCCGCCGGTCCGGAGTGGAGGTCTGGATGTCGATCCAAGAGGTGGAGGCCCTCGTCGTGGGTGGGGGCCAGGCCGGCCTGGCGATGAGCGAACACCTGAGTGACTGCGGCGTGCAGCACCTCGTGCTGGAACGCGACCGCATCGCCGAGCGCTGGCGTTCGGAGCGGTGGGACTCGCTCGTCGCGAACGGGCCCGCGTGGCACGACCGCTTCCCCGGCCTGGAGTTCGTCGACCTGGCGCCCGGCGCTTTCGCTTCCAAGGACCAGGTCGCGGCCTACTTCGAGGCGTACGCGGAGAAGATCGCCGCGCCGATCCGGACCGGGGTCGAGGTGACGTCCGTCCGGAGGCTCGAGGGACGGCCCGGTTTTCGCGTGGAGACTTCGGACGGAACCATCGACGCCCGCTTCGTCGTCGCGGCGACCGGGCCGTTCCAGCGGCCCGTGATCCCACCGATCGTGCCCCGAGAAGCCGGCCCCCTGCAGATCCACTCCAGTTCCTACCGGAATCCGGAGCAGCTGCCCGACGGCGCCGTGCTGGTGGTCGGAGCCGGTTCGTCGGGAGTGCAGATCGCCGAAGAGCTCCGCCGGTCGGGGCGGCCCGTGTACCTGTCCGTCGGCCCCCACGACCGTCCTCCGCGCCAGTACCGCGGACGCGACTTCTGCTGGTGGCTCGGCGTGCTCGGCAAGTGGGACGCCGAGACTCCGCCGTCGGGGGCCGAACACGTCACCATCGCGGTCAGCGGAGCCCGCGGCGGGCACACGGTGGACTTCCGCGCCCTCGCCGGACTCGGGATCGACCTCGTCGGCATGACCGGCTCGTTCGACGACGGGATCCTCCGCTTCGCGCCGGACCTCGGGGCCAACATCGCCAAGGGCGACGCGAACTACCTCGCGCTGCTCGACGAAGCCGACGCGTATGTCGCGCGCAACGGTCTCGACCTTCCGGAGGAACCGGATGCCCGCACGCTGGGGCCGGATCCCGCCTGCGTGACCACCCCGATCCTCGAGCTCGACCTCGCCGCCGCCGGAGTCCAGTCGATCGTCTGGGCGACCGGCTTCGCCGTCGACTACGGCTGGCTGCAGGTCGACGCGTTCGACGAGAACGGCAAGCCGAAGCACCGTCGCGGCGTGTCTTCCGAGCCCGGCGTGTACTTCCTGGGACTGCCCTGGCTGGCGCGCCGTGGCTCGAGCTTCATCTGGGGGGTGTGGCACGACGCCAAGTTCGTGGCCGACCACATCGCGACCCAGCACCGCTACCTCAGTCACGGAGGCTGACCCGTTCGACCGTTTTGCGGCCGGGGAGGCGATCGCCTCCCCGGCCGCAAAACGATCAGCGCTCGTAGAGGGTGCGGCACAACTCCCGGAACTCCTGTGCCCGCCGGGTGAGGCGGACCCCGCGCATCGAGGCGACGACGATTTCCAGCGACGGGACGTCGTCGGTCAGGGTGAGCGGCACGGCTCGCGCCCCCGAGTAGGTGGTTTCGGCCGGCGGGCACTGGTTGAGCAGCGCGAAGCCGTGACCGTGCGCGACGAAAGCACGGACGGTCTCGTAGCCGGTCGTGCGGTGGCGGACCCGGGGTTCCACGCCTGCGTTGCTGAGGATCGACTGCAGGTACTCACGACTGTGCGGCAGGTCGAGCAGCACCATGGGCTCGTCGGCGAGGTCCTGGAGCGACACCTTGCGGTTCTTCCGTTGCGCGAGCCGGTGGTCCTCGGACACGAGGGCGTACGGGGTCGCGGTTCCCACGACCTGGCGGTCGATGTCGTCGTCCAGGTCGTAGCCGTAGAGGAGGGCGAGCTCCGTCTCGCCCGAGCGCAGGGCCGATTTGAGCGCCTGGTGCGCGCCTTCGCGCAGGGACACGTGGACCTGCGGGTGCCGGGCCTCGAACTCGGCCAGCAGGCCGGGTAGCCGGAACGGCGCGAGCGTGGCGAAGCAGCCGACCGTCAGCGTCCCGACCAGCTCGGTGCCGGACTGCCGGGCGGCCTCGACCAGCTCAGCGCCGTGGGCGAGGAAGTCCAGAACCCTCTTGTAGAACGCCTCGCCCGCCGTGGTCAGGCTGAGCCCGCGGGCGTGGTGGCGCAGCAGGAACTGCACGCCCATTTCTTTCTCCAGCTGCGCGATCGCGGTCGACACGGCCGACTGGGACACCATGAGTTCCTTCGACGCGGCGGTCATGCTGAGGTGCCGGGCCGCCGCCTCGAAGTAGCGCAGCTGCACGAGGGTGAAGGCAGGCTCGTTCATGGAGACATCCTGCCTCGCGGAGCCGCGTCCGCCTATGAGGTGGTCGCGCAGCCGGTGGCCTGCCGCGCGTACTCGGTGACCAAGTGCTTGGCGGCATTGCGCTCGACGGAGGTGTTGTTGCTCATCAGGTGCAGCCCGAGGCCGTCCTCCAGCGCGACCAGCGTCGCGGCGATCTCGCGCACCGGCCGGGAAAGCGTGAACCGGCCCGTCGCACGGCCGATCTCCAGCACCGTGCCGTAGAGCGCGACCTCGCGGTCGTACAGGCTGGTCATGAGCGCGGCGTGCGCGGAACTGCGGTCGGCGAGCCCATGCATCTCGTAGAGCACGCAGGCGACCTCGTCGTCCTTCCCGGACGGCAGGCCGGTCTCGATGGCCGCGGCGAGCTTGAGCTCGGCACTGCCGGCCGCGTCGACGGTGTCGGCCCGGTGGCGGTAGAAGCGGTCGGTCACCGTGCGATGCACGTCGAACATCAGCTCCGCCAGTTCCGGGTAGTGGTAGAGCACCGAGCCCGGTGACACACCCGCCTCCGTGGCGATGTCGCGGATGCGGACGTTGACGCGCCCGCGTTCGGTGATCGCCCGCAGCGCGGCGTCGATGAGTTGTTCCCGGCGTGCCCGCTGTGTCCTCGTCCGTGTCACGTCACCATTATTGATGCTCTAGTTCAATTTTTTCAATCTCTGACTTGGCTATTGACATGTGACTTTGCTGAAGTTTTGAATCTGCGTTCAAAGTTACTGAGCGAAGAGGAGAGCCATGCCAGCGTTCACCCACGAGCAGTGGCGCGAGGCCGCCGCGGGTCTGGCCCCGCGCACCGCCGCGTTCATCGGCGGCCGGTTCACCGCGGCGCTCGACGGCCGCACCTTCCCGACCGTCGACCCCGCCACCGGCCGCACCATCGCCGACGTCGCCGAGTGCGGCCCCGCCGACGTCGACGCCGCGGTGTCCGCCGCCCGCACGTGTTTCGAGTCCGGCGCCTGGTCATCCGCCGGCCCCGCCGAGCGCAAGCAGGTACTGCTGCGCCTGGCCGACCTGATCGACGAGCACCGCGCGGAGCTCGCCCTGCTCGATTCGATGGACATGGGCAAGCTCGTCACCGACGCCTACGAGATCGACGTGCCCGGGGCGGCGGGCCTGTTCCGCTGGTACGCCGAGATGCTCGACAAGGACTACGGCGAGATCGCACCGACGGCTGCGGGAGATCTGGCCCTGGTGCGCCGCGTTCCCCTCGGCGTCGTCGGCGCGGTCGTGCCGTGGAACTTCCCGCTGGACATGGCCACCTGGAAGCTCGCACCCGCCCTGGCCGCCGGGAACTCGGTGGTGCTCAAGCCCGCCGAGCAGTCCCCGCTGTCGGCGCTGCGGCTCGCGGAGCTGGCCGCCGAAGCCGGGCTGCCCGACGGGGCGCTCAACGTCGTTCCGGGCTACGGCGAGATCACCGGCCGCGCGCTGGGCCTGCACCCCGACGTCGACTGCATCGCGTTCACCGGATCAACCGCCGTCGGACAGCAATTCCTGCGCTACGCGGCGGAATCCAATCTCAAGCAGGTGTGGCCGGAATGCGGCGGCAAGAGCCCTAACCTCGTCTTCGCCGACTGCGCCGACCTGGACGCGGCGGCCGAAGCCGCGTGCGCGGGGATCTTCTTCAACCAGGGCGAGGTGTGCTCGGCCAACTCGCGGTTGCTCGTCGCCCGCGAGATCAAGGACGACCTGGTGGCCAGGATCGCGAAGCTGGCCGCCGACTACGCACCCGGCGACCCGCTCGACCCCGCGAGCCGGATGGGGCCGCTGGTCGACGCGGCCCACGCGGAACGGGTCGCCGGCTTCATCGCGGACGGCAGCCGCGAAGCCGAACTGGTCACCGGCGGAGGACGGCGCGACTGCTTCGTGGAGCCAACGGTCTTCGACGACGCGGCACCGGGTTCGCGCATCGAGCGCGAGGAGATCTTCGGCCCCGTGCTCTGCGTGACCGCCTTCGACGACGAAGCGCACGCGATCCGGCTGGCCAACGACAGCCGCTACGGCCTGGCCGCCTCCGTCTGGACCGCGGACCTCTCCCGCGCCCTGCGGGTCTCCGACGCGCTGCGCGCGGGAACCGTCTCGGTCAACACCGTTGACGCGTTGAGCTCGCAGACCCCGTTCGGCGGCTTCGGCCAGTCCGGCTTCGGACGCGACCTGTCCGCGCACGCGATCGAGAAGTTCACCGGCCTGAAAACCACATGGATCAAGTACTGAAGGCAACCGCGGGACACCGACCCGCCCCTTGACCTGAACCAGTGGCCGGCGCCCAGAACCACCGGGCGGCCCTTTCGAGCCACCGCAAGGCATCGAACCCCGAACACCGACAACTTTAGGGAGCACCATGTCCGCGGAGACGAGCACGACCGCCACCGTTGAAGAGCTGGCGAAGCGCCACCTGGTCATGAACTTCACCCCGGCGGCGAAGTACCGCAACGAGAGCCTGCCGATCTTCGTCCGCGGCGAGGGCTGCTACGTCTACGACGAATCGGGCAAGCGCTACTTCGACGGGCTGGCCGGGCTGTTCTGCACCCAGCTGGGCTACTCGCACGGAGCCGAGGTCGGCGAGGCCGTCGCCCGGCAGATGAGCGAACTCCCCTTCCAGACCACCTGGAGCGTCGCGCATCCGCCCGCGGCGAAGCTGGCCGCCGAACTGGCCGATCTCGCCCCCGGCGACCTGAACCGGGTGTTCCTGACCTCCAGCGGCTCGGAGTCCAACGAGGCCGCGATCAAGCTGGCCCGGCAGTACCACATCAGCCGGGGCGAGCACGCTCGCCGGAAGTTCATCGCCCGCCGGGTCGCCTACCACGGCACCAGCTTCGGCGCCATGTCCCTCAACGGCATGGTGCAGGTGCGCAAGATGTTCGAGCCGCTCATGTCCGGCGTCCGGCACGTGTCCAACACCAAGCGATACCGGCGCCCCGGTCAGGAGACCGAGGCGGAGTTCACCGCTTTCCTGCTGGCGGAGCTCGAATCGCTGATCCTGCAGGAGGGCGCGGACACCATCGCCGCCATCATCATGGAGCCGCTGCAGAACGCCGGCGGGAGCCTCACCCCGCCCGAGGGCTACTTCCAGGGCGTGCGCGAACTCTGCGACCGGCACGGGATCCTGCTGATCGCCGACGAGGTCATCACCGGGTTCGGCAGGCTCGGCGAGTGGTTCGGCTCGATCCACTACGGTTTCCAGCCCGACATCATCACCTTCGCCAAGGGAATCGCCTCGGCCTACGTGCCGCTGGGCGGTCTGATCGCCGGCGACCGGGTCATCGAGACCGTCCTGGACGGGCCGGCCGGCATGTACAACCACGCGCTCACCTACAGCGGGCACCCGGTCGCCTGCGCCGCGGCGCTGGCGAACCTGGAGATCATGCGCCGGCTGGACGTGCAGGGCAACGTCAAGGCCGCCAGCGCGACGTTCGCCGCCGAACTCGAACGGCTCCGCGAGAACCCGATCGTGGGCGACATCCGCGGCGACGGATACCACCGCAGCCTGGAGCTGGTCACCGACAAGGCCACGAAGTCCTGGGCCTCGGAACACCTCGACGCCACCGAGTTCGTCAACCAGCACCTGACCCCGGCCGCTGCCGAGGCGGGAGTGCTGTGCCGGCTCGCCGTCGACTCCGAGGGCAACCCGCTGCTGCAGCTCTCCCCTCCGTTGGTCGCCGACGCCGCCGCCATCGGCGAACTGGTCGGGCTGGTCGAGCAGACCCTCTCCAAGGCCGTCGCATCGGGTGGACTCCGGTGAGCGGGCACGACAGTCGCGCCGAGGCAGCCCAGCCCGCGACGGCACGGGCCGACGCTCACCCGGCCGGCGAGCACGGGCTCAAACGCGTGCTCGGGCTGCCCTCGCTGTTCCTCTTCGGGCTGGCCTACATGGTCCCGCTCGCGGCCTTCACCACCTACGGGATCGCGACCGACGTGACCCGAGGACACCTGCCCACCGCGTTCATCGTCACCTTGGCCGCGATGACGTTCACCGCGCTGGGCTACGCGAACATGGTGCGCGCCTATCCCGTGGCCGGTTCCGCCTACACCTACACGCAGCAGACCTTCGGGCCTGCCACGGGCTTCCTCACCGGCTGGGCGCTGCTGCTGGACTACATCTTCCTGCCCACGATCAGCTACATCGTCATCGGGCTCTACCTGGGGATCGCCATCCCGGCAGTGCCCGGATGGGTCTGGGTGCTGCTGGCGATCGCCGTCGTCACCGGGCTGAACACCCTCGGCATCAAACTGGTGACCGGCATGAACATGGTGCTGGTGGGCGCGCAGGGGGTGTTCATCGCGACGTTCCTGGCGATGAGCTACCTGACCGTGTCCGGGCGCTCGGAACCGGCGGACCTGGTGGCGCCGTTCTACAGCGCGGACTTCTCGCTCACCGCGGTCGTCGCCGGATCAGCCATCCTCTGCCTGTCGTTCCTGGGCTTCGACGCGATCTCCACGCTCTCCGAGGAGGCCCGGGAGCCGCAGAAGACGATTCCGCGAGCGATCATCCTGTGCACGGTCTTCTGCGGACTGCTGTTCGTCCTCATGTCCTGGGTGGGCCACCTGGTCCACCCCGACTGGCAGACCTTCACCGATCCCGACTCGGCCTCGGTCGAGGTGATGGTCAGCGCCGGCGGCGACTTCCTGGCGGCGTTCTTCACCGCCGCCTACGTCGCGGCCTGCTTCGCCTCGGCCATGGCGGCGCAAAGCGCGGTGTCCCGGATCCTGTTCTCCATGGGGCGTGACGGCGCGCTGCCCAGGCGCGTCTTCGCCCGCATCCACCCGAGGTACCGGACCCCGCACCTGGCGACCCTGGTGGTGGGCGCGGTGTCCCTGCTGGCCTGCGTCATGTCGCTGGACCAGGCCGCCGCCCTGGTGAGCTTCGGCGCGCTGATCGCCTTCACCTTCGTCAACCTGAGCGTCATCAAGCACTACGCGATCGGCCTGGGTAGGCGCCGAGGCGCGGACTTCCTCCGCTACGTGCTCACCCCTGGGATCGGTGTGGCGCTGACCGTGTGGCTGTGGACGTCGCTGTCGCCGCTGACCTTCGTCATCGGCCTGAGCTGGGTGGCGGTCGGCTTCCTGCAGCTGCTCCGGCTCACCCGCGGCTTCAAGCGGCCGGCACCCACCATGGGCCACGAATCGTGACCCCGCCGGCGGCCCCGCGTGCTGAACGCGGGGCCGCCGCCGTCAATGCCTGGTGCTCCTGTTCGTGCGTCGCCGGGGAGGCTCATGCCCCGGCGGGGCGGGCGAAGCGCAGGGTTCGGATTTCGAAGGGCCGCAGCCGCAGGTCGAATGCGTCGGTGGTGGCGTCGGGTTCGGCGAGCGGCCGTTCGAGGAGGTCGGTGCGGGTGACCGAGGTGGCCGGGAAGGAGATGGTCAGCCGGGCGCGGGCGCGGCTGCCGCGCGATTCGTAGAGGCGGACCACGAGGTCTCCGCTCCGGTCGTCGGCGAGCTTGACCGCTTCGACGACGACGGCGTCGTTGTCCACGGCCACCAGGGGCGCGACGGGCCGCGAGCCGTTGATGGTGCGTTCGGGCAGGTTGATGCGGTAGCCCTCGCGGCTGGCGTCGCCGATGTCCGCCCCGACGACCAGGGCGTAGCGCAGGTGGTGGCGGCCGTGGTCGGTGTCGGGGTCCGGGAAGCGGGGCGCGCGCAGCAGGGACAGGCGCACGGTGGTGGTCGTGCCGCCGCCGGGGCGGGTGTCGCGGGTGACGTCGTGCCCGTAGGTGGCGTCGTTGACCAGGGCGTGGCCGTAGCCGGGTTCGGTGACGTGCAGGAACCGGTGGGCGCAGATCTCGAACTTGGCGGCGTCCCACGAGGTGTTGGTGTGGGTGGGGCGCATGACGTGCCCGAACTGGGTTTCCGCGGCGGAGCGGTCGGCGTGCACGTCCAGCGGGAAGGCCGCTTTGAGGAGCTTCTCGGTTTCGTGCCAGTCGATGTCGGTGTCGATGTCGACGCGGCGGGCGTCGGCGGCGAGGCTGATGCGCTGCTCCACTGTGGACCCGCCGAAGCGGCGGCGGATGCGGACGGTGCCGTTGTCGAGGTCGAGCTCGTCGAGCTCGGTGAGGTCCCGGGTGTGGTGCCGGTAGAAGGCGTCGAGGTCCCAGGCGTCCCAGGCGTTGGGGTGGTCGGCGTGCAGCTGCAGCAGGTTCGCGGGGCCGGCCAGCGCCTCGCGTTCGGCGGCGTGGTCGTAGACGGAGGTCAGCAGCCCGCGGTGGTCGATGGTGACGCGCAGCAGGCCGTTGTCGAGGGTGGTGCTGCCGTCGGGGTGGCGGGTGGCCGTCGCCGCGGCGGCAGTGTTCGCGGTAGCGGCGCCGAGGGCGGGGACGCCGTTGCGGCCGTGGGGGGCGGCGTTGAAGGTCAGCGGCCCCGCGAGGTCGCCGGCCAGGGCGCGCAGCGCGCCGGTGATGATCGCTTCGAGTTCGGTGGCGATGCGGGCGTAGGCGGCTTCGGCTTCGCGGTGCACCCAGGAGATCGACGAGCCGGGCAGGATGTCGTGGAACTGGTGCAGCAGCACCTGCTTCCACAGCCGGTCCAGTGCGTCGTGCGGGTAGTCGCGGCCGGTGGCGATGGCGGCGGTGGCGCACCACAGTTCGGCTTCGCGCAGCAGGTGTTCGCTGCGGCGGTTGCCCTGTTTGGTCTTGGCCTGCGAGGTGTAGGTGCCGCGGTGCATCTCCAGGTACAGCTCGCCGGACCAGACCGCGGGGCCGGCGTGGTCGGCTTCGGCGGCGGTGAAGAACTCCTCGGGGGTTTCCAAGCGGACGCGCGGGGAGCCTTCGAGGTCGGCGGTGCGGTAGGCGCGGGCGAGCATTTCGCGGGTGGGTCCTCCCCCGCCGTCGCCGTGGCCGAAGGGCAGCAGGGAGCGGGTGGCGTAGCCGTGCTCGGCGAAGTTGTCGGTGGCGTGGGCGAGTTCGGCGCCGCTGATCTCGGAGTTGTAGGTGTCGGCGGGCGGGAAGTGGGTGAACACCCGGGTGCCGTCGATGCCTTCCCACCAGAAGGTGTGGTGCGGGAACTTGTTGGTCTGGTTCCAGGAGATCTTCTGGGTGAGGAACCACCGCGAGCCGGACTGGGCGACGAGCTGCGGCAGGGCGGCGCTGTAGCCGAAGGAGTCGGGCAGCCACACCTCGCGGGTTTCGATGCCGAACTCCTCGAGGTAGAAGCGCTTGCCGTGGACGAACTGGCGGGCCATGGCCTCGCCGCCGGGCATGTTGGTGTCGGCTTCCACCCACATGCCACCGACCGGCACGAACTGCCCGGTGTGCACGAAGGTGCGGACGCGGTCGTAGAGCTGGTGGTGGTGCTCCTTGATCCAGGCCAGCTGCTGGGCCTGCGACATGGCGAAGTGGAAGTCGGGGTGCTCGGCCATCAGGGCGGTGACGTTGGCAACGGTGCGGGCGACCTTGCGGACGGTTTCGCGCAGCGGCCACAGCCAGGCGGAGTCGATGTGGGCGTGGCCGATGGCGGAGATCACGTGGGCGCTGGGGTGCGCGGGCCGGGCGAGGACGTCGGCGAGTTCGTCGCGGGCGGCGGGCGCGGTGCCGGTGATGTCGTGCAGGTCGAGGCGGTCGAGCATGCGTTCCAGGGCGCGGAGGATCTCGTGGCGGCGCGGCGAGTCCGCGGGGAGTTGCCGCATGAGCTGGTCGAGGACCTCGGCGTCCTGGACGAGTTGCCACACGGGTTCGTCGAGGACGGCGAGTTCGGCGCGGCGCAGCCGGTACAGCGGCGGGGTCGTGGCGGTGGGTTTGGTGCCGAGGTCGGTGGGCCGGAATCCGTTGTCGCCGAGGATGATCGGGTTGGCGGCGGCTTCGACGTACCAGGTGCGGTGCCGGCCGGCGGAGTTGCGGCCGGCGGGCAGGTGGGTGTTGCGGGGGTTGAGGCCTTTGATGGGGGTGCCGTCGGCGCTGTGGGCGAGGCCTTCGCACTGGAATCCGGGGCGGTCGGCGTCGAAGCCGAGGTCGACCACGACTTCGACGGTGCGGCCGTCCCAGTGCGGCGGGATGGTGGCGGCCAGCCGGAACCAGCTGGTGCCCCAGGCGGGTCCCCAGGCTTCGCCGATGCCGGCGGGCGCGTAGTCGGCGCGCAGGGCCTCGGCGACGGGCACGGGTTCGCCGGGCGCGTGCCAGACGGCGATGTCGCAGGGCAGCGTTTCGGCGTAGTAGGCGGGTCGCAGGCGTTCGGCCAGCACCCGGTCGAGGCGCTGTTCGACGATGCGGCGGTCGTCGTGCATGTGCTCCCCCGATGCGCTCGGTGTGATCGCGATCATGCTGGCACATGTCCGCGGCGGGTGGGCAGCTGCGAATCGGGTGGTGGCGCGGTTGCCGACCCATGGGTAGGGACGCATCCTGCGGGTGTCCACCCGTCGGCGTGGAAAGGCGACGTCATGGCGACCTGCGAAGTCTGCGGCAACGACTACTGGATGACCTTCGAAGTGCACACCGTGGGCGGCGGGGTGCACACCTTCGACTGCTTCGAATGCGCTGCGCAGCGGCTCGCGCCGCAGTGCGAGCACTGCGGGACCCGGATCCTCGGGCACGGGGTGGAGGCCAGCGGCCGGTTCTTCTGCTGTGCGCATTGCGCGCGGCAGTCGGACATGGCCATGGCCGGGGAGCTGCGCGACACCGTCGGCGCGCATCCCGGTTGATGGTCCACCCGGGGCATGCACGCAGCGTCAGCGAGGCCTAACGGGCGTGCCCCGATCGATGGATGAGCACCTATCCGAATCTTCGTTATCAATACGTTATGAATTGCGAGAAACACAGGAGCTACCTGCGACGACATGGCGGGTGAGACGGCTTCTTCCCGCCTGGTTCGCGCCGGTTGTCGCGTTCGGGATTTGACAACGGGGCGAAGCACCGTCGACTCATCCCCTCGAAGTTAGTGGAGGACGCCCCGATGGCAGGTCTGGTTCGCTGGCTGGGCGGTATGGCACGTGAGATGCAGCGGGCCCGCATGGTGATGCGGAACCCTGCGTCGAGCAGCCGAGCCCGGCGCTGACGTCCGTCAGTACCCAACCCTGCCCGGCCGCTCGGCCGGGTGCGGTCGAGGCATCGGTCCGGCGGCCACGCGCCGCGACGCAATACCGGGGCAACCAACAACCGGGCGACTGATGTCGGAACCTGCTGGAGACACTGGTGCCGTGGCCGGCCGGCCACGGCACCAGTGCGTTTCGGGCGCGATCAGGACGCCCAGCCGACGACCGGCCCCATCGACCGCCGGCCACGGCCGAGGCGAGCACCACCGCGTCCTCCAGCGCCAGGCACGCGCCTTGCCCCAGGTTCGGGGTCATGGCATGCGCGGCGTCGCCGAGCAGCGCGACCTTCCCGGCGACATAGGTGTCCAGGTCGGGCAGCTCGTAGGTGTCGTGGTGCAGCACGTCGGCCTCCTGCGCCCCGTCGAGCAGCGCCGGGATCGGGGTGTGCCAGTCGCGGAAGCGCTCGCGCAGTTCGGTCAGTCCGCCGCCGCGGGATTGCGGGGCGTTGACCATGGCGTAGCAGTAGGTGCGCCCGTCGGGCAGCGGCGAGTAGCCGAAGCGTTCGCCCCTGCCCCAGGTTTCGGCGGCCTCGCCGACCGGGCGGGTGGCCACGATCATCCGCCAGGTGCTGTAACCGGCGTAGCGGGGCGCGGGTTGCGGGCCCCAGATCGAGCGGCGCGTGGTGCTGCCGATGCCGTCCGCGCCGACGACGAGATCCACGAGGCGGTGCGCACGCTGCTGACGACGAAGGGTTCGGCCGCGGTGACGATCAACGCGGTCGCCCGCGAGGTGCTGCTAGTGTTGCCGCATCGTGCGAGACCGAGGAGGTGAGACCCATTACCGCTGTTGCAGGCCGGGTGCTCTCCTTCCGCCGCCGTGACCGGCGTCGCTGAGAGCGCTCGTGGTCACCGAAAGGCACTTCTCATTCCTGTGTTGTCATCATCTTTCTCCGCTGTTGTGAGCAGCCTGCGCGCTGCTGGTTGTGTGTTCGCCGAGGACGAGGCGCGGCTGCTGCTGTCGGCGGCCACCGACCCGGCCGAGCTTTCCGGCATGGTGCAGCGCCGGGTCGATGGCCTGCCGCTGGAGCAGGTGCTGGGCTGGGCGGAGTTCTGCGGTCTGCGCATCGCCGTGGATCCCGGGGTGTTCGTTCCCCGTCGCCGCACCGAGTTCCTCGTCGAGCAGGCCGCCGCGCTGGCCCGGCCGCACTCGGTCGTGGTCGACCTCTGCTGCGGTTCGGGTGCGGTCGGCGCCGCGCTCGCCGCGCGACTTCCGGTGGAGTTGTTCGCCGCGGACGTGGATCCCGCGGCGGTGCGCTGCACGCGCCGCAACATCACTGGTGAGGTCTTCGAAGGCGACCTATACCGGGCGCTTCCGGTGGCGTTGCGGGGCCGCATCGAGGTCCTGGTGGTCAATGCCCCCTACGTGCCTTCTGACGAGGTCGATCTGATGCCCCCGGAGGCGCGGCTGCACGAGCCGCAGGTGGCGCTGGACGGCGGCGCCGATGGCCTGGACGTCCAGCGCCGGGTAGCGGCCGCGGCGCCGGAGTGGCTCGCGCCGGGCGGGCATCTGCTGATCGAGACCGGCCGCCGCCAGGCACCGCGCACCGCGGAGCTCTTCGCGAATGCCGGGCTGGTCCCGAGTGTGGCCGGTTGCGAGGAGCTGGACGCCACGGTCGTGGTGGGGGCCAACTCCGCGGCGCCGTAGCGTTGTCCGGCTATCGGCTGGGCAACTTTAGGGCAGTGTTCTCGAATCGGCGCAGGGGCGTGTTCGTCAGCGCGAGCACGACGATGCCGACGACGCAGAGCGCTCCGCCGGAGAAGGCCGCGAACGCCGCCGATGTCGCGTCGGCGACCAGGCCGCCCCGGAAGTTGCCCAGGTCGGGGCCGGAGACGCCGACGATGTGGTCCACGGCGCTGACCCGGCCGCGGTGCGAGTCCGGCGTCGCGAGCTGCACGATCGTCCCGCGCGTGATCACCGAGGTGGTGTCGGCCGCGCCCGCCGCGGCGAGGCAGGTCAGCGCCAGCCACAGCGGCTGCGCCAGGCCGAACCCGGCCAGTGCCAGGCCCCACGCTCCGGCCGCGGCCAGCATGACCGCGCCCGGCCGGCGGGCGCGGGTCACCATGCCGGAGGCGGCGCCCGCCGCGAGTCCGCCGACGGCGACCGCGGAGAAGAACAGTCCCAGGGTTTCCGGGTGCCCGCCGAAGCGCTCTGCGTTGATCAGCGGGAACAGCGCGATCGGCATGGCTGTCACGGTCGCGAGGACGTCGCTGAGCAGCGCGCCGTGGAGCAGGGGTTTGCCGGTGATGAATCGCCAGCCTTCCCAGATCGTTCGGGCCCCGGGGCGAGCGGGCTCCCCTTGCGGTCGCATGGCGGGTAGCCGCAGCACGCCGTAGAGGGCGGCGGCGAAGGTCAGCGCGTCGAGCAGGTAGCAGGCGTCCACGCCCCACTGGGCCACGACCACGCCCGCGATGGCGGGGCCGATCAGCATGGCGGCCTGGAAGGCGAGGTTGGTCAAGGCGATGCCTGCGCCGACCTGGTCGGCGGGCAGCAGGCGGACCACGAATGTCTTGCGGGCGGGCGCGCCCAGCCCGCCGCCGGCCGTCTGCAGCGCCGTGAGCGCGAGCAGCCCCCACATCGAGGCGGTGCCGGAGGCGGCGTGCACGGCGAGCAGTCCGGCGGCCACCAGCTGGATGACGGTCGTGAGCAGCACTAGGCGCCGGCGGTCGACGGCGTCGGCCAGCGCGCCGCCGAGCAGCCCGAAGACGACCATCGCAACGGACTGGACGAGGCCGATCGCGCCCACCGCGAGGGGGCTGCGGGTGAGCTCCCACATCTGGAAGAGCACCGCGACCACCGTCAGCTGCCCGCCCAGCGCGGAGAGGGCGTTTCCCGCCCACAGGCGGCGGAAGGCGGCGCTGGCGCGCAGCGGCCGGGTGTCCAGCAGCCGGTCCGCCAGGCTCACGAGGACTGTTCCTGCGACCGCTGGAGGTGGTGGGCGATCCGGTCGTGGAACGAGCGCCGCGCCAGGGCCTCCTCCAGGTCCCGGACAACTTCGCTGAGCGGGTGCGGCAGTTCGCCTTCCAGCTCGCGGACGGCCTGTTCGGTGGCCCGCCACTCGGCTTCCAGCAGCGGGAGGAGCGCGTGGGCGCGTTTGGTCAGCGTCACCTGGCGGGTTCGCGCGTCGGTGCCCGCGATGCTGCGCACCAGTCCTTCGCGGCGCATGGCGCTCACGGTCTGGCTCATCGCCGAGTGGGTCACGCCCAGGGCGTCGGCGAGTTCGCGGATGGTCATGGCACCGCGGTGGCCGAGGCGGATCAGGGGCATGACGAACCGCGGGCGGATGCTGTCCAGGCCCCGCTGTCGGTACAGCCGGCCGATCTCGTCGTCCATGTCGCCCAGCAGGCGGCGCAGCGGCTGCCAGACGCTTTCGTCCTCGGTCGGGTCAGGACCCCCAGTCGTCACCCGGCTGACTGTAACAGTGCTTATGTAAGTGCTGTTGCTCTTTTCGGGGGAGGCTCCCGGAAGCGTCGTCGACACGAACAGCGAGAACTGGTGGGCGGCCGGGCGGGTCGTCAGCCCTGCGACGGGCTACGACGAACGCATGGATCACGCCGTCGGTGATGCCGTGGCCGCGCGCTGAGCGCGCCGGAAGCGGGCCGCCCTGCCGGAAGGGGCGGCCCGCTGGGCGGGGTCAGGCGAGGGCTTCGCGGTGTTTGGCGGCCAGCGTGACGTAGTGCTCGGCGGAGAGCTTGAGGCCGGCCTGTTCTTCTTCGGTGAGTTCGCGGCGGACCTTGCCCGGGGTGCCGGCGACCATCGAGCCCGGCGGGATCTCGGTGCCTTCCAGGACGACGGCGCCGGCCGCGATCAGCGATCCGGCTCCGATGCGGGCGCCGTTGAGCACCACGGCGCCCATGCCGATCAGGCAGTCGTCTTCCACGGTGCAGCCGTGCAGGACCGCTTTGTGCCCGACGGTGACGCCGGTGCCGATCTCGGCCGGGAAGCCGGGGTCGGCGTGCACGACGCAGCCGTCCTGGATGTTGCTGCGGGTGCCGACGCTGATGTTCTCCTGGTCGCCGCGCAGCACCGCGTTGTACCAGACACTCGCGCCGGCAGCCAGGCGCACGCGGCCGATGAGCGCGGCGCCGGGCGCGACGAACACGTCGGCGTCGAGCTGCGGGGCGATCCCGTCGATGGTCAGCGTGTGCGAGGGGCCTGAACTCACTGTTCCTCCTGTTTCTCCCGCTGCCGCCGCAACCATTGCAGCGCCACGTCGGTGTGTCCGTCCACTTTGGTCTCGATGCCGTCGAGGAAGGTGCGGTCGCCGTGCTCGGCGAGTTCGGTGAGCACCGCTTCGGGGTCGCCGGCCTCGATGACCGACAGCAGCCGCCGGTGGCGGGCCACGTCCTCGGCGAGGCTTTCGCGGCCCTGGCGGGCTTTCCGGTTCAACGCCATGGACAGCATCATCTGCAGCTGCAGCGACCGGTAGGCGTCTTCGAGGCGCTGGTGCCCGGACAGGCCGACGACCGACAGGTGGAACTCGAAGGAGCATTCCATGAAGGCCGGTTCGTCGCCGGTGCCCGCGGCATCGTCCATGCGCTGCAGGGCCTGCCGGCAG
Organism: Saccharopolyspora elongata; assembly: GCF_004348985.1. Lineage (GTDB taxonomy): Bacteria > Actinomycetota > Actinomycetes > Mycobacteriales > Pseudonocardiaceae > Saccharopolyspora > Saccharopolyspora elongata. Next base: position 2,067 of record NZ_SMKW01000081.1, on the reverse strand, counting down.
CGGCGCAGCCGGGCGGGTTCGGTGACCGGCACGCCCAGGCGGACCGCGAGCCGTTCGAATTCGGCGCGCAGGGTGCAGATCTCGTAGATGTCGTGCAGCGTCAGCGGGGTCACGATCACGCCTTTGCGCGGCACCTGCCGCACGAGGCCTTCGCGTTCGAGCACCCGCAGCGCTTCCCGCAGCGGTGGCCGGCTGATGCCCAGCTCGTGGGTCAGGCGGTTCTCCACGATGCGCTGCCCGCACAGCAGGTCGCCGCCGATGATCATGCGGCGCAGCGTCGCGGCGGCCAGCTCCACCAGGCTCGGTGGGCCGACGATGCTCGGGGCCCGGCGGGTCGCGGGGCTGTCTTCAACGGATCCGGTCACGTCCAGCAGTCTTCCCTTCCCGGGCCCGGTTCCGGCGTGCTTTCGCGCCGGTGCCGCGGCGCTGGTCCGCTCGGGGCAACCTCGTGGGGCAAAGCTTGTCAGCTCCGTTCTGCCTGCTGTAGACAAAAGTCAGGTGATGCCGATCACGGTATCCGGTTTCCGCCCGGATTTCTTGGAGCCGCGCATGACTTCTCCCCCAGATTCCCGATCCCAGGCCCCGCTGCACGGGGTGCGCGTGGTGGAGATCGGCGCGTTCATGGCCGCGCCGTTCGCGACGATGCAACTGGCCGACCTCGGTGCCGACGTCATCAAGGTGGAAAACCCCGCCGGCGGTGACCCCGTGCGCCAGACCGGGCCGTTCCTCGACGGCCACAGCTCCCCGTTCGTGCGGCTCAACCGCAACAAGCGGTCGGTGGCGCTGGATCTGAAGACCGACGAAGGGCGGCGGCTGCTGTGGTCGCTGCTGGACACCGCGGACGTGCTGGTGGAGAACCTGCGGCCAGGCGCGCTGTCCGCGCTGGGCTTCGGCTACGACGCCGTGCACGCCCGCAGCCCGCGCCTGGTGTACGTGTCGGCGTCGGGGTGGGGGCAGGACGGGCCGCTGGCCGCTCAGCCCGGGCTGGACATCATGGCGCAGGCCCGCGCGGGGCTGATGAGCATCACCGGCCCGCCCGACGGGGAGCCGGCCAAGGTCGGGGTGCCGATGTGCGACCTGGTGTGCGGTTTGTACTCGGCGATGGGCGCGATGGCCGCGTTGCGGGCCCGCGAGCACACCGGCGAGGGCCAGCACGTGGACGTGTCGCTGTACGAGGCGGGGGTGTCGTTCGCGGTGTGGGAGGCCGGGAACTACTTCGCCACCGGCGAGGTCGGCCGCGCGCACGGTTCGGCGCACCAGAACAGCGCCCCCTACCAGGCGGTGCGCAGCAAGGACGGGTGGGTGACCGTCGGGGCCACCACGACGAAGACCTGGCCGGCGTTCTGCCACGCCCTCGGACTCGCCGAACTCCTCGACGACGACCGCTACACCAGTTCCTACGACCGCTACCACCACCGCGACAGCCTCATCGCGGCCATCGAGGTGGCCACGGCGGCGCGCACCACCGCGGAGATCGTCGACGTGCTGGTGGCCGCGGGAGTGCCGTGCGCGCCGATCGCGACCATGGACCGGGTGTTCACCGACGACCACCTCGGGCAGCGCGGTTTCTTCTGGGACGCGCCGCATCCGGAGCTCGGCGAGGTGCGGCAGATCGGTTCGCCGATGCGGATGTCGGGGACCCCGGCGCGCCGCGGCTCGGCCGGGCCGGTGCTGGGCGCGCACACCGCGGAGGTCCTGGCCGAGGCCGGTGCGGGTGCCGAGGAGCTGGAGCGGTTGCGCGAGTCCGGGGTCATCGCCACCGGCGAGTAAATCCCCTACTTCTTCCCTTTTTTCGCGACGCAGCTCAAGGAGGAGCAGCGATGCGCGTGTTGTTGCGGGGTCGCGGCGTGGTGGCCGCGTTGTGCGCGGCGGTGCTGCTGGGCGGGTGCGCCACCGGCAGCGCCGGGCAGGAAGGTTCCGGTGGGCCGCGGCCGGCGGGGAACGTGACGATGGTGGTGCCCTTCGCCGCCGGTGGCGGCAGCGACATCGCGGGCCGGGCGATGGCCGACGGGCTCGCGGGCGTGGATCCGGGGCTGCGGGTCAACGTCGACAACCGGGAGGGCGGGC
>NZ_SMKW01000080.1 GCF_004348985.1 Saccharopolyspora elongata | reverse complement strand
GGGTGGGAGGCCGGCCTCTCTGGCCCGGATCGCGGCCAGGGCGCTGATCAACGCGCCGCAGCTCTCGCCGAAGACGGCGGTCCGCGCCGGGTCGATGCCCCACTGCGCGGCGCGCTGCACCACGTGCTGGAGCACGTCCCAGCCGTCATCGACGGCTGCCGACAGCGGATTTTGCGGGTCGACGAGGCGGTGCTCGACCGAGACGACGACCGCGGGCAGCTGGGCGGCAAGGTGGCTGTTCACCCAGTCGCTCTGCACCGCTGTGCCCACGAAGCCGCCTCCGTGCACGTGGAGCACTAGTGGCAGGTCGGCCCGGTCGGCGCCCGTGCCGTCGAGCCCGGGCAATGGTCGGTACACCCGGACCGGGAGCTCGCGGCCGGGCAGCGCCACCTCCTGCCACCGGATCGCGGCGCCGGGATCCGGGTCTCCGGTGATCGCCCGCGCCGTGCTGGACGCCCGAAAGCGGTTCTCCGCCTCGCGGTAAACGACCAGCTCCTCGACCGTCATCGTCGACCAGTCCGGCTCCGGCGGCCGCTCCGCGGCAGTGACCTCACGCATGCCTTCTCCTCGCCCAGATGATTTCGCAACTTCGAGTATCGAAACCTACAGTAGCGAAATTTGATGCCGCCCGCAGCGAACACATCAAGATCCAAAGCTTCTGCGGCGGTTCGCGGCGAGCGCGCGGTGAAGTTCCACCCCTACTCGCCCAAAAGCAAAAGATCACCGATCTTGCGGTGCCTGCAAATGTCCACGACCAGCAACGATGATCACGTGCATGCACACGACGAAAGTCCAGATCATGCAGAGGCAGAAAAGCACCTCCGACGGTTCGAAGGCCACAACCTGCGCATCGGCCCTGGGCGCAAGGTGCACCGCGTCAAGGTGGGCATCAAGAACGGTCTGAAGCAACCGACTCCGGTTTGCGGACAACCTGTTAGCCGGTACCCCTTGTTCGACTGCGAAGCGGTCGACCTCCGCGCTGACTGCCGTCGGTGCCGGGAGCTGTGCGGCACCCCCGACCCCTGTGCAAGCGCTGACTTTCCCGAAGGTGACGACGGCCAACTCGCCCTGTTCGATGTGTGACCCCGCCTGACGCGACGGTGGCGCGCGTGGCTGAGCTCGTGGACCGTGCTCAGCGCGACGAAAGAGGCCACTGCGTTGACGCCGGTGTCGGTCCGGTTGCGTCGGACTCCATTGCTCAGCATTGATGTTGACAGTGCTCACATCCCGAGGCTAGCCTCATGTGAGCACTGTACACATTTGGGTGAGGGAGCTGCGCCGATGTCGTCGATCCACCAGGACGCGGTCGAGGTCGATCTGGGCGGCCGCACGATCGCGGTCCCGAAAGGCGGTCTGTACGACCGGTATCGGATGAACACCGATCTCGACGAAGTCGCCCGCGATCCCCGCGTCAGCAGCGTGGACTTCTTCCGGCGGCTGCCCAAGACCAGGGTCGACTCACCGATCGGTGCCACGCTCACCCCGAACTTCTACTACCGCATCTCGACCGCCCGGCTCACGATGCTCGCTCGGTCCCGCGCGATCCGCACCCGCCTGCCCGGAGAGCTGGCGCCGCTGGAGGTCGCGCCGGGTCTCGGGCTGATCTCGATCATGTTCTTCCGCTACGACGTGTGCGACATCGACTTCTACACCGAAGCCGCCGTCGGGATCGCGGTCCGGCCGGCGCGGCACGGCCGGCTCGGTTTCGTCGACCTCGTCGCCGCCCTCAAGAACGACCACCTCGATTCGTACGTGCTGTCCCTGCCGGTGAGCACTGATATCGCCCAGGTTCGAGGCCACGACGGCTACGGCTTCCCCAAATGGGTCACCGAGCTCGACGTCGGCATCGACGACAGCCGAACCACCGCGCGCGTGGCCAACGACGCCGGCGGGACAGACCTGTCGTTCTCGGTCGCCACCCCCGCCCAGACCGCATATCCCACCGGCGAGCGCGTTTCGACGCTCACCTCGTACACGTCGATCAACGGCGCGTGGCACTCGACCCTGAGCCAGACCAACGTGCTCTCCGCCGGAAGTGCGCGCTTCCCGCGCAACGTCGCCCTCCAGATCGGGCATGGCCGCATGGCGGACGACCTGCGATCGCTCAAGCCGCTCAAGGCCGTTCAGCTCGACGTCACGACCGAAGGCCAACTCGCCCTGCACATGCCGGTCCCGACCTCGGTCAAGAGCCGGGACTAGGAACGCGGGAGCAGAAGGGGTCAAGCGGCCCGCGATCGAGCACTTCAGCCGCAGTGAGGCCGATTTCCGCTTCCGGCCCGCCGCCCGCGACAACACCACGGAGCCCCTGCCATGCCCACTGACCACGCCCCCATTCTCGGCCTGCCCCCATCGCTGAACGCGGCCTTGACCGGGCGACTGACCGCGCGAGTCGCGGCCGCGGCAGACGCCGTGCAGGTCACCACCAACGCCCCGTACACCGGTGCCCCGCTGGCCGCCCTGCCGGTTTCGACACCTGCGGACGTCGACGCGGCGTTCGCGCGCGCCCGCAATGCCCAGGCGGCCTGGGCCGCCACGTCCATGCGGGAGCGGAAGAAGATCCTGCTGCGTTTCCACGACCTCGTTCTCGAGCGCCAGAACGAGGTGTTGGACCTGATGCAGGCGGAAAGCGGCAAGACGCGCCGCGACGCGTTCCTCGAAGTCACCGACATCGCGATCACCACCCGGTACTACGCGCGCAGCGCGCCCGGACTTCTCGCGCCCCAACGCCGCCGCGGCGCGATCCCGCTGCTGACCCGCACCACGGAACTGCGCCACCCCAAGGGAGTCGTCGCCGTCGTCTCGCCGTGGAACTACCCCCTGAGCATGGCCGCCGGCGACGCCATTCCCGCGCTCATGGCCGGAAACGCCGTCGTCCAGAAGCCCGACACCCAGACCGCGATCACCGCGCTGTGGGCACTCGACCTGATGCACGAGGCCGGCTTGCCGACCGGTGTGTGGCAGATGGTGCTCGGCCGGGGCAGCTCCATCGGCGGCGCGCTGATGGGCAACGCCGACTACATGATGTTCACCGGCTCCACCGCCAGCGGACGCCGGATCGCACGCGACGCCGGCGAACGCCTCATCGGCTCATCCCTCGAACTCGGCGGCAAGAACGCCATGCTCGTCCTCGACGACGCCGACATCGAGCGTGCCGCCGACGGCGCGATCGCCGCGTGCTTCCCCTCGGCCGGCCAGCTCTGCGTCTCCATCGAGCGCATGTACGTGGCCGAAGCCATCCACGACGATTTCGTCGCCGAGTTCGCCGCCCGCACCAAGGAACTCCGGATAGGTGCCGCGTACGACTACAGCTGCGAGGTCGGTAGTCTCACCAACCCGGCCCAACTGGACACCGTCACCGCGCATGTCGAGGACGCCGTCGCCAAGGGCGCATCCGTCCTTGCCGGTGGCAAGGCGCGACCGGACCTCGGGCCGCTGTTCTACGAACCGACCATCCTCGCCGACGTCACTCCCGGCATGACGCTGTACGACAACGAGACCTTCGGTCCCGTCGTCTCGATCTTTCCCTTCCGCGACGTCGACGACGCGATCGCGCGGGCCAACGCCACCCCGTACGGCCTCAACGCGAGCGTCTGGTCCCGCAACGGAGCCTGGGGCCGGGCCGTCGCCGCCCGCCTGCGCGCTGGAACGGTCAACGTCAACGAAGCCTTCGCCGCCGCGTGGGGAAGCATCGACGCGCCGATGGGCGGGATGGGCGACTCCGGACTTGGCCGACGCCACGGTGCCGACGGCATCCTCAAGTACACCGAGCCCCAAACGGTTGCCCACCAACGCGTTCAGGGATTCGACCCGCCGACTGGTGTCTCGCATCGGACCTGGGCCGCCATCCTGACCGCCGCGCTGAAGGTCCTGAAGGGAGTCGGCGTTCGCTAAGCGCAGTGGTCAGGCGGACGCGGCTTCGTTCGCGATTCGCGGGTACCGGCTATCCGTCTTCGATCGGTCCTCTTTAGACGGACACGGGGCGTCGAGTGCACGATCAGCAAGATCACGCAAGCCCTTGCCGGTACCGCCCCGCTACGTACTCTGGGGCATCGCCTGGGAAGCGGTGAACAGCGCGTGGACGGCGGCACGGACCTGCTCGGCGACCACCTCGGGGGTGGAGGCGTCGAGCTTGCCGTCGAGGTGCAGGAATGCCAGGCCGTGGACGAGGGCCCAGACCGCGGTCGACAGCGCATCCGCATCGCCCCCGGGGAAGATGCCGTGGACGATGCCGCAGACGTATTCCGAGATGGCGGCGGTCGCGGCGACTCGTTCCTCGTTGCCCGGATCGCAGGGCTCCACGAACATCGCCCGGAACAAGGCCGGGTGCTCGAGCGCGAAACGAACGTAGGCGACGGCGACCGCGGCGAGGTCATCGGCGGTTTCCGGTGAGGGATGCGCAGCGGCCAGGTATCCCGCGAGCTCGCGGTAGCCCTCCGCGGCGACCACGGAGACCAGCGCGTCGCGGTCCGCGAAGTGGCGGTAGGGGGCAGTCGCCGACACGCCGGCCCGCCGCGCCACCGCCCGCATTGACAGCCCCGTATCGCCGTCTTCTTCAAGCAGTTCCCGTGCTGCGCGCAGACAGGCTGCGCGCAGGTCGCCGTGGTGGTACTGGGCGCTCGCTTGCGGCACGGATCACGCTCCCTCATGTTTACAGTGCTCACATTGCCCCGTAATGTGAGCACTGCACACATCATAGGCGATGAAGACTTGGGAGGGGAACTCGGATGACTAGCGAGCTGTTCTCGCCGCTGCGCCTGCGCTCCGGTTCGGTGCTGGGCAACCGGATCGCGAAGGCGGCCATGGAGGAGAACATGGCCGGCGACGGCCAGCTGCCCGGCCGGCAGTTGCTGGAGCTGTACCGGCGCTGGGCCACCGGCGGCGCCGGATTGCTGATCACCGGCAACGTCATGGTCCACGCCGAGGCGCTGACCGGTCCTGCCGGTGTCGTGCTCGACGAGGCCGCGCCGCTGGAGCCGTTCATCGAGTGGGCCAAGGCCGGTAAGGCCGGCGGCGGGGCGCTGTGGATGCAGATCAACCACCCCGGCCGCCAGGTCCAGGCCGACATGCCCGGCGTCGTGTGGGGACCGTCCGCGGTGGGCGTCGACCTCGGTCGGCACAGCAGCCGCTTCGGGCGTCCCGTCGCCATGACCCCCGAGCAGATCGAGGCCACCGTGGCCCGGTTCGCGGTCACGGCCGCGCGCGCCGAACAGGCGGGTTTCGACGGTGTGGAGGTCCACGCCGCGCACGGCTACCTGCTGTCGCAGTTCCTGTCCCCGCTGGCCAACCAGCGCACCGACGCGTGGGGCGGCTCGTTGGAGAACCGGGCCCGGATGCTGCTGGACGTCGTCCGTGCCGTCCGCGCCGCCGTGTCACCGGCCTTCGCGGTCGCGGTGAAGCTCAACTCCGCCGACTTCCAGCGCGGCGGATTCGACGCCGACGACGCACGACAGGTGATCGCGATGCTCGAACCGCTCGGCGTCGACCTGGTCGAACTGTCCGGCGGCAGCTACGAAAGCCCGGCGATGACCGGCCGCCCCGCCGATGCGCGCACCCAGGCCCGCGAGGCCTACTTCCTGGATCTGGCGAAGGACCTGGTCGAGACCAGCCCCCTCCCGCTGATGCTCACCGGCGGCATCACCCGGCGAGACACCGCCGAAAAGGTCCTCGCCAGCGGCGTGGCGCTCGTCGGGATGGGCACCGCCCTCGCCGTCACGCCGGACCTCCCCGGCCGCTGGCGGGACGGCCGTGAGGCCGACCGGCAGCTGCGGCCGGTGACCTGGTCCGACAAGGCCCTCGCCTCGACGGCCAGCATGGCGCAGGTCCGCCACCAGATGCGCCGAATCGCCCGCGGAACCAAACCCACGCCCGGCACCCACCCGGCGTACGCCCTGGTCTGCGAGCAACTCCAGCAGCGACGGGCCCTGCGCCGCTACCGCGCCTGGCTGCCCGAATCACAGGCCGCTACGGCAGTGAGCAGGCCCGCGTAATCGGGCCGGCGGAACCACCTGCTTCATCGGTGGTGTGCTGCTGGGGTCGGGGGCTCTGCGATGAGGGCCTCTTCGGGAGTCAGCGCTTTTCCGCTCTGGTGAGCGATCTGGTAGGCGTGCTCATCCAGGTGCTCCCGCAGTGCCTTGGTGATCCGGTCGACATCTCCCCGTTCTGCAGGGGGAAGCGGCATGCGCACGGCGTCCCTGGCCGCGTGTGCGGTTCCGAGCAGCATGGCCGCGTATGCGTGGCGTCCGGCGAGGGCGTGTGCTCCCGCCAGGCCTTCCAGCGCCAGCGCCTTGGCCCGCGCGTCTCCCGTCCTGCGGGCCGCGGTCCAGCCGTCCAGGTGCAGGCGCAGCGCCTGGTCCGCGTCGCCACGCATCTCGGCGATGAAGCCGAGTTCCGCCAGGGCGAGTGCACGGCCGGGTTCGAAGGCCATTGTGGACTGCCAGTGCAGCACGTGGCGCATGTGGGCTTCGGCGGTGTCGAGCCGTTCCTCGCGGCGCGCGCCGAGACCGAGGCCGACCTCGGCGTGGATCTCACCCGGCTTGAAGCTGTGTTCGGCGGCGAGCCGCATCGCGCGCTGGTGGAACTCCCGCGCGCCGGCGTGGTCTCCGGTGAGCATGGCGACGCTGCCCAGGCTCGTCAGCCGGTCTGCGGCGTCCGGCCACATCCCGAGGTCCTCGGCCATGCGCAGTCCTTCGTGGTGGAGCTGCGCGGCGCGCTCGTAGTCGCCGGCCATCTCGGCGAGCGAGGCGAGCGGTTCGACGGTCTGCAACCGGCCCCAGTCGTCGGCGAGTTCGGCGAAGAGCGCTGCGCTGCGCTGCCCGTCCCGCGCGAGCCGATCGAGGTCGCCGCGCACGTGGGCCTGGTTGGCTCGAACGCTCAGCGCTGCCGCGATTCCCCAGCTGTCGTCCATGTCCTGGAACGCTTCCAGCGCCTGGTCTATGAGTTCTTCGCTGGCGGCCTGGTCGCCGACTCCGAACAACGCGAAGCCGAGGAACCACTGGGCCATGGCCCGCTGCTGCCCGTCGGTGATGTCGCGGGAAAGCTCTACCGCGACACCACGGCTGTGCTGCGTTCGCCCTGCGCGGTCGCCGACGAGCACGGCGAACCCCTCCCGCCACGCCCGGGCCTGGGCGAGCAGGGACGCCATGGCCTGCGGGTCGGTGCTCGTCTCGGGCTTCTCCGCCGCGGCGAGCACCGCTTCGAGCGACCGGCTGGACTCCCGGAGCCGGCCGCGCAGGAACCAGTACCAGACCAGCGCGTTGACCAGCCGGAGGGCGTCTGCGACGGCACCGAGCCGGACTGCGTCGTCGAGCGCTCGGCGGGCGTTGGCGGCCTCGGCATCCAGGAGGCGCAACTGGCGTCGCTGGTCGGGGCCGCGCAGTAGCGGTGCGGCGCGCTCGGCGAGCTCCGCGTAGTACTCGCGATGGCGCTGAAGTACTTTCTCGGTCTCGCCCGCCTCGTGCAGGCGGTCGAGGCCGTAGTCTGCGACCGATTCGAGGAGCCGGTAGCGGGCTTCCTCGCCGCTGTCGGTCATGACGACCAGCGAGCGGTCCACGAGGCGGGCGAGCAGGTCGAGGACGTCCTCGTGAGATACCCCTTCCCCGGCGCAGACGGCCTCTGCCGCCTGCAACGTGCAGCCTTCGGCGTGAACTGCGAGCCGACGCAGCACGGCCCGCTCGGGGACGGTCAGCAGATCCCAACTCCAGTCGATCATCGCGCGCAGCGTTTGCTGACGGGGCGGCGCGCCCCGGTATCCGGTGACGAGGAGCCGGAATCGGTCGTCGAGGCGGGTGACCAGCCCTCGCACGCCGAGAGCCCGCACCCGGGTGGCGGCCAGTTCGAGCGCCAGGGGGATCCCGTCGAGTCGACGGCAGATCACCGCCACGTCCCGGGCGTTGCCGGAGTCGAGCGTGAAACCGGGCGTCGCGGCGGCGGCCCGGGCGACGAACAGCTCGACCGCGCTGGAGCGCGCCACGGCGTCGAACTCCGTCTCGCGGGCGGGACCAGGCACCTGAAGCGGCGGCACGGCCCAGACCACCTCGCCGTAGATCCCCAAGGGCTCCTGGCTCGTCGCCAGGATGTGCAGGCCGGGGACGCGCTTGAGCACGAGCGCGGCCAGTTCGGCGACCGCCTCGACGATGCGCTCGCAGTTGTCGAGGAGCAGCAGCAGCCGTTTGCCGTCAAGTGCCTCGGCGAGAACTTCGGCGGGCGAAGGGGATTCGCCCGCATCTGGGAGCGCCAGCCCGGCCCCTTCCTTGATGCCAAGTGCCGTCATGACGGTCTCCGCCACGGCGTCCACCGCGTCCGCGCTGCCGGTGCGGCCCACAGCGGCGAGCTCGACCAGCCAGGTTCCGTCGGGGAAGTCACCGGCGAGCTGGGCCGCCGTCTCCAGTGCCAGCCTGGTCTTGCCGACACCGCCGGAGCCGGTCAGCGTGAGCTGCCGCGCGGTTGCCAACAGCGACTTCACCTCGGCCACCGCGCTCTGGCGGCCGATCAGCCCGGTGAGCGGGGCGGGCAGGTTCGTGATGGGGCGGCGCGACGGGGCCGCGGCAGGGGGTACGGCTGTCAGCGCCGGGGCCTGCTCCAACAGGGCTTGGTGCAGTGCGGTGATCTCGGGGCCGGGGTCCAAGCCCAGCTCGTTCGCGAGCCGGGTCCGCAGCTCCTGATATCCGGCCAGCGCATCGCTCACCCGCCCGCCGGCGAAGAGCGCGCGCATCTGGAGGGCGCGAAGCCGCTCGCGCAGCGGGTGCAGCACGACGAGCTCGTGGAGTTCCTCCGCCACGTCGAGGTGTTCCCCCAAGGCGATCCGTGCCTCGGCACGTGCTTCGAGAGCTGCCAGCCGGGTCTCTTCGAGTCGCGCGATGAGCGGACGTGCGAACGCCGCGTCCTCGAAGCCGGAGAACGCCGCGCCCCGCCATAGCGCAAGGGCGTCGGACAGCAGATCCGCTCGGGTGCCGGGGGCGTCGGCGACCCGGGCACGTGCCACCAGCGCACCGAATCTGCCCATGTCGACGCTCTCGGGGACCACACGCAGCACGTAGCCGTCGTCCCGCAGCTGCAGCAGCTCGCGGCCGCCCGCTTCGAGGCCCTCGAACACCTTCCTCAACTGCCAGACCCTGGTCTGCAGGGCAGCCGAGGGATTGCCGGGAAGTTCCCCCGCATCCCACAACGAGTCGATGAGCCGGTCCGCGGACACCGCGCGTCCCTCGTGCGCCAGCAAGGCGGCCAGCAGGGAACGCGTCTTGAGCACGGGCACGGTGACCGGCCTGCCGTCCGCTCCCCACACGACCAGCGGTCCCAGCACCCCGAATCGCATGGGAGCCACGGTAACGCAGCCCCACGACGTGCCCGAGTGCCGATGGAGAGCGCGTGGAGAGCAGCTCGTGAGTGGCCGGCCGCAGGCTGGTGCACGTTCCTCACCTGCCCAGCGCTGGGCAGGGCCGGCATACGCGATTCACAACCCGTGGAAGGACCCATGACGACAGAAGCTCAGGCCACGGCGAACCTCAGAGCCGGGTCCCGGGAGTGGCTCGGGCTGTTCGTGCTCACGCTCCCCACCATCCTCCTGGCGCTGGACGCGACCGTGCTGAACCTGGCGATCCCGCACCTCAGCGCGGATCTGGAGCCCAGCGGCGCGGAACTACTGTGGACGGTCGACGTCTACGGCTTCATGATCGCCGGTTTCCTGGTGACCATGGGCACGTTGGGCGACCGCATCGGCCGCCGCAGGCTGCTGATGATCGGGGCGCTCGGCTTCGGCCTCGCTTCGATCCTCGCCGCGAACTCCACCAGCCCGGAGATGCTGATCGCGGCCCGCGCGCTGCTCGGCATCACCGGCGCCACGCTGATGCCCTCGACGCTGGCCCTGATCAGCAACATGTTCAAAGACCCCCGGCAGCGCGGAGTGGCCATCAGCGTGTGGGTGACCTGCTTTTCCGTCGGCACCGCCATCGGCCCGGTCCTGGGCGGTGCTCTCCTGCAGCGGTTCTGGTGGGGCTCGGTCTTCCTGCTGGCCGTGCCGGTCATGGTGGTGCTCTTGCTGGCGGCGCCGCTGCTCCTGCCCGAGTACAAGGACGCGCAGGCGGGTCGCATCGACCTGATCAGCGTAGTGCTGTCCCTGGCCACCGTGCTGCCGGCGATCTACGGGATCAAGCGCCTGGCGGAGTACGGGACGGACGCGCTGGCTGCCGGGACGATCCTGTCCAGTGTGGTCTTCGGCGTGGTGTTCGCGCTGCGCCAGCGCAAGCTGGTCGATCCGCTGCTGGATCTGCGGCTGTTCCGGAACCGGGCGTTCAGCGCGGCGCTGCTGGTGCTGCTGCTCGGCCTCGGCCTGATGGGCGGGCTGTACCTGTTCATCACGCAGTACCTCCAGCTGGTGGCGGGCCTGTCGCCGATCGTGGCGGGCCTCTGGCTGCTGCCGGCCGCCGTAGCGCTGATCGCGGCCTCGTCGCTGACGCCCGCGATCACCCGCCGGGTACGCCCCGGCTACGTCCTCGGCGGCGCGCTGTCCGTCTCGGTGCTGGGATACCTCCTGATCACGCAGGTCGACAGCACCGGCGGTCTGGCACTGCTGGTGACCGGCTTCGTGCTCATCTACACCGGCATCAGCCCGCTGATGGTGCTCGGCACGGACCTGGTGGTCAACTCGGCGCCGCTGGACAAAGCCGGTTCGGCAGCGGCGATGTCGGAGACGGGCATGGAATTCGGCATCGCGCTGGGCATCGCCGGCCTGGGCAGCGTCGTCACCGCGGTGTACCGGAACGAGATCGACGACGCGTTGCCGGCTGAAGTCCCGGAATCGGTCGCGGATGCAGCGCGCGACACGCTTGCCGGCGCCAACGCCGTGGCCGGGAACCTGCCTGGTCCGGTGACCACGCAGCTCCTGGAGCAGGCTCGGGAGGCGTTCACCAGCGGCCTGAACCTAGCGGGCGGAATCGCTGCTGGCATCGTGGCGGTGCTGGCCGTCACCGCGATCGTGCTGCTGCGGCACGCACCGTCGGGCGGGCAGGACGAGGGAGACTGAAAAGCCACTCCGCACTGGTGCGCAATTGCCAGCCTCCTGCATCGCACGACTCGTCCACAGTGCGCTACGGACAGACACTGTCCATGGTGGACGCGCCAGGTCATCAGGGTAATTGCAGGATGCGCCCACGAGTGTCCTGGAATTGAGACACCTGTCGCCGAGCGCTACGACAACATGCGCCGCGCCCACGGCGAGATGGCCTGTGTTCTGTGCCGGCCGGGTCGCCGCTACCGCTGCTCTTCCGCGGTGACCAATCTTCGGCGGGACCGGGACTGGTGACGATCATCGACGCGTAGCCTCCGCGTGCGACGACCTTCAGCCGGGAGCTGGGAGGTCTCCAGGGGACAGGTGTGTCGGCATGCCGTCCGCGCCTTTGCCGCCGGTCGGTGGAATCCGGGCCGCACACCGAAATGGCCACGGAGGAATGGGCAAGTGGGACGTGGAGAACGCTGGTCCACGCCGACGGTTCCGGCAGGGCGTTGGCCTTGCAGCGCAGCGAGTCGCCGGCCGAGTCCCATCCGCGAATCCACCTTGATCTGTTCGTGGACACCACTGCGGAGCAGGAAGCGGAGGTCGAGAGGCTCGTCGGGCTCGGCGCAAGCGTGCTGGACTGGGATCTGTACCCGCCCAACCCGGATTTCGTCGTGCTCGCCGACCCGGATGGCAATGCCTTCTGCGTCGTCGACCTCAGCCGGGCGCCATCTGGCGATCATTGAACGAGGTGCCGACGTCTTCCACGGCACCGTCACCGTCGCCGCGATCTGGCTCTGGCTTCGTCCATGATCCGGGTGGCCGTCGGGGGTCGCCTGCACCGCGAAGTTCACCCAGCAGCGAGCCGCCCGCGCACCTGCGGTGCGGGGCGGCTCGTTGCGTTGTTCCACCGCCCCTGCGCCCTCGACGGAGTGCAAGCGGAACAACCGCAGGACCCACCATGTCGGGCCCTGCTGACGCCCTGGACGGGGGAGGAGTCCAGGACGTACGGCGAGGATGGAACGTCACTGAGATCCTCGCGTGGGGGAAGCTAGACCTGTCGGGGGTAATTTGCACATTTGCGTTACCCACGACGGTGGTGGTAATGGGGGCGGGCTTCGCGCTTCCGCCAAGTCCGCCGGCGCCCAGAACGAGACGGGAACTTCGACCGGGCGAGCAGCAGGGGTCGTGCGAGGTCTTGCGTCAACAGGCGAACACCGACCAGCAGATGTCGTTGCGCAACCTCTGGTCATCAAGTACGAGCTCGCGGATCGCCTCCGGGAGCTGATCGCGCTGCCACTGGCACTCGAGCCGCCCTGCGGCCTCGCTCAAGCCTTCCGGTGCCGCCGCACGGGCAGCCTTGATCGCGTAGGCGGCCGCGCCGAGCTCGTGCGCGGCGACGTGGGCGACGACCCCGGCTTGGCCGGCGGCGTACGCGGCATGCCGTGCTGCCCCGCGCAGGTCTCTGGCTGCCCCCATCGCATGGCCGCCCGCCGCGCGAGCCCGCATCATCTTGACCTCGCCACACACCCAGGCCCGGGCATGCTCGATCGCCTGGCGCGGTCGCGGGTCCCCAGGCCGGGCCGACTCGAAGAGGTCGAGGACGTGCTCTGCGCACGAGGCCGCCCATAGGGCGAGGAGACGGTGATCCGCATCGGTGAGAGTCCCACCCCGGCGGATCGTCACGAAGCGAGGGTCCCGGATCTTCGGGAGGATCATGCCTTGCGCTCCTTCCCGCGCGCATCGGCGCGACTCCCCGCGGTGTGCCCTGACGACCGATCAGCCGCCTGGCGCAGGGAATGATCCAGAGTGCTCATCAGCTGGGCGACACGACTTCTGCCGATCGCTGCGGGCGGGTAGCGGCGGAGCACGTCGATGAGCACCGGTGTCGCACGCCGCCGCGACCGTTCCAGCAGGGTTTCCCCGATCGCGGGGTCACCGCCCGCCTCCATCTCCCCAATGCGCGCAGCGCTCGCGGAGGCTCGCAGGATGTGGCCGACCTGACCGGCCTGGGCGATGGGGTGCAGGTATGCGGCCGATGCGGCGTCACCGGCGGATCGCGCGGCCAGTCGCGCGGCTTCGGACGGTGCGGACCGGGCGGCTCGATGAGCGTCGAGGGAGGTGATGCGCTGCAATTTCGTCCTGTTCGCACCGTTGATGAACGCCCAGGCCGCGTCGATCGCTGCACGGGGGCGCGGGTCATCGGGAACAGCTTGCTCGAAGACCGGCAGGACGTCCTCTGCGTGCCGAACCACGTAACGCGCCACGACGCGCAGCTCGTCCATCGTCAGGTCGAAGTCTCCGGACACGGTGTGCGTGCTCTGTGCCATGTCCCTGAATCGTATCCTTGAAAGCTCGGTTGAAACTCTGCGACGAAGATCCACGCACATGCGCCGGAAACCCTCAACCAGAGATCACATGCGGCCATGGACCCGGCTCGTCGGCGTGGCCTCTCCACGCAGGCGGTCCGCAACCCGTGTGCAGCAGCAGCGTTGGCTCGGCTCCACGCCGGAGCGCGGTGCTGGCTGGGAGGGAGTGCGGGACGTTAGGGTTGGAGGCCTCGGCTGGGACTACTGGCTGAGGGAGACCGCACGAGGAATGCGACAGCCAGTTGGAGCGTTCGCGTTGGTTCCTTCGGGGTCTGCCTGTTGGAGTGACAGGCATCGATGTCGTTGCGCTGGATCAGCCTTGTTCTTCTTCGCTGGCTGCCCTCATCAGGAGGTGCAGCAGCATGACCACGATTTTCCCCATCCCTGAGCAGGCGCCGGCCGCCGTCCTTGGCGACACGGCCGTTCCAGCCCGCACAGAGCCGACGACGCGTTTCTGGGTGCGGCGTCCCAGCCGCCACATCGTCGTGGTCGGTGCGACCGGCGACCTGGATACCGCGACCACCCCACGATTCGCCGAGCTGCTCACGCCCCGGTTGGCGTCCGTAGTGGATGCCGTTGTGATCGACTTGTCGCGGCTGAACTTCCTGGGCGCGGATGCCCTGCGGGTGCTCATGCAGGCCCAGCAGCGCGCCCAGGCGCGAGGGTTCGGCTTCCGCTTGATCACCGGTCCGCCGTGTGTGGCCAGCGCCCTGCGGGCCGCCGGCATGCTCGACCGGTTCGACGCCTACCCCGCGCAGGCCGCCGCGGTTGCGGCCTGACTCACCCGTCCGGACCACCCCACTTGCACCAGCTTCGGCGCGGTCAGCCCGACAGGGCATTCGGATCTGGGCTGGCGGCGACGGTGCGCTTGTCGCGGACGTTCGTCGTCGTCCCCACCCACGAGGTCGAATCCTGTTGCCGCGCGTGTGGTTCCGTTGGCGTTGCTGGTCCCGGCCGTGTGCAAGCCGTTTCGCACGGGATTACCGGGCGGCCTTGAGCCGACCACTTGCCGGCCTCGGATGGGCAAATGTCGTTTGTTTGGTCGAGGGCGGCCCTGGGTAGGGCAGCGGCTGTGAACAACATGTGGAACCCGATGGAGCGTGCCAGATGAGCGTGTCATGGCAGACCGTCCATTCGGGCGGGACTGCGACGGCCTCCGGCGTGGTGGAGGTGCGGGCTCCGGCTCGGCCGGGCTCGTTGACGGTGATGCGAGTGGTGGCCGCCGATATCGCGATGCGTGCGGATTTCGACGTGGACGCGATAGCCGATGTCCGTTTGGCGGTGGAGGAGGCCTGTGCGTCGCTGGTCAAGCTTGCGGCTCCCGAAGAACCGTTGGTGTGCCGATTCAGCGCTGATGACTGCCGGATGGCGGTCACCGCCGAGGTGACCAGCGCACATCCGGTCGGGCCGAGCACCGCAACGTTGAGTTGGCGGGTGCTCACCGCGCTTGCGGACTCGGTGACCACCGAGGTTCTGCGGCCTGCACATCGCAGGCCGCTCGTGCGCATCGAGATGACCAAGGAGGTGGACACCGGGTGAGTGATACCAAGCCCGAGGCCGGCCGAGGTGAGTACGACGCGCTGTTCCCGCTATTCATCAAAATGTCCACACTGGACAAAAGCGGCCCGAGGTACGCCGCGGTGCGCGACGAGTTGGTCACCGGGCACCTACCGGTCGCCGAGCACATCGCTCAGAGGTTTCGCCAGCGAGGCGAGTCATACGAAGATCTCGTTCAGGTCGCCACCGTCGGTCTGATCCATGCCGTCGACCGATTCGACCCCGGCCGCGGGATCAGCTTCCTTTCCTTCGCGGTGCCCACGATCACCGGCGAGGTACGACGGCACTTCCGCGACACCGGGTGGTCGGTGCGCATGCCGCGCAGGCTGCAGGAACTGCACCTGGCCGTCTCGGGCGGGATATCCGCGTTGACCCAGGAGCTGGGGCGGGCCCCGACTCCCAGCGAGTTGGCTCGCCATCTCGACCTCGGTCTCGATGAGGTCCTCGAAGGCCTGGAAGCCGGTAATGCCTACCGCAGTTCCTCCCTGGACGAGCTGATCACCGACGACATCCCGCTGGCCGACGCTGTGGGCGTCGACGACGCGGAACTCGCCGAGGTCGACGACCGCGAAACGCTACGTCCATTGCTGGCCCAACTCCCCGAGCGCGAGCAGCGCATCCTGCTCATGCGATTTTTCAAGGGCATGACTCAAACCCAGATCGCCCAGCAGATCGGTATCTCCCAGATGCACGTCTCCCGGCTTCTTGCCGGCACCTTGGCCCGACTGCGTCGACAGGCCGCCCCTGCCGAACCCGTCGATGCCGCGCCGGCCACCAAGGCTGCGAGCGCCTGACCGCAAGCCCCAGTGGAGACCACGATGTTCGCGTCGACTCGGCGTCCCGCAAGCAGCGGTGACCACGAACATCCGGGCCGGCTGCGCTGAACTTCGTGCCCGGGGAGCAGCGCACACCTACTGGTTCTCGTCGCTGCGGCGCGCCCGACGCCGGTCCTCGGCTTGCTTTCGGGCCCGTTCCTGCTCGACCGCCCGGACCTGCCGCGGGCTAGCGGTTCCTTCTGCCACGGAGACTTCTGCGTCGATCAGCCGCTGCTCTCGCTCATCGACCCGACCAGCCCTGAGCTGCTCGTCGGGATCGGGACGGTCGGTGCGGACCGGGTGATCCCGGCGGTACGGGTTGTCCGGCGGGAGCCCGCCCGAAACACGCCCGTAGAACCCGAGCAGAAGCATCAGCAGTCCAGCGATGATGCAGAAGAGGGCGGTGGACAGCTGGAAGCCGAGCACGTTCCAAGATGTGTGCAGCAGGGCCAACTGGACGATGCCGCCGAGGAGGAACAGGGCGCCGAGGACCGTGCTGACCGACGAGGCGATCCGGCTTCCCCACACGGCCGAGCAGATCAGGATCAAACCCGCGACCAGCGTGCTCACCGAGACCGCGCTGGTCGTCGCCAGCCCAGGAATGGCGTATCCGGACGTCCACGGGAGTTGCAGCACTCCGACCACCAGCAGCACGACGCCGAGCACGGCGGCGCCGAGCCGGTGCGTCAGGTGGACTCGGTTCGACGAGATGCTCACGGCTTGCCTCCCCTTCGCAGGCTGAATCGGCACTCGATCTCTCGATTGCCCGATAGGGAAGTTGCGAAACTCGTACCGAAGGTCGAGTGCCGGCCAACACCGCCCGACGGACGGTCCCGGGGAGGAGACCCCGCAGCTCTCGGTGATGTCAGCCAACGGGCTGCCCTCGGCGAAGACGAAGGATTGCGCCTTTTACAGGCGGTCAGCGCCAAACACCAGGTTGCCGCTGAAGTTGACAAAGATAGCGGCGACGCCAGCCGGACCCCCGGACTCGCCTGGCGAATGATGCCAGCGAGCAGGACGCAGGGGTGCTGACCGCCTCCACGTGAGTGGAGAGCACAAGGGCGCGTATCGGGTCGTGATCGATGAGTACCGCAGCTTCCGGGGCGGGTGCCCGTCTGGGGTACAGGGCCCGGCGATCTGCGGCTGCGCCGTGTGGGCGCGAGTGACCGGAAGCGATGCCGCGGGCAGGCAGCCGGGCCCGAAGACCCTGCTGCCCGGTCGTACGACGCGTCAGATCACGGCGAGCCGGTCCACCAGCAGCTCCGCTCTCCGCTCGGCGTCCTCCGTGGGCAGCCGTCCCGCCCGGGTCAGGGTCGCCAGCCCGTGCAGGGCCGCCCAGAACACCTCGGTGAACAGTGCCGGGTGGACGCCTTCCCCGGTGACCTCACCGAGAGTCTCCAGCAGGGCGGCGAAGGCGTCCTTCAGAGGCTCCGGGGTGTCCTCGTGCGCGAACGCCAGGCCGCCGTCGAGCTGGAACATGGCGTCGTAGACCGCCGGATTGCGCTCGGCGAAGTCGAGGTAGGCGCGGGCGAGGGCGGTGACCCGGGCGCGTGGGCCGTCCGCGGCGGAGGCCGCGGCCCGCAGCGCCGTGGCCATCTCGGCGGCGCCCTCCAGGGCGACGGCGCCGATGATCTCGCGCTTGCCGCGGAAGTGGCTGTAGAGGACGGGCTGGCTGTACTCGATGCGCTCGGCGAGCCGGCGGGTGGTGACCGCGTCCCAGCCCTGCTGCTCGGCGAGTTCGCGGGCCGTCGCCACGATGAGGCGCTCGCGGACCGCCCGTTCGCGCTCCTTGCGTTCTTGGACCGACATGATTCGATCCTAGCGCCGCTAGCCAAGCAAGCGGCAGTAGCGCTAGCGTTGCCTCATCATCTAGCAGCACTAGATTCCACGAGGGGTAGTCATGCTCAACGCACTTGAGATCGTCACCACCGTGATCGTCGGCCTGATGGTGGGAGTGGAGTTCTCCGTCGCCTTCGTCATCAACCCGATCCTCAACGCCCTCCCCGACGACAGCAGCCAACGCGGCCGAAGCCACGGCGGCCGAAGCCACGGCGGCCGGATGCTCGGCGCCGTCATGCCGGTCTGGTACATCGGCTCGCTCGTCCTCGTCGCGGTCTGGGCCATCGCCGGATGGCACCACGACGGCGCCGGACTCGTCGTCACCGCCGGCGCGCTGCTGATCCTCAGCGTGGTCATGTCGCTCCTGCTGCTCGTCCCGATCAACAACCGGGGCAAGACGTGGACCACCGAGAACCGGCCCGACGACTGGAAGGAGCAGATGAACCGCTGGGACCGCTTCCACTACGTCCGCGTCGCCGTCATCATCGCCGCCTTCGCCCTGATGGTCGCCGCCCTCGCCTGAGCCTGCGGGCCGACACCACGCCGGGGACGCACAATCCCCACTCCCCGGGCGGCAGCGGGCCACCGAAATCCCGACATCGGGGAATGCAGCTGCCGCTGAGAGCCCACAACTGCGATCCCGACAAGCTACGCCCCTCGATGACCTGCGCGGCTCTGGTTCGGTTGAGGTCTTTGATCCAGATCACCGAGGCACGCAGGTGAAGCCCGGCGAGGTAGCTTTCCGGGGTCTTGTCGTAGCGGGTCGCGATGCCCCGCCACGCCTTGAGCTTGCTGATCAGGCGCTCGACGGTGTTCCTCTCCTTTGTCTGCACAGCGGGGAGCTCTACGACCTGATCAAGGCGTTCAGCAACACGCCAACGACCGGCGGTTTGATCTCTACAGCTATCGGAGGTCTTGTGGAGGTCGACGGGTAGAGGACCACCCGAACCTGACCGCAGTGGTCGGCTTCACCTTTTCCCAGAGACCTGCCGGGGGCCTGGGGGCGGCGAGCGCCCCAGAAATTTGCGCGCGGAGGAGTCGATGGTCAAGATCATGCTCCCTTGACGCCCACACCACAGGGGCGCGATCCTGCCCCGGATATGGATCTTCCAGAGTTGACTCAGGCGGAACGCCGCCTGTGTGAAGCCTTCCCCCAAGGCAGGCATGTCGTTGTCAGCCCGGGTTCCGAACCCGGCGCTGACGCGGCCGGCGGCGAGTCCTGGGGGCCGGAGCGGACCATCCGGGCCGAGGTTCTGCGCGATCTGCTGCTGGGTGAGGTGCGGCCCCCGGCGTTGCTGTCGATCTCCGGCGCGAAGATCATCGGCCAGCTGAACCTGGACTTCATGCAGATCAGCTTCCCGGTGCAGTTGGTGGGCTGCTGGTTCGCCGCCCCGGTCACCGCCCAGTGGGCACAGCTACGGCTGCTGCAGTTGTCCGGCAGCATCCTGCCGGGCCTCGACCTGGACGGCAGCCACATCGACGGTCACCTGTGGCTGAGCCGGTGCCGGGTACGGGGCCTGTCTGCCGTGCACGCCAGTGTCAAAGGCGATGTGATCCTTGACGGCGCGGTTCTCACGCGCAGAGGTGATGAGGCGGAGGCTGCCATGGTCGCCCACAACCTCACCGTCGGCGGTGGCCTGCGCGCCCGCGACATCACCGTCGACGGCGGGATCGTACTGCGCACCGGGCGCATCACCGGCAACCTCACCGTCGATGACGCGCACCTGACGGGCGGTCCTGGACCGGCGCTGCACTGCACCGGCATCGGGCTCGGCAGTGCCCTGCTCGCCCGCAACGCCACCGTCGACGGTGAGATCCGGCTGTCCGGGGGCACCTTCGCGGGGCCGGTCAACCTGCACGGAGCCACCATCACCCACCCCGGCCAGGTCGCCGTCGCTGCCGAACACGCCCGGCTGGACGAGCTGCTGTGCATGACCCACACCACCGTGCACGGGCTTACCCGGCTGGATGCGGCCCGTATCGCCGGGTCGCTGCTGCTGGCCGACGCTCGTCTGGACAACCCCGGTGACGTGGCGCTGGACGCCGCCGCCGTGCAGGCCGGCCGTGTCGAGGCTGAACGGCTGCGCGCGGACGGGACCGTAAACCTGCGTGGCGCGGTCATCAGCGGGCAGGTGAACCTGGCGCACGCGGACTTGTCGGCTCCCGCCTCCACCGAACCACCCACGGCCCCGAGGGCAGTGGCGCTGCGGGCCAGCAGTTGCACCATCGGCGAGCTGTGGCTGATCTCCAGCCGGATCCAGGGGGTGCTGAATCTACGCCGGTCCCAGATCGGCCAGCTGTACCTGACGCCCGAGGCGGCGCGGGCGCCGATCAGGATGGACGGGCTCACCTACACCTCGCTGATCCCGCGCCTGCCCGCCGATCAGCGAATCCGTACGCTCCAAGCCGACCCGGACGGCTACCTCCCGCAGCCGTACCAGCAGCTCGCCGCCTCCTATCTGGTAGTCGGCGACGACGCGGCGGCCCGCGCGGTCCGGCTCGCCGGTCAGCGGCGGCGCCGCGCCACGCTGCCCTGGCGGACCCGGATCTGGGGGCACCTGCTGGACGTCACTGTCGGGTACGGCTATCACCCAGGGCGCGCCGCGCGCTGGCTGACGCTGCTCACCGCCGTCGGCGCGGTCGTGTTCGGGCTGCACCACCCGCCCCCGCTGAAACCCGGGGAAGCCCCCAACTTCAACCCACTCATCTATACCCTTGACCTACTACTGCCGATCATCGACTTCGGCCAGGAGAAGGCATTCAAACCCGAGGGCGTCTACCAGTGGCTGTCGTACCTGCTGATCGCCTCCGGCTGGATCCTGGCCACCACCGTCATCGCCGGGCTCAGCCGGACCCTCAGCAGGCAATGAGCGAACCTCCGCCTGCCCCGTGTAGACGGTCGATTCCTCAAGGCTCGAGCCAAGGCCATCGATCTGGCTTGAAAACGCCGACCGACTCGGTGTTGGCAGGCAACAGCAAACTTTGTCCACTGTGGAAATCGGATCCGTGGGTTCAGGGTTCGATCCCCTGGCGACCCCCCCAAAAAAAACCAGGTCGCAGACCTGGGGTTTCATGTTTGGTGTACGCCGAGCCGCGCTTTTCCCACACATAACGCGGAACGCCAGGTGCGGTTTATGCGCCGATCTCCTTGCGTAGCGAAGTGGTGAACGCCTGCAGTGCGACGATGGTCTTGTCGTGGTGCTCCTTGTCAGACGACTTGGCGCGCCAGCACGCTTGAACGTAGGAGTTCGCATGATCACGGGTCTCCTGCGTGCACAGCAGGTGGATGACCGAGCGCCCCCTCTGGAGCCTGCAGCACCAGTTTGAGACCGATGACGCCGAGGATGATCGCCAGCCCGTGGTTGAGGTGGGTGAGCTTGGCCAGCGCGGTGTGCAGCACGAAGTACAGGGCGCGCATCCGAGTAGGGCGAAGGCGTTGGTGGCCCACAGGAACAGGGTGAAGACCATGGGCAGCGCGAGGTAGAACATCGACCAGCCCAGGGCTTCGCGGACCCTGACCTCATGTGGCCGGCGGGTGATCGCGAAATCGACGATCAGCAAAGCGAGCAGGACGGCGATGCTCTGGGTCATAGCCGGGTTGGCGTGGCCGAGCTGGTCGGCGATCTCGCGGACGGTTTGCCCGGACACTGCTACCGCGTTCCACTTGCCGGGTGACACCGTCATGTCCGCGGTACTGGGTCATGGCGCGCCAGCTGTCGATCTTCGCGTATGTGGGGATCTCCGGTTCGGGGACCCACTTGCCGTCGACTCTTCCGTAGGTCCGGATCGTGCCCCAGGTGCCAAGCTGCAGTGGAGGGCGAACCATGATCATCTGCAAAGGTGCGCCAAAGGGCAGGCTCAGCTCTATGTGGGCTGACCTGCGCTGCTGGTGCCCCCGGTGCGACTCGAACGCACACTGGACGGATGTTGAGCTTTGCTCAGGGGAGGCGTGCTGAACCGTGCCTGACCAGGGCGTTCTCTTCGCTAGCGTTTGGTTCACGATGGCTGACTCGCAGGGGTGCGCGGTCATAAAGGATGGGTTTCGCATGGGCCGACGCCCGGTTCGACGTCGGCTTCGAGGCTGACGAGCGTGGCGCTCCGGAACGGGCAAGCCAGTTTGGCGACCGGCTCGGAGGTGTCCACGAGACAGCTCGAAGGAACTACGTGGAGCGCATGCCGAGTCGTCGTGGATGGCTGGACGATCCCCACGAGCGTGTAGAGCACGAACTCAATACTGCCGGCCACCCGAGAAACTTCGGATCTTCACGCAAGCACTCATAGCGAGGAAACAATAAATAGGGGTCCAATGTGTTCAAAGGGGGAATCGAACACGTAATCATGGCATACCTGCGCAATGCAGGTGTTCATGCGACAGACCATAGCTGCCGCGCGTGATCAAGTACCAGCCCGTTCACGCTTACGGTCACTGTCGAAAGTTCTTATGCTCCAGCGAGACCGTTGCGGGTGCGGGTCTGCGCCTGCGGAGGCTGGTGTTCCAGTCATACCTGGTGCTTGTCCAGTGCATAGCACCGAGGCGGTCTGGACGATGAACGGCGACGGCGCACCCGGATGCCGTCACTCTGATCGTCCGAGGAGGATTTCGCAGTGAATGGCCCACGCCGAGCTCTCGTCGTCATCGATGTCCAGCAGGAGTACTTCCAGGGGCCGTTGGCCGTCCAGTACCCGCCCCGGGACGAATCGCTGGCCCGGATCGTGCGCGCGGTGGACACCGCGGTCGAGGCGGGAGTGCCGGTGATCACCGTCCAGCACGAACTCCCCGAGGGCGCTCCGGTTTTCGCAGCCGGGTCGGAGGGGTGGCAGCTGCATCCCGAAATCGAACGCCGTTCCGAGACGGCGTCGAAGCACGTGGTCAAGGGACATTCCAGCGTGTTCACCGCCGGTGATCTGGTCGAGTGGCTCCGCGCCAACGAGATCGACACCCTCACCCTTGTCGGGTACATGACGAACAACTGCGTGCTCGCCACTGCTGCGGCGGCCGAACCGCTCGGTTTCGCCGTCGAAGTGCTGTCGGATGCGACTGGGGCCATCCATCTGGCGAACGAAGCCGGGAAGGTTTCGGCTCAGCAGGTTCACGAGACGCTGATGGTCCTGCTGCACTCCAACTGGGCGGCGGTCGCCGACACCGGCACTTGGGCCGTGGCCGTGTCCGGTCAGAAGTCCCTGGACAAGAGTGACCTCGGAACTTCGGCCGTGCAGGGCCAAGCCGCCCACTGACAGGGGGCTTGACTGCCCAGCGCGGGCCGAGCAAATCCGGTGCCGGCTCGTTGACTCTGATGCGGGTGGAACCGCCGATGCGTGTTCCGCCCGCACCAGACGTCGCTTCAGGGGGAACACCCCGCCGCGCGAGAGTCGCGCGCACCGCTTCGGCACGCGCGGCTTCCGTCCGCTCACTGATGGCCGGGCGCTCTACGAAGACGGGACGTCGCCGATCAGGCCGGGGTCATGGGCGGTGGGAACTCCTCCACATCGGACTCTCGTGCTACTGGTGCAGGTGTCTCGACGACTCTTGGGGTGGGGTTGCGGTTGACCATCAGACGCATGACGTCGGGCCGCGAGTAGTGACCGACCGGATCGGCGGCCGACTTCGCGATGGCGAGCAGCGCCGGGTCCAGATCAGCGAACAGGAGGCCTTCTTCGGTCTCCGGCAGCGGCTCGGCGAGCTGGGAGCCTTCAGGCCCGATGATGCGGGCGAACCCGCCGCCGGGCTGGAGCAGCTGCCGCTTGACGTCGGTGTCGCAGAAGACTTCTTGCGCGGCGGTGCCGATGATCGCGGTCGGCGCGACCACGAATGTCTGGCTCTCCACCGCGTACAGCAGGCTCGCTGCGGTGTTGACCTCTGGGCCGAGCGCGTTCGCGGCGCCCCGGTAGAGGGAGAAGCTCGGCCAGGAGGCGACGTGGATCTCCTCTCCGAGGCTGCACATCGCGTACTTGGTCAGCGGCTGTAGGTGTTCCCAGCAGCAGAGCGCGCCGACCTTGCCCAGCGAGGTGGCGTGGACCTGCAGGTCGCTGCCATCGCCTTCGCCGAAGACCGAGCGTTCGACGTGCGTCGGCTTGAGCTTGCGCCGCACCGAGATCAGCTCACCGGTGTCGGAGATGAACGCCTGCGACAGGTAGAGCGTCCCTCCATCACGTTCGCTGAAGCCGAGAACGACGTGGACGCCGTGCTGGGCGGCCGCGTCCTTGATGCGTTGCATCTCGTCGCCGTCGCGCGTCATCGAGTTCGCGAAGTACCGGGGGACGAACTGCATTCCTGCAGCGGGCGAGTCGAGCCAGATCCACCAGGGATAGCCGGGAATCCAGGTCTCGCCGAACGCGACGAGCTGAGCCCGTCCGGCAGCGGCTTGGCCGATCAGCTCGACGGTCTTGTTCACGCCGGCGTTGAGATCGAGCCAGGCTGACTCGGCTTGGACTGCCGCGACACGAACGGTGCCCTGCATGATGACCTCCTGAGAGCGTGATGACTTCGTGATGGCAGTCACGATGCTCTGCAGGGGCTAGCCGCGGCTGGCTGGGTGTGCCGTGATCACTGACCAACCGTGCCATAGCCGCGTCGGTACGCGACCGGTGTCTGGCCCGTCTCGGCGCGGAATGCCCGGAAGAACCCGGACTCGCTGTTGAATCCGCATGCCGCGGCGACGGCGTTCACGGGCCGTTCCGGGGCGGAGAGGAGCAACGCGCGGGCTCGTTCGATGCGCATTCGCCGCAGCTGTGCCGCGACACCTGCTTCGCCGACGATCCGGTAGAGCGTCCGCCTCGATACGTGACAAGCCCGCGCGACGGTGTCGGCGTTCAAGGTCGGATCTGCCAAGTTGCGATGCAGAAAGTCGAACACCCGCTGCCGGGCCATTGCTTCGATCGCGGGAGCGGCCGGGGCACGCTGCCCGGCGTACGACGCCGCAGCGGACAGGAGGCCGAGAGCATGCGGCACCAGGATCGCCCCACCGGTGCCTCCAGCTCTGGTCGACTGGGCAAGGGACCGGAAGAATGCGGAGACCGCGGTGCCGGGCGTCCCCGCGCCAAGAGATCGGGCGGTCAGCTTGCGGGTGTTCTGCAGCATCAGCGCACGCTTCGGCACCTGCACCACCAGCTGCTGGAACGGATCGTCGAAGTGCAAGGCGTACGGCCTGGTGCTGTCGTAGTAGGCCATTTCGCCTGCGGATAACGCGGCGGCGCGGCCGTCCTGCTCGCCGCGTCCGCGGCCGCCGATCTGGATGCTCGCCAGCAGGAATTCCTCGGTGTCGTCGGCGATGAGCGTCCGAGTACGCCGGACGTGCTGCCCCGCCGCGACCACGGTGGACATTTCGATTTCGCCGACTGGCACGTGCTCGATCAGTCCGCTGAACGGACGTCCGTCGATCGGGTCGGCGGTCAGCCGCACGAAGGTCGCGCAGATCATCTCCCGCCAGTAGGCAAACGCGTCTGGCTCCGCTACCTCGGCTGTGCTGAGCTGAGCATACGTGTGGCGATCGACGGTGGCACGCACGCTTCGAGTATCAATGCGCCGCAATCGCCTGTCCAGGAGGCAGTCTCCGTCCCGACCACCATGACCGGATCCGCTCAT
Source organism: Saccharopolyspora elongata (assembly GCF_004348985.1). Taxonomy (GTDB): domain Bacteria; phylum Actinomycetota; class Actinomycetes; order Mycobacteriales; family Pseudonocardiaceae; genus Saccharopolyspora; species Saccharopolyspora elongata. The sequence goes on along the minus strand of NZ_SMKW01000080.1, from coordinate 16,875 downwards.
TCGAGTTGAACCGACATACCAGCTCAGGTCGAGGACGGAAAGGGAACAGCGAGGCGGCCGGCTGCGTTCTGAACGCAGCCGGCCGTTCCGCCTATTCTTCGAGTTCGACCACGATTTCTTTCATCGTGTCGATGAAGGAGGAGATGTCATCGTCGGTCATGGGCAATGAGAGCGAGAGCTCGCCGCGGTGTACTGGAAAGAACCCGCGGTTGGCGAGCTCGAGCGAGATGATCTGCGTCTTGGCGCCGTCCACGTTGCGCCAGTAGTCCCGGTGGGTCCGCACTTCCAGTCCGGGGGCGTTCATGTAACCGTAGGCCATGTGGGAAAAGCCCTTCCCGTAGACCTTGAAGGAGCTGCCTCTGGCTAGGCTCCACTCGTTCAGCTCGGACAGGATCCGAGCCGAGTGCGCGTTGAGCTTGTCAAAGGCTTCCCGATCCAACGCTCTCATGCACGCTGCGCCCGCGATGAGGGAGAGCTTGTGCCCGTGATGCGTGCCCGAGATGGTGACCTTCCCCGTCTCCAGAACGTTCATGACGGCAGCTGCTCCCCCTACCGCCCCGAGCGGGAGTCCTCCGCCGATGATCTTTCCCATGACGGTGAGGTCCGGAGTCACCCCGTACACGCCCTGCAGCCCGTGGTAGCCGGCGCGGAGACTGATCGTCTCGTCGAAGATCAGGACGATGCCGAGCTCCTTCGTCAGAGCCCGAACTCCCTGGACGAATTCCTGGTCCAGGGTGACGAGGCCCCCGGCGCCGCTCTGTAGTTCGAGGATCAGGCATGCGAGATCGCTCGAGTTGGCCCGGAGGATCCGCTCGGTGCTCGTCATGTCGTTCTGGGTCAGCACGACGAGGTTGTTGACGTCGTCTGCGGGGACGCCTCCGCTGTCCGCGACTGCCCGCGGAGCCTCGTCCGTGCCGGCCTGCTCAGGCGGTGTGTGGGACGAGATGTGCAGAGGATCGCTGAACCCGTGATATCCGCCCTCGAATTTGGCGACCTTCGTCCTGCCTGTATGGGCGCGCGCGATGCGAATGGCGCTCATGCATGATTCCGTGGCTGAGCAGGAGAACTGCACCCTCTCGACCGACGGAATCCGCTCGATCAGGATTTGTGCCAGATCGGCCTCGGCTGTGCTCGGGTTGCCGAAGGAGATCCCCGAGGGGATGGCGTTCTGCGGAGCGGAGGTGACCGAAGCAGGGTTGTGACCGAGGACGTTCACCGTGAAGTTGTTGTTCAAGTCCAGGAGTCGATGTCCGTCCACCGTCTCCACGTAAGCTCCGTCTCCGCTGGCGGCGAAGACCGCATGCGGGCCGAAGTTGAAGGAATTTCTGCTGTAACCGCCGGGAATCAGCTGCTTTCCGGCACGGGTGAACGCCGCGGACTTGGCGAACTTCGCGGTGAAGGTATCGAGGCTTGCCTCGATGCTCAGCTTGGGCATCAACAACTCCATCGTGCACGTCACCGGCCTTGGAAAGATTCCACCGATGAGTTGAGGACAGGGTGACGGGCATCCTGCAATCAATCAGGGCGCCTCAGTCACTGTTTCCCCTGCGCTTCCTCCGCACAATGCCCGATCTGAGATTGACCGTTCGCGGAGCGCGATGGTCCCGATGGCGGTAGCAGACCCGCGTGCGCGTGACGGGTGCGTGTCCGGCCTGCGGGGTTTTGTCGCGCGTCAGGCCGCTGGCGCGAACGCGGCGTTCGGCACCAGATCGAGGTGATTCCTGACTGCGTGCTGGACGGCCCGGTCGAAGGCGCGGACGTGTGGGCGGAGATCGTTGTTCCGCATCGCAGCGGTGACCGTGCTCGGTGCCGCATCAGGGACGGGCACGTAGGAGACGCCGGCGTGGTGGAACAGGCGCGCGGCTGTCTGGGGAAAGGTGTCGACGGCGCCAAGGCAGGAGATCGCCATGAGGCACTCCCCGATGGACCTGACGTGCGTTGCCACCCGACCTCGCGCACCGCGGTGGTCGTCGCAGCTCCAGTACGAGGACCACCCGGCGGGTGCGCCGGTGCCTGCTGCCGCGAAGGGTTCATCCAGCAGGTCGGTCACGGAGATCTCTCCGGCGTCCGCCAGCGGATGATGGTGTGGGACGGCTGCGACCCGGGGTTCGGAGAAGATCGGCCGCAGGGAGATGCGCTCGTCGTCGAAGGGCGCGCGGACGAACGCCACGTCCACCTCGTTGGAAACCAGCTTCTCCAGCTGGTCGACCATGCTCAGTTCGGTGAACTCCAGCCGCACGTCAGGCTGCAGTTCACGGTAAACGGACAGGATGACGGGGGTCAGCTCGCCGGCGCCTTCCGCGAAGATGCCGACCCGCAAGACCTCTTCGTGCCGGGGCGCCAGCGACTTCGCTTCTGCTGCGGCACCGGCGACCTGCGCGAGGATTTCCTCCGCGCGTTCGACGAAAGCGACTCCGGCGGGTGTGAGCGCGACTCGATGGTGGCTCCGGTCGAACAGCTTCACGTCCAGATCGCGTTCCAGTTTGGCGATGTGCCCGCTGAAGGCGGACTGGGCGATGTGCTCCAGCTGTGCGGCACGGCCGAAGTGCAAGGTCTCGGCCAAGCGAACGACGTACCGGAGCTGGCGGATTTCCATGTTGCTTCCTCTCAGGCAGGTGCCGCAGCGCTCAGCACGGCTGGCACATGACCGCCGAACCGCTGCTGACCTGGGGCGATCGCGGTACACGATTGTGCGTTCGTGAAGTCGTCCGTTGTCCAGCCTTCACAGCCTCCCCATAGTTTCAGCACGCACGGCGTCAGACGGCGCTCGCTGATTTCGAGAGGTGGACTGATGAGCGCAGAGGGGTCCGGGCAGCTCAAGCGGTCGGCCGTGGGTACGTCCGGCATCGTCTTTTTCGTCGTGGCCGCTGCGGCACCGTTGGGGGCCACGCTGGGAGCGGGTCCCGTAGCCTTCTCGGCCAACGGTACGGGAGCGCCAGGCATGTACCTGGTGGCTGCGGTGGTCCTCCTGCTGTTCGCGGTCGGCTACGCGACCATGAGCCGCCACCTCACGAGCGCCGGTGGGTTCACCACCTACATCGCCGCCGGTCTCGGCGATCGGGCGGGCCATGCCTCGGCCGGCATCGCGCTGCTCGCGTACAACTGCATGCTGCTCGGTCTGTTCGGGCAGTTCGGTGTCTTCGCAGCAGATCTGCTGGCGCGATATGGAGTGGAGGTGACCTGGCAGGTTCCCGCCGTCGTAGCACTGCTCGCCGTAGGAGTCCTGGGCTACCTGGAGGTCAACCTCTCGGCGAAGGTTCTCGGCGTCCTGATGATCGCCGAGGTGCTGATCCTGCTGGTTTTCGACGCGGTGGTGATCAGCCGGGGCGGCTCCGACGGCCTCAACGTGGACGCCTTCGCCCCGAGCAACGTGTTGTCCGGCACTCCCGGCATCGCGCTGTTGTTCGCCTTCACCTGCTTCGTCGGCTTCGAGGCCACGACCATCTACGGCGAAGAAGCTCGGGATCCACACCGCACCGTGCCGCGCGCGACTTACGTCGCCGTGATCCTGATCGGCATCTTCTACACGCTGACCACGTGGGCGATCGGGCTTGCGCACGGACCTGACGCCCAATCGGCCGCCGCCGAGGACCCGGTTGGATTCGTCACCACGGCCAACACCGCATTCGTGGGCGCGTTGTCCACGGAGGTCATGGAGATCCTCGTCGTGACCAGTGTGTTCGCGGTGCTGCTGGCCTTCCACAACACCCTGTCCCGCTACATGTTCTCCTTGGGCCGCGCAGGCTTGCTGCCCCCGGCGCTCGGCAGCACCCACCACCGATTCCACAGCCCCCACCGGGCGAGCGTGGTCCAGAGCGTGCTCACCCTGGCCGTCCTCGGTGCCTTCATGGTCGCCGGCGCCGATCCGTTCGCGCAGCTGTACTCCTGGCTCGTCGGTCTTGGGACCATCGCTGTCCTGACGCTGCAGACGGCCGTGGCCGTCGCCGTCGTCGTCTACTTCCGCCGACGCGCCGGGCGAGGCGGGTTCTGGCAGACCATGGTGGCGCCGATGCTGGGGGCCGTGGGGCTTGGCAGCGGAATCGTGCTGGCACTGGCCAACTTCGACGTCCTCACCGGAATCACGGGCGGTCCGGCTTCGCTGCTGCCGTGGCTGATCCCGGTCGCAGGTGTGTTGTCGCTCGCCACGGGGATGGTGGCCTCCCTGCGCAGGCGCCCCGTGCGGCTGGTCGCCCCGGTGGTCGACTCCGCCGATTCCACTGCGAAAACCCCGTCGCAGGCAGCACAGAAGGCCGTTGACTGAGCAGGTCCTGCCGGAGCTGGAACCCGCCCGACCTCGTCCCGATGCCCGACGTCTTCCCGCTTGGAGGAACACCTCGTGACCACCACACCTGCACTGCACGCCGACTGGTCCCGGTGGCAGTCGACGCCTCTGTCCAGCGCCGGAAGCAGCTCCGGAGAAATCAGCATCAGCGCTCCGGCAACGGGGGAGGTGTTGACCACGATCGCGGCGGGCAGCGCAGACGACGTTGCCACTGCGGCCACCGCGGCGAAGCGAGCTCAGAACGACTGGGCGGCGCGTACCTTTGACCAGCGCGCCGCCGTCCTGCGCAGGGCTGCCCACCTGCTGGAGTCGGAGCCGGAACGGATCTTGAAATGGCTCGTCCCCGAGTCCGGATCCGGCTTGGGCAAAGCCACTTTCGAGGTCTCGCTGCTGGTCGCCGAACTCAACGAATGCGCCGCGCTGGCCTCCCAGCCCTACGGTGAACTGCTGCGGTCCAACCGCCCCCGGCTGTCGATGGCCCGCCGCGTGCCGCTCGGCGTGGTCGGGGTCATCTCGCCCTTCAACTTCCCCGCCATCCTCTCGCTGCGATCGGTGGCGCCCGCCCTGGCCGTCGGCAACGCGGTCATCCTCAAGCCGGACCCGCGGACCTCCGTCTCCGGCGGCCTGGCCCTGGCCGAACTCCTGGCGGAGGCCGGCCTTCCGGAAGGGCTTCTGCACGTGGTACCCGGTGGCGCGGAGGTCGGTCAGGCTCTCGTCGCACATCCTGACGTCGCGTGCATCTCCTTCACCGGCTCCACCGCAGCAGGCCGGGCCATCGCCACGGCGGCCGCCCCACTGCTGAAGAGAGTCCACCTCGAGCTGGGAGGCAACAACGCCCTGCTCGTGCTGCCCGACGCCGACGTGCAGGCCGCGGCCTCCGCCGGTGCGTTCGGCAGCTTCCTGCACCAGGGCCAGATCTGCATGACCGCAGGCCGGCACATCGTCCATTCCTCCATCGCCGTGGAGTACACCGCCGCTCTGGCCGCCGCGGCCGAGCGCATCACGGTCGGCGACCCAACGGACTCCGCCAACGCATTGGGCCCACTCATCGATGGCCAGCAGCGCGACAAGGTCCACGCCATCGTCACCGACAGCATCGCGCAGGGCGCCAGGCTCGTCGCTGGCGGGACGTACGAGGGGCTGCACTACCGGCCGACGGTTCTTGCCGATGTCCCGGCGGACAGTCCGGCCTTCTGCCAGGAGATCTTCGGTCCGGTTGCTCCGGTCATCACCTACGACACGCTCGACGAGGCGCTCGCGCTCCTGAACGACAGCGAGTACGGCCTCAGCGTCGGCATCCTCACCCGGGATGCGTTCGCTGGCATGGAGCTCGCCGATCGGATCGAGTCGGGCATGATTCACGTCAACGACCAAACAGTGGACGACGAGGCGACCATCCCCTTCGGAGGGATGAAGGCCTCCGGCGCGGGCGGTCACTTCGGAGGCACCCGCGCCAACCTCGACACGTTCTGCGATACGCAGTGGATCACCGCGCAGGGCTCGATCGGCAGCTATCCGTTCTAGGGCGGCGGTGCATTCTTGTCGGGTGCTGCCGGGCTTCGGCGCGACCGCTCGACGACGTTGGTGTCAGGAGTCCGCGTCAACGTTGCGGCGTGCGTATGAGCGCGCTGCGCGTACGCGGTCACCGCAGCGCTTCGAGCACCAGTGCCTCCGGGCATGGGTGCGCAGCATGTACCGGTTGCACGGCTCGGCCCCGCAGGTTGCCAGCTGCGTTGCTTCGGGGCCGCTCACCAGGGAGACCGCGTCGGCCGCGATGGTGACCAGAGCGTGTTCCACCAGTCGCGTCGTGGGGTGCGAAATGACGCGGTGGAACCCGTCCGCAGGGGTCCAGCCCAGCAGCTGCGCGGTCGGAGTGAGGGTCAGGGCCCGGTTGACTTCGGTGAGGGCCGGGTCCGGTGGTGGTGTTTCTCGAACGGCGGCGTCGAGCAGAGCGCGCACGTGTCCGCGCAGATCTGTGAGCAGGCCCGCGCAGTAGTCCTGCAGTTCGGCGCCTCCAGGAGCCAGTCCTCGTTCGACGAGCCAGCGGGTGGCTGCCGCCGGCGTGCCGAGCAGCTCGACGACGCCCCTGGTGGGCACCTGCACCGCGCTGTTGGCCAGTTCCAGGGACACGTGCTCGTCCGCACCCGGTGCCGGTGGCAGGGGAGCGTTCGGTGTGACCGTCTCAACATCCATCCTCTCACGGTATCAATTGCTGCTAAACGTGATAATCGGGTAGCGTCGACATCACGTCAAAAATGACGATTAGGCGTGAGAGTAGATAGGTTCAACTGATGAAGATCACGCAGGTTCGCAATGCCACGATCCTCTTGGAGGCCGGTGGCCAGCGCGTTCTCGTCGATCCCATGCTCGGGGCGAAGGGCTCGTTCGGTTCCGCGCCCACCTCGGTCGGTGATTCCTCGCGGAACCCCACGGTCGACCTCACGGTGCCGCTGAACGATCTTCTCGACGTGGACGTCGTGGTGGTCACGCACACGCACCCCGACCACTGGGACGCCGCTGCGGCCGCCCTGCTGCCTCGGGAGGTGCCGTTGCTGGTGCAGAACACCGCCGACGCCGAGATCATCGCCGCCGAGGGCTTCACCGACGTGAGCGTCATGGACGGGCCCGTCGAGGTCGGAGGGGCGGAGTTCGTCCGCACGGACGGGCAGCACGGTTCGGATGCCACCGTGGCCGCCTGGCCGGGGCTGGGCGAGGTCAGTGGTGTCGTCGTCCGCCGTTCTGGCGAGCCAACGGTGTACGTGGCAGGCGACACCGTCTGGAACGAGCACGTGCGCGCGGCCCTGGAGGAGCACCAGCCGGACATCGTCGTTCTCAACACCGGTGAAGCGACGTGGCAGGACGGCAGCCCGATCATCATGGGCGCAACGGACGTGCTGCAGGTGCACCGGACGGCTCCGCAGACGCGCATCGTCGCCGTGCACATGCAAGCGCTCAACCACTGCATCGTCACTCGCGACGACGTGCGCGAACTCGCCCGCCGGCACGGCATCGCCCAGCAAGTCCTCGTGCCGGAAGACGGCGAGGCCCTGACCTTCTGAGCGCAACACATCCGCCCTGGGGCGGGAGGCGCATTCCCGTCCCAGGATCAGGTGCGCGCAGCGCCGTGAAGGTCATTTTGGTCCTCGTGGTTGCTCTCTCGAGCGAAACCAGCCCGCAGCCGCTCCTTGGCCGGCGAAATCAGCGGGTTCAGGTCTCAATTGCCTTCCGTTGAGGTTGGGCCATGATGCGCTCGCGTCTTGGGCTTGGCGATCGCGGCAGGAGATGGCGGCTGACGCCGTTGAGGCTGTTGTATCCAGACCTTGCCGGCGATCGATGCGAGTGCGCTCCTCCAAAGGCTCAAGCGCAGCTGGAGTCGAGTTCGTCGGACAGTTCGCCCGCCTCTGCCGCATCGGGGATGCGGCTGTCCTCCGCGGTGCACACCGGAACCCCGTACGGAATCCGGCGCCCCCGCACCGCGGTGCGCGTCGAGATCACCAATTGGGCGTGCCCGGTGCCGAAGACTTAGGTCGGCTGGGCGAGCTGCGCATCACGGATGTGCGCGAGTTGTAGCATGAGAGGCATGAAGGAGTCCCTGGGTGCGCAGACCGGTCTCCCACCTGCGCAGGGCGCGGAGGAGCACTCGGCCCTCGCGCTGGCCAACACCGCGATCGCGCTGCCCGGCGAGCAGACGGTGGACCTCCTGGGGACTCCCGCGCAGGCGAACGACTGGCTGGTGGAACGCGGTCTGGCTCCGGCGCACGCCGACGTGCAGGAGATGTGCGCGGCGCAGCTGCGTTCGCTGCGCGAGCAGATCAGGTCGTTGTTCGCCTCGCGTGCCGCCGGTCTCCCAGCGCTGCCCGCGGCGGTGGCGGCCATCAACGACGCGATGACGCGCGTTCCCACCGCGCCGCTGTTGCAGTGGGACGACAAGACCGGCCCGTACCGCACGCCGCCGCACCCCACCACCGCGATCGTCGAGCACGCCCTGGCCACCTTGGCGGCCGACGCCGCAGACCTGCTCACCTCGTCCGAGGCCGAACGCCTGACCGCGTGCGCTTCCACGCCCTGCAACCGGTTCCTGCTGCGCCAGGGGCGTCGCCACTGGTGCTCAGTGCGCTGCGGCGATCGTGCTCGCGCGGCCCGCGCCTACGCTCGCCGCACCCGCTCCGAGGCGGGTTGACGCACGTCCGGGACTGATCTCCCGAACGCGCGCCAGTCACGCCTGCCGGGAAATCAGACCGGAGTGCCCTCGTCGGGGACGAACGCCTCCCCGTGACCGGGGACGATCAGGGCGGGTTCGAGGTCGAGGATCTTCCGGCGGGACACGCGCAAGGTCTCGTTGTCGCTGGAGGTGGGGTCTTCGGCCGGACCGGTGGCGCTCCACCAGGCGTGGGTGAACACGATCGTGCCCTGGTCGGTCTCCGCGACGGTGCTGATGTCCTGCGGGGTGTGGCCGGGAGTTTCGATCAGCCGGATCGAGGGCGAGAGCTGGTAGCCCTCGGCGGGGCGGCTGTACCAGAGTTCGCCCTGGTAGATGGCCCAGACGTCGTGGGCCCGCGCGTGGGGGAACAGGGCGGCGTTGAGGGTGTGGTCGGGGTGGTGGTGGCTGAAGACCAGGTCGGTCACCTGCTCCGGGCTCAGCCCGGCGTGGGCGAGCGGATCGAGGATGCGCTTGCGGTCGTCGACCATGCCGGGGTCGACGACGACGGCGAGGTCGCCGTCGCGCAGGAGCGAGACGGTCGAGGCGACGTGCCAAGGCTTCTCGACGCCGTCCCGGTCGGCGTTGCGCGGGTCGAGGCTGTCGTAGCCGGAGGTCAGCAGGGTGAACGTGGCGGTCATCGGGCGCGGTGCTCCTAAGCGGTGGGGGAGGGCAAGTCCCGGTCGCAGGGCTGGGTGCCCGTGCCGGGGGTGAGGTTGTGAGGCCCGCAGGCCGCGGCGTGCGCGGCGGGGTCGAACGGATCGCTCGGACCCGCGGTTCTCACGTTACAGAGTGGCGACATCCGTGACAAACCGCTATGGTCACGGATACAAATCAGCCCTTCCGTGAGGCTGCATCAGGCCGCGGCACCTCCGCGGCCGGGCATCACCGCACCGGGAAACTCCCCGAAGGAAACCTCGTGAACGACCCGATCAAGGGCGCGGTCCGCGGACGCGCTCCCGCACCGCTGTCCGTCCTCGACACCGCTCTGGCCGGCCGCGGCATCAGCGCCGCCGACTCGCTGTCCGGCAGCATCGCGCTGGCCCGGCTCGCCGACCAGCGCGGCTTCACCCGGTACTGGGTGACCGAACACCACTCCATGCCAGGGGTTTCGGCCTCCAGCCCCGCCGTTCTGCTCGCCCGGCTGACCGCGCACACGACGCGACTGCGGCTCGGCGCTGGAGGGGTGATGCTGCCCAACCACCCACCGCTGATCGTCGCCGAGCAGTACGGCCTGCTGCAGGCCCTCGCCCCGGGGCGGATCGACCTCGGCCTCGGGCGCGCCCCCGGCACCAACCCGGCCACCGCCGACGCCTTGCGCCGCGGCAGCTCGGCCGACGACTTCCCGCGGCAGGTCCTCGAGCTCCTGCACTTCCTCGACGACGACTTCCCCGATCAGCACCCGTACCGCGAACGCGTCTACGCCGTGCCCGGACCGGGTCAGGACAGGCAGAACGACGTTGTGCAGACCGCCGGTCGGCCGCCGGTCTGGTTGCTGGGTTCCTCCGGCTACTCCGCCCAGCTGGCCGCCCACCTCGGCCTGCCCTTCGCCTTCGCCGCTCAGTTCTCCCCGGAGGGCGTGGCACCAGCCCTCCAGCTCTACCGCGACCGGTTCACCCCGTCGGCGGCGCTCGCCGAGCCGTACGCACTGGTCAGCGTCAGCGTCATGGCCGCCGACGACGAGGCCGAGGCCCAGCGGCAGACGCGCAGCTACGCCCACGCGATGATGCGCATGCTGCAGGGCAAGTCGTTCCTGCTGCCCACTCCCGACGAGGCCGCGTCCTACCCGTACGCCCAGGCCGAGCGGCAGGTGCTCGACCACTGGACCAGCAGCGTCCTGCACGGCACGCCCGAGGAGGTTACGGCGCTGCTCAACCAACTGCACGAGCGCGCCCGTCCCGACGAGATCATGGTCGGCTCCGTCGGACACACCCCGCAGGCCCTGCTGCGCTCCACCGAGCTCCTCGCCGACGCCTACGCGATGCCCTCCGCACCGCCGGTCGCCACGGCCCGATGAGCCCGCGCCCCGAAACCCGGGATTCTGCGCGGTTTTCGCGCCGCCGAACAGTCACCGACCTCACCGGACAGGGAGAACCCTTGCACAACGCCGCATCCGAGCCGCCGTGCCCGCAGGTCGACGCCCCGCCCACCGCGCGCTCGACGGCCGTGACGCAGCAGCGAACCCTCCGCATCCTGCTGTTCTCCCAGGTCTTCAGCGGAGTGGGACTGGCGGCCGGGGTCACCGTCGGCGCACTGCTGGTCCAGGACATGCTCCACTCCACCGCCCTGGCCGGACTGCCCAGCGCGCTGCTCACCGGGGGCTCCGCTGTCGCCGCCGTCAGCATCGGCCGCCTCTCCCACGCCCGGGGCCGCCGTCCCGGATTGGCCGCCGGCTACCTGGCAGGTGCGCTCGGCGCCGCCGGTGTCGTCGCCGCTGCCGCCCTCGAACTTCCTGCGCTGCTGTTGCTCTCGCTGTTCCTCTACGGCGCCGGCACCGCCGCCAACCTCCAGGCCCGCTACGCCGGAACCGACCTCGCCGCCACCGGAAACCGGGCGCGCGCGGTGTCCACCGTCCTGGTCGCGACCACCGTGGGCGGCGTCGTCGGTCCCAACCTCGCCGCGCCCGCCGGTCACCTCGCCACGTCCCTCGGCCTTCCCCCGCTGACCGGTTTGTTCGTCATCTCCGGTGCCGCTTTCGCCGTCGCCGCACTGGTGCTGATCCTGTGGCTGCGCCCGGATCCCCTCGTGCTCGCTCGTTCGATGCCCGCCGAACCCGACGCCCGCGCGGAATCCGAGGGTGCGAAGCCCGCCGAGCGCCGCCGCCCCGGTCTGTGGCTCGGCGTCCTGGCGATGGTCCTCAGCCAGCTCGTCATGGTCGCGATCATGACGATGACCCCGGTGCACATGCACGATCACGGCCACAGCGCCGCAGCGTCGGGCCTCGTCATCGCCATGCACGTCGGCGCGATGTACCTGCCCTCGCCGCTGACCGGAGCGCTGACCGATCGCTGGGGCCCGACTGCGGGAGTGGCCGCCTCCGGGACGACCCTGCTGGGCGCCGGGATCATCGCCGCCGCCTCGCCCGACGACTCCGTCGTTCTGCTCACCCTGGCCCTGGTGCTGCTCGGCATCGGTTGGAACTTCGGCCTCGTCAGCGGCACCGCCATCATCACCGACGCCGTTGCGATCGCCACCCGCGCGAAGACCCAAGGCGTGGTCGACGTCGCCGTTGCCGTCGCCGGAGCCACCGGCGGCATCGCCTCCGGCCTCGTCGTCGCGGCGACGAGCTACCCGATCCTCTCCCTGGCCGGCGCCGCGCTGGCGCTCATCACCGTTCCCGCGGTCATCGCCGTCTCCACGAGGCGCGCTCGCGCGTGAATCACGGTGCCGTGGTGAACCGGTGGGAGGTGGGGGTGGTGTTGTAGTGCTTGACGAAGTTCTGCCGGAAGGTCACGGCGCTGGCGAACCCGCAGGCCTCGGCGATGCGGCTGACGTTCCAGGTGGTGGTCTCCAAGAGCCTGCGCGCTTCGTCGAGGCGGTGGGTCAGCACCCACCGCGCGGGGCTCATGCCCGTGGTCTCCCGGAAGCGGCGGGTGAAGTTCCGCGGGCTCATCGACGAGTGGGCGGCCAGGTCCTCGACGGTGAGCGACTGGTTGAGGTTCGCCAGCGCCCACGTGATGGTCTCGCTCAGGAAACCGTCATCGCTGCTGGAGAGCGGACGTTCGATGTACTGGGCCTGGTCGCCGTCGCGGTGCGGCGCGATGACGAGGTGCCGGGCGAGGGTGGTGGCGGCCGTCGACCCGAGCCGAGCGCGGACCAGGTGGAGGAGGCAGGCGTCGAGCGCGGAAGCGGTGCCCGCCGAGGTGAGGACGTCCCCGTGGTCGAGGTAGAGCGCATCGGCCTGGACCTGCACGGTCGGGTGCTTGTCGGCCAGCTCGGTGGCGGCGCTCCAGTGGGTGGTCGCGGTGCGGCCGTCGAGGACTCCGCTGGCGACCACCGGGAACGCGCCCAGGCAGAGCCCGATGATCGTCGCGCCGCGCGCGTGCGCCTCGCGGATGCGGTCCAGGAAACCCGGCTCGGGGTCGGGCAAGGACGTGGGCCAGGACGGGAAGACCAGCACGTCGGCCGAGGTGGTCGCGTCGGGGCCGGCGAGGTCGTCGATGACCACGCCTTCGTCAGCGCGCACGGGACGTCCGTCGGAGCTCCAGACGGTGGTGTTCCAGCCCTCGGCGAGGTTCTGGCGGGAGACCTCGCCGAAGGTGAGCAGTGGCGCCGCGAGGTGGAACGTGCTGATCCCGTCGAAGGCGTGGATGGCGATCCGCATGGTTGGCCCGATTTCATCGAAGAGAGGAATCTCTGCCACTCGCGGTACCGGAGCAGCGGCCAGCACGATGGGACGTGATGGTGCGACCGGCCATCACCCCCACAGCCCGGAGGATTTTCAGTGAACGCCCCACGCCGAGCCCTCATCGTCATCGACGCCCAGCGGGAGTACTTCCAAGGGCCGTTGACCGTCCAGCACCCGCCCCGCGACGAGTCCCTGGCCAGGATCGCGGGTGCGATGGACGCCGCCGCCGGCGCCGGGCTCCCGGTGATCACGGTCCAGCACGAAACCCCGGAAGGCGCACCGGTGTTCGCCCCCGGCTCGGAGGGCTGGAAGCTGCACCCCGAGATCGAGCGCCGCGCCGCGTCGGCGTCGAAGCACGTGATCAAGGGATTCTCCAGCGTGTTCGCCGGTGATCTCGCAGAGTGGCTGCGGGCCAACGGAGTCGACACGATCACCCTGGTCGGCTACATGACGAACAACTGCGTGCTGGCCACCGCCGCGGCCGCCGAACCGCTCGGCTTCGCCGTCGAGGTGCTCTCGGATGCCACCGGCGCCATCCACCTGGCGAACGAGGCCGGCAAGGTCTCGGCCCAGCAGGTGCACGACACGCTCATGGTCCTGCTCCACTCCAACTGGGCCGCGGTCACCGACACCGCCACCTGGACTGAGGCCGTCTCGGCGCACACGCCCCTCGACAAGAGCGACCTCGGAACCTCAGCCGTGCAGGGCCAGTCCGCCCACTGACCCGACCAATGCACCTCGCCGCCTCGTAGGAAACCACGTGTGGTGTCGTGGGACGGATCCCGTTCCACTGGTGTCCGAGGACGGAATCGCACACGATTCACCCGCCTTCTGATTCCTGAAATCAGTTGAACCGGGGCTGTCAAGTTTTGGGCTCTGTCGCTGATTGCGTGATCAAGGATGCCGTGGCTGGTCATTGGTCGAGCAGGATTCTCTTACGTAGCAGGGAGAAGCTGGCTTTGCCGTAGGTCTGGCGTTTGAGCATCTTGATCTTGTTGTTGATGCCTTCGGTCGGGCCGTTGCTGTAGGGCAGGGTCAGGCCCGCGGTGGTGGCGTCCCAGTCCTTTTCCAGGCCGTTGAGGTAGGAATCGAAGCCGGGTAGCGCGTCGCCACGGGTTGTTGTGGTCCATGTGGCGAGGTCCTGGCCGCGGCGTCCGGTGAGGATGGCGGCGAATTCGCGCACGCGGGTGGCGAGGGTGGTCATCCTGGGACAGCTGGCGATCAGGTCGTCCAGGTGGCGGCGGGTGGGTTCGGGCAGATCCTTGGGTCTGCTCATGAGCCAGGAGACCAGGCGGCGTGGTGAGGGCATGAGGCGTTCCGGGTCGGCTCGGCCCTGGTTGATGTAGCGGACCAGGAGGTTCGCGCTGCCGGTGTATCCCTGTTCGCGGATCTCGGCCAGGATCCGGGTAACCGGAATGTTCTCGGTCATGCGTTGCCGGACGTGGTCGCGGTGGGCGTCGACCAGGCAGGGGCCGTAGCGGGGTGGGCGCAGCAGGTCCTCGACCCGCTCGGCACGGGCGTAGCGCTTGACGGTGTTCAGCGCCCAGCCCAGCCGCCGGGCGCATTCCAGCAAGCCCACCCCTTGGTTGAGGAGTTCGTGAACGGCGGCGAACCGCTCCCGCGTGCGCTCGGCTAGCGCCGAGTCAGCCGCGCGGGGCGTGGAGCTCCAGGACGCGGCGAAGGCCACGACACTCTTCTCCACTGCCGTGGCCAGGTTGTGCCAGAGGTGCCACCGGTCACTGGCCTGGACCGCTTTCGGGGCGGCCTGGCGGATGGCTTCGGCATAGGCTGCTGAGCCGTCACGGCAGACCACCTCGACACCGGGATGCTCACGCAGCCATGCGGCCACAGTGTCGGCTTTGCGGTCCGGGAGCACGTCGAGGCGGCGGTGGGTGACCGCGTCGATCAGCAAGGTCGCGTACTTGCGGCCCCGCCGGATTGCGAAGTCATCGACACCGAGCACCGCGACCGTCCCGACCTCGGGTTCGGGCAGCGCATGCACCAGCCGCAGCAGGGTGCTCCGGCCGGCCGCCATCCCCAGCCGAGCCGCCAGACGCGCCCCCGCCCTGCCCGCCAGCGCCAACCCGATGTGCTCCAATGCCGCGCGGCTCGGAGACGTCCTGCGGGCGTGCTTGGCAGTCAAGCCGTCGACCTGCTCGGCGAATGTCCGAATAGGACAGTTGATGTCATCACAGAAGAACCGGCGCACCTGTAATCGCAACGTCACCGGCTGGCCGGCTATCGAGACATCGGCCAGCCCACGGTGATATCGGCTGTGAACCCGCCGCGACCGGCCGCCGCACGACGGGCAGACACCATCTTCAGCCTCGACACGCGCCCAGACCAGCACGCCCCGCTCGGCCCGCTCGACCTGCTCCACCACCACGCCGGTCAGGTGCGGCAGCAACACGTCCAGCCACTCGTGATCACACACCGACCATGATCACAAACTCCCCATCAGCCCCGGCGACCAGACCCACGAAGTTGATCACGCAATCAGCGACAGAGCCACCCACCTGACACCCCCCGGCCCGTCGTGCCGTGGAGCGCGACGAGGACGCGATCGAGACCTGGGTCGGAAACGACTGGCCCAGGATCAAAAAAACGCCGTCGAACGCGGAGCGTGGATCGTCTTCTTCGACGAGTCCGGACTGTCACTGACACCGACCGTGCGCCGCAGCTGGGCACCCATCGGGCAAACACCCGTGCTGGAGCACCGGTTCAACTGGAAACGCGCCTCGATGGCCGCCGCACTGTGCTACCCACCCAACCCCGACGACCGCCGCACACCCGAGGTGGCCTTCCACGTCCAATACGACTCCTACAACACCGAAACACTCATCGAGGTACTGGACGAACTGCGTACTTTCCTTGCACCGCAACCAGTAACGCTGATCTGGGACGGGCTTCCCGCTCACCGCAGCAAAGCCATGACCGCCTTCCTGGCCACACAAGCCGACTGGCTGACCGTCGAACGACTGCCCGCCTATGCGCCCGACCTCAACCCCGTGGAAGCCCTCTGGTCCAGCGTCAAAGGCGTCGAACTGGCCAACCTCTGCCCCGGCACCATCGACGAAGCCATCACCTGCGCCCAACACGGCATCGACCGCGTCCGCGCAACCGAGCACCTGCCCTACTCATTCCTTCAACACACCGGACTGTCACTCTAAAACACGAAGCTCAGTAATTAACTCGTTTGCCCTGGCCAGCGAAGGGACTGGCGTGGGTTCGCTGAATTCCGCTAGCCTTATCGCCGGCCAGAGACCGAGGTGAACGCCGCCGGCGAGGGGGACATCCGTGGCTACCTTGAGCCCCGTTGAGCTCAGCGACGAGGTCTGTGACCGCGTCGATGCCGCAGCCCGGCACCTGTGCAATTCCCACCTTGCGCCCCATCCGGATCAGAAGAAAAAAGCACTCGCGAATTTAGCTGAGAGCATGCTCTGGTTCTGGAAGAACTGCCTCCGGCTCGACGGCAAAATGGATTTGCGTGGCCAGTCGAAGCAATACAAATTCATTGTCAAGCTGATTCGTGAAAAAGCTGGAGAGCCCGGTTCGCCGTTAGAAATGCCGACCTCGGTTGCGCATAGAGTCGGTGAACTGATTTTCAATGAGGTGATCTCAGTGGATTCGGCCGTGTTCGTGGTGGGTGAGGGTGAGGGCGGCTTGGACGATGGCGGTGATTTTGCGTGGGCTGGCGGTGATGTGTTGCAGGGTGCGCCAGCGTTGGGTGAGGAGTGCGAAGCCGCGTTCACCTCGTGCTCGTAGCCCTCGGAGTAGTGCGTTGTAGGTGCGGTTGTCGACGTCCGAGAAATAGTCAAGATCTGTGGGTCAAGATTGTTTAGGCGGCGGTGGGTGGGGCGTGGTCGTCGGGGCGTTCGACGAGTTTGCCGCCTTCGAAGCGTGCTCCCGCGCGTACGAGTGCGACGAGTTGGGGTGCGTTGACCGCGCGCCAGCGGGTCTGGGCTGACTCGATGAGTTTGAACGCCATCGCTAGT
Organism: Saccharopolyspora elongata; assembly: GCF_004348985.1. GTDB lineage: Bacteria > Actinomycetota > Actinomycetes > Mycobacteriales > Pseudonocardiaceae > Saccharopolyspora > Saccharopolyspora elongata. The sequence goes on along the minus strand of NZ_SMKW01000080.1, from coordinate 52 downwards.
CCGGCCGCCCGTGAGCCGGGGCCTTTGGTGACTTTGCTGCGGTGCCGCACGG
>NZ_SMKW01000007.1 GCF_004348985.1 Saccharopolyspora elongata | reverse complement strand
GCCCCACCCCCTCCGCCATTCGCTCCACCGCCGCCGCTGTTCGACGCCTTCTGGCCGCGGCCGGCGGTCTCGGGCGCTCCCGCGGCGTTGCTCGCGGCGGTGATCGGCGGCGCCGCCGCGGCGATCTTCGTGCCGCTGGGCGGGCCCGGGATCGGCTGGCCGCTGCTCGGCCTGACCATCGCCGCCGGGATGTTCCTGGTGGGCCGCAAGGCGGAACGAAAAGTCCACATCGGACAGTTGTGCTGGGCGGTAGTGGCCTTGCTGCTGCTGTCGGTGTGCGCCTTCCGGTCGGCGGACTGGCTCACGGCGTGGTGCGTGCTGACCGCCGGGGTCGCCGGAGTGCTCGCGGTGACCGGCGGGCGAAGCGTTCGGGCGTTCGGGCTGGCCGCCATCGCGATCCCGGTAGCAGCCCTCCGAGCTTTGCCCTGGGCGGTGCGGGGCATGCGCGAACGCGGCGGCGGCTCGGTCGGCCTGCGGCTAGTGGCGTCGCTGGCGGTCACGGTTCTACTGCTGCTGATCTTCGGCGCGTTGTTCGCCGGCGCCGACGAGAACTTCGCAGCGCTGGCCTCGGCCGTGCTGCCGCGCCTCGACGGGGAATCCTTCTTCCGCTGGACGTTCGTGCTGGTCGTGTTCGGGGCGGCCACCCTGGGCGCCGGCTTCACCCTGCTCCGCCCACCGCAACCGGCGGAGACGACCCGCGAGGTCAAGACGCTGCGGCGGCTCGAATGGGCGCTGCCGATCGGCGTGCTGGTAGTGCTGTTCGCGGCGTTCATCGCGGTGCAGAGCACTCCGATGTTCGGCGGCGAGCAGCACGTTCAGCACACCGAGCAGCTGACCTATGCGGGCTACGCCCGCAGCGGCTTCTGGCAGCTGACGTTCGTCACGATCCTCACCCTGCCGATCATCGGCGCCGCCGCGCGCTGGGCGCCCAAGAGCACCCAATTCGATCGCAACCTGCTGCGCGGGCTGGGCGGTGCGCTCGCGGTCCTCACGCTGCTCATCGTGTTCTCCGCGCTGATCCGCATGTGGGCCTACCAGGACGCTTACGGCTACACAGTGATGCGCCTGCTGGTGATGTCCTGCGAGCTGTGGCTGGGCGTGGTGTACCTGCTGGTCATCGCAGCCGGCGCCCGGCTGCGGGCAGGCTGGCTGCCCGCCGCGGTGGTCGGCACGGCGATGGCGGCGCTGCTCGGGCTGGCGGCGCTCAACCCCGACGCGTTCATCGCCGAGCGCAACATCGCCCGCTTCGAGGCGACCGGCAAGCTCGACCAGGAGTACCTGGAGGGGCTGTCGGCGGACGCGCTTCCCGCGCTGCAGGGCCTGCCGGAGGAGGCCCGCGGGCCGATCGTCGCGGAGATCACCGAGGACCTGTTCGACGAGGGCTGGCGCTCCTGGAACCTCTCCGACCACCTGGCGCGTCAGCCCTGACGTGCCGCACGGGGCCGTGAGCCCTCCGGCCTGCCCTAGAGGCTGCTCGGGAACTTGTTCTGCGCGGCGTTTTCGCGCGAAAACGGCGTTCTCCACGCCTGCCGGGCGACGGTTTCGCGCGAAAACGCCACACCCACGTCACGGTCATGACCAATGACACCGTCGCCGCGCCAGCCGACGGTCGTGAGTGGCAATGGCCGCCTGAACGACAGGCCGCCTGAACGACCACTGCCACTCACGACCGCACGAGACCGGAAACGGCGTCGGTCGCCGACGTGTCAGCCGTTGGCGGCTTCCGGGCGGTCCGAGTCGGCCGCGACCCGCAGCGGGACGCGCCCGTCGCCGCGCTTGGCGACCCACTCCGTGATCCGGCGGGCGATGTCCTGCTCTGTGAGGCCGAGGTCGGCCAGCACCTCCTCGCGCGAGGAGTGCGTCAGGAAGCGGTTCGGCACCGCCAGGTCGCGCAGCGGCACGTCCAGCTCCGCGTCGCGCAGCGCCGCGGCCAGCGCCCAGCCGAACCCGCCGTGCCGACCGCAGTCCTCCAGGGTGACCACCAGCCGGTGCTGCGCGGCCATCTCGACGATCTGCTCCGGGACCGGCAGCACCCAGCGCGGGTCGACCACGGTCACCCCGATGCCCTGCGCGGCGAGCCGCTCCGCCGCGGCCACCGCCAGCTTGCCGAACGCGCCGACCGCGACCAGCAGCACGTCGTCAGCGCCGCCCGAGCGGCGCAGCACGTCGACGCCGCCGACCCGCTCCACGGCCGGGACCTCCTCGATCACCGAGCCCTTGGAGAACCGCATCACGGTCGGGCCGTCGTCGACGGCGACCGCCTCGCGCAGCTCCTCTCGCAGCGTCACGGCGTCGCGCGGCGCGGCGACCTGGATGCCCGGGATCAGGCCCAGGATCGACAGGTCCCACATTCCGTTGTGGCTGGCGCCGTCGTCACCGGTGATGCCGGAGCGGTCCAGCGTGACCGTGACCGGCTGCTTGTGCAGCGCCACGTCCATCAGCAGTTGGTCGAACGCCCGGTTCAGGAACGTCGAGTACACCGCGAACACCGGGTGCAGGCCGCCCATCGCCATCCCGGCCGCCGCGGTCATGCCGTGCTGCTCGGCGATGCCCACGTCGATGCAGCGGTCCGGGTACGCCTCGGCGAACTTCTTCAGCCCGGTCGGGCCGAGCATCGCCGCGGTGATGGCCACCACGTCCGGGCGCTCGGCGCCGATGCGCACCAGTTCCTCGGCGTAGACGTCCGTCCAGCTCGTCGGGGCCGGCTTGGTCGGCAGCCCGGTCTCCGGGTCGATGACCTTGACCTGGTGCATCTGCTCGGCCTGGTCGTTCTCGGCCGGCGCGAACCCGTTGCCCTTGCGGGTCACCGCGTGCACGATCACCGGGCCGCCGAAGGACTTGGCCATCTGCAGCGCGTGCTCCATCGCGCGCAGGTCGTGGCCGTCGACCGGGCCCAGGTACTTGATGCCGAGGTCGGAGAACATCACCTGCGGGCTGATCGCGTCCTTGATGCCGCTCTTGGCCGCGTGCAGCCCGGTGTAGAGCGAACGCCCGACGACCGGGAGGTTGCGCAGCGTGCGGCGGCCGCTCTCCAGCGCCTTCTCGTAGCTGGGGTTCAACCGCAGCGCGGCGAGGTGCTCGGCGAGGCCGCCGATTGTCGGCGCGTAGGACCGGCCGTTGTCGTTGACCACGATCACCACCGGACGCTCCTGGTCCGCGGCGATGTTGTTCAGCGCCTCCCAGCACATGCCGCCGGTGAGCGCGCCGTCGCCAACGATCGCCACGGCGTGCTGCGGCTTGTCGCCGAGCTGGAAGGAGCGGGCCAGGCCGTCGGCGTAGGACAGCGCAGTGGAAGCGTGGCTGTTCTCCACGAAGTCGTGGGCGCTCTCGGTGCGCGACGGGTAGCCGGAGAGGCCATCGCGCTTGCGCAGCTGGTCGAATCCGTCCTGCCGACCCGTGATGATCTTGTGCACGTACGCCTGGTGCCCGGTGTCGAACACGATGGCGTCCTGCGGTGAGTCGAAGACCCGGTGGACGGCCAGGGTCAGTTCCACCGCGCCCAGGTTCGGCCCCAGGTGCCCGCCCGTGCGGGACACCTTCTCGATCAGGAACCGCCTGATCTCCGAAGCCAGTTGCGCCAGCTCAGGGTGCGTCAGGCGCTTGACATCGGCCGGACTGTGCACGGACCCCAGCAGCGTCACCGTTCCACCTCACTCGTCGTGCCGGTCGGGTTCATTCGCATGCCGGGGCCGGGCTGGCTGCCTGGCTCCGCCGCGATGCATAGCGCGTCCCAGTCTACGGAGGGGGCTGCCGACGGCCCGGCGTGGTGCGCGGCACCGTGCGCAACCGCGCGGCTACCCGGAGCACCACCTGCGCATTCCGCCGCACCGCGGGGGTCAGCGGTGCCCCGCGGACCGCCCGATGCGGCCGGAGCGATCGCCCCGGCCACGCGCGAACGGTTTTCCGCCCTGCTCACCGGGCGGCGACCAGCGCTGTGGGGGTCATCACCGCAGGAACGGCCGCCACTCGGGCAGCGGGGCGTGATCCGGGCGGAGGTCTCCCCAGGGCGGGCTGCCGGGCGGCAGCTGGTGCAGTTCGGCCTGGTCGAGGCGGCGTCGCACCCGGAGCCAGTCGACTGCCAGGAACGCGCCCGCGCCCAGCACGACCACCGCGATGATCCACAGCGCCGGGTCGCCGATGCCCCGGCCGATCGCGGTGGTCAGCAGCATCGAGCCGAACACCGCCAGCACGCCGCCGAACAGGATCCGGAACCCCGGGTAGGCCTGCGCCCGGCTGCCGCCCCGCACCGTCGTGGTGCGAGCGGCGGCCCAGCCGCGCAGCCGGTGCCAGGCGGCGAGGTCCTGCGGGCCGGTGCGCAGCGGCCACGCCGCGGTGGCGCGCCGCCGGGCGATCGCGGCGACCAGTTGCGGATCGGCGACGTGGACCACCCACTGCTGCGGCCCGGCGACCAGTCGGAGCGCTGGGCCGCTGCGCAGGCGGATACCGGAGCCGCCCGGTAGCGGCCACCAGCCGCCCGATTCCCCGCTGATCTCCCCTGCCTGCGCGAAGGCCAGCTCGGCCAGGGGCAGCGCCTGCCGGACCCGTCCGGCACTGCCGGTCCGGTCGAGCACGATCCGGTCCCGGCCGATCAACAGCCGCCCGCTGCCGGGCGCGTCGAGCGGCACCGCGATCTCGACGTCCAGCTCCGCGAGATCCTCCGCGAGCCTGGCGAGCCGGCGGTGCGCCAGCACCGCCAGGGCGGGAGAGGCGATCACGGCGAGCAGCGAGACCAGACCGATCGGCGCGGCGAAGATGACGTTGACGATCGCCTGCGGCACGGCTGCCAGCAGCGCCCAGCCCAGCCAGCGGCGCGGTGTGCGGGAGTCGGCCAGCCACGCCGCCGCGGCGACCACGATCCAGCCCGCGGCCCACCCGGTGAAATAACCGGGCACAGTGGACGAACCGAGCAGCAGCAGGCCGGCCGGGACCAGCACGATTCCCAACGCCGCCAACAGGAACGCGGTCGTCCGACGCCTTGGCACGACGTCCGGCGCCGTCGTCCCCGGTGCCGGGACGGGCTGCACCGCGGTCCCGGAAGCGGGCGGGGCCGGGAGGACCTCCGGCACGTGTTCGCGTTGCGTCATCTCATGAATCCGTTCCCGGCCCGGACCCGGCTCAGCGCGAATCCGGCTCCAGCAGTGCGATGCATTCGATGTGGTGCGTCATCGGGAAGGCGTCGAAGGCCTCCAGCTCGGTCATCCGGTAGCCGCGCTCCGCGAACAGGCCGACGTCCCGCGCCAGCGCCGCAGGATCGCACGCGACGTGCACGATCCGCGCCGGGTGGCGCGCGGTCACCGACTCCACCACGTCCCGGCCCGCGCCCTTGCGCGGCGGGTCCAGCACGACGACGTCCGGCGCCTGCAGGCCCTCGTCGGTGGCCACCGCCTCCACCATGCCCGCCCGGAACGACACCTGCGGCAGGTCCCGCAGGTTCGCCACCGCGTCCTCCACCGCGCGCTTCGACGACTCGACCAGCACCACCGAACCCGCCGGGCCGACCTGCTCGGCGAGCACGGCCGCGAACAGGCCCACCCCGCCGTAGAGGTCCCACGCCACGCCACCCGCCGGCGCGGCCGCCAGCCGCCCGACGACCTCGGTGAAGACGTCCGGAGCGGCCTTGTGCACCTGCCAGAAACCCTGCACCGCGACGTCGAAGGACCGCCCGCCGGCGGATTCGCGGGCCACCCCGCTGCCCTGCACCTGCCGGGCGACGGCCCGCCCGTGCCGCCGCTGCGGCTTGTGATCCACGGCCGTGACGTGCACTTCACCGGTGGCATCGGCGGCCACCGTCAGCTCCGCGCCCGGACGCCACCGGCGGTTCGTGACCTCGTCCACCGCGCCCTCGACGGTGATCGGGCAGTCCTCCACCGGGATCACCCGGTGGCTGCGGTGCGCGCGGAACCCCGCCCGGCCCTTGCGGTCCACCGCCAGCCGCGCACGGCTGCGCCAGCGCAGCAGCCCGCCGGGCAGTTCCCGCACCCGGACCGGCCAGTCGAGCCCGGCGATCCGCTGCAGCTGCTCGGCGATCACCGCGGCCTTCAGCTCCCGCTGCGCCTCGCCGGAGGCGTGCTGCCAGTCGCAGCCGCCGCACCGGTCGCGGCCGAGCGCCATGTCCGCCATCGGGCACGGCGGGCTGACCCGCCCCGGCGCCGCCGTCAGCACCTCGACCGCGTCCGCGCGGCAGAAACCGCCGCCGGCGTCCTCCGTGACCTCCGCGACGACGACCTCGCCGGGCAACGCGTGGCGGACGAACACCACCCGGCCCTCGTGCCGGGCCACGCAGTGGCCGCCGTGCGCGACCGGCCCGATCTCGACCTCCAGCCGCCTACCTGTCCAGTCCGGCCTTTCGGTCACTGTTCACCTTCCCGTTCGTACCCAGCCCGCGCCGGGCCGCGCCCGGCATCGAGGTGAGCTGCTTCTGGCGGACCCGCGCGGACGACTCCAGCTGCCACGGCACGCTGGTGACCATCACGCCCGGCTGGAACAGCAGGCGGCTCTTCAGCCGCAGCGCGCTCTGGTTGTGCAGCAGCTGCTCCCACCAGTGGCCGACGACGTATTCGGGGATGAACACGGTGACCACGTCGCGGGGGCTGTCCCGCCGGATCCGCTTGACGTATTCGAGCACCGGCCGGGTGATCTCCCGGTACGGCGACTCCAGCACCTTCAACGGCACCGGGAGATTCTCCGCCTCCCACTGCTTCGTCAGCTCGCGGGTGTCCTCGTCGTCCACGTTGACGGTGACGCCTTCGAGCACGTCCGGCCGGGTGGCGCGGGCGTAGGCAATCGCGCGCATGGTCGGCAGGTGCAGCTTGGAGACCAGGATCAGCGCGTGGTTGCGCGACGGCAGCACCGCGTCCGCCTCCTGCTGCTTGAGCTCGTCCGCGACGCGGTCGTAGTGCCGGCGGATCGCGGTCATCAGCACGTAGATCGCGGCCATCGCGGCGATCGCGATCCAGGCGCCGTGGGTGAACTTGGTGATCAGCACGATCACCAGCACGCTCGCCGTCATGAACAGGCCGAAGGAGTTGATCGCCTGCGCGCGCCGCATCCGGCGCCGGGCCTGCGGATCGGTTTCCTTGCGCAGCAACCTGTTCCAGTGCCGGATCATGCCGCTCTGGCTGAGCACGAACGACACGAACACGCCGACGATGTAGAGCTGGATCAGCCGGGTCACCTCGGCCTCGAAGGCGAACACCAGGATGATCGCCCCGGCGGCCAGGAACAGGATGCCGTTGGAGAACGCCAGCCGGTCGCCGCGGGTGTGCAGCTGGCGCGGCAGGAACCGGTCCTGCGCCAGGATCGAACCCAGCACCGGGAAGCCGTTGAACGCGGTGTTGGCGGCCAGCACCAGGATCAGGCCGGTGAAGGCCACCAGGTACCAGACGCCTGGCGCGAAGCCCGTGAACACCGCTCCGGCGAGCTGGGCGACCAGCGTCTTCTGCTCGTAGCCGGGCGGCGCGCCGATCAGCTGGTGCGCCGGATCCTCTGCGACCACCGCGCCGGTCAGCTGGGCCAGCACGATCAGCCCCAGGAACATCGCGACGGCGAAGCCGCCCATCAGCGCCAGCGTGGTGGCCGCGTTGCGGGACTTCGGCTTGCGGAAGGCCGGTACCCCGTTGCTGATCGCCTCGACACCGGTCAGCGCCGCGCTACCGGAGGAGAACGCCCGCAACACCAGGAACACGAACGCCACGCCGGCCATCTGGGTCTCGTCGGGCAGGATCTGGAAGCTCGCGCTCTCGGCGCGCAGCTCGCGGCCGAGCACGAACGACTGGAAGAACCCCCAGGCGATCATGCCGAGCACGCCGATGAGGAAGGCGTAGACCGGGACCGCGAACAGCGATCCGGACTCCCGGACGCCGCGCAGGTTCATCGCGGTCAGCAGCGCGATCGCCCCGACCGCGAACAGCACCTTGTGCTCGGCCACGAACGGGATGACCGATCCGATGTTCGCTGCGGCCGAGGAGATCGACACCGCGACGGTGAGGATGTAGTCGACCAGCAGGGCGCTGGCCACCACCAGGCCGAACCGGCGACCGTGGTTGACGGTGGCGACCTCGTAGTCGCCGCCACCGGAGGGATAGGCACGCACGTTCTGCCGGTAGGAGGCGACCACCGTGATCATCACGAGCGCGACGACGATCCCGATCCACGGGCTCACCGCGAACGCCGACACACCGGCCGCCGAGAGCACCAGCAGGATCTCTTCAGGCGCGTACGCAACGCTGGACATCGCATCCGACGAGAAGATCGGCAGGGCGATGCGCTTGGGCAGCAGCGTGTGCGAAAGGCGGTCGCTGCGGAACGGCCGACCTACGATCAACCGTTTCGCCGCGGTTGCGAGCTTGGACACGGCACAGAGCGTAAGCGCAAAGGCGGGTCGACTGGCGACCCTGGCCGCTGGAATTGCTCTCAGGTCACATCCTGCGCGCCGCCCTGCCCCCGGGGGCGTCTCACCCGGTACGGTGCACCAGCCCGGAACCGATGGGCGCGAACCGGACCGGATCAGCGCCCGTGCCGGTACGGTCGGCAGACGATCGCGAGGTCGTGGCCGGCAACCCCACACCCCCCGCAGCGAGGAGACAAGGTCGTGCACGTGGTGATCATGGGCTGCGGCCGGGTCGGGGCCTCCCTGGCCACGGCCCTGCAACGGCTCGATCACACCGTTGCCGTGGTCGACAAGAACCCCCAGTCGTTCCACCGCCTGGGCAAGGACTTCCGCGGCCAGCAGGTGACCGGCAACGGCTTCGACCGGGACATCCTGGTCGAGGCGGGGATCGAACGGGCGGCCGCGTTCGCCGCGGTGTCCAACGGGGACAACTCCAACATCGTCTCGGCCAGGGTCGCCCGCGAGACCTTCGGCATCGAGCACGTCGTGGCACGCATCTACGACCCCAAGCGCGCCGAGGTCTACCAGCGGCTGGGGATCCCGACGGTGGCCACCGTGCCGTGGACGACCGACCGGTTCCTGCGCATGCTGCTGCCCGAGGGCGTCGCCACCGCGTGGCGCGAGCCCTCCGGCACCGTCGCGGTCCTGCAGCTGCCGCTGGACGACGGCTGGGTCGGCCACCGGGTCGCCGAGCTGGAATCCGCCACCGGCGCCCGGGTCGCGTTCATCATGCGGTTCGGCAACGGCGTGCTGCCGGACGCCAAGACCGTCATCCAGGCCGACGACACCGTCTACGTGGCGGCGCTGTCAGGCACCGTCACCGACGTCACGGCGGCGGCCCGCCGCATACCCGAGGAGAGCGAGTAATGCGCATCGCGATCGCGGGCGCCGGCGCGGTCGGCCAGTCCATCGCACGGGAGCTGCTCGAAGGCGACCACGAGGTCCTGCTGATCGAGCGGAGCATCCAGAACTACCACCCGAAGAACATCCCCGGCGCAGAGTGGATGCTCGCCGACGCCTGCGAGCTGGCGTCGCTGGAGGAAGCCGGGCTGGAGTCCTGCGACGTGGTCATCGCGGCCACCGGGGACGACAAGGTCAACCTGGTGGTGTCGCTGCTGTCGAAGACGGAGTTCGCGGTGCGCCGCGTGGTGGCCCGCGTCAACGACCCGCTCAACGAGTGGCTGTTCACCGAGGCCTGGGGCGTCGACGTCGCGGTGTCCACGCCGCGGATGCTGGCCGCGATGGTGGAGGAAGCGGTCAACGTCGGCGACCTGGTGCGGCTGATGACGCTGCGGCAGGGTCAGGCCAACCTGGTCGAGGTCACGCTGCCGGATTCCACGCCGCTGGCGGGCCGCCGGGTCCGCGACCTGAAGCTGCCGTCCGACGCGGCGCTGGTCACCATCCTGCGCGGCGGCCGGGTGATCGTGCCGCAGGCCGACGACCCGCTGGAAGCCGGCGACGAGATGCTGTTCGTGGCCATCGCGGACGTCGAGCAGCAGATCCGGGCGATCATCCACGACCGCCAACCCACCGACTGACGGGATTCCCGGCTCGACGGGCGCCGTTTTCGCGCGAAAGCGGCGCCTCGCAGGCGTGGCCAACGCCGTTTTCGCGCGAAAACGGCGGGAATCGAACCTGGCGGGTCAGCCCAGCGAGGGCTTGGAGTCGACGGCTCCGGGCTCCGGCAGGGCTTCGGCCTTCTCCTGCTCGGCGACCTTCGAAGCGCGGCGGATCGCCCACACCGTGACGATCAGCGCCAGGCCGGTCAGCGGGTAGCCCATCGCGATCCGCGCGAACGCCAGCCAGCCGGTCTGGTCGGAGTCGTACAGCCACTGCTGCACCACGTACTTCGCGGCGAACACCACGGTCCAGGCCAGCGTCGCCAGGTCGTAGCCGCGCAGCGCCCGGCGCTGCTTGCGCCAGGAGAAGCCCAACCCGTTCAGCGCCGACCAGGCCACGCCCACCAGCGGCCAGCGGGCCAGCACCGACACCAGGAACACGCCGCCGTAGATCAGGCTCGTCCAGATGCCCAGCAGGAAGAAGCCCTTGGCATCGCCCGAGCGGTAGGCGATGAACGAGCACACCGCCACCCCGAGCACGCCGGAGATGGCGGGCTGCAGCGGCTCCTTGCGCACCAGCCGGAAGATCGCGATCGCGATCGCGACACCGATCGCCGACCAGATCGCCGGCATCAGCGAGGTGAAGGAGCTGACCAGCACGAAGACCACGATCGGGACCGCGGAGTAGGCCAGCCCGCCGACGCCGCCCATCTGTTCGAGCAGGGTCTTCTCGGGATCGCCGGCCCGCTGCGCAGTCGGGTCCTGCTGGTTGTCGGCCGCGTCCTGGGCTGGTGTCCCGGCGGCGGATGCGTCGCGTTCGCTCATGCGGTGTTCTGCAACTCGTAGTAGGGGTTGTAAAGCACCTTGCGGCCGTCGCGGACCGCGATCCGGCCCCGGGCCTTGATGATCCGTCCGGGTTCGATGCCGGCGATCCGGCGGCGCCCGAGCCAGACCAGGGTCACGCCCTCGGTGCCGTCGTACAACTCGGCCTCCAGCGTCGGTGCCGACGCCTTCGGGCACAGGCCCACGCTGCGCACCCGGCCGAGCACCACGGCTTCCTGCCCGCACTGGCAGTCGCTGGCGCGCTGGGCTCCGCCCGCTTGGGACCGCTCCGAGAGGTCATCGGCGTCCAACTCGGCTACGTCGCTGGTCAAGCGGCGTACGAGGCGACGCCAGTAGCCGCCGTCGGTCTTGCTCATCTAGCGCTCCCGTGCGCTTCCGGGGCTCGGCTCGAAGCCCGTGCACCCCCAGCGTAGCCGTCCAGAACGGCGTAGTCGCGAGCCCGGCGGGATAACCGACTTGACCCGCCCGATCGGCTAAACCTTGATCAACACGGCCACGCTGGGTGTTCGGCTTCGCACTGGTTCTTTCCGGTGAAAAGCGAAAAATTCCCGCGCCCGAACCGATCCGGTCTCGGCTGCGGCGAAATCGCCTCGGGCGCCGTCCCGGTTCTCCGGCGGCGCCCGAGGCCGACTCCCCTAGCCCTGCTGGCCGTTGTTCTGGGCCTGCTGGATGTGGCGCAGGATCGCTTCCGGCAGCTGGATCGGCAGCGGCGTGCGCACCGGCAGCGGGTCATCGCCGCGGACCACGATGGTCTCGTCGAGGACCGCGTACAGCAGCTTCGCGCACTCCTCGGCGTGCTCCGCCGGCCCGGCCGCGACGCCGCGCAGCAGCCAGCGCGGCCCGTCGACCCCGACGAACCGCAGCGCCGCGTTCGGCGAGTCCGCCACCAGCTCGGAGCCCCAGTCACCCTCTTCGGCGTACACCCGGGCGCCGTCCTTGCGCAGCTGCTCGGCGAGCTCGGCGCTGACCTCGGTCCACAGCCCGCTGCTGCGCGGCGCCGCGAACGCGCTGACGGTCAGCCGGCCGACCGGTGTGACCAGGTGCACGGCGCGCACCGGCCCGGCCGGGTCGACCTCGACCTGCAACTGGCCGCCCTCGGGCACCGGCACCCGCACCGAACCGAGGTCGAGCCGCTCAACCTCGTCGTCGGGCGCCTCGTTCGAGTCGAACGGGCCGCCCTCCACGACTTCCGCTTCCTCGGCGTTCAGCGCCTCGTCCGCGGCCTCACGTTCGCCTCGTTTCCGGCCCCACCCGAACATCCCCTCAGACCTCCGTCCTGTGACCGGCCTCGGCCCCCGAGACCGCCAGCACCTCGTGCCCGCCGGTGGACCCGTAGCCCCCGGCACCCCGCTGCGACGCCGGCAGCTCGTCGACCTCCTCGAACACCGCGTGCTCGACCTTCTGCACCACGAGCTGGGCGATCCGGTCGCCGCGCCGCAGCGACAGCGGTTGTGCACGATCATGATTGATCAGGCAGACCTTGACCTCACCGCGGTACCCGGAATCCACCGTGCCGGGCGCGTTGACGACGCTCAACCCCGCCTTGGCCGCCAGGCCCGAGCGCGGGTGCACGAAGCCCGCATAGCCCTCCGGCAGGGCCAGCGCGATCCCCGTGCCCACCACGACGCGTTCGCCGGGTTCGAGCACCACGTCGCTGGTGGTCACCAGATCCGCGCCGGCGTCGCCTGGTTTCGCGTACGCGGGCAGCGGCACATCGGGGTCAAGTCGGGTCAGCAGGACCTTCACGTTCGACACGGGCGGCGAGACTACCCTGAAGACGTGTCGGAAAGCGTAGAAGCGGCCAGCATCGCCGGGGACATGCCCGGTCAGGCGAACTCGAAGGGGCGTCCCGTGTTCCGCGAGCGGTTGTACACGTCCTGGTGGGCGTGGCCGCTGCCGGTCATCGGAGCCGCGATCATGGCCGCCACGGTGCACATGGGCTACCCGGGCGTGCGCGCATGGCTGCCTTACGCCGTGCTCATCCCGCTGGCCATCGCGATCCCGCTCTGGCTGGGTCGCACCAAGATCGAGGTCGTCGACGGCGAGCTCTGGGTGGGCGACGCGCACCTGCCGCTGCGGTTCGTCGAGGACGCGGAGGCCATCACCCCCGCCGAGCAGCGGCGGGCGCTCGGCCCGGACCTGGACCCGGCGGCGTTCATGGTGCACCGGTCGTCGATCCGAACCTCGGTGCGGATCTGGCTGAACGACCCGGACGACCCCACGCCGTACTGGGTGATCAGCACGCGCCGCCCCGAACGGCTCATCGCCGCCCTGAAGAATTCCTGATCCCCGGCTCCCCGGCCGGAGGGCAGGTCCGACCGGCCGGCGGGGAGCCGTGAAAGACACTGGGCACACGCCGTCAGCGTGTGCCCAGCCACTTCCCGGTCTCGTCGACTCCTGGCCGCCTGGATCAGGCGGCGCAGTCGCGGCAGACGAACTGGCCGTTGCGGGTTTCGGCCAGCCGGCTGCGGTGGTGGACGAGGAAGCAGCTCGAGCAGGTGAACTCGTCAGCCTGCTTCGGGAGCACCTTGACGGTCATCTCCTCGCCGGACAGGTCTGCGCCCGGCAATTCGAAGTTCTCCGCGATCGCCCCTTCGTCCTCGTCGACGACGCCGGATTGCGCATCGTTGCGTCGCGCCTTCAGCTCCTCCAACGAGTCCTCTGCCAAGTCTTCGGACTCGCGGCGCGGAGCGTCGTAGTCGGTCGCCATCGTGATTCACCCCTGCGTTAGTGGAGACTGCAATGGTGTGCCGCTGGTAAACGTTCCAGGACCAGGATTTGTGCCCGTTGGCGCAGTGATCGTGGTCTCGCCCTGCAACGCGTTCAGTTCCCCCGTAATGAGCGACTCGCCTCATCCGGCACTCCGTGAGGCGCCGAGAGGGTAGCTCATGCCGAGTCCGCGCACGCATCAGGTCACCCATAGGTGTGGTGTTCGCTGCATCCGCCGACCGCCGAAGATCAATCCCCGGATGCCGCCCGGTCGCCTTCTTCGGTTGCCCGGCACCTCGCCTCGCGAAGCGGTGCCCAGGAAGTTCGCCGCTCGGCATCGATTCAGCGGCCCGTCGCGGACGGCTCCGACATGGTGGGGGCGTCCAGCGCCGCGCGGCGCCGGTTGTACGCCTAGGCTGATCTAGTGAAGACGGGCGCACGCTGGTCGAAGCATCCAGGGAGGGGCGGGACGTGTCAGCCGTGAGTGCAAGGTCGGGTCGACGAGCCCGGTACCGACGGCGTCGGCCGGTGCCAGCCCTGGTGGTGCTGGTCGCGCTCGTGCTGCTGTCGGGCCTGCTGTGGACCCGGGTCTTCGACTCGGTGCAGGACATCGAGGCGGCGACGACCTGCAATCCACCCAGCACGCCGACGGCCGCGCCGCAGGGCGGCGCCGCGCCGGAGCCGGTTCCGCTGGGGTCGATGCTGCCGCGCAACGCGCTCGACTCGACCAACCCGATACCGCAGCAGGACGTGCAGGTGCGGGTGCTCAACGGCAACGGCGAGGCCCGGCAGGCGTCGCTGGTCAGCGACGAGCTCGCCAGCCTCGGCTTCGCCAAGGGCGGCGCGGACAACGACCCGGTCTACGTCAACTACGACCTGAAGTGCCACGGCCAGATCCGCTTCGGCGGCGCCGGGGTGAGCGCGGCGCGCACGCTGAGCCTGATCGCGCCGTGCGCCCAGCTGGTGCGCGACGAACGCCAGGACGCCTCCGTCGACCTCGCGTTGGGGTCGGACTTCAAGGACATCAAGACCACCTCGGAGGCCAAGCAGGTGCTCCAGGAGCTGGAGAACTGGGTGCCCCAGCGGGACCACCAGGACGGCGGCCACCAAGAGGTGACCCCGCCGCAGATCAGCAACGATCTCCTCAACAAGGCCCGCGAAGTGCACTGCTGACGACGCCCGAAGGGCGCCTGCCACCGCACCGGTCGCAGGCGCCCTTCGCGTCTCAGGGCCGCTCTCAGACGCGGCCGGCGTCCGCGCGGAGCAGCGCTTCGGTCAGCTCACCGGCGATGCCCGGTGCGGCGCAGACGATCATCCCGTCGCCCAGCCCGTCCGCCGACCCCTGCTGGGGCAGCCGCAGCCGGGCACCGGCCTCGGCGGCGACGAGCGCGCCCGCCGCCCAGTCCCACCGGTTGAGCCCGACCTCGAACATGCCGTCCAGCCAGCCCGCGCCGACCGCGCACAGGTCCAGCGATGCCACCCCGGCCCGTCGGATGTCGCGCACCTGGCCCAGCAGCCGACCGAGCACCTCGGCCTGCGCCGTGCGGCGCTCCACCGCGTAGGCGAATCCGGTGCCGATCAGCGACAGGTCGAGCCGGTCGGCGGACGAGGCCCGGAGCCGGCGGCCATCCAGGAACGCGCCGTGCCCGGCCGCGGCGCTCCACACCCGGCCGGACGCGGGCTCCACCACCGCGCCCGCCACCGAAACCCCGTCGAGCTGCGCGGCCAGCGACACCGAGTACCAGGGGAAGCCGTACAGGTAGTTGACCGTGCCGTCGATCGGGTCCACGACCCAGCGCAGCCCGTCCAGCGCGCCTTCGCCGCCTTCCTCCTCCCCCAGCACCGATTCGCCGGGGCGCAACTCCGCCAGCCGTTCCCGCACGAGCCGCTCCACCGCGCGATCACCTGCGGTGACGACATCCGTCTCGGTACTCTTCGTGTCTACCGCACCATCGGTGACTGCTTCGTCACGCACCGTGCGCGCCAGTTCCGCGGCTTCGCGGGCGATCCGCACCGCTACCTGGCACAAGGCTTTCGCGTCTACTTCTGCTGCCAATCCCACGTACACATCGCAACACAACCCGGTTAAGGTCTGCACACCTTCATCTGAATCGAATAGGAAGGATTCAGCCATGGCGACTGCCCGCGGTTTCGGCGTGGATATCGGCGGGTCCGGCATCAAGGGATGTCCGGTCGACATCGACGGTGGTGTGCTGGCCGAGGAGCGGATGCGGATCCCCACCCCGCAGCCCTCGACCCCGTCCGCCGTGGCGGACGCCGTGGCGGAGATCGTCGAGAAGTTCGCCTGGACCGGTCCGGTAGGCATCACCCTGCCCTGCGTGATCAAGGACGGCACCGCGCTCACCGCGGCGAACGTCGACAAGGGCTGGATCGGTACCGACGCCCAGGAGCTGTTCGCTGAGCGGCTCGGCCGCACCCGGGACGACGTGCTGGTGCTCAACGACGCGGACGCGGCCGGCACCGCCGAGATGCGCTCCGGGGCGGGCGCCGGGCACCGCGGCCTGGTGGTGGTGCTGACCTTCGGCACCGGCATCGGCAGCGCGATGTTCATCGACGGAAAGCTGGTGCCCAACACCGAGTTCGGGCACATCGAGGTGGACGGCCACGACGCGGAGACGCAGGCCGCGGCATCCGTCAAGGACGACCTGGAGCTGACCTACGAGGAGTGGGCGCCGCGGGTCAGCAACTACATCCAGGGGCTGGAGAAGTTCCTCTGGCCCGACCTGATCATCGCCGGTGGCGGGGTCAGCAAGAAGGGGCACAAGTGGATTCCGCGGCTGGAGACGCGCACGCCGGTCGTCGCCGCGGCGCTCCGCAACGACGCGGGCATCGTCGGTGCCGCGACGGCGGCCGCGACCAGGCACGACGCCTGATCTTCCGGCCTCCTAGCACATCGCGGGACGCGCGGACTCCGCCTTGCAGCGGAACCGCACCCCCGCATCGCGGCTACAATGGAACACGGCCCACTTGATTCGAAGTCCTCGTCGAGGAAACACCGAGGCAGGCACCGGGTGATTCCTCATCAGCCGCAGGGCTGGATCCAGTGGGTTTGTTCCCCGACCTTCGGCGGCCGAGGTTTCGCGCCCTCCGGCCTGCCCTGATCGACCGTCGCGAAAGGGCGTACGTGGCAGCCGCAGAAACAGCAACCCGACGCTCCGCTGCAACAACCGGCGGTGCCCAGTCCCAGTCGGGCCAGTCCCAGGCCACCCCAGGTTCGGAGGCGGCTGCTTCGTCTGACACCGAGCAGACGAAGTCCACCGCCGCGCGCAAGAGCTCGACGGGGGCGAAGCCGACGGCCCGCAAGACCGCCGCCGCGAAGTCGGCGGGGGCCAAGAAGGGCGCCAAGGCCCCGGCGAAGAAGTCGACGAAGTCGGCCTCCGCCAAGGGCAGCGGCGAGGGCATGGAGATCGACGAACCGATCGAGACCGACCTGACGTCCCCGGACGTCGGCGACCTCGCCGACGTCGAGGTGGAAATCCCGGAAGAGCCCGTTCCGGAGGAGGAGACCAAGGAGTCCGGCGACTTCGTCTGGGACGAAGAGGAATCCGAGGCGCTCCGGCAGGCTCGCAAGGACGCCGAGCTGACGGCCTCCGCCGACTCGGTCCGCGCCTACTTGAAGCAGATCGGCAAGGTCGCGCTGCTCAACGCCGAGGAAGAGGTCGAGCTCGCCAAGCGCATCGAGGCCGGGCTCTACGGCGCGGAGCGGCTGCGGCAGGTCGAGGAGGCCGGCGAGCAGCTGACCACCCAGATGCGCCGCGACCTGCGCTGGATCGTGCGCGACGGTGAGCGGGCGAAGAACCACCTGCTGGAGGCGAACCTCCGCCTCGTGGTCAGCTTGGCCAAGCGCTACACCGGCCGCGGCATGGCGTTCCTGGACCTCATCCAGGAGGGCAACCTCGGCCTGATCCGCGCGGTGGAGAAGTTCGACTACACCAAGGGTTACAAGTTCTCCACCTACGCGACCTGGTGGATCCGGCAGGCCATCACCCGCGCCATGGCCGACCAGGCCCGCACCATCCGCATCCCGGTGCACATGGTCGAGGTCATCAACAAGCTCGGCCGCATCCAGCGCGAGCTGCTGCAGGACCTGGGCCGCGAGCCCACGCCCGAAGAGCTCGCCAAGGAAATGGACATCACCCCGGAGAAGGTGCTGGAGATCCAGCAGTACGCCCGGGAACCCATCTCCCTGGACCAGACGATCGGCGACGAGGGCGACAGCCAGCTCGGCGACTTCATCGAGGACTCCGAGGCGGTCGTCGCGGTCGACGCGGTGTCCTTCACGCTGCTGCAGGACCAGCTGCAGTCGGTGCTGGCGACGCTGTCCGAGCGTGAGGCCGGCGTGGTCCGGCTGCGGTTCGGGCTCACCGACGGCCAGCCGCGGACGCTGGACGAGATCGGCCAGGTCTACGGGGTGACCCGGGAGCGGATCCGGCAGATCGAGTCCAAGACGATGTCGAAGCTGCGCCACCCGTCCCGGTCCCAGGTGCTCCGCGACTACCTGGACTGACGAACACGGCACCGAAGAGGGCCGCCGACCGATCCGGTCGGCGGCCCTCTTCGCGTCCGCGGCGGCGCTTTCGGGCCGGAAAACGCCGAAAATCGGTCCGCCTGGTGGGATTTCCTGTTCGCTTCCAGCGGAAATGACGGGCCCGCAACAGCGCCCGATCTGTGATCTGAAACACCGAATGTCCGATTGTCGATCGATTCCGCTTTCGTGCCACCCGGGCTCACCAGGGCTTATTTTCCCATGTCACAAGGCTTTTCACGGTGTTGATCACGCTCCGCACCCGGCGCTGCTGCAACCGGGTGCTTCATCGTGACGACCGTCGCCACCCGGCGCGGGAACACTGACTCGGGCCCAAGCGTCTGGAAGAGTGGAGCCAACGAGCACCGCTCCCGCAGCCAGTGGGCCAACGGTGGTCGTAGCAGGATCGAGGGCGTCGGGTGATTCCGACGCCGGGACGGAGGGAGATCACGATGCCGGGAACGCTCACCCGCCCCGAGCTGACCGCCGCCGACCGCTGCGACCGCTGCGGGGCCGCTGCGAAGCTTCGCGCCGTACTGCCATCCGGTAGCGAGCTTCTGTTCTGCGGGCACCACGCCCGTGCGTACGAGGCGGGGCTGCGCGACGCGCAGGCCGACCTCCAGCAGGACGAGCAGTAAACACCCGTCAGACCGAGAAGACCGTGCCCCCGCAGGAGCCCTGCGGGGGCACGGTCGTTTTCCGGCTAGGGACGTCCGTCATCCGCTGATCTCCGCCAAGGCGTCGAGCAGCCGCCGCACCTCCGCCTGGCTCGTGTAGTGCGAGAGGCTGGCGCGCACGCCGCCCTTCGGGCCGATGCCGAGGGCGTGCACCGCCTCCCAGGCGTAGGAATGGCCGTGAGAGACGTTCAGACCGCGCTCAGCCAGCTGCTCTGCCACATCCGAGGGTTCCTTGCCCGGAAGCCCGAAGAACGCCGTAGGAGTACACGAGCCCTGCGGAGCGCCGTAGCGCACTACGCCGTCCAGAGCCGCGAGACCGTCGAACAGCTCCCTGGCCAGTTCGTCCTCGTGGGCCTGCACGGACCGGCAGGAGGTCGCCAGCCGCTCGGCGCGGCTGCCGTCCGCGTCGCTGTCCAGGCCGGCCAGGTGCTCCACCGCGGCCACCACACCGGCCATCGCGGCGAACGGGTTGGTGCCGAGCTCGAACCGCTCCGGCGAGGTGTCCGGCGACGGCGCCAGCTTGTCCGGGTGCAGGTTCTCCAGCGACCACGGGTCGGCGGCCACCACCGCGGCCAGGTGCGGGCCGGCCCACTTGTAGGCGCTGGTCGCGTAGAGGTCCGCACCCAGCTCATCCAGCCGCACGTGGGCGTGCGGGCAGTGCTGCACCCCGTCGACATAGGACACGGCGCCGACCTGCCGGGCCCGGTCGGTGATCGCCCGCAGGTCGGGCATGATGCCCAGCACGTTGGAGGCCGCCGTGACGGCGACCAGCTTGGTGCGCTCGCCCATGAGTCCGGTGACGTTCTCGACGGGCAGTTCCCCCGTCGCCGGGTCGAGCTCCGCCATCCGCACGGCGGCGCCCGCCCGCTGCGCGTGCTGCACCCACGGCCGCACGTTGGCGTCGTGGTCCAGCTGGGTCACCACAATCTCGTCGCCGGGCCGCCAGCCCGCCGCGAACACGCCCGCGAACCGGTAGGTCAGAGCGGTCATGCTCGGGCCGAACGCCACGCACCCGGGATCCGGGGCGCCGACCAGGTCGGCGACGGCCGCCCGCGCCTCGGCGACGATCCCGGCGGAACGGCGGCTGGACTCGTACGGGCCGCCCACGTTGGACGTGCCCACCCGGTAGGCGTCGCTCACCGCGTCGATCACCGACTGCGGGACCTGGGTGCCCGCCGCGCCGTCCAACCACGCCCGACCGTCCGCCAGCGCCGGGTACTGGGCCCGGATCTTCTCCACGTCGAAAGCCATGTCCCGACCCTATGAGACCCGGATCGGCGACCAAACCGATCGCGCTGCGCCGTTCGGGGCCGATATCACCAGGATCGCAGGGTGGCGATGCGCTCCTCGAGCTGTTCCACGGTGGCCATCGCGGTGGGCGGCCCCCCGCAGCTCTTCTGCAGCTCGTTGTAGATCTTGCCGTGCGGCTTCCGGGTGCGGTGGTGGTGCAGCGACACGAGCGTGTTCAGCTCCTTGCGGAGCTTCTGCAGCCGCTCCTGGACCGTCTGCGGCCGCGCGCGCTGCTCCGCCTGCTCGGCGGCCTTCGCCGCCTTCGCGACCGCTTCGCGCTTGCCCACGTCCTCCAGCTGCTGCTCCTGCCGCTGCCGCAGCAGCGCCCGCACCTGGTCCGGTTCCAGCAGGCCGGGCAGGCCGAGGTAGTCCTGCTCCTCCTCGGAGGTGCTGAACGCCGCGGTTCCGAACGACGAGCCGTCGTAGATCACCTGGTCCAGCTCGGCCTCGGCACCCAGCGAGGTGAACGCCTTCTCGTCCTCGCCGGGCTCGTCGCGCTTGCTGTTGGCCGCGGCCAGCAGCTCGTCGTCCCAGCCGTCCTTCTCCCGGTGCGGCTTGCCGAGCACGTGGTCGCGCTGCGCTTCCAGCTGGCTGGCCAGCTCCAGCAGCACCGGGACGCTCGGCAGGAAGATGCTCGCCGTCTCACCCGGTCGCCGGGACCGCACGAACCGGCCGATGGCCTGGGCGAAGAACAGCGGGGTCGAGGCGCTCGTGGCGTAGACACCGACGGCC
Source organism: Saccharopolyspora elongata (assembly GCF_004348985.1). Lineage (GTDB taxonomy): Bacteria > Actinomycetota > Actinomycetes > Mycobacteriales > Pseudonocardiaceae > Saccharopolyspora > Saccharopolyspora elongata. Next base: position 177,458 of record NZ_SMKW01000007.1, on the reverse strand, counting down.
AGCCGCGGCACGTCGACGCCTTCACTCACCATTCGGACCGCGACCATCCAGCGGTCCTCGGACTCGGCGAAGTCGGCGATGCGGCCGGACGCCTGCGGATCGTCGGAGAGCACCACCACCGGATCGTGCCCGGTGATCCGGTGCAGGGCCTTCGCGTATGCCTTGGCCGTGACGTGGTCGGTGGCGATCACCAGGCCGCCGGCGTCCGGGAGGCCGCCGTTGCGCAGCTGCGTCAGCCGGGTGTCGGCGGCCTGCAGCACCGCCGGGATCCATTCACCCGACGGGTCCAGCGCGGTGCGCCAGGCCCGCGCGGTCTGCTCGGCGGTCAGCGGCTCGCCGAGGCGGGCGCTGAACTCGTCGCCGGCGTTCGTCCGCCACCGGGCCTCGCCGGAGTACGCCAGGAACAGCACCGGCCGGACGACGCCGTCGTTGAGGGCGTCGGAGTAGCCGTAGGAGTGGTCCGCCCGGCTGCGCAGCGAGCCGTCGGCGTCGGGCTCGTAGCCGATGAACGGGATCGGCGAGTCGTCGCTGCGGAACGGCGTTCCGGTCAGCGACAGGCGCCGCACGGCCGGGGTGAACGCCTCCCGGATCGCGTCGCCCCAGGACTTCGCGTCGCCCGCGTGGTGCACCTCGTCGAGGATCACCAGCGTCTTGCGGCGCTCGGTGCGCACCCGGTGCAGCGTCGGGTGCGCAGCGACCTGCGCGTAGGTGACCACGACGCCGCGGTAGTCGCTGGAGGTGATGCCGTCGCTGTTGCGGAAGTTGGAGTCCAGCGGGATGCCCGCGCCGCCGGCGGCCATGGCCCACTGGTGCTTGAGGTGCTCGGTGGGCGCAACCACGGTCACCGCCTCGACCGTGCGGTCGGCCAGCAGCTCCGCGGCGACCCGCAGGCCGAACGTCGTCTTGCCCGCGCCCGGCGTCGCCACCGCCAGGAAGTCCTGGGGCCTGCTCGACAGGTACTTGGTGAGCGCCCGGCGCTGCCAGGCGCGCAGTGGCCGGGATGGGGCCTGCGAGGGGTCGCTGAGCACGGATCGAACGGAATGATCGAGTTGCGCTTCGGACACGCCGGGTCGCCGCCCCTTCCTTCTTTCTCCCCTGCTGGATGGTGAGGGCGCGCCCTGCGCTGCCCCGCGACCGCCCGCACGCGCGTTCAGCGTCGATCGACTCGAAGCGGGCCGTCGTGCAGCCTACCTTTCGAGCCCGGCGGGCACCGGCATGCCCGGACGAGAGGTGCGCGACACTCCGTGTTCCCGGCGGTTTTGACGGGCCGACGCCCGCGGCGCCAGCCGATGCAGCATCCTTATGGGTGCCATGGGTCAGCCGAGTCCACCAGACCGCCAGGGGCGCAGTGCGACCGTCGCACCACGGGAAGCTCCGGTGCGGCGCGGGCCACTGCGCCTGGTCATGCGCACGCTCGACAAGGCGTGGTGGGACAACATCTTCTCGGAATCGGCAGCCGCCGCGTTCTGGCAGACGTTGTCCATGCCGCCGCTGCTGCTCGGGCTGCTGGGCAGCCTGGGCTTCGTCGGCGACTGGTTCGGCCCCACGGTCGTCGACGCCGTGCACGACAAGATCCTCGCGTTCTCCCGCTCGGTGTTCACGGCGAACGTGGTGGACCAGATCATCGGCCCGACCGTCGCCGACATCCTCACCAAGGGGCGCAGCGAGATAGTCTCGGTCGGCTTCCTGATCTCGTTGTGGGCGGGTTCGTCGGCGCTGGCGTCGCTGGTCGACTCGATCACGCTCGCCTACGACCAGTACCTGGTGCGCAACAGCGTCTGGCAGCGGATCTTCGCGCTGCTGCTGTACCTGGTGTGCCTGATCCTCGCGGTGGTCGGGCTGCCGGTGGTCGCGCTGGGCCCGGACTGGCTGCCGACGCTCTTCCCGCAGGACTTCCAGGACGACATCGCCTGGCTGATCCAGGCGTTCTACTACCCGGCGACCGGGATCGGCCTGGCGGTCGCGCTGGCGACGCTGTACAAGGTGGCGCTGCCCAGGAAGCTGCCGTGGCATCGCGGCCTGCCCGGGGCGCTGCTGGCGATGGCGATCTTCCTGTGCGCCAGCATCGGCCTGCGGCTCTACATCACGTGGGTGACCGGCACCGGCTACACCTACGGCGCGCTGGCCACCCCGATCGCGTTCCTGCTGTTCGCGTTCTTCATCGGGCTGGCGATCATCATGGGCGCGCAGTTCAACAACGCGATCCAGGAGATGTGGCCGGCGAAGATGACCCGCCGGGAGCGCCGGAGGTGGCGGCGCCTGGAGATGAAGCGACTCGCGCAGCGGATGCACACCGAAGAGGGCTACCGCGCGTGGCGAAACGGCCAGGCCGAGGAGGGCGAGGAGCCGAGCCCGCCTGCGGAGCGGCCGCGCAACGGCGCGCCGCTGCCGAAGAAACCGACCGGCAAGCAGGCCGAGCCGCACGGCGGCTGAGGGCCGCCGCGCGGGTCCGGAAGGTCAGTCCTTGCCGCCTGGGGGGAGGGACGCGAAGATCTCCTTGCAGTCCGGGCAGACGGGCGAGCCCGGCTTCGGCGACTTGGTGACCGGGAAGACCTCGCCGCACAGCGCGACCACGAACGTGCCCATGACCGCGCTCTCCGCGATCTTGTCCTTCTGCACGTAGTGGAACATCTCCGGACGGTCGTCACTGGTCTGATCAGTGGTCTCGGTCCGGGTATCGGTCTCCGGCATCGTCATCGTGCTCATGCCCCCAATGATGCCGCACGGCATCGACGCATGTCCGCATCCGGCCGGGTGTTCCCCGTCAGGCGCCCTCGATGACCTGGTGGCTGCGGGATTCGATCGAGTGCGGTGAACGGCGGAACCGGTTCACGTGCTCGCTCTTCTTGGCCGGGCGGTCGTTGGCGATGAGCACCGCCATCCACGGCAGCGGGATGGAAATCGCCAGGATGATCAGTGACAACCACCACAATTGCCACAGCTGGAACACCACCGCGGCGATCACCAGACACGGAATCCGGCTGGCCATCATGATCGCGTACCTGCGGCGCCGCTGCGCCTGCTGATCGTCGTAGGACGGCTGTGCCTCGGTGATCAGCACCGGGGTGTCGTCACGATGTGAGCTGTTCACGACGCTACCTCCGCCTCCCATGCTGCCACCCGATCGCGTCCTCGGATACCCCGGGTTCGCGCGTCCCGCACCCCCGGGCGCCGGGCCGACCGGCCTGACCCAGAGGTTGACCGGCAGGACGCACCGCCGAAACCTCGCCGGGTTAGATTCGATCGGGATCAACGGCGCGGGAGGGCGAATGCTGTACTCGGTGAGCAAGCGGGTCGTGGGCGCGGTGGCGCGGACGATCTACCGGCCGACCGTGATCGACGCCGACAAGGTGCCGGCGACCGGCCCGGTGATCCTCGCCCCGAACCACCTCGCCGTGCTCGACAGCTTCATCGTGCCGCTGGTGCTGCCGCGGCCGGTGTCGTTCCTGGCCAAGGCCGAGTACTTCAACGGCACCGGCACGAAGGGCGCGCTGGTCAAGTGGCTGTTCGGCTCGCTCGGCGCGATCCCGGTGGAGCGCGGCCGCGGGCGCGCCGCGAAGGAGGCGCTGGACACCGCCGAGCAGGTGCTGCTCGACGGCGGCGCGTTCGGCATCCACCCGGAAGGCACGCGCTCGCCCGACGGGCGGCTGTACCGGGGGCGGACCGGCGTGGCCCGGCTGGCGCTGGCCGCCGGCGCGCCGGTGGTGCCGGTCGGGTTGACCGGCACGGACAAGCTCCAGCCGCGCGGCAAGAAGATCCCCCGGCCGCACCCGGTGACGGTCCGCTTCGGCGACCCGCTGGACTTCTCCCGCTACGCCGGGATGGAGTCGTCGCTGCCGGTGCTGCGCTCGATCACCGACGAGATCATGTACGCGATCGCCGAGCTGTCCGAGCAGGAGTACGTCGACCGCTACCAGAGCCCCGGCGCCGCTGCGGCGGCCTGAGCTCATCCGGTCGTGGTGGGCACCGCCCCGGAAGTGGTCGGCGAATCGGTCCTCGCCTCCGCCTGTGCCGAGCTGGTCGTCGGGCGGCTGGTCGTCGGCACCGCGGTCGTCGTGACCGGCGGGGTGGACGGTTCGTCGGGCGTGGAGCTCGCGGGCGGGTCCGGAATGCCGTGGCACTGCTCGTCGGTCAGCCCGGCGCACGGGTCTGAGGTGGTCGACGGGGCCGGCGGCGCATCGCGCGGCGCCGTCAGCTGGTCGTCGATCCACGGATCTGCGGAGCGTGCGGTGCCGTTCCCGTCGACCGAGCCGCACGACTTGTTCGTGATGGCGTTCGGGTTGTCCGGGTCGCCGAAACGCGGCGCGGCGTCCGGCTCGCAGGTCAGAGCAACCGGCTCCGGAGCGCGAGCGGCCACGGGCGCGACCGGCCGAGCCGACATCTTGGTCGGCAACGGCATCGACGACGGTGCGACGCGGGGCGGCAGAAAACGCGGCGGCGGAGCACTGCACGCCCCTATCGCGAGCATCAGTCCCGACAATGCGGCGGCAACGGCGTAGCGAGTCATAGGCGGTCCCCCAGTGCGAAGGCCCGCGCGTTCGCAGGCCCTGCCTTGGCTTCCGCGTTGACGTTGCCGGACGTTATCCGGTTACCACCCGTAGTGCCGCCGCCAGGTCAGTCCGGGTAGCGGATGAACTCGGGCCGGACGTGGTCCACCAGCCAGACGCCGTTGGCGCTGACCCTGAACTCGTGCCCGGTCGCGTGCATACCGGCAGCGTCCACGGTCAGCACGACCGGCCTCCCCCGCCGCCCGCCGACGCGCTTCGCGGTCTCGCGATCGACCGACAGGTGAACGTGATGCCGGTTCATCGGCCGCAGCCCCTCGCTGGCCCTGATGCGGTCGCCGTCGATCACGTACCGCTGCTTGTCGTTGTCCGCGACGACCCGCACCAGTTCGGCCCGCGAAATCGGGAAGCCGTGCGAGCCGGCTGCTGCGAGCAGCTCGTCGACCGCCACCCAACCGTGCTCGTCGAGCTCGATCCCGATCCGCTCGGGCTGGTGGCGCAGGTGCTTGGCCAGGTACTTCGAGACCCGCACCAGCCTTCGCTCGTCCATGACCGCCTCCCCAGCCGGACACTACGCGGGCGCATCGCGGCGAGGGCGAATTCCGGGAGTCAGCCCTTGGCGGCCTTGGCGGCGGCTTTCTGCTCCTTCTTCCAGGACCGGACCTCGTTCAGGGTCTGCTCGTCGACGACGTCGGCGATCGAGCGCCTCGACCCGTCCTCGCCATAGGCCCCAGCGGCCTCGCGCCACCCGGTGGGCTGGACACCCCGCTGCTTGCCCAGCAGGGCGAGGAAGATCCGCGCCTTCTGGTCGCCGTAACCCGGCAACGCCTTGAGCCGCTTCAGCACCTCCTTGCCGTCCGGGTCGCCCTCGGTCCAGATCGCCTCGGTCCGGCCGTCGTAGTGCTCGACGACGTACTGGGCCAGCGCGTGCACCCGCCGCCCCATCGACCCGCCGTACCGGTGGATCGCCGGCTTCTGCACGCACAGCTCGACGAACTCGTCCAGATCGGATTCGGCGATCTTGGTGACGCCGAACCCGCCCATCCGGTCGGCGATCTTCTTCGGTCCCGCGAACGCGACCTCCATCGCGACCTGCTGATCCAGAAGCATGCCCGTGAGCAGGGCGAACGAGTCGTCGCTGAGCAGCTTGTCGGCGTCGGCGTCGCCGGTGAGGTGCAGCATGTTGGACATGCGCCTCATTTTCACACGTCAGGCGCGACGGCGGTCGCTCACTCGGAACCGGGCGCCCGGACCCCCTCGAACACCGCATCGAAGGCCTTCGCTCCGTGGCCGTCGGCGACCTGGCGGTCGACCAGGGCTTTGAGCGGACCGACCACGTCCAGCCCCACCCCGGCCTCCCGGCTCGCCCGGACGATGGCATCGAGGGCTGCCTTGGTGAAGTCAAGGCTCTGCCCATCCGCCTCGGCACCGGCCTCGATGGCTTCCCCGCTCAGCGGGAGGACCTGCACCATCGCCGAGAGCCACTGCACCGCGTGCTTCGCGAACTCGGTGGCCGGGACGCCTTCGGTGCGCACCATGGCCGCACCGTGGGAGAACCCGGCGAACATCGTGTACATCGCGGCCAGCAATGCGAAATCGTAGAGCGAGGCCATACCCGCGTCCGCACCGAAGTACTCGGCCGAACCCAGCAGCTCCAATACCGCCCTGTTCTCGTCGAACACCTCTTTCGAGCCGCTGTACAGCAGGAACGACTCCGGCCGGCCGATCATGGCCGGGATGGACATGATGCCGCCGTCGAGGTATTCGATGCCGTGGCACTCCGCCCAGGCGGCAAGTTCCCTCGCATCGCTCGGCGCGGTGGAGGTCAGGTTGACGACGGTTCGCCCGGCGAGGTCACCGGCCACCGGATCGAGGACGTCGTGCACCGATCCGTGGTCCAGCAGGCAGGCGACGATCAGGCCACCGGCGGCGACCGCCTCGTCGACCGTCGCGGCGGAGGTGGCTCCGGCGGCGACGAGTTCGGCGTGCCTGCCCGGCGTGCGGTTCCACACCGCGGTGGGGTGGCCGCCGATCAAGAACGCATTCGCCAGAGCTCGCCCCATGGCGCCGAGACCGAGGACCGTGATCGGAACCGGCGAGGACTTGGTCATCGTGAATCGCTCCTTCAATTCCACTTTCAGCAAGCCGGTTGATCGTCACCTCCGGGCACGGGGCCGACAAGTACCCACTACTTAGTGCGGTACGCACCGAAAAGTAAGCAGGCGCGAATAATCGATGCGGTATCGGCGCAGCAATGGATGCCGTCGCCAATCGACCTCGGAGACGAGGTGCTCAGCCAAGCGAATGGGGCTGGCCCCGCCAGCGCCGGGCGAGGCCTTCTCGCGATCTGCTGATCCCCCGGGCGTCTTGCCTCACCGGTGAGTCGCGCTCGGCCCTCCGGGGCGCCACGTTCCGAGCCAGTCGTCGATCAGCTCGACAACCCGATCCGGTGTGGCTCCTCTTTTCACCAGGGCGCTCACGCGCTGGGCCTCCGCGGTCGTCGGTAGGAAGCCGACCAGCAGCGCAGGCAGCAACAGCCGCCTGACGAGCAGTTCCTGCGCCGACGTCACGTGCGGCCGGCGGACGACCGAGACGTTCACGCGAACCGCGTGCTCGTTGAGCGGCGAAGCACCGGGACGATCGGTCTCGACGGCGGCGTACCGGAAGCCGTGGGCGAGGTTGCACGCGCCGCAGTCCACCGGCCCGCGGCTGAGCCGGCCTCCGCATTCGTCGCAGGCGATCCGGTCGAGCGCGGCGTCCACCACCCGCCAGTCGTGCCGGTCCGGCTCGGCCACCACTAGCCCGGCGACCTCCGCCTCCGGTTCCGCCGCCCACTCGGCGCGGAAGCGCCGCCATTCCTCTTCGACGACGTCGTCCACCAGCGCCCGGCAGCGGCTGCAATCGGGCGCGCCGCTGTATTCGTGCCCGCCGCATTCGCCGCACCGGACGAGGACGGCACCGACCGCAGGTCTCATCCACTCATGTTCCTGCAGGACGAGCTCGGGGCGCGATCGGTTTTCCGGAGCCCCGCGCCGCGGGTGCGCCCAGATGCGCGAACGGGTGGCCGTGTGAGGATCGGGATCGTGATTCCAGACCTGTCCCATGACCGCATCGATCGACTTCGCGACGCCTTCCGAACCGCCGGCTACGACGCCGACGGCGTCGTGCAGCTCCTCGGTTCCGAAGCGCACGCCGCGCTGGGCCGGGGCGAGCCCGTTCCGGCGCTGCGCGCCACCAGCGACGCCGGCGCGCTCGGCACCTTGGTCCGCTTGTTCCTGCTCGGCCAGGCCGAGTCGCAGGCCGCCGTCGAAGCCGCGCTCGCCCCGCTGCCGTTGACCGAGGCGAAGGCCGCTGGGCTGCTCGTCGACGACGGCGACCGGCTACGTGCCGGGCTCGACGTCCGCCCGCACGGCGTCGACGACGAATCGTGGTGGGTCGTCTCGGACCTGGATTCGGACCTGCGCGGCGGCCGCCCGGTGGAGGCCGACCACGTGCTCGGCGTCGGGCACGCGTCGCTGAGCCTGGTCCGGGCGACCTCGCGGCGGCCGGTGGGCTCGGTGCTCGACCTCGGCACCGGTTGCGGCGTGCAGGCCCTGCACGCGAGCACGCACGCGCAGCGGATCACCGCGACCGACGTGTCCAAGCGGGCGCTGGCGCTGGCCGAGGCGACGTTCCGGCTCAACCGCGTCGACGTCGAGCTCGCCGAGGGCGAGTGGTTCGACCCGGTCCGGGGCCGCAAGTTCGACCAGGTCGTGTGCAACCCGCCGTTCGTCGTCGGCCCGCCGCGCACCGACTTCACCTACCGCGACTCGGGGCTGGCCGGGGACGACGCGAGCGCGCTGGTCGTGCGCCAGCTGCCCGGCTTCCTCGCCGAAGGCGGCACCGGGCAGCTGCTGGCCTCCTGGGTGCACCGGGACGGCGAGGACTGGCAGGACCGGGTGTCCCGGTGGCTGCCGCCCGGCGCCGGGGTCGACGCCTGGTTCGTGCAGCGCGACGTCGCCGACCCAGCCCTCTACGTGGGCACCTGGCTGCGCGACGCCGGATACGACCTCAGGTCCCCGCAGGGCCTGCAGAAGGCGGCCGCGTGGCTGGACTGGTTCGAGGCCAACGACGTGATCGGCATCGGCTTCGGGTTCGTCACGCTGCGCCGCACCGACGCGCGCGGCGAGGTCGTCTGCGAGGACCTCCGGCACGCCTTCGACGACCCGCTGGGCCCGGAATCAGACCAGTGGCTGCGCCGCGTCGACTGGCTGCGCGCCCACGACTCCGCCGAGGCCCTGCTGGCGGCCCGCCTGGTCACCGCCGACAGCACCGTGCTGGAAGCGGTCTCCGAGCCCGGCGACGAAGGCTGGCAGCCGCTCGTGCACCGGCTGCACCGCACCGACGGGCCGGGCTGGCAGCACGAGATCGACGAGCTGGGCGTGCGGCTGCTCGCCGGGTGCCGCGGGGCGCTGCCGCTCGGCGAACTCCTCGAGTTGCTCGCGATGGGCTACGGCGAGGACTCCGAGAACCTGACCCGGGCCGCGATCCCGATGGTCCGCGAACTCGTTCGGCACGGAATGCTGCTGCCGGCGGAATGGGCGGGCGGCGACCAATGAGAGCAATCGTCACCCGAGTCACTCGCGCCTCGGTAACTGTCGACGGCGTCGTGGTCGGCAAGATCGAAGAACCCGGGCTGTTAGTGCTATTGGGTGTGACGCATTCCGACGGGCCTCAAGAAGTCGTCAATATGGCGCGCAAACTGCACGAGATTCGGGCGCTGCGGGACGAGGAGTCCTGCGCCACGACCGGGGCACCGCTGCTCGTCGTCAGCCAGTTCACGCTCTACGGGTCGACCAAGAAGGGACGCCGCCCGTCGTGGACCGAGGCGGCCCGGCCGGAACAGGCCGAACCGCTGGTGGACGGGGTTGTGGCGGCGCTGCGCGAACGGGGTGCGCGAGTGGCCACCGGGGCGTTCGGGGCGATGATGGCGGTGGAGAGCGTGAACGACGGGCCATTCACACTTTTGGTTGAGGTCTAAATGTAACGAGGGCTCTCAGGAAATCCTCAGGCTTGGCGGCGCAACGGATGTGACCGCCATGACGTCTTCTCGTCTAGAACTTCGGGAACGAATTCGGCACGCCGGTCGTTTTCCAGGTAACGAAGCTTCGACGGCCATGCCGACAGGCCGCCAAACCCATCGGCAGCACCGGAGAAGACGTCGACGCGGAGCCCGTACAACCGAGCGTACGCGTCCTCCACACCGCGCAACGGCGCGCGAGTGTGATTTGCGCCCGCCAAGCCAGCCCGCCAGGGAGGGAGCTCAATGACCGTCCCGCAGACCACCAAGCCAGACGTCACCGTCACCGAAGACCTGGACACCCAGGGCCCATCGGCAGACCTGGTGCGCGTCTACCTCAACGGCATCGGGCGCACCGCGCTGCTCACCGCACAGGAAGAGGTCGACCTCGCCAAGCGGATCGAGGCCGGGGTTTTCGCCAAGCATCTGCTGGAGACCAGCAAGAACCTCTCCCCCGAGCGGCGCTCCGACCTCGGCGCCGTGGTCCGCGACGGCCGCCGGGCGAAGAACCACCTCATGGAGGCCAACCTCCGCCTGGTCGTCAGCCTGGCCAAGCGCTACACCGGCCGCGGCATGCCGCTGCTGGACCTCATCCAGGAGGGCAACCTCGGCCTGATCCGCGCGGTGGAGAAGTTCGACTACACCAAGGGCTTCAAGTTCTCCACCTATGCGACCTGGTGGATCCGGCAGGCCATCACCCGCGGCATGGCCGACCAGAGCCGCACCATCCGGCTGCCCGTCCACCTCGTCGAGCAGGTCAACAAGCTGGCCCGGATCAAGCGCGACCTGCACCAGAAGCTCGGCCGCGAGGCCACCGACGACGAGCTCTCCGAAGAGGCCGGCATCCCGGTGGAGAAGATCCTCGACCTGATGGACCACTCCCGCGACCCGGTCAGCCTCGACATGCCGGTCGGGGCCGAGGAGGACGCGCCGCTCGGCGACTTCATCGAGGACGCCGAATCGGCCGACGCCGAGAACGCGGTGATCTCCGGGTTCCTGCAGGACGACCTGCGCCGCGTGCTGGCCACGCTGGAGGAGCGCGAGCAGGCGGTGATCCGGATGCGCTACGGCCTCGACGACGGCCAGCCGCGCACCCTGGACCAGATCGGCAAGTCGTTCGGGCTGTCCCGCGAGCGAGTCCGGCAGATCGAGCGGGAAGTCATGGCGAAGCTCCGCCAGGGCGACCGCGCCGACCGCCTGCGCGCGTACGCGAGTTGACCGCGCGATTTCGGGGCGTCGTGTGTCCGCGGAAAGCGCGGACCACGGCGCGGTCAGGATGATTTTGCGGGGGCCGAGCCCCCGCAGACCCCCACGGTGCGGTGGTCGCCTTCGGGATCGCTCCTCACGTTCTTGAGCGTTCCCAGCCTGCTCACCGACCAGCCTCCGGGGGTTCTGCCCCTTCCTCGCTCTGAACCTTCGTAGTTCTGAACCTTGCTAGTTCTGAATCTTTCGGGTTCTGGTTTTCGGGGTTCTGAGCTTCCGGGTTCTGGTTCGGGGCTTTGCGTTCGGTTCTCGATCTTGTGGGCTTCTGGTTCGGGCCTTCGGGTTGGGGAGTTTCTTTTGTCGTTCGGGGTTTTGTACACCCGGATGGCTCGTTGACCTTGTTGGGTTTCGGCGGGAACATCGTTCTTCCCCCCTTTTTTGTTCTTCCGCTTCGGTCTTAGCGGCGGGTTCGCCGCTCGCCACGGGAGGGCGGACTCGTCGTCGGGGCGGGTCCGGCCTCCCGACCCCTCTTCCAGCCCGCACGCCTGCTTCTACACGAACGGCCTGTTCACCTCCTCCGAGGTGAACAGGCCGTTCGCGGCAGGCTTCTCGCCGCCTTGGCTCAGCCGATGAACTTAGCCTGCCAGCGGTCCAGTTCTTCGTTCGTGGCCCCGTGCGTCCGCAGCCAGCCCCTGGCGCCCTCCTCGTGGGTCTCGAAGGCGCTCAGGACGCTCTCGATCGCCTCCGTCGGCGTCGACAGGAGCTCGTGGACCATCTCCTCGTCCACGCCCGGCGGCAGCTCCGGCGCCACGTTCAGGCGCTGCAGGACGCGGAACATGTTCCGGTCCGTGCGCACGTAGTCCGCCACGATCGCGTCGCGGCGCACTCCCACCGCGCCCAGCAGCATCGCCGAGACCACTCCCGTGCGGTCCTTGCCCGCCGCGCAGTGGATCAGCACCGGACCGTCCGCCTCCAGGACGATGCGGAACACCTCGACCAGCTTCTTCGGGGCGCCCTGCAGGATCGACTGGTACAGCGCCGTCAGCTCGTGGGCCGCCTCGTCGACATCGATGTCCGCGTCCCGCGCCTCCTCCAGCAGCGGCACGTGGTGCACGGTGGCCACCGACGCGAGCGGGTGTTCCTGGTCACGGGTCTCCACCGAATCCCGCAGGTCCACCACGACCTTCGGCGGCCACGGCGACGCTCCCTCCGGCACCCGGTCGCCGCTGTGCGGAGCATCGCTCCGGAACACCACGCCGGCCCTCGTCACCACGCCGTCACCGGCGGGCTGCCCGCCCAGGTCACGAAGGTTGACCAGCGCATCGAGGGGATCTGTCGTCGGCAAGGCGACCTCCGTTGCTCCGGCCCCGCGTCCGGGGTGCGATGAGACGTTCGACCGCCAGCCTCGCAGGTGCTCCGCCGCGCCACCAGGGCGGGCGATCCGTCACACCTGGGCCACCCCCGTGGACGCGCTGATCGACCGCGCGGTTTTATTGGTCATCGCGTAACCCGAACGCGCGCAAAGGAGCCGCGACGTGCCCACCACGTTCGATTTCACCGAGGTGCTCCCCCTCGGCCCCGACAACACCGACTACCGCCTGGTGACCACCGAAGGCATCCGAGTCGTCGAGGCGGCCGGGCGACGATTCCTCGAAGTCGAGCCGACCACGCTCACCGCCCTGGCAACCGAGGCGATCAAGGACATCCAGCACCTGCTGCGCCCGTCCCACCTGGCGCAGCTGCGCGCGATCGTCGAAGACCCGGAGGCCAGCCCCAACGACCGGTTCGTGGCCACCGACCTGCTGCGCAACGCGTGCGTGTCCGCCGGCGGCGTGCTGCCGATGTGCCAGGACACCGGCACCGCGATCGTCATCGGCAAGCGCACCGAGACCGTGCTCACCGGTGGTCGCGACGAAGAGGCGATCGCCAGGGGCGTCTTCGACGCCTACCAGGACCTCAACCTGCGGTACTCGCAGATGGCGCCGCTGAACTTCTGGGACGAGCGCAACACCGGCAGCAACCTGCCCGCGCAGATCGAGCTGTACAACAAGCCCGGCACCGACCCGGCCTACGAGTTCCTGTTCATGGCCAAGGGCGGCGGCAGCGCCAACAAGACGTTCCTGTACCAGGAGACCAAGGCGCTGCTGAACCCGACGCGGCTCGGCCGGTTCCTGGAGGAGAAGCTGCGCTCGCTGGGCACCGCGGCCTGCCCGCCGTACCACCTTGCGATCGTGGTGGGCGGCATGTCCGCCGAGTTCAACCTCAAGGTCGCGAAGCTCGCCTCGGCCCGCTATCTCGACGAGCTGCCGCGAGAGGGCTCGGCCTCCGGGCACGCCCTGCGCGACGTCGAGATGGAGCAGCAGGTGCTGGAGATGACCCGGCAGTTCGGCATCGGCGCGCAGTTCGGCGGCAAGTACTTCTGCCACGACGTGCGGGTCATCCGGTTGCCGCGGCACGGCGCCTCGCTGCCGGTGGGTGTCGCGGTGTCCTGCTCCGCGGACCGCCAGGCCAAGGCCAAGATCACCCCGGAGGGCGTGTTCCTGGAGCAGCTGGAGCGCGACCCGGCCCGCTACCTGCCGGACGTGGTCGACGAGCAGCTCTCCGACGAGGTCGTCAAGATCGACCTGAACCGGCCGATGGCGGAGATCCGCGCGGAGCTGTCCAAGCTTCCGGTCAAGACGCGCGTGTCGCTGACCGGCCCGCTGGTGGTCGCCCGCGACATCGCGCACGCCAAGATCGCCGAGCGGCTGGACGCCGGCGAGCCGATGCCCGAATACCTGCGCGACCACCCCGTGTACTACGCGGGCCCGGCCAAGACGCCGGAGGGCTACGCCTCCGGCTCGTTCGGCCCCACCACCGCCGGTCGCATGGACGCCTACATCGAGCAGTTCCAGGCCGCGGGCGGCTCGCTGGTCATGCTCGCCAAGGGCAACCGGTCGGCGAAGGTGACCGAGTCCTGCCACACCCACGGCGGCTTCTACCTCGGTTCCATCGGCGGCCCCGCCGCGCGCCTGGCCCAGGACTGCATCCGCAAGGTCGAGGTGCTGGAGTACCCCGAGCTCGGCATGGAAGCGGTGTGGCGCATCGAGGTCGAGGACTTCCCCGCGTTCGTCGTGGTCGACGACAAGGGCAACGACTTCTTCGCCAACTCCACCAAGCCGACCCTGCAGATCTCCTTCGGCCGCTGACCACACACCGGTACTCCCGCAGGAGCCCCACCTCCTGCGGGAGTACCGGTTTCAGCTCAGCCGATCGACGCGATTGGCAGGTATCACGTGGTCACCGATCAGCGGGGAACCTTGACATCTCGTTGTTCCAGAACGACCTTCCGCGCGTCCAGCGGTGCGTCGAGCTGCACCGCCACCGGCGGGTAGCGCAGGTCCATCGTGCACATTCCCGGCGGTTCCGGGGTTTCTTCGACCAGCACCACCTTCACGTGGTCGGCGGTCTGTTCGGCCAGCTCGGCGTGCACCTTGCTGCAGCCGCCTTCCTGACCGGTGGCCACGACGACCGCTCCGCCGTCCTGGGTCCAGACCTTCTTCGGATATCCCCTGGGTAGCAACGACACGTCGACCGCGGTCTCGGCGACCGGAGCGCGTTCCTGTTCAGGTTTCGGCTGCACCGGGCCGGGCGGAGCCGGAGGCTGGCCGCCGAAACCAACTTCATTGGATGGCTGTTGGGCGCAGGCTGCCAACGCTACGAGCAGAACACCCGCGCCCACTGCGGTTTGTAGGCGTCTCATGCCCTAAGGACGGAGCGCCCCGCGCGGCCGGTTGCGCGAAATCCGCACCGAGTTGGATCCACATCTTTCCCACATTTCGAAACGGCTGGTGGTCGACGGCCTGCGCGTGGTTTCGTCGACGAATCCGCTTCACATTCGGGAGTAGGGAATGTCCACCACCGCCACACCTGCCACATCCGCCGACGCGGCCCCAGCACCGCAAGGCAAGCCGCAGTGGGTTCCGCTGACCGTCGGGTTGATCGCGGCCGTGGCGCTCGTGACCGCTGCGGCCGTTGTGGTCGGCGTGAAGTCCGCCGTGCTGGCCGGGCTGGGCCTCGCACTCGGGCTGACGCTTTTCCACTCCCGCTTCGGTTTCACCTCGGCCTGGCGGCAACTCGTCTCGGTTGGACAGACGTCGGGAGTCCGGGCGCACCTGCTGATGCTCGCCGCGGCGTCGATCTTGTTCGCCCCGATCCTGGCCGGCGGCGTGACGTTCTTCGGCGCCACACCGGAGGGAAACGTCGAACCGCTCGGGCTCGGGCTGGTCGTCGGCGCGGTCCTGTTCGGCATCGGGATGCAGCTCGGGGGCGCGTGCGCATCGGGCACCTTGTTCGCCGTCGGCGGCGGGAACACCTTGCTGGTGGTCACGCTCTTCTTCTTCATCTGCGGTTCGGTCCTCGGCGCGCTGCACCTTCCACTGTGGACCTCGGACGCGCTCACCCTCGGCTCGTTCTCCCTCGCTGAGGACACCGGGCTCGGTTACTTCGGCGCACTGGTGGTTCAGCTCGCCGTGCTCGGCGCGATCGGCTACGCCGCAACGCAATGGGCTCGGCGGCACAACGCGCCCCCGGCGGGCCGCCCGCCGACGTCGCGCGGGCTTTGGCGCGTGCTGCGCGGCTCGTGGCCGCTTTGGGTCGGGGCGCTCGTGCTGGCCGGGCTCAACGCGGTCGTGCTGCTGACTCGCGGCAGCCCGTGGGGCATCACCTCGGCGTTCGTGCTGTGGGGCTCGAAGGCACTGCAGGCGGTGGGTGTGGACGTGGCGAGTTGGCCGTACTGGCAAGGGGAACGCGCAGCGGCCCTGACCGGTCCGGTGCTGGCCGACTCCACCTCGGTGCTGGACTTCGGGATCATCGTCGGCGCACTCGTGGCGTCGGCGGCGTCGGGCGCTTTCGTGCTGGCCAAGCGGTTGCCCGCGAAGGTCGTGCTCGCTGCCGTGGTCGGCGGCTTGCTGATGGGCTACGGCGCGCGGCTGGCGTACGGCTGCAACATCGGCGCCTACTTCTCCGGGATCGCCTCGTTCTCGTTGCACGGCTGGGTCTGGGGCCTGCTGGCGCTGGTCGGCACCTGGGTCGGGCTGAAGCTGCGCCCGCTGTTCGGGCTCGACGTCCCCAAGCCGACCGACTCGGTCTGCTGACGCCCGGTGGGGCGGATCTCCCGCCCCACCGAAGCGATCGGCTTCCGCGATCTCGCTAGGCGTGCACCGAGGAATCGACGGCGGCGATCCAGTCCCGGACCCAGCGGGACAGTTCGCCGCCGTTGCGCACCCAGTTGAAGTGGCCCAGGTTCTCCGCGCCGGACGCCGCCCGGGTGTAGTGCTTGTCGGTGCGCGGCGCCCGCCCGGCTTTCGCCGCCAGGTGGTCCACTGAGGACTTCGGGGCCAGCCGGTCGCCCGCGACGCTGACGGTCAGCAGCGGCTGCCGGACTTCCCGCAGCGCCGCCTCGTACTCGGTCGTCGAGCCGTTGAGCCGGTAACGGCCGGTGCGGGCCTGCCGCGCCCAGTCCTGCATCAGGTCGGTCGCTTGGCGGCCGCCGAAGCCGAACCGGTGGCCGGGCCAGTAGCCGAGCAGCGCCGACGCGGCCGCCACCAGCTGCGTGCCGAACAGGGTGCGGAGCTTGTACATCCCGGGGAAACTCCCGAACCACACCGAACCGGAAGCCACCAGCGCCACGCCCTGCACCCGGTCCGGACGGCATGCCGCGTGCAGCAGCGCGATCTGGCCACCCAGGCTGTGCCCGAGGAGGAAACGCGGCGCCTGCGGGAAAGCAGCGTCGACAAGATCGAGCACGGCATCCACGTCGTCGATCAAGCTCTGGTAGCCGAAACGCACGCCGCGGGCGGCCGACGGCTTGCTCTCGCCCTGCCCGCGCACGTCGAAGGTCACCACCGCCAGGCCCTGGGCGTGGAGATCGGCGACGAACGGGCGGTAGTACCTGGCGGGCACGCCCATCGCGGGGAGCAGGACGACCACCGGACTGGCGGGATCGTCCTGCTTGGTGGCGCGCACGGTCAGCCGGTGCGCGCCGGCCGAAACCTGCCCGAGCACCAGCGAAGCCCGGTCGCCCGAACCGTTCTCGGCGTTGTTCTCGACGGTCTGCTCGTCCACGCCGCCAGATTAACGGAACCAGCCAGTTTCGGGCAGTGTGCCGTGTCGCAGCGGTCAGCGAAGCCGCCGCGGACCGGCGTCCAGCGCCGCCGGCGACGCCCTGATGCCGACCCTGGCCCCGGCGACCACGGCACCCGTCGGCGAGGCGAGCACCGGCTGCAACGCCAGGTCTCGAACCTCCGGCAGGTCCTCGGCCAGCGTCGCCACCCGCAGCACGAGGTCCTCCAGCGCCGCGAGATCGGCCGGTTCGGTACCCCGGTACCCGGCCAGCAGCGGCGCCGCCCGAGGCGCGCGCACCAGCGCAGAGACGTCCACATCGGACAGCGGCAGCGCGCGGTACGCCTTGTCCCCGAGCAATTCGCTGGCCACCCCGGAAAGGCCGAACGACACCAGGGTGCCGAACGACGGGTCCTCGGTCAGGTCGATGACGCACGAAGTGCCCCGGGCCGCCATGCGTTGCACGTAGACCTCGTCGAGCCCCGAGACCTGCCGGATATCGGCGTACGCCGACCGCACGGCATGGGCGCTGCCCAGGTCGAGCCGGACCCCCACCAGATCGTTGCGGTGCCGCAGTTGATCGCTCGCCGACTTCAGCGCCACCGGGTAGCCCAGCTCCTCCGCCACCGCGACGGCCTCTTCGACGCCGGTGACCAGGCGGAACGGCACCAGGTCGATGCCGTAGCAGCCGAGCAGCCGCACCGCCCGGGCGTCGTCGAGGCCGGTGATGCCCTCCGCGAGCCAGCCGTCGACCAGCGCCCGCGCCCGGTCCTCGTCGATCTCCGGCGGCCGCACGAAATGCCCCTTCGGCGCGGCGCGCCACTGCGCGTACCTGGTGACCCGCGCGAGCGCCAGCACCGACCGCTCCGGGCTCGGGTAGGACGGCACCGAGCCCTTGCCGGTCAATCCGTCCGGGCCGGGAACCACGAGCTCGTCGGGTACGCCTTCGGCGGCCAGGAACGTGGTCACCACCGGCTTCGAACGCGCGACACCGGCTTCCTGCAACGCCTCCCGCAAGGCGCGGGCGTACGCGGTGCCGGGAACCGCCACCGGCGGGGCGAACACCGTCACCAACGCGTCGACGTCCGGGCGCAAGGCGGCGTCGCGGACCGCCGCCGCGAACTCCTCCGGCCCCGCCGACGCACCCACGTCGACCGGGTCGCAGGCCAGTTCCAGCTGCTGCGCCTGCGCCACGTCGGCGGCGATCATGCCCAGCGCCGAGGAGTTGCCCACGATCGCGACCCGGTCGCCCTGTGGCAACGGCTGGTGCGCCAGCAGCAACGCGGTGTCGAACATCTGCGCAACCGACTCGACCCGGATGACGCCGGACTGCTCGAACAACGCCTGCACGCTGGTCTCGTCGATCTGCACCGACGTGGCCGCCAAGCCGGGACGCACCGCGTTGCGACCCGACTTCACCACCACGACCGGCTTGCTGCGCGCCAGCCGCCGCGCCAACCGGCCGAACTTGCGCGGGTTGCCGAAGGACTCGAGGTACAGCAGCACGACATCGGTGGCCGGGTCGGTCTGCCAGTACTGCAGCAGGTCGTTGCCGGACACGTCGGCGCGGTTGCCCGCCGAGACGAACGTCGACAGCCCGAGGCCGCGCTCGGTCGCGGTGGCCAGGATCGCCACCCCGAGAGCACCGGACTGGCAGAAGAAGCCGGTGCGGCCGCGGCCGGGCAGCTGCGGCGCCAGGCTCGCGTTCAGCCGGAACTCCGGG
This sequence comes from Saccharopolyspora elongata, assembly GCF_004348985.1. GTDB lineage: Bacteria > Actinomycetota > Actinomycetes > Mycobacteriales > Pseudonocardiaceae > Saccharopolyspora > Saccharopolyspora elongata. The sequence continues at coordinate 158,866 of NZ_SMKW01000007.1, read as the reverse complement.
TCGGTGTTGACCACGCCCAGCGCGTTGGGGCCGACCACGCGCATGCCGTGCACGCGCGCCGCCCGCACCATCTCGCGTTCCACCTCGCGGCCGTCCGGGCCGGCCTCGCTGAACCCGGCACTGACGATGACCAGGGCCTTCACGCCCTTGGCCAGGCAGTCGTCGAGCACCCCGGTCACGCCGGCGGCCGGAATCGCCACCACCGCCAGGTCGACCTCGTCGGGGATGTCGAGCACCGAGGGGTAGGCGCGCACGCCGCGCACCGAGCGGTGCTCCGGGTTGACCGGGTAGACCGGGCCGGTGAAGTCCGCCGTGAGCAGGTTGGTCAGCACCGCGTGACCGATCTTGGCGTGGTCGGTGGACGCCCCGATCACCGCCACCGAACGCGGCCGCAGCAGGTTGTGCACGCTGCGGGCCTCGGCCGCCTGCTCGCGGGCGCGGGCCACGGCCACCGACTCCTCTGTCGGGTCGATGTCGAACTCCAGGTGCACCACGCCCTCTTCCATGGCCCGGCTCACCTGGTAACCGGCGTCGCGGAAGACCCGGACCATGGTCGAGTTCTCGGCGAGCACCTCGGCCACGAAGCGCCGCAGCCCGCGTTCCCGCGCCGCGGCGGCCAGGTGCTCCAGCAGGATCGATCCCAGGCCGCGCCCCTGGTGCTGGTCCTGCACCACGAACGCGACCTCGGCCGACTGCTGCTCGCCGAGCCTGTCGTAGCGGCCCACCGCCACGATGTCGTCGCCGAGCAGCGCCACCAGCGCGACGCGGTCGACGTAGTCGACGCGGGTGAACCGCTCCACGTCGCGCTGGGGCATCCGCGGGTACGGGCCGAAGTAGCGGTAGTACCTGGTCCGGTCGCTGAGCCGTCCGTGGAAGGCCACCAGCTTCTCGGCATCGGCTTCGGTTATCGGCCGCAGGTGCACGGTGCCGCCATCGGACAGCACCACGTCCGCCTCCCACCGGCGGGGGTAGTCCGCCCGCGGGGTGGCTGCTTCCTGCTGCTCCACTACTCCGTCCACTTCGGACTCCTCAGTCGCGGCTGTCGACCGGGTCGAGACCATGCAACGGAAACACCGCGTGCCGGGTGTCGCGAATCGAGGTGTCCACCGCGGACGCGGTGACCCCCGACCACCGCTGGAAGGCCGGGTCGGCCCCGTCGGTCATCGAAGTCGGCAGCGGAACGTTGTCCGCGACGCGCACGGTGTGCGCGATCCAGTCCTCCGGGATGGTCGTCTCCGGGTCGAGGTCGCGGTCCAGCAGCGTCGCCAGCAGGTGCGTCCAGGCGCGCGGCACCACCCGGAACAGCGAGTAGCCACCGCCGCCCAGCGCCAGCCACTTGCCGCCCGCGTAGCTGTCGGCGAGTTCCCGCAGGTCCTGGTAGGTCGCACGCTGCCCGTCGACGCTCATCGACAGGTCCGCCAGCGGGTCTTCCCGGTGCGCGTCCGCGCCGCACTGCGTCACCAGCACCTGCGGCCGGAACGCGTCGAGCACCGACGGCACCACCGCGTGGAAGGCCCGTCGCCAGTCGGCGTCACCCGTGCCCGGCGGCAGCGGGATGTTCACGGCGGTGCCGTCGGCCCCACCGGAGCCGATCTCCGTGGAGAACCCGGTGCCCGGCCAGAGCGTCAGCGGGTGCTGGTGCAACGAGATGGTCATGACCCGCGGGTCGTCGTAGAACGACGCCTGCACGCCGTCCCCGTGGTGCACGTCGACGTCGAGGTAGGCGATGCGCTCCACGCCCTGCTCCAGCATCCACGCGATGGCCACCGAGCAGTCGTTGTAGACGCAGAAGCCCGCCGCGCGGTCGGCCATCGCGTGGTGCAGTCCGCCGGCGATGTTGACCGCCCGGTCGGCCTTGCCCGACACGATCTGCTCGGCCGCCCGGATCGAGGCGCCCGCGATCAGCGCCGATGCCTCGTGCATCCGGTCGAAGATCGGGTTGTCGTCGGTGCCCAGCCCGTGGCCGACCTCCCAGCCCGCCATCGGCGCCGAGCGCACCGCCGCCATGTATTCGGCGGTGTGCACGCGCTCCAGGTCCGCGTCGGTGGCCGGTTCGGGCTTGATCGTCTCGACGCCGTCGAGCACCCCGAGCTCACGGGCCAGCCGCATGGTCAGCTCCAGCCTGATCGGATGCAGCGGGTGTTGCCCACCCAGGTCGTAGCCGAGCACCGACTCGTCCCACACGACCGCGCACTGAGAACCCATGCCCCGGACGCTACCTGCCCTGTGTCGACCAACACAGTGTTCCGAGTCACCCGCGCGCACCGGCGGAACGATCTGTCATCCGGCCTCCGATCCGGTCGCAGTCGGCCTCGCCGGGTCCGCCGACCAGTTCGACCACGAGCCCGCGTACAGCATCGCCGGGCGCTGCCGGCCGGACAAACCCGCGTGCTCCAGCGCGAGCAGGACCGAACAGGCGGTCACGCCCGACCCGCAGTACGCCCCGACCGGGCCCGCCGCATCGACGCCCAGGTCGGCGAAGTGCTTCGCCAGCTCCGCAGGGGACCGCCACCGGCCGGATTCCGCCACGTGCGCCGCGAACGGCGCGTTCAGCGCGCCCGGAATGTGCCCGGCCCGCGGATCCACCGGCTCGACGTCGCCGCGATAGCGCTCCGGCGCACGGGCGTCCAGCAACGTGCCTTCCCTGGCGAGCCGGCCAGCGGCGTCCGCATCCACCACCGGCATCGAGCCCGGCCGGACCCGGAAGTCGCCCTCCGCGGGCTGCGGCAGGTCCGTCGTCGTGGTTTGCCCCGCCGCCACCCAGGCCGCGTAGCCGCCGTCGAGCACCGCCACCGACTCGTGCCCCGCCCAGCGCAGCAGCCACCAAGCGCGGGCCGCCACCGAACCGTTGTCCGCGTCGTAGACGACCACCGGGCGCTCGGCGTCGACGCCCGCCCTGCGGAACACCGCCTCCAGGTCGGCCGGGTCTGGCAGCGGATGGCGTCCCTCGGGGCCCGGTTCGGCCGCAAGCTCGGCGTCCAGATCGACGAACACCGCACCGGGCAGATGCCCCTTTTCGTAGTCCTCCCGGCCCGGCGGCCCGAGCAGCGACCACCGGACGTCGAGGAGCGTCGGGGGCGGCTGCCGCCGCAACGCGGCCATGAGATCATCAGTACTGATCAAAGGATGCATGACGGCCCTTTCGTAGCCCGGCGACGAGGTCTGTCGGAAATCCTGGAAGTCAACTCCCGGACCACTGACCGCTGTCGCCCGGGGCGACTAGCATCGTGGTTGGGACTGAATGGGGAGCCGACGTGAACGATCTCATCGATACCACTGAGATGTACCTCCGCACCATCTACGACCTCGAAGAAGAGGGCGTGGTTCCGCTCCGGGCCCGCATCGCCGAACGGTTGGAGCAGAGCGGCCCCACGGTGAGCCAGACGGTCGCCCGCATGGAACGCGACGGGCTGCTGACCGTCGCCGAGGACCGCCACCTCGAACTCACCAAGGCCGGCCGCGCCCGCGCGATCAGCGTGATGCGCAAGCACCGCCTCGCCGAACGGCTTCTCGTCGACGTGATCGGCCTCGAGTGGGAGCACGTCCACAATGAAGCGTGCCGCTGGGAGCACGTGATGAGCGAAGCCGTCGAGCGCAAGCTCGTCAAGCTGCTCGGTGGTCCCACGACCTCGCCCTACGGCAACCCGATCCCGGGGCTCGACGAGCTCGGCGTGGACCACGTCGAGGCGCCGGCCGACGGCGACCTGCAGCGGGTCGACGAGATCGCCCGCAACGGCGGGGGCCGCGCCGTCATCCGCCGCATCGCCGAGCACGTCCAGCTCGACCCCGACCTGATGACCGAACTGAAGGACGTCGGCGTCGTGCCGGGCAACGAGGTGGAGATCATGTCGGTGGTCGGGCCGAACAAGCCGATCGAGGTCCGCGGCCAGAACGGCAGCACCGAGCTGTCGGTCAGCATCGCGCACGCGGTCATGGTGCGCACCAAGTGAATCCGGCGGACCGCGCGGCGGCGTTGTTCACCGACGAGCACGGCGGCGCGGCGAGCGCGGTCTGGGCCGCCCCTGGGCGGGTGAACCTGATCGGAGAGCACACCGACTACAACGACGGGTTCGTGCTCCCCTTCGCCCTGCCGCACCGCACCGCCGTCGCGATCCGTCCCCGTCCCGACCGGCTCCTCTCCGTCGCCACTCTCGGCAGCGACGGACGAGTGCACCGCGCGCCCGTCGTGTCGATCGACGAGCTGAGCCCCGGCACCACCACCGGCTGGGTCGCCTACCCGGCCGGCGTCGCATGGGCCCTGCGCGAGGCCGGGTTCCCGCTCGGCGGCGCCGACCTGGTGATCGTCGGCGAGGTGCCGACCGGTGCCGGGCTGTCGTCCTCCCACGCCCTGGAGTGCGCGGTGGCGCTGGCGCTGCTCGACACCGCGCAGCTGGCGCCTGGCGAGCCGAACGCCCCGAGCCTGGGCGAGATCGCGCGCTTGGTGCAGCGTGCGGAGAACGACTTCGCCGGGGCGCCGACCGGCCTGCTCGACCAGACCGCGTCGCTGGCCTGCACCGCGGAACACGCGCTGTTCTACGACGTCCGCTCCGGCGACTCCGAGCAGATCCCGTTCGATCCCCGAAGCGCCGGCCTGGAGCTGCTGGTGATCGACACTCGCGTGAAGCACTCGCACAGCGAGTCCGGTTACGGACAGCGGCGGCAGGGCTGCGAACGCGCGGCGGAACTGCTGGGGATCAAAGCACTTCGCGACGTGCCCGGCGATGACCTCGCGACGACCCTGCCGAAGCTTCCGGAAGAACTCCGACCGCTTGTCCGGCACATCGTCACCGAGAACGACCGGGTGCTGGCCACTGTGGACGAACTCCGCGCCGGGCGGTACGCCGAGATCGGCCCGCTGCTGATCGCCTCCCACGCCAGCCTCCGCGACGACTACCGGGTTTCCAGCCCCGAGCTGGACCTCGTGGTGGACAGCGCGTTGGCCGCCGGTGCACTGGGCTCCCGGATGATCGGCGGCGGCTTCGGGGGCTCGGCGATCGCGCTGGTGCGGGTCGACGACAGGCACCGCATCGAGCGCGCCGTCCGGGACGCTTTCGAGGGTCAGCACCTCGCGGCGCCCCGCTTGTTCACAGCGGTACCCTCCGCCGGTGCGGGGCGGGACCGGTGACCACCGGGCGACCGCTCCCGCCTGCCGGTTGACGGCGCCCTCAGAAGATCTCCCACGGAAGGCAGTACGCAGGTGAAGCTCCTCGTCACAGGCGGCGCAGGCTACGTCGGAAGCGTGTGCGCGGCGCGCTTGGTGGAAGCCGGCCACGAGGTCGTCGTGGTCGACGACCTGTCCACTGGGCACGCCGACGCGGTCCCGGACGGCTGCAAGTTCGTCGAGGCCGACATCTCGACGGCGGCGAGCGAGCTGCTCTCGGAGCCGTTCGATGGCGTGCTGCACTTCGCGGCGAAGTCGCTGGTCGGCGAATCCATGCAGGATCCGCAGAAGTACTGGCAGGGCAACGTGGTCACCTCGCTGCGGCTGCTGGACGCGATGCGCGAGCACGGCACGCCGCGGCTGGTGTTCTCCTCCACCGCCGCGACCTACGGCGAGCCGGAGGTCACGCCGATCACCGAGGACACCGCGACGCGCCCGACGAACACCTACGGCGCGACGAAGCTGGCGATCGACCACGCGATCACGTCCTACGCCGCCGCCCACGGCATCGGCGCGGTCAGCCTGCGGTACTTCAACGTCGCCGGCGCGCACGGGGCGTTCGGCGAGCGGCACACGGTCGAGACGCACCTGATCCCGATCGTGCTGCAGGTCGCGCTCGGCCAGCGGGAGCAGGTGCAGATCTTCGGCGAGGACTGGCCCACCGCCGACGGCACCTGCGTCCGCGACTACATCCACGTCACCGACCTCGCCGACGCCCACCTGCTGGCGCTGGAGAGCGCCGCCCCGGGCCGGCACCGGATCTACAACCTCGGCAACGGCACCGGCTTCTCCGTCAAGCAGGTGATCGACACCTGCCGCGAGGTGACCGGCCACCCGATCCCGGCGAAGGTCGCGCCGCGCCGGGCCGGTGACCCGGCGACGCTGGTGGCGTCGAGCCAGCGCGCGCGGGAGGAACTGGGCTGGACGCCGCGGCGCGCCGACCTCGAGGTGATCGTGCGGGACGCTTGGGAGTTCACCCGGCAGCGCCAGGGATCCTGAACGCCGCCAAGGCATTTCGCTTCGGTTCGTCTCGTCGTGATTCATCACCAGACTCCGTCCTCTTCGAGCATGATCTGGGCGTCTTCGGCGGCGTCGCGGGCGATGACCGCCAGGTCGGCCGGTGAGATGCCGGCTTCGATGGCCTGCCGCAGCAGGATCCCGAGCCGGTGGTCGGGTTGGGCCTGCTCGATCCGCTCCAATGCGGCGCCGGCCAGCACCCCTTCGCCCCGCAGGTAGGCGGAGAACGCCAGCAGCGCGGCGACCTCGGGCAGTTCCGGGTCGGGGGCCTTGCGGACCAGGGTCAGCCACAGCTCTTCGGCTGCCCTGGCCGCATCGCCCAGCGCTGTGCCCAGGGCGATGTCGCGGACCCTGGTGTCGGACACCGCGACCAGCACGCGCAGCAGGTCGTCCTCGGTGAGCGCGGCACCGGCGCCGACGCGTTCGATGGCCGTGAAGACGATCCGGACGTCGCGGGCGACCTTCCCCGGGTCGTAGCCCTCGGCGCGTTCCTCGGCCAGCAGGTCGAGCTTCGCCGACCAGCGCGCCAAGACCTCGTCGGACTCCGGCGCGACGAGCGTCCTCAGCTCATCGCGGCTGCCGAAGGTCACCGCCCCCTCCGCGGCCAGCGCCGCGCCGACCGCGGAACCCCGAGGATCGGCGATCACACCGGCGCAGCCCGGATCGGCGTAGCACTCCCACTCGGCACCGGCTCGGATCTCCGGCACCCACAACGCATGGGCTGTCACGACCCCGGCGCGGTGGAACGCGTCGCGGATCACTTCGATCAGGTCGGCGTGCGGCGGACCGGTATCCCGATCATCCACTGTGGCTCGTTCGAGGCTTTCGCACCGCCCGGCGCAGGCGTCGCCGCAGGCCGCGGTGCTGGTTTTCTCCCCGACGACGACCAGGATCACGGCTTCTATCCGCCGCTGACCCAATGGGCCGTCGAGCAGGTGTTCACCGAAGCCGCAAACACCCATCGGGCATGGCAGGTCGGTGCGCAGCGTCACGCCGAACGTCGGCGTTTCCGCCACGTCGTGCAGGGTCAGCACCACCAGCGAATGCGCCGGGTGGAACCCGAGCATGTGCGGCACGGCGGCGATCAGGTCGGCGGGTTCGGTCAGCGAGATGGTGGCGTTGAGTCGTGTTGTCATGCCGCAACGATCGACGCCGAACCCGCCTCGGCGAAAGGGCATTTTCGGAATTTGTGGACAGATCCGTCCGTTGTGGACAACTCGGCTGCCATAGGCCGATATATCCACTATGGAGTGACGATCGGACGGGCCAATCACATCACTACTTCGACGCTAACTCTCCGTTTTCACGCCTCAATCGCGAATCTTCGTCGCGGTCGGCCTACTCGACCGACCCGGCGATCGGCAGCTGGAACCGAGTGCGGGACAGATCGAGCTCCAGCCCGGCACCCGGCTTCGGGCGCAACGTGAAGTCGTGGTCGCTGGACAGCACGACGATCCCGAGCCGGTGCCCCGGCGCGAACACGTAGTCGTCAGGCTGCATCACCACGTTGATCGAGTAGTTCTTGCCCGGCTCGATCGGCGACGTCCGGTCGATCGCGTGCCGGTTCTGCGGATCCGCCCAGCCCCGGGTGACCACCGTGACCGCGCCGTCCGGCGCCTGGTCCACCAGCAGCGCCGTCACGTTGGCGGCCGGCCGGTCGAAGGTCAGCGCCAGTTCGGCCCGAACCGTGCCGCTGACCCGGGCCGGAGCCGCCAACGGGGCGCCGAAGTAGGCGAGCCGGTTCGGCGAACTCGGCGCCGCCGCGAGGTCTTCCGCCAACTGGCCCGCGTCGTCGCGCAGGCCCTCCGAAACCCGGCCCGGAACCCGCGCGGCCGTGAGCCCGCCCCGCTCGGGGCCACCAGGGGTGGGCCGCAAGGTCACCTCACGGGCGTCCGGCGCAGGCCACTCGGCCTCGTCCGCCCAGCTGCCGTCCTCCCGCTGCACGGTGGCCCTCGGCTCGCCCTCGACGCCGTTGGGCACGTCGTACAGGTACCGGGTGAACCACCGGTTCAACGTGCGAAGCCACTCCTGCTCCCGCAGCCGGAGCGGGTCGGTGTGCCCCGACTGGTGCCACCAGATCTTGTGCGGCACGTCGTGTTCCCGCAGCGCCGCGTACCACTGCGCGGCCTGCCGGGTCTTGACGTTCCAGTCGTTGAGCCCGTGCACGGATAGCACCGCGGCGTGGACCTTGTCGACTTCGTCGAGGTAGTTCCGCTCGTCCCAGAACGGGCTGTAGTCGCCGGTGATCCGGTCCTGGTCCGCCGTGAGCCGGTCGAGCACCGTCCGGCACGGCTCCCGGTCCGCCCGGGTGTGCACGTATTTGGCCAGCACGTCGGCGTCCTCGCCCTGGTAGCCGCCGGGCGCAACGACCGCTCCGTCGGAGCGGTAGTAGTCGTACCAGTTCGAGATCGCGCCGATCGGCACGATCGCCTCCAGCCCTTCGACGCCCGTGCTGGCCACCGCGTTCGGCAGAGTTCCGTTGTAGGAGACGCCCATCATGCCGACCTTGCCGGTCGCCCAGGCCGCCTCGACCGGCGCGCCGGAAGCGTCGTGCCCGGGTGCGCGGGAGTTCAGCCAGTCGACCACCGACTTGGCGCCGGTCGTCTCGTTCTCGGCACCGGTGGTCGGGCAACCGGTGGACAGCCCGGTGCCCAGCGATTCCCCGTACACCACCGCATATCCCCTGGCCAGCAGGTATTCCTCGTAGGCCCAGCTGATGTCGGCTGCCGCAGCGACGCGTTCGTCACCGCCGGCGGTGCGGATGGTCCGGTTGCCCGGTTGTTCAGGCACGTGCAGCTCGGTGTCGACGTTGTGGTTCGGGACGTCGTTCCCGCCGGAGAAGTACGGACTGGCCTGGTAGACGACCGGCACTCGCAGGCCCTGCGTCGTTTCCGCCGGCCGCACCACCTGGACGTGCACGACGTCGTCCTGCCCGTCGCGATCGCTGTCCACCGGCGCGGTGACGAACAGGTCCTCGCGCACCGCCTGCGCCGGGTCGAACACCGGTTGTGCCTCGCCGTCCTGGAACACCGGGCCCTGCTGTGGTCCCGCGAGAGCCGGCATCCCGGTGAGCGGCAGGACGCAAACCGCCGCCAGCAAACCCATCCGAACGCGTCGCATGCAGGCTCCCGGGGACCGAAGGGATTTCGACACCAGCACTTTTCTTACAGCGGAACGCGAAGTCAAACACTCCCCCGGCGGGTTTACGCCAGAACCCACCGCTTGCCGCCCAGTAGAGTCGATGCAGGGAGCCGGAACCGAACCCGCGAGGAGCGAGCATGTCCATTCCGTCCAGCCTGTTGACCTCGGCCGGATTGATCGGCGGCTTCGCGGTCGCCCGCGCGACCAAGCACCGGCACTGGGGCGGCGTGGTCGCCGCGGGCGCTGGCCTGGGCGCGATGGAGGTGTGCCGCCGCCGGACCGGGGTGGCGCCGGCCCTCGCGCTGGGCGCCACCTACACGGCGGCGTTGGCCGGCTCGCACCCGCTGGCCAAGAAGGTCGGTGCCTGGCCGTCGGTGTTCGCGGTCACCGGCGCGACAGCCGTCGCCGCTCACCTGCTGGCAAAGCGCCGCGGGTGAGCACCAGCAGCACCACCGGGATCGTCGCGGTCACGACGAGCGCCACCACCAGCAACGTCCCCGCGGTGTGCGAGGGATGCGCGGCGTGGAACACCAGGTGCGGAACCGCCCAGACGAGGTTCGACGTCAACGCGACGTAGACCAGTGTCCGTTCCAGGAGCACCGCACCCGTGCCGAGCACCACGGCCATGGCGAGGTTCATCGCGCCGAAATCGCGGAAGAGGTGCTCGTTGAACGGCGGGTAGTCGCCCACCGTCGGTACCCGGCCGTAGAACGAGTGCGGGAAGAGCAACGTCCAGGAACCCACTGCGACGTGCGCGAACGTCAGGAAGATCAAGCCTGCCCGCAGCCAGGCGCGCACCGTCACCGCCCGGCCAGGAAGTCGTCGAAGGTGATGCGGCCGACGGCGTTGTCCGGGGCGAGGTGACCGCCTCGGCGGTATGCGTCGAACGCCGCGACCGGCAACCTCACCGGCAGCAGGATTCGGCGGCGCCCGGTCGAATCCAGGTAGGCCCGGGTCAGGTCGCGATGACTGCGGACCTCCGGCCCGCCCATGTCCGCTACCCGGCCGGCCGGTGATCCGGCCGCGAGCTCGGCCAGGCGCTCCGCGACGTCGCGGACGTCAATGGGCTGGAAGTTCACGCCGGCGAGCGTCGCGACCACCGGGGACCGGCGCTGCGCCGAGGTGATGCGGGCGATCAGGTCGTGGAACTGGGTGGTCCGCAGGATCGTCCACGGCAGCCCCGAGTTCGTCACCCGCTCTTCCGCTTCGAGCTTGGCGCGGTAGTACGGGATCGGTACCCGGTCCACGCCGACGATCGAGATGTAGACCAGGTGCGGATCGCCGTTGCGGCGCGCGGCATCGATCAGGCATTGGGTGGCCGCCACGTCCTTGCGCCCCAACGTGGTGGCGCAGTGCACGATCGCGTCCACATCGGAGGTCGCCGCATCGATGCCCGCTCCCGTGCGCAGATCCCCGGTCGCCCACCCGTGCTGGACGTTCGCGGGACGCGAGCCGCGGCTGAGCACCCGCACTTCGTGCCCGGCGTCGAGCAGCTGCCGCACCACTGCCCTGCCCAACGTGCCTGTCCCGCCTGTCACCAGGATCGGCTTCTGCATTTACCCGTCCTTCCTGAGCTGGTCACGGGTAGGACGAGGCGGCCCTGCCGGATGTGACAGGTCATCCGCCCGGCGAGGGTGCCACGGCCGCAGCACCCTCGCCGGAACCGACGCAGTCCGCGCCGGATCGCCGCTCCCGCCAGCGCACGAAGCTGCGGCGAACAACCAGCTCAGAGCCGCGTGCGGCAAGACGACTGCCCCGAGGCTACGTCCGGATGGTGTCGTCCCCAACCGGCGCGAGCCGCCACAACGTCGTGACTTCGGCGGCTCGGGCGGCGTGCAGCGGATCGGTGGGATCCCCGGCCTTCGGATGGTTCGGCCGGGCTTCCGATCTCCCGACGATGCGGAGCCCGGCCCCGCTGATGGCCGCGAGCAGGTCGTCTCGGGTGCGCAGTCCGAGGCGTTCGGCGAGATCCGAGAGGATCAGCCAAGCCTCGCCGCCCGGTTTCAGGTGTTCCGGCACCCCGGCGAGGAATTCCAGGAGCATCCGGCCTCCCGGGTCGTAAACGGCGTGGTCGAGCAGCGAATGGGGTTTCGCCGGCAGCCACGGCGGGTTGCACACGACCAGTTCCGCGCGCCCGGGCGGGAACAGGTCGACCTGCACCGGCTCGATCCGCCCGGCGAGGCCCAGCCGCCCGGCGTTGTCCTCGGCGCACCGGACCGCCCGCGCCGAGGTGTCCGTGGCCACGACGCGTTCGACGCCGCGGCGGGCGAGCACCGCAGCCAGCACACCCGTCCCGGTACCGATGTCGAAGGCGAGTTCCACCGGGGGCATCGGGGTTCCAGCGACCAGGTCCACGTACTCGCTTCTGGTGGGGGCGAAAACGCCGTAGTGCGGGTGGATTCGCGCGCCGAGCGCCGGGACCGGAACGCCCTTCCGGCGCCATTCGCAAGCCCCGATCACGCCGAGCAGCTCCCGCAGCGGGACCACGTACGGAGTGTCCGCCGGACCGTACGCCTCCTGGCACGCCGTCCGGACATCCGGCGCGCGCCGCAGGTTCAACGCATGGCCGGGATCGAGCCGCACCAGAACCAGCGCCAGCGCGCGTGCTCGGCGTGCCTGCTGCTGTCGATGCAGCCGGAACGACTCGGCAGCGGACGAGCCGCCTCGCCGACTCCGCTGGAGGCGGCGAGACACGGCGCTGAGCAGTTGGCGCGCGTTGTGGAAGTCGCCGTGCCACAGCAAGCCCGTTCCGCGCGAGACCAACCGGTGCGCCTCGTTCGCGGACATCCGGTCATCCGCGTCGACGATCCGCGCCGGTGGGCGGGAACCGTTCGCCGAAAGCCAGCGGAGGGCACCGCTTTCGGAAACGACGTGCTGCGGGCGCGCAGCACTGCTAGGGGGAAGATTCATGAACCGCTCCTGCTGATGCGGCCGAGCGCAGGTCAGCAACCTGCGAAAGGTGAGAAGTGGACGGCTTGCGCCCCGGCACCCGGCGAGCAACAGCGGAGTCGCTGGATCAGCACGAACATCCCGGCCAAGGGGCACGGGCACGTCGATCGGCCGGTGGGGCAGCAGCCCGGAACTAACCGACCACAGCAGCATGAACGGGTGTCATCACGCCACGGAGTCTAGCCGGACGGCATGAGTGGCAGTGGCTCGCCAGGGCGGCCACCGCCACTCACGACTGCGGGCTACTGGCTCGCGAGGCTCGGCTCCGGGGCAGGTTGCGCCGCAGGCCGCCGCCGACGGGCGAGGTCGGGCAGGAGCGTGACGATGCCGATCGCCGCCAGGGCCGCGCCCAGCCAGAGCGGCGCGCGCAGGCCGAATCCGTCGATGACCAGCCCGCCGATCCAGGACCCGATGATCACGCCAAGCGTGATGAAGGACGAGTGCACCGTGTTGACCAACGGCCGGGCGTTGCCGGTGCGCTGCACTCGGGTGATCATCGCCGGGTTCATGGTGACCCCGACCAGCCCGATGCCGAGCATGAAGACGACCGCGGGCACGCTGAGGTGCGCCAGCAGCGCGAAGCCGACGAGGAAGCCCGCGTTCAGGACCAGCCCGCCGAGCAGGACCGGGAGCGTGTACCGGTCGGCGAGGCGTCCGACGATCGTGTTGCCGACCACCGTGGCGGCGCCGTAGGCGACGAGCAGCAGCGGGACGGCCCCGGTGCTGAACCCGGCGACCTGGGTGAGGATCGGGTTGAAGTAGCTGAAGGCGGCGAAGGTAGCGCCGATGATGAGCGTGCTGGTGGTCAGCACCATCCACAGCTTCGGCTTGCGGAACGCGACGAGCTCCTGCCGGAAGTTCCCCTCATCGCCGGCTCGCCCCAGCTTCGGCACGCCGAGCGCGGTGCACAGCGCGGCGATGACGGCGAGCGCGGCGATGGCCCAGAACGCCGCCCGCCAGCCGAACCGCTCACCGACCAATGTGGACAGCGGCATGCCCAGCAAGGTGCCGAGCATCAGGCCGTTCATCACGACCGCGATGGCCCGACCGCGCACCTCCGGGCGGGTCAGCTGCGCGCTGAGCGAGATGGCGATCCCGAAGAACGCCTGCGAAGCCACGCCGGTCACGATGCGGGCCGCCAGCATGAGGCTGTAGCCGGTGGCGGTGGCCGCGAGCAGGTTGCCCGCGAGGAAGATCGCGAACAGGGCCAGCAGCGCGAGTTTCGGGCTCATCTTCAGCAGCGCGACGGTCAGGAACGGTCCGCCGAAGGCCATCGCCGCCGCGAAGGCCGTGATGAGGTAGCCGATCTGCGGGATGGTGGCCGAAAGTCCCTCAGCCATCTGCGGCATCAGCCCGGCGACCACGAATTCGCTGGTCACCATGGCGAAGATGCCGAGGGCGAGTATGTAGACGGCGCGTGGCATGATGCTCTCCATGTTTTAGATTGATCAGTTCAAAACTTGGGCATGAAAGGACTCGCGGTGGACGAACGCGATTTCAGCGGGCCAACGCGTCCATGGCGGTTTCGGCGATGGACTCGAGGACGGCCCGATCGGCCCCGGCCTGCCCGGCGATCCGCATGCCGCCGATCACCGCGTTGACGAAGCGGGCCAGCGAACCGGCATCACGCGCGGACGCGATCCCGCCATCCCGCTGCCCCGCCTCGATCACGGCCCGCAAGGCGACCAGCCGCGCCTCGGTGTCGCGATCGAGCAGCTTCGCGGTCTCCGGATCGCGCCCGGCGAGCTCAACGGTGGAGTTGACCGTCAGGCAACCGAAGCTGCGCCCGTCGCGGCGGTTCTCCAGCTCGGTGTCGACGATCACGGCTAGCAGCGCGCGGATGCGATTCACCTCGGATCGCCCGGAATCCTCCAGGATCGCGAGCTGAACGGCCGAGGTCGTGTTGATGTAGCGGGTCAGCGCGCGCATGAACAGGTCGTGCTTGCTGCTGAAGGTGTTGTAGATGCTGCTGCGCCCGAGACCGGTCGCCTCACAGAGGTCCTGCGTGGAGGTGGCCTCGTAGCCGTTCGCCCAGAAGGTGCGCATCGCCGCTTCCAGCGCCCGCTCCTCATCGAACAACCTCGGTCGTGCCATGTGGCGACCCTACCAATTTTTGGAACACCCTGTCCAATACTGGTCGGGCGCGACACCAAGCCCGCTCGACAAGAGGCCGAACGCGGTCCTGTCACATCCGCCCGGCCGATCTCGTCTGTTGCACGAACGCCGGATTTCGCCCGACCTGGGAGGGCAGCAGATGAGAACCCGCCGACACGCCTTCATCACGACGGTCACCGTCCTGGGGGCGGTCATGATGATGATCCTCGGCGCCTGGTGCCGCTTCGCGCCCGCGAGCTTCGCGCAGTGGGCCAACTGGCCGAACCACGAGCACTTCCTCCACGACGCCGGGGTCTTCCAGATCGGCATCGGTCTGATGATGCTCGCCGCGCTGTGGTGGGGCGACGTCCTCGCCGTCGTGCTGGCGGGCTTCGCGGTCACCAACATCCTGCATGCGATCAACCACATGCTCGACACGGGCGGCGGCCGCCCGTCCGACGGGTGGTCCCTGCTCACCGTTTCGGCCATCGCCGCGGTCGCGCTCGCGGCCCGGATGCGCAGCCTGCGCCGATCGACGACCAGAACGGAGATCTGACATGAGAATCGTGCTCGCCGGCGCAACGGCAACGATCAGCTCCGAGCTACTCCCCCTGCTTCTCTCCGCAGGCCATACAGTGCTCGGCCTCACCCGCACGACCAGCGGAGCCGAACGCCTGCGCGCCGCCGGAGTCCAACCCGTGGTCGCAGACGTGATGGATGCGGACGCTCTGCTCACCGCCCTCGACGGGCGAACCGCCGACGCGGTGATCCACCAGGCCACGGCGATCACCCGCACGCCGACGTTCCACCGCGATCTCTACGCCACCGATGCACTGCGCGAGGAAGGCACGCGCAACCTGCTGCGCGCGGCGAGGAGCCTGGGCGCAACCCGTTTCATCACGCAGTCGTTCTTCCTCGGCTACGGCTGGCGCGACCACGGCCCGGCCCGCCTCACCGAGGAACACCCGTACGGGCAGCCCGGTCGCGGTGCGTTCGACCGCCACCTGCGATCGCTTCGGTCCAATGAGGACCAAGTGCTCGGCGCGGCGGGCATCGACGGCATCGCGTTGCGCTACGGCTTGTTCTACGGACCGGAGCGATCCACCCTCTCGATGATGGACATGGCCCGGCGACGCCGGCTTCCGGTGCCCCGCCCGGCGGGGACCATGCACCTCGTCCACATCGCCGACGCGGCCTCCGCGACGATCGCCGCGCTCGAACGCGGCCGCGCCGGCCAGGCCTACAACATCGTCGACGACGAGCCCGTCGGCATGGACGACTACCTCGACGCCGTGGCGGCCGCCGCCGGCGCACCCGCTCCGCGGCGGATTCCCGGCTGGCTGCTGCGCGCCACCCCCTACCTGCATTCCCTGCTGGTCGGCACGCACATCCGGCTGGACAACGGCAAAGCCAAGCGCGAGCTGAGCTGGGCACCGCAGTTCCCGACGTACCGGGAGGGCCTGCGGTCGGTAGCCGCCTGACCCGAGCCAACGTCCGCTTGTCGGCTCGCCTGACCGGGACACGGCGCCGGCCGGCGGCAGCGACGACTCGATGGACCGCTTCGCCGGAATCGGCGCATCAGCCGGGCCTCCGCCGCTGGATCGCCAGTGGGAGCGGGGAACCGAACGGCTCCCCGCTTCCCGGTCAGGCGAGTGCGTGTCCGGTGGTCGCCGTGATGTGGTCGGGGATCCGGTCGTGCCGGTCACCGACGTTCGACGTCCCGGTCGGCTCGAACATCAGGATGGACGCACCGCCGGTCGAGAACGGGCGGTGCTCGACGCCGCGGGGGACGACGAAGACCGATCCTCGGGGCAGGGTGACGACGCGCTCGCCGCTGGCGTCGCGCAGCCCGATGCCCAGTTCTCCTTCCAGGACGAGGAAGAACTCGTCGGTGTTGTCATGGCTGTGCCAAACGAACTCGCCTGCCACCTTGGCGATCCGGACGTCGTAGTCGTTGACCTGCGTGACGATCCTGGGGCTCCACAGGGCATCGAAGGCCCCCAGCGCGGCTTGCAGGTCGATCGGTTCATCACTCACGACGCGATCCTCTCCGGCGACGAGTCGTTGCGGGAGTGCTAGGAATTGCACATGCCGCAAGGATCCTCGCACCGGGTGGCCGTGATCGTCGACGAAGGCTCGAACCCGTTCGAGCTCGGCGTGGCCACGGAACTGTTCGGATTGCGCCGCCCCGAGCTGGACCGGCCGTGGTACGAGTGCACGCTTTGCTCGGCCGAGCCGGTGGTGCGCATGCACCGCGGGCTGTTCACGATGTCCGGGGTGGCCACACTGGAAACGGTCGAGGCGGCCGACACCGTGATCGTCCCGAACAGGCCCGATCCCGAGGTGACGCCCGCACCTGCGGTGCTGCAGGCCATCCGGCGGGCCGCCGAGCGGGGGGCCCGGTTGGTGAGCTTCTGCACCGGGACCTTCGCGCTGGCCGCGGCAGGCGTTCTCGACGGTCGCCGGGCGACGACGCACTGGCGGTGGGCCGAGTTGTTCGCCGCCCGCTACCCGGCAGTCCGGCTGGAGCCGGATGTTCTGTACGTGGACGACGGCGATGTCCTGACCGCCGCGGGCAGCGCGGCCGCGCTGGACCTCGGGCTGCACCTCATCCGCCGCGACCACGGCGCCGAGATCGCGAATGCGGTGAGCCGCCGACTTGTCTTCGCCGCGCACCGCGATGGCGGTCAGCAGCAGTTCATCGAGCGACCGGTCGCGGCCGTGCCGGACGCATCCCTGGGCCCGGTGCTGGCCTGGGCACAGCGACGTTTGGACCAGCCCATGGCGGTGGCCGACCTGGCCGAGCGAGCCGCGGTGAGCCCGGCGACGCTGCACCGCAGGTTCCAGGACGAGTTGGGGACCACGCCGCTGGAGTGGCTCACCTCCGAGCGCGTGGCGCTGGCCTGCCGGTTGATCGAGCGTGGCGAGCTCCGGCTCGACCGCGTGGCCGCAGCGAGCGGGTTGGGGACGGCAGCCAACCTGCGGGCCCAGATGCGTCGCCGGACCGGCCTCACGCCCACTGCGTACCGCCGGAAGTTCGGCCTCACCGCACCAACCGGCGGAGAACCCGGGCAACGAACAAATGGCGAGCGGTAGCCCCGTGCCCCGCGCTACCGTCGAGTGCACCGCCGACCGCTGCCCGTCCTGGAGAACCCGTGCCGCCTGAACGCCTCTTCGAGATCCAAATCGGCTTCTACGCGACCGAAGAAGACACAGCGCGGCTCACCGAAGGATGGACCCGGCTGCTGGACGGCCGCGCAGTGCCGTACCAGCTCTCCGTTGCGCGAAAGGAGAACTCGGCGTCGATGCCGCTAGCCGAGTTCTACGAGGACCTCCCCCGGCAATGGGGGTTCGGGCATCCTGAAGCCGACCCCGGATCCCGGCGGATCCACCAGGTCCGGGTCGGCCTGCTCACCTCCCGCCCGCAGATGGACGTCCTCCGAGACGAGCTCACCCGCGTCATCTGTCCGGACCCCGAGCACAACTCGCCCTGTTCGGTGCCGTGGGAGTCCGGCTACACCGACAGCGAGGAGAGCCCGGACACGGCCGAAGACCTGAACGAGCGGTACGGGCACCTTCGCTGAAGCCACCGGGTACGTCAGGGAAGCCCTGCCTGCCGGAAGGCCGCCTCGACGGTCTGCTCCATCAGCAGCGCGATCGTCATCGGCCCCACTCCGCCAGGGACTGGGGTGAGCAGTTGCGCCCGGGTACCGGCCTCGTCGAACGCCACGTCCCCGACGTTGCCTTCGTTGTAACCCGCATCGACCACGACCGCGCCGGGTTTGAGCCATTCGCCCCGCACGAACTCCGGCTTGCCCACCGCGGCAACGACGATGTCCGCGGTCCGCACGATGGACGGCAGATCGCCGGTCTTCGAATGGCAGACCGTGACGGTGGCATCGCGCGCCAGCAACAACATGGCCATCGGCTTCCCCAGGATCGGACTGCGCCCGATCACGACGGCATGCTTGCCACTCGGATCCACGCCGTAGGCGTCGAGGAGACGCATGATCCCCGCCGGCGTGCACGAGGCGAAGCCGTCGCGGCCGAACGCCATCGCTGCGAACGACGACGAGCCGACGCCGTCGACGTCCTTGCCGACCGGGATGGCATCGAACGCCGCGCGCTCGTCGATGTGTCCGGGAACCGGGTGCTGGAGCAGAATCCCGTGCACAGCAGGATCATCGGCCAACTCGGTGATCGCGGCGACCAACGCTTCCGTCGTGGTGGAAGCCGGAAGGGGAACGTGCCGCGACTCGATGCCGAGCTTCGCGCACCGGTTCCGCTTCATCCGCACGTAAGTAGCCGATGCCGGGTCATCGCCGACCAGAACGGTCGCCAGGCAAGGCTTTTCGCCCGTTTGCTGCTCGAATCGCACTGTGCGCTCGGCGGCGCAAGCCATGATCTCGCGCGCCGATTCGGTACCGGGCATCAGAGGGACATCAAGGGTTTCGGCCACGTTCGCGCCTCGGGCGTCGGTCTTCCGATGGCACCCAGGCGCGCGGCTGCGAGCCGACGATCAGCCGACCCGGGCCGTTCCCCGGTGGTGCTCCACCCGAACGCCAGTCACGACCCGCCCCCAGTCTAGAGGTGATTGGAGAATGGGCTCGTGGGCCGTGACCGCCTGGGCGCAGGCGCCGATTTCGCGCGACCGGGCGCCTTCGGATGGCGTTCCCGGAGCTTTCTGAAGCGACTCCTCAGCCCGCGCTGCTGGTCTTGTGGGTGGCGGCGGACCGCGCGGCACGGGAAAGCAGATAGCGAAGGGTGCAGCGGTGGACGAGAATCAGCGTCGGCCAGAGGATTCGAGCGGCCCTGCGCTGGTGCTCGACGAAGGTCGCCAGAACGATCGAGGACGATTGAGCGTGCAACACCAGGTTCGCCCGCAGTCCGATCTTCCAGAAGACCTCCAGACGAATCCATTCCGGGTGGTTCTCGCCGATCTGCCAACCCAGGACGTGCGCTGGGGATTTCGACGGGCCGAGTTGCGCTCCGAACATCGACCAGCCGATCCGGAGGAAGGCGCGGACGGGCGCCGGGGCCGATTCGAAAACCTCCCGGATCCAGCATTCGGCGTCCCGACGAACCTCCTCGCCGGCCTCGACGGCGAACGCATCCTGGTAGTCGGGGTTTCGCAACGAGGCGCGCGATCTGACATCGCCGGGGACGGCGATCGCCGTCGCCCTACCGCTCGCTGTTTCGGTACCGGTCATCACACCCGCCTTACTAGACACGTGTCTCGTAACGAGAAGAGCGTACGACCCGTACGAGACATGCGTCAATTAGTGTTTCCGGCATGGGAGCACGACGACGACTGCCACCGGATCAGCGCCGCGGCGAGCTGCTCGAAATCGGCGCGCAACTGTTCGCGACGCGGCCCTACGACGACGTGCTGATGGAGGAGGTAGCGGAGCTGGCCGGGATTTCCCGGGCCAACCTGTACCGCTACTTCGCGAGCAAACGAGACCTGTTCGCCGCGATCTACCAGCGCGCGGCCGACGAACTGCTGGAGGTGGCGAAGGTCGATCCCGCCCGCCCGATGGCCGAACAGGTGTCGGCGGGTCTGGACGCGCACATCGACTACTTCGTCGCCAACCGGCAGACCGTGCTGGCCGCGAACCGGACGCTATCGGGCGACCCAGTGATCCAGGCGATCATCGCCGACGAGATGGGGCAGCTCCGGCAACGCATCCTCAACTCGGCCGAACTCGGCGGCCTGAGCCGCGAGGTCGCATCGGCCGCGCTGCACGCGTGGCTGGTGTTCGTCCGCGCGATCTGCGTGGAATGGCTGACCAACGAGGCGTTCTCCCGCGCAGAACTGCGGGAGACGTGCCTCGGCGCGCTGCAGGGCGCGTTGAGTTCGGCCGCTGCAGCCCGTCGAGACTGATCAAGAAGAGGCGGAACAGCCACCGCGGCCAGCGGTATCCGGGCGACCTCGGTGGTCGTCTATGGGTGATCGCACCGAAATCGCCTGGCCCGCCCGGACCTTTGCAGCGCGCCCGTCGAGTGTGAGAGCGAGGTTCGCGGTCACGTTCCGGCCGGTCGAGCCCAGTCCCAACGCACGCGAAAGGGGAGCCGACCGAATCGGCCGACTCCCCTTCCAGCACCTTCACGCCTTGGCTTCAGGTGCCCGATGTTGTGCTATTCGCGATGAATCCCGACCTCAGCTGCAGCCGGAGGTCGAACCGCAGCCCTCGCAGAGGTAGCAGGAGCCCGACGGACGCATCTTGGTGCCGCAGGTCATGCACAGCGGCGCGTCCGCGGCCTTGCCCAGGCGCAGCTCCAGCAGCTCGGTCGAGCTGCCCGCCCGCTGCTCCTCGGCCTTCGACTCCGCAGACTTCTTCGAGTAGTCCACAGTGGAACGCATCGTGTCCAGCTCGACGGCCGCGTCCTGCCCGGCCGGCGCCACATCGGTGCCGTTGACCTGCGCCTCCCGCTCGTCGACGGTGAAGACGCCCAGCTGGGCCCGCTTCTCGTAGGGCAGGTAGTCCAGCGCGAGCCTGCGGAACAGGTAGTCCAGCACGCTGCTGGCCATCCGGATGTCCGGGTCGTCGGTCATCCCGGCCGGCTCGAAGCGCAGGTTCTGGAACTTCGAGACGTAGAACTCCAGCGGGATGCCGTACTGCAGACCCACCGAGATCGACATCGAGAAGGCGTCCATGACACCGGCCAGCGTCGAACCCTGCTTGCCCAGCTTGACGAAGATCTCGCCCAGCCCGTCGTCCGGGTACGAACCGGCGTGCAGGTAGCCCTCGGCGCCGCCGACGGTGAACGACACCGTCTGGCTCGGGCGCTTCTTCGGCAGGCGCTTGCGGACCGGGCGGTACTCGATCTGCTTCTCGACCGCCTTCTCCGACTCGCCCTTGTCGCCCTTGCCCGCCGACAGCGGCTGGCCGACCTTGCAGTTGTCGCGGTAGATCGCCAGCGCCTTCAGGCCCAGCTTCCAGCCTTCGAAGTACAGCTGCTCGACCTCTTCGATGGTCGCCGACTCCGGCATGTTCACCGTCTTGGAGATCGCGCCGGAGATGAACGGCTGCACCGCGGCCATCATCCGCACGTGGCCCATCGGCGCGATCGAGCGCTCGCCCATCGCGCAGTCGAAGACCTCGTAGTGCTCCTGCCGCAGGCCCGGCGCGTCGACCACGTGGCCGTGCTCGGCGATGTACTCGACGATGGCCTCGATCTGCTCGTCCTGGTAGCTCAGCGCCTGCAGCGCGCGCGGCACCGTCTGGTTGACGATCTGCATGGAGCCGCCGCCGACCAGCTTCTTGAACTTGACCAGCGCCAGGTCCGGCTCGATGCCGGTGGTGTCGCAGTCCATCATCAGGCCGATGGTCCCGGTCGGGGCCAGCACGGAGGCCTGCGCGTTGCGCCAGCCGTTGCGGGCACCGACCTCCAGGCCCTCCTGCCACACCTTCGTCGCCAGCTTGTGCACGGCGGCGTCGTTGCGGTGGTAGGTGCGGACCAGGTCGTTGGCCGCCGCGTGCTTGCGCATCACGCGCTGGTGGGCCTCGGCGTTGCGGGCGTAACCCTCGTACGGGCCGACCACGCCGGCCAGCTCCGCCGACCGCTTGTACGCGGTGCCGGTCATCAGCGAGGTGATCGCCGCCGCCAGCGCGCGGCCGCCGTCGGAGTCGTAGGCGTGGCCGGTCGCCATCAGCAGCGCGCCCAGGTTGGCGTAGCCGATGCCCAGCTGCCGGAACTTGCGGGTGGTGTCGCCGATCGCCTCGGTCGGGAAGTCCGCGAAGCAGATCGAGATGTCCATCGCGGTGATGACGAACTCGACGGCCTTCTCGAACAGCTCGGCGTCGAAGGTCAGGTCATCGCGCAGGAACTTCAGCAGGTTCAGCGAGGCCAGGTTGCAGCTGGAGTTGTCCAGGTGCATGTACTCCGAGCACGGGTTGGACGCGGTGATCCGGCCCGTCTCCGGCGAAGTGTGCCAGTCGTTGATCGTGTCGTCGTACTGGATGCCCGGGTCCGCGCAGTCCCAGGCGGCCTTCGCCATCTTGCGGAACAGGTCGCGGGCCTGCACCGTGTCCAGCACCTCGCCGGTCATCCGGGCCCGCAGGCCGAACCGGCCATCGCTCTCCACCGCGCGCATGAACTCGTCGGAGACGCGCACCGAGTTGTTGGCGTTCTGGTACTGCACCGAGTTGGAGTCCGCGCCGCCGAGGTCCATGTCGAAACCGGCGTCGCGCAGCGCGCGGATCTTGTGCTCCTCGCGCGACTTGGTCTCGATGAACTCCTCGATGTCCGGGTGGTCGACGTCCAGGACCACCATCTTCGCCGCGCGGCGGGTCGCACCGCCGGACTTGATGGTGCCCGCGGACGCGTCCGCGCCGCGCATGAACGACACCGGGCCGGACGCGGTGCCGCCGGAGGACAGCAGCTCCCGCGAGGAGCGGATGCGGGACAGGTTCAGGCCCGCGCCCGAACCGCCCTTGAAGATCAGGCCCTCTTCCTTGTACCAGTCGAGGATCGACTCCATCGTGTCGTCGACGGACAGGATGAAGCAGGCCGACACCTGCTGGCGGGAGTTGGTGCCGACGTTGAACCACACCGGCGAGTTGAAGCTGAACACCTGGTGCATGAGCATCCAGGTCAGCTCGTGCTCGAAGATCTCGGCGTCGGCGTCGGTCGCGAAGTAACCGTGCTCGACGCCCGCCGCGACGTAGGTCAGCACGACGCGGTCGATGAGCTGCCGGAGGCTGCTCTCCCGCTCGTCGCTGCCCACCGCGCCGCGGAAGTACTTGCTGGTGACGATGTTGACGGCGTTCAGCGACCAGAAGTCGGGGAACTCGACCCCGCGCTGTTCGAAGTTGACCGACCCGTCCCGCCAGTTGGTCATCACCACATCGCGGCGCTCCCACTTGACCTCGTCGTAGGGATGCACCCCCTCCGTGGTGTAGACGCGCTGCACCCGGATGCCCTCGCGGGCACCTGCTGCCGACTCCCCCGATGCGCCGGCCGGGCTACCGACGGTCTCTGTCATGACCTGACCCTCTTCCTTCTTGATCGCGCGCGTGTCGCTCGCTCGTCGTGCTTCGTCGGCCCCGTCCGGGCTCCCCGTCCGGTTCGGTCGTGCCTCAATCCTCAGCGGCGCCCCACCCTGGGCCGCCGGCTGACGCTTTGCGTTTCCGCCCCCTCGGCGGGGCGTCCGCCGACGCGGCTTACTCACGGCCGGTCTCCGCGTTCTGCTCCGCACCGGCCTGCGCGGCGCGGCGCGCCGCGCGCAGGTCGGCGATTTCCTTCTCGAAGTCCTCCACCGAGGAGTACGCCCGGTACACGCTCGCGAACCGCAGGTAGGCGACCTCGTCCAGCTCCCGCAGCGGCCCCAGGATCGCCAGCCCCACCTCGTGACTGGGCAGCTCGGAGACCCCGAGGGACCGGACCGTGTCCTCCACCTGGTGCGCGAGCTGCTGCAGCGCGTCCTCTTCGACGGGGCGCCCCTGGCAGGCGCGCCGCACGCCGCGGACCACCTTCTCGCGGCTGAAGGGCTCGGTGACGCCGGAACGCTTGACCACCGAAAGCACCAGCTCCTCGATGGTCGTGAACCGCCGACCACACGTCGAGCACGATCGCCTGCGCCGGATCGCCTGGCCTTCCTCGACCTCGCGCGAATCGACGACCCGGGAGTCCTCGCCGCGACAGAACGGGCACCGCACCGGCCCTCACCCCCTTCCCCAGCTTGGCCGCGACCACACCTCGGCGACCGTCGACCAACTCACCGTCCGTGGGCGCTCGAACACCCTACAAGCCCAACCTATGGACTAAATACACGGACGTAACTACTAGATGTTGTGGTCGACTCTAATCCGCGGCGTACCGCGACGCAAACCCGACACGCCCTCGCCGCGCGCCCGGCCGGCGCCGAGCGACACCGCCCGCGAGAACCCGCTGGTCGCCGCCGAAGCACGGCCCCGGACCCCCGGGCACCGGGCCGCCACCGGCCGGCATCACACCGACGACGACCGCCCGAGGGTGCCCGGCAGTCGATCGATCACCGGTCGGCGCCACCCCCGGCACCGGCCCGGGCACCGATCAATCGCCGACCGGGACCACCAACAGGCGGCCCGCCTCGAGGGCGGCCTCGTCCAGCCCGTTGAGCTCGACGATCTTCGCGACCACGGCGCGCGGGTCGCTGTCCGGCGCCACCCGGCCCGCGATCCCCCACAACGTGTCCCCGGCGTGCACTTCGACGACCGCGTTGCCGCCCGCCACCGGCGCGTCGCCGAGCCCGAAGAACCCCATCAGCATGACAATGAGGAAAGTGAAGACCGCCACCGAGGTCAGCCAAAGCCACTCGCCGCTCCGGCGAGCCCGGCCGCACGCCGCGCCGGACTCCTCGGCCGGCGAATCCGGCGCGCGGAAGACGACGCGACCAGGCGCCCGCCGGACGCCGTGGCGCGGCCGCGGCGCCGCGACCGACTCGCCCGCCTGCCGCCGGTCGGCGACCTCCCGCTCGACAGGACGCGCCCGCCTCGCCGCATCGATGAACGTGGTCATGACGCCTCCCGCACCCGAGATCATGATCGAATGAATGTTCGATCGAACCTGCGTGCGATTGTGTACTACGAGCACACCGCAAGGCGAGACTTAAGGCCCAAAATTAACTCGAACAGGTGTTTGATCTCTGGGTTTCTCGCGTCTACTGTGGAAATCGGGCGGACCGACACTCCCCCGCGATCAGCACCGCAGTTCACACGGAGCAGTTCACACGGACAGGAGGCAGCGGTGGCGAGGAATGCGACCGGCTCGATCAAGGGCCGCGTACAGGACGTCAAGGACGACGACTCCCGGGCCGACGTGCACACCCTGCCCGAGCAGCCCAGCGGGACCGACGAGCTCAGCGACCGCCAGCTGAAGGTGCTGGAGGCCATTAGGACGTGGATGCGCGAGCACGGGTATCCGCCAAGCGTCCGCGAGATCGGCGACGCCGTCGGGCTCACCTCGACGTCCTCGGTGGCGTACCAGCTCCGCGTGCTGGAGCGAAAGGGCTACCTGCGCCGAGATCCGCACCGACCACGCACCGTCGGCGTGCTCGTCGGCGGCGAGCCCGACTCCCCCGAGATGGCCGGGCAGGCCAAGCCCGCGTACGTGCCGGTGGTGGGCCGGATCGCGGCCGGCGGCCCGATCCTGGCGGAGGAGTCCATCGAGGACGTCTTCCCGCTGCCGAAGGAGATCGTCGGCGACGGCACGCTCTTCCTCCTCAAGGTCGTCGGCGACTCGATGGTGGACCTCGCCATCACCGACGGCGACTGGGTCGCCGTGCGCCAGCAGCCCGACGCGGACAACGGCGACGTCGTGGCCGCGATGATCGAGGGCGAAGCGACCGTGAAGACGTTCAAGCGAACCGACGACCACGTGTGGTTGATGCCGCACAACCAGGCTTACGAGCCGATCCTCGGCGATGACGCGGCGATCCTGGGCAAGGTCGTCGCGGTGCTGCGACGCCTCTGAGCTTCAGGCAATCGGCGCCCCCGCTGGACGCTCGCTGCGGGATTCCCGGGCTCGACATGAGCCGGCGAATCCCGCAGCGGCGACGGAGAGCGCACGCCGGTAGTCACCCTGCAATCGATGGAAGTGCCCGCGAAGGCCGCTCGGGTCGGCGGTTCTAGCGCGCGCGGCGGCGCAGCCGACGGGTCACGAAGATGAGCAGTCCGGACAACGCGGCCGCGAGGAGCAGGGCCTGCCCCGCGGACATCCCGGTACCGCCCGGGGCGGCTGGCGGCTGCGCCTGGTCCGCGTCGCCGCCCGGCGGCGGAGCCGCGGTGCCTTCGCCCTGCGCACCAGGCGTTCGAGCGGCCGCCTCGACTCCGCGGATGTGGCGGACCGGCTGGTTCCCTTCGGACCCGGACAGCAACGCACCGTCCGGTTCCCAAGCGATCGCCTCGCCCTGCTGCTCGTTCGGCAACGGGATGCGCAGCGGTTCGCGCTGGAATGCCGCGACCAGGTCGCCGTCCGGCGCTTTGTACACGTACGCCTCGGTGTAGGTGCGGATGGCGACCATCGTGCCGTCGTGGCTCACGGACCCGCCCGTCACTAGCACCGAACCGAACGCGCCGCGCACCGGACCGCCCGGGGTTTGGGTGGAGCGCAGTGAGATCGAAGCGACCTGCTCCAGCGGCACGGTGCGGTCCGCTGCCAAGGGAGCGCTCGGGCGGTAGACCCCGGCAACACCCAGCGGTTCCTTCGTGACGATGTGCGGCACGCCCGTCCGGTCGAGCAGCAGCGCTTCCGCGTCGTGCGGCCCGTCCGGGTAGGTGAGGTGGTACAGCGTCGCGCCACCGCCCGGCGGCATCACGTGCAATCCGATGTTGTCCCGGCGGCGGCGGTTGTCCCCGGTGTCGGCCAGCCAGAGCGATCCGTCGGGCCCCAGCGCGAGGTCTTCGACGTCGTACGGATCGTTGGAGGCCGTCCGGACCCCGCGGACCGAGCAATCGGCCGGGTCGAGCACGAACACCCGCAGCGAGCTGCCGCCATCGCTGATGGCGTACCAGGCGGAACCGTCCGACGCGAGGCCGGACAGTTCGGCTAGGCGCTTGTCCCCGACACGGCACTTCTCGACCGGTGCGGGCGGCTGCTCAGCGGCGGCGGCCGGAACCAAGCCCGACGCCACCGACAGCAGCAGCGCGGCGACAGCCGCACCACCCGCACCGGCAGTGCTCACCCGATTCCCACGAACGGCTGGAGCGCGCTGGCCAGGTCCGGCCGGACCTTCGCGCGGATCCTGGTGCCCTCCGGGGTGTGCTCCTCGTCGACCACTTCGCCGTCCGCGTGCACCCGCGCCACGAGTTCGCCGCGGGTATACGGCACCAGCGCGTCGACGAAGACGTCGGGTCGGGGCAGCCGCTCGGCGATGGCCTCGCGCAGCTCCTCGATGCCCTTGCCGCTTCGCGCGGAGACGAACACCGCGGCGGGCAACAGCCGCCGAAGCTCGGCCATCCGGGTGGCGTCGACCGAGTCGATCTTGTTGACGACCAGCAGCTCCGGCGGCATCGCCGTCTCGTGGTCCTCGGAGATCTCGTTCAGCACCTCGCGCACCGCCGCGACCTGCTCGTGCGGCGAGGCCTCGGAGCCGTCCACGACGTGCACCAGCAGGTCCGCACCGCCGACCTCTTCGAGGGTCGAGCGGAAGGCCTCGACCAGCTGGTGCGGCAGGTGCCGGACGAAACCGACCGTGTCGGTCAGCGTGTATTCGCGGCCGTCCGGCGTGCCCGCCCTGCGGGTCGTCGGGTCCAGGGTGGCGAACAGCGCGTCCTCCACCAGCACCCCGGCGCCCGTCAACGCGTTGAGCAGGCTGGACTTCCCGGCG
The DNA here is from genome assembly GCF_004348985.1 of Saccharopolyspora elongata. GTDB lineage: Bacteria > Actinomycetota > Actinomycetes > Mycobacteriales > Pseudonocardiaceae > Saccharopolyspora > Saccharopolyspora elongata. The sequence goes on along the minus strand of NZ_SMKW01000007.1, from coordinate 131,192 downwards.
TTGGTGTAGCCGGCGATGGCCACGCTGGAGACCTCGTTGGATTCGCGCCGACCGCGCTTGGTGCCGCGCACCGTGCGCATGGCGGCGAGTTCCTTGCGGAGCTTGGCGATGCGCTTGTGGATGCGCCGCCGGTCGGTCTCCAGCTTGGTCTCACCGGGACCACGGGTGCCGACGCCGCCGTTCGCCCCGGCCCGGCCACCGGCCTGCCGGGACATCGCCTCACCCCAACCGCGCAGGCGCGGCAGGAAGTACTGGAGCTGGGCGAGCTCGACTTGCGCCTTGCCCTCCTTGGACCGGGCGTGCTGGGCGAAGATGTCCAGGATCAGGGCGGTCCGGTCGACCACCTTGACCTTGAGCTTCTCCTCCAGCTGCCGCAGCTGGCCGGGCGAGAGCTCACCGTCGCAGATGACGGTGTCCGCCCCGGTGGCGACGACGATGTCGCGCAGCTCGCGGACCTTGCCGGAGCCGACGTAGGTGCCGGGGTCCGGGCGGTCGCGGCGCTGGATGATGCCTTCCAGCACCTGCGAGCCGGCGGTCTCGGCGAGCCGCGCAAGCTCGTCCAGCGACGCGTCGGCGTGTGCCGCGTCGCCGTCGGTCCAGACTCCGACCAGCACCACGCGTTCCAGGCGGAGCTGGCGGTATTCGACCTCGGTGATGTCCGCGAGCTCGGTGGACAGCCCGGCGATCCGCCGCAGCGACGCACGGTCTGCGCGCTCCATCTCGCCCGTGGAGGGTTCCGCAGTGAGGATGGGGTCGTATTCGTCGGGTTCGACCGCGTCGCGGTCTGGCTCGGCGGACCAGGTCAGGGAATTTTTCATATCAGAACCATTGTCCCACGGTCCGCGACCGATTTTCACGTGTCGCGCCCGCCATTACCCGTTTGCACTGTTGTGACGCCCACCTACGGCCGCTGCCACCAGGTGGGATCGAGGTTCCCGCGCGCCACCAGCACGGCTGGGCCGGTGAGCGTGGAGGTCGTCGCGGTGACCTCCACCTCGACGGTACCTCCCAGGACGTGGACCACCCGGCGCCCGGTTTCCGCGCCGGCCGCGCGCAGGGCCGCGACCGTGGCGGCGACCGTGCCGGTGCCGCAGGAGCGGGTTTCGCCGACCCCGCGCTCGTGCACGCGCATCTGGATGTGGTCGCCCTCGAGCGGCCGGACGAACTCGACGTTCACGCCGTGCGGGAAGAGGTGGTGGTCGTGCGGCGGCGCCGTCTTCAGGTCGAGCTCGGCGAGGTCCACGTCGCCCACGCAGGCCAGGTGCGGGTTGCCGACGTCCACCGCGACTCCCGCGAAGGAGTGACCGGAGGCACTGGTGGTGGACTCGCCGAAGATCTTGGCCTGGCCCATGTCGACCGTGACCCGGCCGTCGTCGTGGATCCGGACCGGTCGAACGCCCGCGCGCGTGCCCACCGGCAGCTCACCGGGGGCGGCCAGCCCGGCGTCGACGAGGTAGCGGGCGAACACCCGCACGCCGTTGCCGCACATCTCGGCGATCGAGCCGTCGGCGTTGCGGTAGTCCATGAACCACACGTCGGCCGGCACGTCGGCTGGGGCGTCCTCCAGCGCACCGGCGCGGATCACCCGCAGGACGCCGTCCGCGCCCAGGCCTCGGTGCGGGTCGCACAGCGCCTGGACCCGCTCGTCGGTGAGGGCGAGCTCGCCGTCCGGGTCGGGCAGGATGATGAAGTCGTTCTGGGTGCCGTGGCCCTTGACGAACTCGGGGCCCTGGGAGGAATGCACGGGGCCAGTCTACGTTCGCCCGGACGGCTCTTGACGCTCAGCCGTGCCCGAGGTCAGCAGCGCTCGGACGTCGGTGGCCAGGGTCGGGGCGGCGGCGTCGAACCAGTGGATCCGCCCGTCCCGGCGGAACCAGGAGCGCTGCCGCCGGACGAAGCGGCGGGTGAGCTTCGCGGTCTCGGCCGCGGCGGCGGCCATGTCGCCCGCCCCGTCGAGCTCGGCGAGCACCTGCTGGTAGCCGAGCGCGCGGCCGGCGGTGCGGCCTCGCCGGAGTCCGAGCGTTTCCAGCTGCCGGACCTCGTCGACCAGCCCGGCGTCGAACATGCTGGTGACGCGCCGGTCGACGCGGTCGTCCAGGTCCTCGATCGGGCGATCCAGGCCGATCAGCACCGCGCCGTAGCGGGGCGGTCCGGGCTTGGGCAAGTTCGCCGAGAACGGCCGGCCGGTGATCTCGATGACCTCCAGCGCCCGGACGATGCGGCGACCGTTGCTGGTCAGGATGGCTTCCGCGGCCACCGGATCGAGCTCCCGCAGCCTCCGGTGCAGTTCGTCCGGGCCGACCCGCGCCAGCTCCTGCTCGTACTTGTCCCGCACCTGGGCGTCCGTGCCGGGGAACGACAGGTCGTCGACGACAGCCTGCACGTAGAGGCCGGAGCCGCCCACCAGCACCGGCGTCCGGCCGCGGGCGAGGACGTCTTCGACGGCGCTGCGCGCCTGCTCCTGGTAGGCCGCCACGGAGGCGGCCTCGGTGACGTCGAGGACGTCCAGCAGGTGGTGCGGGATGCCGCGGCGCTCCGCCTGCGACAGCTTGGCCGTGCCGATGTCCATCCCGCGGTAGAGCTGCATGGCGTCGGCGTTGATCACCTCGCCGTCGAACGCCGCGGCGAGCTCGATGCCGAGGTCCGACTTGCCGGTGGCGGTGGGACCGACGATCGCCACCAGATGCGAAAGGGACTGCACCCCTCGACCTTAGAAGCGCCTGCCCGGCCTGCCGCACTGCGGTCCGCCCGGCTCCGGACCGGTCGGCCAAGGGCCGTGAGTGTTCTGGGGCGCTATGGCACCCCAAAACGCTCACGGGTGGTGACCAGTGGCAACACCTGTTCAGGCCGTGCGGGTCCAGGTCGCCACGTGGTAGGTGACGCCGAACGGAGTGGCCGAGTACAGCAGTTCGCCGCGCCAGGTTCCGCCGGTGGCCGCTACGACTCCGGGCAGAGCCTGGAGCGCGGCCCGACCCGCGACGCCCAGCTCTGCGCACAGCTCCGGCTCCAGCGCGAGCAGCGCGTTCGTGTCCACATCGGCCAGCGCGGCGCGGATCTGCTCGTCGACCGGCTTGGCGCGCTCGTCCGGCGGGTACGGCGAACGCTCGTCGGAGCGGTTGGTGCCGTCGGCGAGCACCAGGAGACCGACGTCTTCCGCCGCCAGCTCGGTGCCGAGCCGTTGGCATTCGTCGGCCGGTGCGTCCGGCGCCAGCAGGTGCGTCGTGACCGTCCGCGCCCCTGCTTGCTCGCGCAACAGGCCCGCGATCAGCGCAGGCAGCGGCAGCCGCGGATCCGGGGTGCCGGCGCCGCCGAGCGTCACCGGGACGTCGACACCGAAGCCCGCGAACGTGCCCGCCGCTTCCGGCCCGAGCACCACCGGTCCCGACTGATCTACGCCAAGGGCCACCCATTCGGCGGCAGATTCAGTCAGACTGGACACGGCGCGCAGACAGGCGCCCCGCAGGCTAGCGGTTTCCGGGTCGGCCCGCACGGTCAGTTCGGGAACCAGCAACGGCGGGTAGGGCACCACAGCGACACGGGTGATCACACCTGTGCACGGTAGAGGTCACGGGCGAGTTGGCTGGAGCAGGGAGTCGCAACCGGCGGCAGGACACGGCGCGGGTTTCCCGCCCCCTGCCCGCTGCGACCGAACCGGTGCCTGATGACAATGAACCCGTGCAGGTCACATGCCCGGCCCGGTCACCACGTCGCGCGGCACGCCGATCCGTCGGCGAACCGAATCCGCGACGGAGTACCGATTCGCGCCCTGACCTGTTTGAATGCGCCAGCGGAGGCCGGACCACCGAACGGTTCGGGTCGACGCTTGCTGGGCCCCGCCGATGCGGGGCGCCCGTGCCGGACACGGGCATCGGAGCGGGCACGCAAGGAGGAAGCCGGCCATGACGCACCAGGACACGACCCCCGAGGCAGTCGCCAACAAGGCGGCCGCGGACTCGACCACCAGCACCACCGGGTCACCCACGGCTGCGCCCGCGGTACCGACCGCTTCCGCAGATCCCACCAAGTGGGGGCGGGTGGACGCCGATGGCACGGTGTACGTCCGCACCCCCGACGGTGAGCGCGCGATCGGTTCCTGGCAAGCCGGTGATGCGGCCGAGGGCCTGGCCCTCTACGCGCGCAAGTTCGACGACCTGCTCACCGAGGTCGAACTGCTGGAGACCCGGCTGGGCACCCACGCCGGCGAGCCGAAGCACACCCTGACCAGCGCGAAGCACCTGCACGAGTCGCTGGCCGAAGCCGCGGTGATCGGCGACCTGGCGGCGTTGACCGCCCGGATCGAGCACCTGCTGGCGCGCGCCGAGCAGGCCGTCGAGGGCGCGAAGCACGAGAAGGAACGCGCCCGGGCGGACGCGATCGCGCGCAAGGAGGCGCTGGTCGTCGAGGCCGAGGAGATCGCCACCGAATCCACGCACTGGAAGAGCGCCGGTGACCGGCTGCGCCAGATCCTCGACGAGTGGAAGAAGATCCGCGGCGTCGACCGCAAGACCGACGAGCAGCTTTGGCGCCGGTTCTCGAAGGCGCGGGACGCCTTCAGCCGCCGCCGGGGCTCGCACTTCGCCGAGCTGGACCGGCAGCGCGCGGCGTCCAAGGCGCACAAGCAGGAGCTGGTCGAGGAAGCCGAATCGCTGACCGAGTCCACCGACTGGGGCGAGACCGCCAACCGCTACAAGCAGCTGATGGCCGACTGGAAGGCCGCCGGCCGCGCCCCGAAGGACAGCGACGAGGCGCTGTGGCAGCGCTTCCGCGCCGCGCAGGACCGGTTCTTCAGCCGCCGCTCGGAGGCGTTCTCCGAACGCGACGCCGAATTCGCCGCGAACGCCAAGCTGAAGGAAGAGCTGCTCGTCGAGGCCGACCAGATCGATCCGTCCGCCGACCTCAAGTCCGCGCAGGCCCACCTGCAGCGGATCCAGGAGCGTTGGGACGAGATCGGCAAGGTGCCGCGGGAGCGGATGCGGGAGCTGGAAGGAAAGCTGCGCACGGTCGCCGACCGGGTGCGGTCGGCAGCCGACGCGCAGTGGCGGCGCACCGACCCGGAGGCGCAGGCCCGCGTCGACCAGTTCCGCGACCGGGTGGAGCAATTCGAGGCGCAGGCCGAGAAGGCCCGCACAGCGGGCGACGAACGCCGTGCGAAGCAGGCGGAGGCGCAGGCCGCGCAGTGGCGCGAGTGGCTGGAGGCTGCGGAGCACGCGATCGCCAGCCGGTAGGCGTTTCGCTCGCGCCGTCAGGCGGGCGGCGCGAGCAGCCTCGCCCAGAGGGCGTCGAGGTCGGCGTCGGCGCAGCCGCCGGCGCGCAGGTGCTGCTCGGCGTCGAAGGCGTCGAGCGCCGAGTGCAGGACCTCGTGCTTGGTGGTGCCGTGTTCAGCGAGCGCTTCGTCGATGAACGGTTCCTGGTCGGGCTTGCCGAGCCGGTGGAACATCGGCCGCAGCCGGTCGTGGCTGAGCTGGTGGTCGGCGACGATGTCGTCGGTCGCCACCCCCGCGAACGCGAGCAGCACCAGCGCGATGATCCCGGTGCGGTCGCGGCCCGCAGTGCAGTGCACGAGCACCCCACCGGGTTCGGCGTGCGCGATCGCGCTGACGACCTTGGCCGTGCGGTCCGGGAAGCGGTCGAGGAACGGCCGGTAGTACAGCGGCGTGCCGTGCAGCCGGTTGCCCCAGTTCCCCCAGAACTCGGTGTCGTGCACCGGGTTCAGCGGCATCTTCAGGCTGTTCAGCCCCGGTGGCCTCGCCGCGATCTCGGGCAACGACTCGCCGTCGTCGGTCAGGTCCACGACGGTGCGGACGCCGTGCTCCCGCAGCTGCGCCCAGCCCGCTTCGGTCAGGAACGCCGGGCTGGCAGAGCGCACGACCGCGCCCCGGCGGATCTTGCTACCCGCCGCGGCGGGTAGCCCGCCGAGATCGCGGATGTTGTAGCCGCCGTCCCAGGCGAGGTCTCGTGGCATGCCGCTGAGGCTATGAGCCGGATCAGACGATCATCGCGGTCCCGGCCGGAAACCTCGGCGGAATCCCGATCCCGCCTGAAATCGGGAGGTCAGTCGCGGGACCAGACGATCCGCATCCACTGGACCGCCAGGATCGCCATGCAGGCCACCGCGAGCAGCAGGCCGATCGACGGGCTCTCCACGCCGCTGGTCTGACGCGACCAGATCGCGATCACGCCTTCGAAGGTCACCACCACGCCGGCAAGCCCGGCCAGGAACGCGACGATCCACCGCCGCGTGATCAGCGCCAGGGCGCCCAGGCCGATCCCGACGATCGTCGAGTTGATCGCGAACAGCCGCGGCAGCAGGCCGACCTTGAGCGCCGGGTCGGTCTGCCCCATCAGCACCTGCCAGCCCGCGGCACCGCCGGCCCACGGCAGCAGCGAGCACAGGACGAGCACGAGCATCACCGACGCGATCACCAGCGCGCGCGAGCCGGGGTCGATGCGGCGCAGGACCTCGCGCTCCGACTTGGTCGGCTCGTGGCGCGACTCGTCCGCACCTTCCGGCTTGCTCAACACGCACATCCCTGCTGTTCGGCGGGCTGCGGCGGCGGGGTTCCGAACGACGGCAGCCCGAGGCTGACTCCGGAGGTCTTGGGCCGCACGCCCGCCTCCCAGTGGTCGCCGGCGGTGGTCCGCCGGTGTCCGGTGATGTCCGCGTCCGCGACCAGGTGGTGCGGCGCGGCGCGGGTGATCGTGGTGTGCACGACGTCGCCGGGCCGGACCTCGCCGTCGATGGCGCCGGTCGGCGTGAAGTGCACCAGCCGCCCGTCGCGGGCCCGGCCGGAGAGCCGGTGGGTCTCCGAGTCCTTGCGGCCCTCGCCCTCGGCGACCAGCAGTTCCACCGGGCGGCCGACCAGCTTCTTGTTCTCGTCCCAGGAGATCTCGTTCTGCAGCTCGATCAGCCGGTCGTAGCGTTGCTGCACGACCTCCTTCGGCAGCTGGTCGGGCATGTCCGCGGCGGGCGTACCGGGCCGCTTGGAGTACTGGAAGGTGAACGCGCTGGAGAACCGCGCCTGCCGCACGACCTCCAGCGTCTGCTCGAAGTCCTCCTCGGTCTCGCCGGGGAAGCCCACGATGATGTCGGTGGTGATCGCCGCGTCCGGCATCGCCTCGCGCACGTTCCGCACGATGTTCAGGTACCGCTCGGAGCGGTAGGAGCGGCGCATCGCCTTGAGGATCCGGTCCGAGCCGGACTGCAGCGGCATGTGCAGCTGCGGGCACACGTTCGGCGTCTCGGCCATCGCCTCGATCACGTCATCGGTGAAGTCGCGCGGGTGCGGCGAGGTGAAGCGGACCCGCTCCAGCCCTTCGATCTCCCCGCAGGAGCGCAGCAGCTTGCCGAACGCGAAGCGGTCCCCGAACTCGACGCCGTAGGCGTTGACGTTCTGGCCCAGCAGCGTCACTTCGAGCACGCCTTCGGACACCAGCGCCTGCACCTCGGCCAGGATCTCGCCGGGGCGGCGGTCCTTCTCCTTGCCGCGCAGCGCGGGCACGATGCAGAACGTGCAGGTGTTGTTGCAGCCGACCGAGACCGACACCCAGCCCGAGTAGGCCGACTCGCGGCGCGCGGGCAGCGTGGACGGGAAGACGTCCAGCGACTCGAGGATCTCGACCTCGGCCTCGTGGTTGTGCCGGGCGCGTTCCAGCAGGGTCGGCAGCGAGCCGAGGTTGTGCGTGCCGAACACGACGTCCACCCAGGGGGCCCGCTTGACGATCGTGTCGCGGTCCTTCTGCGCCAGGCAGCCGCCGACGGCGATTTGCATGTCCGGGTTGCGGTCCTTGGCCGGCCGCATGTGACCGAGAGTGCCGTAGAGGCGGTTGTCGGCGTTCTCGCGGACCGCGCAGGTGTTGAACACGACCACGTCAGCGGCATCTGAATCCGCGCGCACGTATCCGGCGTCCTCCAGCATGCCGGCGAGCCGCTCGGAGTCGTGCACGTTCATCTGGCAGCCGAAGGTTCGGATCTCGTAGGTCCTCGTGCTCACCGTTCCACCGTAGCGCCTGGTCAGATCGCAGATTCACCCGCCCGGCGGCCTCGGCGCGCGCGACGCGATTACTGCAAGTGAGGTATCACGCACGACTGGCGACTTCGGAGCGTAACCGAGTTGCAATCTCACCTGGCCCGTTCTGTCTGGACTATCCCCCAGCAGAGGCTTAAGTTTCGGCCAACGAATCCAATTCCGATGCGTTCAGGAGAACGAATGGCCGCAGCTTCCACGGACTCCCCGATGATCCGGATGTCCGCGGTCGACAAGTACTTCGGTTCCTTGCACGTGCTGCGGGCGATCGATCTCGAGGTGCCTCGAGGGCAGGTCGTCGTCGTGCTCGGGCCGTCGGGCTCGGGCAAGTCGACGCTGTGCCGCGCGATCAACCGACTGGAACCGATCAATTCCGGCCGCATCGAGATCGACGGGGTTCCGCTGCCCGCCGAGGGGCGTTCCCTGGCCGAACTGCGCGCCGACGTCGGCATGGTGTTCCAGCAGTTCAACCTCTTCGCCCACAAGACGATCCTGGAGAACGTCACGCTGGGTCCGATCAAGGTGCGCAAGCAGGCCAAGGACGCCGCCCGGGAGACCGCCATGGAGCTGCTGGAGCGCGTCGGCATCGCCGACCAGGCCGACAAGTACCCGGCGCAGCTCTCCGGTGGGCAGCAGCAGCGTGCGGCGATCGCCCGCGCGCTGGCGATGAAGCCGAAGGTGATGCTGTTCGACGAGCCGACCTCGGCGCTGGACCCGGAGATGGTCAACGAGGTCCTGGAGGTCATGACCGGCCTCGCCGCCGAGGGCATGACGATGGTGGTCGTCACCCACGAGATGGGTTTCGCGCGCCGCGCCGCGCACCGCGTGCTCTTCATGGCCGACGGCGAGGTCGTCGAGGACGCCGAGCCGGCATCGTTCTTCGGCGCGCCGAAGAGCGACCGCGCCAAGGACTTCCTCGGCAAGATCCTCACCCACTGACCGACCACTGCACAGAGAGGCAGCGAACGAAATGCGAGCCAAGAAAATGCGGCTGGTGACGGTGCTGGCGGCGTCGCTGGCGCTGGCGCTGACCGGTTGCGGGCGCGAAGGCGGTCCCGGCGGGGGCGAACCGCAGGTCCAGCAGGACGTCGCCCAGAACGTGCAGGTCCAGGGTTCTCCGACGTTCGACCGGATGAAGCAGAAGGGCCGCGTCACGATCGGCGTCAAGGAGGACCAGCCGGGCCTGGGCTTCCGCGACCCGGTCACCAACCAGTACTCCGGTTTCGACATCGAGGTCGCCCGGCTGATCGCCGCGCAGCTCGGGTTCGACCCGAACACGCAGATCGACTACAAGCCGATCCCGTCCACCGCGCGCGAGCAGGCGATCTCCACCGGTGAGGTCGACTACTACGTCGGCACCTACACGATCAACGACAAGCGCAAGGAGCAGATCAGCTTCGCCGGGCCGTACTTCATGGCCGGGCAGGACCTGCTGGTCCGCTCGGACAACACGGACATCACCGGCAAGGAGTCGATCAAGGGCAAGAAGGTCTGCTCCGCGACCGGCTCGACGCCGATCCAGCGGGTCAAGCAGGACCAGCTCACCGAGCCGCAGAACATCGTCGAGTTCCAGCGCTACTCGGAGTGCGTGCAGCAGCTGCTCGACCGCCAGGTCGAGGCGGTCACCACGGACGACGCCATCCTCAAGGGCTACGCCGCGCAGGACCCGGACAAGCTGAAGGTCGTCGGCAAGCCGTTCTCCGAGGAGCCCTACGGCGTCGGCCTCGCGCACGACGACAGCGCCCTGCGCAACAAGATCAACGACATCCTGGAGCAGGCCGCGACCAACGGAGAGTGGAAGCGCGTCTACGACGCCACCCTCGGCAAGTCCGGCTCGACCGCCGAGCCGCCCAAGGTGGACCGCTACTGATCCCGTCATCGGATGCCCAGGGCCGACCGCGCCCTGGGCATCCGATTACTTCAGGAGTACTCATTGATCGACATCTTGGTGGAGTACGGCGACGTCCTCGCCAGGGGTTTCCTGCGGACGATCGAGCTCTTCCTGCTGGCGGCCGCCGGTTCGCTGGTGCTGGGCACGATCCTGGCGACGCTGCGGGTCAGCCCCATCCCCGCGCTGCGGGCGGCCGGCGCCGGCTACGTGACCCTGCTCCGCAACACGCCGCTGACGCTGATCTTCTTCTTCTTCGTCTTCGCCTACCCCAAGCTGGAGCTGATCCAGTTCCCATTCTTCACCGCCGCGGTGATCGCCCTGACCATCTACACCTCCGCGTTCGTCTGCGAGGTGTTGCGGTCGGGGATCAACACGGTGCCGGTCGGGCAGGCCGAGGCGGCGCGCTCCATCGGGCTCGGGTTCGCCCAGTCGCTGACCAACGTGATCCTTCCCCAAGCCTTCCGCGCCGTGGTCCCGCCACTGGTCAGCGTGCTGATCGCGCTGCTGAAGAACACGACCGTCGCGGCCGGGTTCAGCGTGGCCGAGGTCGGCTCGGTCATCCCCTACCTCAACGAGCAGGGTGAGCCGACGCTGAACGCATTCATCTGGATCGCAGTCGGCTTCATGATCCTGGTCATCCCGCTGACCCTGGTCCAGCGGAGCTTCGAGAAGCGGTGGAGCGTGGCCCGATGAGCAGCGTCCTGTTCGACACCCCCGGACCGCGCGCCCGCATGCGCAACCGGCTCATCAGCGTCGTCAGCACCGTCGTGGTGCTGGGCCTGCTCGGCTACGTGGTGTTCCGCTTCTACGAGACGGGGCAGTTCGACGCGAGCAAGTGGGAATGGCTGCTCTACGAGCAGATCCAGCTGGAACTGTTCGGGGCGCTGTGGAACACCGTCCGCGCGTTCCTCATGGGCGCCGTGCTCGCGCTGGCGTTCGGCGCGGTGTTCGCGCTCGGTCGGCTCTCCGACCATGCCTGGATCCGGGTGCCGTGCACGGCGGTCGTGGAGGTCTTCCGCGCGATCCCGCTGGTCATCCTGATCTTCTTCCTGTACTACGCGGCGCCGGGGCTGGGCGTGAACTTCGGCCAGTACTGGTCGGTCGTGCTCGGTCTGACGCTCTACAACGGCTCGGTGCTGGCCGAGGTGTTCCGGGCCGGCGTCGCCGCGCTCCCCAAGGGGCAGAGCGAGGCCGCGTACTCGATCGGGATGCGCAAGAACCAGGTCATGCGGACCGTGGTGCTGCCGCAGGCGATCCGGATGATGCTGCCCGCGATCATCAGCCAGCTCGTGGTGCTGCTCAAGGACAGCGCGCTCGGCTTCCTGATCACCTACCAGGAGCTGCTGTACTACGCTCGCTACCTCGGCGGCATCCCCACGCTGGACCGCCCGATCATCCCGGTCAGCCTGGTGGTGGCGGCGATCTATATCACGATGTGCCTGCTGCTCACGTGGTTCGCCACGTACCTGGACCGGCGCAACCGCCGGACCAAGAAGACCAGGCAGCTCGCTCCGGCCGCCAAGCCGCTGGCCGAGGCCACGGCAGGCGACTGAGCACCGCGCCGAGTGGAGGGCGCCTTCGACCGGGCCGGTCGGAGGCGCCCTTCGCTTCGTCAGGCGCGGAGCAGCTTCTCCAGGACGTTCGCGGGCGCGGTGGGATCGGTACCGCGCCAGGCGACCACGTCGTCGGGGCGGATCAGGACGCCCTCGCCCGCTCGCAGGAAATCGACGTCGAGGCGGTGGACCGGGATCCCGGCGGGCTGCCAGCGCTGCGGATCGTCGGCCACGGCCAGCGCCCACCCGGGACCGGCGAGGTCCACTGTGGACCTGGTGCGGGCGGTGTCCAGCCAGCGGTGCGGGATCCGGGTGCCGACCCGTCCCGCCGGCGCGAACTCGGTGACCGGTTCCGCCTCGCCGCCCTCCGCCGGGCCTCCGGAGATCGCCCCGGCCGAGTACTGGAACCCGCCCGCCACCAGCACGAACGGATGCGCCAGCGTCGGATCGGGGGCGGCCGTCAGGTCCGTCGAGCGCCTGCTCGACTGGTCCGCGGCGAACCAGCCCGCCGGACGGCGCTCCGCGTCGTAGCTGTCCAGCAGCGACGGCGCCGCGGCGCCGGAGAGCACCGCCGCGAGCTTCCAGCCGAGGTTGTGCGCGTCGGCGATGCCGGTGTTGGCACCGACTGCGGCGTACGGGGGCATGACGTGCGCAGCGTCGCCGGCCAGGTGCACCCGCCCCGACGAGTAGCGGTCGGCGACGAGCATCTCGGGCCGCCAGGGCAGCACGCTCATGACTTCGAGGTCCGGCGCGGGCACGCCGAGCGCGGTGCGCACCAACGCCGGCCAGTCGCGGTCGACCTCGCCGCCCGGGGTCATGAACACCCAGTCCAGCCGGCCGTCCACCGAGAGCAGCCCGCCGGGCGCTTCGGGGTGCTGGATCTGGCAGATGTTGAACTCCCGGCCGCGCACGACATCCGCCAGATCGGCGCGGAAGTAGACGTTCACGTTGTCCTCGCCGATGGCACCGCGCCCGGAGCGGCCGATGCCCAGCGCCGAGCGCACCGGGCTGCGCGCCCCGTCGGCGGCGACCAGGTGCGCCGCGTGCAGCCGGGATCCCGCGAACTCGGCGACGACTCCATCGGTGTCCTGCTCGAATGACGCGAGAGCGGTCGAGAACCGGATGTCCGCGCCCGCGTCCTGGGCCGCCCGGCGCAGCACCGGCTCAAGCACGTTCTGCGCCACCAGGCAGGGCAGTTCCGGGCTGACGTCCAGCGACTCGCCCGGCCCGGACGGCCGCCACGGCGGCAACTGCTCGGCCTCCGCCAGGGTCCGCCCGACGGCCATGCAGTCGTGGTCGGCGAGCCCTCGTGCGGCCTCGTGGACGGTCTCGGCCAGCCCCAGTTCCCGGAAGATCTCCAGGCTGCGCACGTGGAAGCGGCGCGCCTTGGGCTGCGGCGAGGTCGTCGCGCGCTTCTCGACGAGCGTCACGTCCACGCCATGGTGGCGCAGCACCAACGCCGTCGTCAGCCCGACGAGTCCACCGCCGACGATCAACACCTGAGTCTGTGTACGTTGTACATTCACGATGTACGTTGTACACGCGAGTTAGTATCCGAGGCAAATGACTTCTGCGAAACCTCCGGGCGGCCTGGTCTGGTTCGACGAGCCGCCGCCCCCGCCGGCCACCACGCAGCTCAGCCGCGAGCGGATCGTCGCCGCGGCGATCGCGCTCGCCGACGAAAGCCCGACCGGCGAGATCACGATGCGGGCGATCGCGAGCCGCCTCGGCACGCGCAGCCCGATGGCGCTGTACCGCTACGTCGGCAGCAAGGACGGCCTGACGGACCTGATGGCCGACGAGGTCTACGGCGAGATCACCGTCCCGCCGCCCGGCGACTGGCGGGCCTGCCTGCGCGAAATGGGCCACTCCGCATGGGCGGCGGTGCAGCGGCACCCCTGGTTCGCGCGGATGTCGTTCAGCCGGCCGCCGCTGGGACCGAACGCGCTGCGCCTCTACGACGCAGCCCTCGCCGCCGTCGACGAGCTGGACCTGGACGCCGCGACCCGCATCAGCTTCGTCAACACGGTGCTCGGACAAGCCCTGAAGTCCGGGCTCGCGCTGCTGGAAGAACGCGCGATGCGGGAACGGACCGGGCTGGTGTCCGATGCCCAGCTCGCCGAGGCGGCACACCCCTACCTGGAGCGGATCAGGGCGGAAGGCAAGTACCCGCACTACATCCGGTGGCTCGGCGAACCGGACTGCCTGGCCGACGTGGTGTCCTCCGAGCAGCACCTGGAGTGGCAGCTGGACGGCCTGCAGCGCCTCGCCGAAGCCCGGCGCACCGCCACCTGATCCGGCCGGCGGCTACGCGCGGAACCTCGTCGTCTCGCCGAGTTCCGCGCGGCCGACCGCGATGTGGTTCACCGGAGCGGATTCGCGGGCGTATCCGAAGGAGACGCCGAAAAGCACCTTGCCGCCCCGGATTTCCAGCGACTCGCGAATCGCGTCCCCGTAGAAGCCCAGCAAACCCTGCGGGCAGCTGGCGATCCCGTACGCGGTCATGGCCAGGAGCAGCGTCTGCCCGTACATGCCGACGTCCGCGGCCATCCGAGCGTCCGCATTGGACGGTGCGAACACCAACGCGACGTGCGGCGCGCCGTAGAACCGCAAACTCTCCGCGTTGTAGGCGTCGCGGGCTTCCCGGTCTTCGCGACCGATGCCGAGCGCCCCGTACATCGCTTCGCCGAAGTCCTTGCGCCGCCGCTGGTGCACCTCGTCGTAGAGATCCTCCCGGAACGGGAAGTCCACGGAGAGGCGTTGCTGCGCGTGCGCCGCCAGCAGCGCTTCGCTCAGCCGGTCGCGCGCCGCCCCGCTGACGACTTCGACACTCCAGGGCTGGGTGTTGGAGTTCGACGGAGCCGCGCTCGCCAGCGAGAAGACGGCGCGCATCGTCGCGTCCGGGACCGGATCCGGCCGGAAGGAGCGGACGGCTCGCCGGCCGCGGATCAGCTCCTCGGCGTGATCGGGCGAGTAGTTCCCCATCGCGGTGCCCACCAAGGCTCTCCCCTTCGATCGCGGTAAACGGAAACGTTTACATAACGCGCCGTGAGGCTACCACGCAGAACCCGCTTAAAGTAAACGGATGTGTACACTTTGCGGGTGGGTGAGCAACAGACAGTCCAGCGCCGCCGAGGCCGGGGCGGGCGCGAGCGCATCATCGCCGCGGCCACCGCGCTCTTCGAGAGCCAGGGGATCATCGCGACGGGCATGGAACAGGTGGCGGCCGCCGCCCCGGTCTCCAAGCGCACCTTGTACGCGCACTTCCCCACCAAGGACGAGCTGGTCGTGGGCTACCTCCGGCACCTCGTGGAGTCCGGGCGCACGATGGAATCCGTGCTGGAGCGCGAAGATCTCGCACCACGAGAGCGGCTCCTCGCGCTGTTCGCGGTGCCGGACGAGGGCGATGGCCCGATCCGGGGCTGCCCCTTCATCGACGCGGCGGCCGAGTTCCCGGACCCGCAGAGCCCGGTGCACCGGTACGCGGCCGAGCAGAAGCGGCGGCTCGCCGACCGGCTGGCCGAGCTGGTCGGCGCGCTCGGGGTCGCCGAACCCGAGGTCCTGGTCGAACAGCTCGCGATCCTCGCCGACGGCGCCGCCAGCCGTTCGATGGTGCTCAACGATGCCGGCTGCGGTCGATACGCGAGGGCCGCCGCGGAATCGCTGCTCGACGCAGCCATCCCGACGGCGGCCCGGTAGCGGTGAGTCGTGCCCGGCCGGCAGTCACCGGCCGGGCACGGCGAGCGTCACGACTTGGACACCGCTCGGCTTTCTTCCCGCGCCTCCTCGTGATCCGCCGGAGCAGGCTTCGGCGCGCGGTGGAGGAACAGCGACGCGACGAACGCGAGCACGCCGATGCAGGCGGCGGCGATGAACGCCGTGCGCAGGCCGACCGCGTCGGGCGCGCCGGAGGGGTCGGTGGTCGACACGGAGGCGATGGTGATGAACACCGCGATGCCGAACGCGCCCGCGACCTGCTGGAGGGTGGCCAGGATCGCGCTGCCGTGCGAGTAGAGGTGATCGGGCAGCACGCTGAGGGACTCGGTCATCAGCGGAGTCATCATCAGCCCGAGCCCGGCCATGAGCACGATGTGGATGCCCACAACCGCGATCACCGGCGAACCCGGTCCGAGGACGGCGAACAGGCACAGCGACAACGCCATGGCCAGCGCGCCGGGGATCACCAGCGGCCGGGCGCCCAGGCGGTCGAACAGCCGGCCCACCGGACGCCCGAGCAGGCCGAGGACCAGCCCGCCTGGGAGCACGGCCAGCCCGCTGACGAAGGTGCTGGCATGCAGGACCGCCTGCAGGTACATCGGCAGCAGGATCGCCCCAGCGCCCAGCAGGCAGATGAACAGCAGGATGCTCAGGACCAGGGCCACCAAGAACGCGCGGTTGGTGAACGGGCGCAGGTCGAGCAGGGCCCGGTCGTCGCGCTGCAGGCGGATCTGGCGCGCCACGAACGCCGCGAGCGAGACGGCGCCGACCGCGATCGGGATCCACGGCGCCACCAGGTGCGGCTCACCGCTGGACTCCCCGATGGAGGACAGCCCGTAGAGGACGCCGCCGAAGCCGATGGCCGACAGCACGACCGAGGGCAGGTCCAGCGGCACCGACCGCGTTTCGGTGTCCAACCGCATCCAGACCGCGCCCATGACCAGCGCGAGCACCGCCAGCGGCAGCACGATCCAGAACATCCAGCGCCAGCCCAGCGAGGCCAGCACCGCGCCGCCGATCGTCGGCCCCACCGCGGGCGCGACGGCGATGACGATGCTGATCGTGCCCATCGTCGCGCCGCGCTTCTCCGGCGGCACGAGGCGCATCACCGAGGTCATCAGCAGCGGGATCATCACCGCTGTGCCGCACGCCTGCACGACGCGCCCGACCAGCAGGACCGCGAAGCCCGGGGCGAGCGCGCTGAGCAGCGTGCCCACGCTGAACAGCGTCAGCGCGGCCAGGAACACCTGGCGCGGCGTGAAGCGTTCGAGCAGGAAGCCCGTGGTCGGGATGACCACGGCCATCGTCAGCAGGAAGCCGCTGGTCAGCCACTGCACCGTCGTGGTGGTGACATCGAGATCGATGGTGAGCTCGCGCAGCGCGACGCTCAGGATCGTCTCGTTGAGGATCATCACGAACGCCGAGGCCACCAACACGGCTATCAGCACTGGGGCGCGCGGTGGCGTCGTTTCGCGGCCGGCATCCGCGGTCGTAGCGCTCGCGGAGTCGATCATCGTTGGGGGCACCTCACTGAAGTCGGGTCGCGCTCGACCGCGGGCACGGCCGCCGTTGGCCATGCCCGGCAACGAGCACGAGGTGTGGACTACGAGTCTGCTCATCCGCCGACGAATCGGCACGTCCTTTTCCGGAGAGCAGGCGGCTCCGGGGCCTCGTCCCCGAACCCGGTCGCGTCGTGGTGGTCAGCGCACTTCGGGAATCCCTGTCACGAGCCCGGCCGGGCCTGGATCCCGGCCGCGCCGAGGGTCGCGTCGTAGGCGCGTTGCCAACTGCCGTCCGCGACCGCCTCGTCGAGCATCCGCTGCAGCTCCTCGACCAGCTTACGGTCGTCGGACTTGACCACGAGGTAGCGTTCGCTGCCGGTGATCACGTACGGCCCGACCTGGGCCAGCTGCGGGTTGTCGGCGGTCCCGCCGAACAGGACGTCCACGTTGCCCGCGGCCACGCCGTCGAGCAGCAGGGTCGACGGCAGCCGCCGGAACTGCACCTGCGTCGGGTCAAGGCCGATGCGTTTCGCCAGGTCGCGGGCCATTTCGACGTCGAATCCCCGGTATTCGCCCGCCCCGTCCCGGGTGGCGAACTGGGGCGCGTCGTCCCGCACACCGACCAGGAGCAAGCGCCGCTGCTTGATCCGCGCGAGGGTCGGGGAGGTGTCGAGTTCGACCGAGTTGCCGGCCGACGGGGCCTGGCTCGTCGGCGCCGTGGTCGGGGCGGGCGGCTTCGGCCCGGGCAGTGCGTTCGGCTCGACCGGCACGTCCTGCCCGCAGCCCGACAGCACCGCGGCCGCGGCGACCACCGCGGCGAGCACGCGAATCCGCATGGGCCCGCTCCTCACTCCTCGACTCCCCCACCCATGATCCCGCACGCGGCGGGGTGCTCGTGGCCGGATTTCCGGGAAGCTGTATCGATCGTGAAATGCACACCACATCCGCGGCGTGATCGTCATCACGAGCACCGCAGTCATTCGGGAAGGCCGGGGAGGCGGGCGAGTTCGAGGCGGGAGGCGACGCCCAGCTTCGGGTAGGCGTTGGACAGGTGGTAGCCGACCGTTCGCGGGCTGAGGAACAGGCGGGCCGCGATGTCCCGGTTGGTCAGGCCCGTCGCGGCCAGGCGGGCGACCTGGCGTTCCTGCGGGGTGAGGCGGGCCGCGGGGTCGGCCGACGCGCCGCGGCTTTCGCCGGAGGCGCGCAGTTCGTCGCGGGCGCGCTCCGCCCACGGCCGGGTGCCGAGGCGGTCGAAGGTGTCCAGGGCCGAGCGGAGGTGCGGCCGGGAGTCGGTGCGGCGGTGCCGGCGGCGCAGCCACTCGCCGTAGAGCAGTTCGGTGCGGGCTCGCTCGAACGGCAACTCGTCGCCCTCCCGGTGCAGGTGCACGGCTGCCGCGTACTGCCGTTCGGCGACGTCGCCCTCGCTGAGCAGGGCCCGGCAGCGCAGGGCGACCGCCTCGGCCCAGGGACGCCCGAGGTTGGCCGCCCAGTCCGAGTACCAGTCGCAGGGGCCCTGCGCACGTTCCGGTTGCCCGACCCGCGCTGCCGCTTCGATCAGTTCGGGCAGGCCGTTGCGGGCATCCATCCTGGTCAAGCCGGCGGCGATGTCATCCGCTCGGTCCAGGACGGACTCCGGTCGGCCCGCCGCGAGATCGGCGAGGGCCAGCGCGCGGGTCGCCCGGATCGCGGCCGCCGGCGCGCCGTCGCGCAACGCGACGTCGAGCAGTTCCCGGCACCGGACGTCGTCCCCTTCCAGCGCCGCCAGGTGCGCGAGGACGACCGCCAGCGTGCTCGCGACCTCGGTCTGCCCCATCTCCTCGGCCAGCCGAAGCCCCTCGCCGCTGCTGTTCCGCACCTCCTGGAGATCCCCGAGCTGCAGGTTGGCCATCGCCGAGAGCGCCAGCACGTTGGGCAGCAGCCCGATCGCGCCGTCCGTCCGGCAGCCGGTCTCCAACGCGGTGGCGAGCTCGCGCGCGGTGCGGAAGTCCCCGAGCAGCACGTGCGACCACACGATGACCGCGCGCTTGCGCAGGGAACCGGACATCACCCCGAGCTCGGTGCGCATCTCCCGCAGCGCGGCCATCCCGTCCACGGCTCCGCCGGTGGTGAGCCTGCCGAACCCGGTCGCCGTCCGGGCCAACGCGCCGACCAGCGCGGAATTGCTCCGGCCGAGCGCGTCCGCGCTGCCCGCGGCGTCGACGACGGCAGCCAGATCACCGGATTCCCAGGCGTTCTTGGCGGCGCGGAACAGCAGGCGCCCGGCCAGCTCCGGGGCCCGTGCCGCGATGTCGGCCGCCGCATCGACCAGCTCGCGGTACGGGCGGCGGCCCTGTTCGTGGGCAAGTACTGCGGCCACGTCGACCGCCTCGGCCAGATCGACGGGGTCGGTGAGGAACCTGCCGGTCTCCTCCACCAGGCCGGACGCCAGCTGGAGCCGGCCCGCGTTGGCCGCTGCCCGCGCCGCCGCGAGCAGCCGACGGCCCCGCCGACGCGGATCGGGCGTCAGCGCGGCGGATCGCCGGTGGAGCTCGGCGGCCACCGCGTAGCCACCGCATCCGCGCACGTCGGCCGCGATCCGTTGGAGCTCCGCCGCGATGTCCTCGTCCGGTTCGAGGGTGGCGGCGGCCAGGTGCCAGGCCCGGCGGCCCGGATCCGCCCGATCGGCGAAGGCGGCGGCGAGGGCTCGGTGCGCCGCGAGCCGCTGGACCAGCTCGGCGCTCTGGTAGGCGGTGGCCTGGAGCAACGGGTGGCCGAAGACGAACACCCCGCCGGAAAGCCTGATCAGCCCGGCGTTCTCGGCGGACGCGAGATCCACTATGGACGAATCGAGTCGGCTCGCCGCGTCGAGCACCGCTTCGGCCTCACCGGCGTCGGCGGCGGCCGCGATCAGCAGCAGGGTCCGCGTGCGGGGCGGCAGCTCGGCGAGCCGGGCGGCGAAGCCGCGCTGGACCGGATGTCGCAGCGGCGGCGCACCCGGGTCGTAGCCCAGGCCCGTGCGCCGGATTTCCAGCAGCGCCAACGGATTTCCCCGGGCTTCGCGCAGGATCGCGGCGCGGGCGAGGCCGGGCAGGTCGGCGGCGAGCAGGTCGGCGGCCGCCGCCTCGTCCAGCCCTCCGAGCCGCAGCTCGGGCACGCCCGGGGCCGGGAAGTCCGGAGCGAAGGAGTCGCGGGCCGCGAACAGCACGGCGACGCGTTCGCCGTCCAATCGGCGGGCGGCGAACAGCAGCGCCTCCGCGGAAGCGCCATCGAGCCAGTGGGCGTCGTCGATCACGCACAACAAAGGGCGATGCGCCGCCAGCCGCCCCAGCAGGGTCAGCACCGCCATTCCCACCAGGAAGCGATCGGGATCGCGCGCTGGTTCCAGCCCGAAGGCGCTGCGCAGCGCGCCGGCTTGCTCGGCGGGCAGCTCATCCGTGCGCTGGCCCCGCAACAGCAGGTGCAGCCCGGCGTGCGGCAGCTCGGCTTCGCCGTCCACGCAAGCGATGCGCAGCACCTGCATGCCGCCGGTATCGGCATGGGTGAGCAGCGCTGTCTTGCCGATGCCCGCCTCGCCCCTGATCACCAGGGCGCCGCCGCGGCCGGCCCGGGCGGCGACCAGCAGCTCGTCGATGCGAGCCAGCTCGTCCGCTCGTCCCACGATCATGTTCGCAGGCTAGCCCGGACCGTCAGTTGCCCGTGACGATTCGACGAGCGGTGACTCCGGCTCCGCGCGGCGTGCGCTGCAGTGCAGAAGCGGCGGCCGCGGCATAGCGGTCATCGGGCCGCAACGCGTTTTCTCGCATGCATGCCTCGGTGAACTTGATGACGTGCTCGTCGCCGTGCTCGACCGCCCTGGCCGCGAGTTCGCCGAAACCGGGCGTCTCGACCTCGGCGGCCAGCGTCCGCGAAGCCTCCCTCTCGTTGCGCCCGACGGAAAACGTGGTCAGCAGGGCTGCCTGCATCTTCCACAGCTCGCCCACCGACGGCAGGTGCTGCTCCGCCGGGAGGTGCGGCAGGACGAGCCGGACCGCGGCCGGAGCGGTGACGGCGTGGACCAGCGCGGGCGCCGGGACGAAGTCGGGGTGGGCGAGGAAGACCCCCGCGAACTCAGCGGTCATCTCGCTCAGCAGCCGCTGCGGATCGGCCGACGCCGGGGCGCGCAACGCCGCGTCGTATCCGGGGATCTGGTCCATCCGGGCCCAGGCGCGTTGGAACTCCTCGACGTTGCGCGCCTCCGGCAGGCCACGCCGCGGAAGGGTCGCGATGGCGTCGGACAACGCCGCCGTGCCGTCGAAGCCGACACGCCCCGGCAGGTGCACGAAGCGGGCCGCCCAGTAGGCCATGCCCCGCGCGAGCTCGTCCAGCTGCAGGCTGCTCGGCTCGTCCACGGACGCCAGCCCGCGCACGGCGTGCGCGGTGCGGATCACGCCGTGGGTCATCCCGGCGAAGATCCCCGGGGTCAGCCTCGGCCACCACCGGGCGAGCACCGCGCGCCACGGTTCGTCGGCCAGCTCCCGCCGGAACAGCTGCTCCCAGTCCCCCACCTGCCCGAACGACCCCAGCGCCGATCGCCACGACGACTCGTCCGCCGCATCGATCCGGTTCGAGCCCTCCGGCGGGTCGTAGTGCTCCTGCCCCGTGCGGTACCGCTCGATCCACGGGGCGACCTCGTCGAAGTAGCCGAGCACGGCGATCGCCTCGGCCCCCATCGGCGCGTGGTTCGCCAGCTCACCGCCGGTGCGCTCGAAACCGAGGTCGGCCACGCGCTCCAGCGCGCTGTTGAGGATGTCCGCGTATCGGTCCACGTCCACGAGCCTTCCGCTGCGCCGTCCCGTCGCGGTCCGGCATTCGATCCGACGCCGCCAACGCTATGGATGCGCGTCGCACGACTGCCTCTGTCAAGCGACCTGGTTTCGCCGGCCCGCGCATCCCGGTCGGTCGGCAGAGGCGCTCGACCGGCCGCGCTTCCTAGCGTGCAGGCCCATGGATCAGCCGAGACGGGCAGCCGGGCGGCGGGAGTGGGCGGGGCTGGCCGTACTCGCCCTGCCGACCGCCCTGGTGGCCATCAACAACTCCGCGCTGCACCTGGCGTTGCCGACGCTGAGCGCCGACCTCACCGCCACCGGGCCGCAATTGCTGTGGATCGTCGACGTCTACGGATTCGTCATGGCCGCGCTGCTGATCTCGATGGGATCGCTCGGCGATCGGATCGGGCACCGCCGCTTGCTGCTCACGGGCGCCGTGGCCTTCGGCGCGGCCTCGCTGCTCGCCGCGTTCGCCCCCAGCGCCGAGGTGCTGGTCCTGGCGCGGGCGCTGCTCGGCGCGGTCGGCGCGACCTTGATGCCGGCGACCCTCGCGCTGCTGCGCGCCATGTTCCCGCTGCCCGAGCAGCGCACGGTCGCGATCGGCTGGTGGGTCACCAGCTTCACCGCGGGCAACGTGCTCGGCCCGGTCGCCGGCGGGCTGGTGCTGGAATTCGCCGACTGGGGCTCGGTTTTCCTGCTGGGCATCCCGGTGATGGCGCTGCTGCTGATCATCGGCCCGTTCCTGCTCCCCGCCCACCGCGACCGCGCCGGCGGCCGCCCGGACTTCGCCAGCGCACTGCTGTCGGCAGGTGCCGTGCTGGTCCTCGTCCACGGGCTCAAGGAGCTGTCGGCCGGAAACGAGCAGCTGGTGCCGGGACTCGCGATCGTCGGCGGGCTGGTGCTCGGTTACGCCTTCATCCGCCGCCAAGGCCGGTCGGCACATCCGATGCTCGACCTGGGATTGCTGGCCGACCGCGCGTTCGCCGTTCCGCTGGTCGCGGTGACGCTCACCGTTTTCACCAACGCCGGCACCACTTTCGTCCTCGCCCAGCACCTGCAGGGCGTGCTCGCGCTGCCACCGCTGGAGGCCGCGCTCTGGCTGCTTCCGTCCACAGTGGCCGGAATCGCGCTGTCCGCCTGCTCCGCCACCTTCGCCCGCCGGTTCCGGCCATCGGTCCTGCTGACCACCGGCCTCGTCATCGCCGCCGCCGGAACCGGCGCGCTCACCCAGGCCGACGGCCCGGCCGCGCTCGCGGTCCTGGTCACCGGCACGATCGTGCTCCGCGTCGGAGTGGTTCCGGTGATGATCTCGAGCACGGACGCGATCGTCGGCGCGGCGCCGCCGGAGCGCGCCGGTTCGGCCACCGCGCTCCAGGAAACCTGCGGCGAGCTCGGGCTGGCGCTCGGGGTCACCGTGCTCGGCAGCATCTGCACCGCCGTTTACCGCGCCGGGTTGGGCGGGGCGATCCCCGGCTCGGTGGCACCGGAAGCCGCCGAAGCCGCCCGCGGTGGCATCGGCGCTGCGGTCGGGCTGGCCGCCCGGTTACCCGGGGAGCAGGGCACTGAGCTGCTCGACCAAGCCCGCCAGGCGTGGACCGATGCATTGCACGTCAGCACCGCTATCGGAGCCGTGATCCTCGCCGCGGCCGCGGTCGGGGTGTGGAGCGTCCAACGGCGCCGAGCCGGCTAGGAGTCGTCGAGGTCGCCGCAGGTGAACAAGCTGTATCGATTGTGAAATGCAGGCCACACCCGTTAGTGTGATGGCCGTCATGAGGCGCCACCGTCGTCGCCGCCCCGCATTTCGCAATTCTTCCGGAGGCGATCAATGGCGCCGCCAATGCAGCACGTCGTCGAACAGGTCACCCAGCGGATCGCGGACCGCAGCTCCGCGTCCCGCGCCGCGTACCTGGAGCGCATCCGCGCGGCCGGGGCCGTCGGTCCGGCCCGCACCGAGCTGCCCTGCAGCAACCTCGCGCACGGCTTCGCCGCGTGCAGCGGCCCGGACCGGCTCGCGGTGCGCGGAGCGGTCAAGCCCGGCATCGCGATCGTTTCCGCCTACAACGACATGCTCTCCGCGCACCAGCCGTACGCCGAATACCCGGCGTGGCTGAAGGACGCGGTCCGCGACGCCGGCGGCGTGGCGCAGTTCGCGGGCGGTGTGCCCGCCATGTGCGACGGCATCACCCAGGGCCGCACCGGCATGGAGCTGTCGCTGTTCTCCCGCGACGTCATCGCGATGGCCACCGGCGTCGCGCTCTCCCACGAGATGTTCGACGGCGCCCTGCTGCTCGGGGTGTGCGACAAGATCGTGCCGGGCCTGCTCATCGGCGCGCTGTCGTTCGGCCACCTGCCGACCGTGTTGGTGCCCGCCGGGCCGATGCCCTCCGGGCTGCCCAACGGGGAGAAGAGCCGCATCCGGCAGCTGTTCGCCGAGGGCAAGGCCAGCCGCGAGGACCTGCTGGAAGCGGAGTCGGCGTCGTACCACTCGCCCGGGACCTGCACGTTCTACGGCACCGCCAACTCCAACCAGCTCGTCGTCGAGGTCATGGGCCTGCACCTGCCGGGGTCGAGCTTCGTGCCGCCGGGCACCCCGCTGCGCAAGGCGCTCACCGAGGAGGCCGCCCGCCGCGTCGTGCAGCTCGGCCGCGACGCCGACCGCGCGCCGATCGGCGAGATCATCGACGAGCGGGCCATCGTCAACGGTGTCGTCGCGCTGCTGGCCACCGGCGGTTCGACCAACCACACGCTGCACCTGGTGGCCATCGCCGCCGCGGCCGGCATCGAGCTGACCTGGGACGACTTCTCCGACCTGTCCGCCGTCGTGCCGTCGCTGGCGAAGGTCTACCCCAACGGTTCGGCCGACATCAACCACTTCGCCGCCGCCGGAGGCGTGCAGACGCTCGTCGGCGAGCTGCTCGACGCCGGCCTGCTGCACCCCGACGTCAAGACGGTCGCCGGCCCCGGGCTTGACCGCTACCGGCAGCAGCCGTTCCTGGAGGACGGCGAGCTCGTCTGGCGGGACGCGCCCGCGAAGAGCCTGGACCCGGACGTGCTGCGCGGCGTCGACGAGCCGTTCGCCCCCGACGGCGGGCTGCGGGTGCTCGACGGCAACCTCGGGCGGTCGGTGATCAAGGTTTCCGCGGTCAGCGCGGAACACCGCGCCGTCACCGCCCCGGCCCGGGTCTTCGACGACCAGCACGGCTTCACGGCCGCGTTCCAGGCCGGCGAGCTGGACCACGACGTCGTGGTGGTGATCCGCAACCAGGGTCCGCAGGCCAACGGGATGCCGGAGCTGCACGGGCTGACGCCCGCGCTGGGCGTGCTGATGGACCGCGGCCACCAGGTCGCGCTGGTCACCGACGGCCGGATGTCCGGCGCCTCCGGCAAGATCCCGGCGGCGATCCAGCTGACCCCGGAGGCCAGCGCGGGTGGGCCGCTGGCCCGCGTCCGCGACGGCGACGTGGTCCGGCTCGACGCCGACCGCGGCACCCTGGAGGTGCTGGTGCCCGACGACGAACTCGCCGCGCGCGACAACGCCCCGGCCGCGCCCGGGGCGCAGTACGGCACCGGCCGGGAGCTGTTCGCGGCGTTCCGGCAGGCCGTGGGGCGGGCCGATCGCGGTGCCAGCGTGTTCGCGCCGCCGACGGCGCAGCCCGTCGACGTGACAGCATGACAGCGCTGCTCAGGACCCGTGAGTACTTTGAGTTGCTATGGCGACACGAAGTACGCACGGGTCCCCGGCGGAGCGTCACACGCACTAGGAACGGATGAACCACCCATGAACACTGCAGCTGACGTGCTGGAACTCGCCCCCGTGGTGCCGGTCGTGGCGCTGGACGACGTCGCGCACGCGGTGCCGCTGGCCGAGGCGCTGCTGCGCGGCGGAATCCGCACCATCGAGGTCACCTTGCGCACCCCTGCCGGGCTGCCCGCGATCGAGCGCATCGCCGCCGAGGTGCCCGAGATGGTCGCCGGGGCCGGCACGATCACCGAACCCGGGCAGGCCAAGCGGGCCGCCGACGCCGGCGCCCGCTACCTCGTCACGCCGGGCACCACGGACCGGCTGCTCGACGACGTCGAGGCATCCGGGGTGCCGTTCCTGGCCGGTGCGAGCACCGTGTCGGAGGCGATGCGGCTGGCCGAGCGCGGGGCCACTGCGATGAAGTTCTTCCCCGCCGAGCCCAGCGGCGGCGTGCCGTTCCTCAAGGCGATCGCCGGACCGTTGCCGGACCTGCGGTTCTGCCCGACCGGCGGGATCAGCCCGCAGACCGCGCCGAACTACCTCGCGCTGCCCAACGTGGGCTGCGTCGGCGGCTCGTGGCTGGCGCCGAAGGACGTGCTGGCCGCCGGCGACTGGGCGCAGATCGAGCAGCTCGCCCGCGACGCGGCCGCGCTGCGCCCCTAGCCGGGCCCAGGCCGCGTCGAACGGATGGCGCGAACGGCCTGTTCACCTCGTCTATCGAGGTGAACAGGCCGTTCACGTCAAGCCGTGGCACAGCCTCCGCAGGCGCGAGGCGAGTTGTGAACATCCGCTGCAGCAGCCCGAAAAGTCTCACCGCCTCCGTCAAACGCGGTAACCGGCGCCCCGCAGCGACTGGTTCCGCCTCCGCCTGTGCCGTCCGTAGCGTGATGCCGGTCAGTATCCGTCGACCGGTTGGCGGTCAGGTGCGATGGACGGAACACGCCCGGCTCGCAGAGGCTTGAGCAGAACCCTCGCCTGCGCCAGCGCCACCCTGCTGGCCGTTTTCCTCGGCATGCCAGGGGATGCCGACGCCCAGACGCCGCACACCGTGGTCACCTTCACCGTGGACGACGGGAGCGTCTCGCAGACCTCCGGCGCCCGGATCCTCAGGAAGCACGGGATGCGCGGCACCTTCTACGTCGTGTCCGGATCGATCGGCACGCGCGGCTACCTGAGCCTCGACGACCTTCGCTCGCTCGCCGCGGCCGGGCACGAGATCGGCGGGCACACCGTCAACCACCCCGACCTCGCCGAGGGCGCACCGGACGAAGCCCGCCGGGAGATCTGCCAGGACCGGGCCAACCTCGTCGGCTGGGGCTTCCGGCCGACCTCGTTCGCCTACCCGTACGGCAGCTTCAGCCGCGAGGCCGAGCAGGCGGCCGCGGACTGCGGTTACAACAGCGCGCGGGTCATC
The DNA here is from genome assembly GCF_004348985.1 of Saccharopolyspora elongata. GTDB lineage: Bacteria > Actinomycetota > Actinomycetes > Mycobacteriales > Pseudonocardiaceae > Saccharopolyspora > Saccharopolyspora elongata. Next base: position 104,565 of record NZ_SMKW01000007.1, on the reverse strand, counting down.
GGCAGCCTCCGGACCAAGAAAAGCTGCTCGGACTGCGCCCCGGCCGAGTCGATACCGCCGGTGAACCCGCTGGTGGTGCGCGGCACCGACACCGTCACCCCCGACTGGACGCTGGCGGACCTGCAGCAGGTGGTGCTGCGGGCCGAAGCCTCCGGCGGCGGCTGGGTTCCGCTGGTGCTGCACCAGACCTGCGACTTCTGTGGGTCGCTGTCGATCAGCCCGGCTGTGCTGGACCAGTTCGCGTCCTGGCTGGCGCAGCGGCAGGCGAACGGCACGGTGGTGCGCACGGTCGACCAGGTGATCGGCGGCGGGTTCCGCCCGCTGGTCCGCCCGCCGGCGCCCGCGCCGCGCGACGGGCTGGTCAACGCGTCGCTGGAAGAGCCGGGCCCGCGCGGCTGGGTGCAGAGCAGCTGGGGCCAGAACAATCCACAATGGACCCGCAGCGCCGACGCGCACGACGGGCATTGGGCGCAGCGGCTGGACATCACCGAATACGCCAGCGGCGAGGCGAAACTCCTGCAGCAGCTCGACATGGGCGAGGCCGCGCCGACCGCGCACCCGAACAACACCTACGAACTCAGCACCTGGTACAAGTCGACCGCGCCCACCCAGCTCGCCGTCTACCGCCGCGATCAGGACGGCATCTGGCGCTACTGGACGACCAGCCCGTGGTTCGCCGCCTCGGCGAACTGGGCGTCCGCGGCGTGGACGACACCGGCGGCCCCGGACGGCACGACCGGGCTGAGCTTTGGGCTCACCCTGGCCCGCGCCGGTTCGCTGACCACGGACGACTACCGGCTGCAGGAGAACGTCAGGCCGAAGGCCGAGGCCGTCTGCGCCCGCCTGCCGTGGACCTACCTGTTGAGATGGCTCTGCTGACGGCGAGCATGGTCGCGGTCGCCATCCTGATCGCGGCAGCCTGCGGCGGAGACGCCGCGGAACCGGACGGCCGGGCGTATCCGCCGCACACCGGCATCGTGGCCACCACGTTCTGGGTCGGCGAGGTGCTCGACCCGGACTCGCCGGATGGCAGCCAGCGGTTGTCGGCCTACGACGCCGACTGGCTGGCGAGTTACGGCGGTTGCGACGGCGTGGAGCGGGACGGCCGGTGCGACACCGAACGGCGCACCGCCGCCAACGACTTCTTCCCCACCAGGATGACGCCGCGGCAGAACCCGTTCTACCTGGACCTGCCCTTCGACGACCGAAACGATCCGGCCGCGTTCGAGCAGCGCGGCCGGGTGGTGCCGTGGGCCAGCGATCCGGGCTACGCGGGCCGCGCCGCGGACCGCTCCACCAGCTTCATGAAGAACCGCTGGGTTCGGATCCAGCACGGCGCCGCGGTCTGCTACGGGCAGATCGAGGACGCCGGGCCGGGCGAATACGACGACGTGGCTTACGTGTTCGGTACCGACGACCGCCGACCCGCCAACACCCGGTTCAACGGCGCGGGCATGGACGTGTCGCCCGCGCTGAACGGCTGCCTCGGCCTGCGCGAGCTCGATGGGCAGCACGACGTCGTCGACTGGCGGTTCGTCGACGACGTCGACGTGCCGCCGGGACCGTGGACCCGGATCGTCACGACGAGCCCGCCGTCGCCCTGGTGAGGATCAGGCGGCGATGGTGGTCAGCGCCTCGGGAATCGAGTCCACCACGGGGAATCCGGACGTCTCCAGCGCCGCCCGGCTCATCACACCGGTGGTCACCAGGACGCACTTGGTGCCGGCCTGCTCCGCCGCGTGCGCGTCGTCCAGCACGTCGCCGATGAGCACCACGTCGCGCGCGTCGATTTCCTGCGCCGCGAGGTGGCGGCGCAGGTGCTCGGCCTTGGACCCGCCGCCGATGTCGTCGCGGAGCCCGTCGACGCGCTCGAAGAGCGGGTGCAGGCCCATATCGGTCACCAGCGGGACCAGTTCGTCGTGGAACCACATCGAAAGCAGCGACTGGGTGCGGCCGGCGGTCGCCCAGTCCTTCAGCGCGTGCGGCACGCCCTGCGCGAGTCCGCAGGTGTGCAGCAGTTCCCGGTAGGCCTCGTGGTAGAGCACGTCGATGCGCGCCCAGTCCTGTTCGCCGAGCGATCGCCGCAGCAGCCGCTCGTAGCACTGCAGCAGCGGGCGGCTGAACACCGACCGCCACTCGTCGATGTCGATGTGCTCGCGGTCGTAGGCCGTGCAGACCGCGTTCACCGCCGCCACCACTGCGTCGTTGTCCGCGAGGAGCGTGCCGTTCCAGTCCCACACGATGTGCCGCACGTCGGCGAAGGTCGTCATGGCTGGCGACTCTACGAGCCGGCGGCGACATTCCGGTACCGCCGTCCCATTCTGAGAGGCGGCCCACACTCGACCGGCCCGGCTGGATCACACCCCGCCCGTGCCGACCTCGGCCATGACCTCCAGCAGCGGGTCGGCATCGGCCCGGACGCCGGGATCGGGGTCCCGCTCGCGCAGCGAGCCCAGCATCGGCTTGTACCGGACGGACGGCGTGTAGCTCATCGCGTAGACCGCAGCCTTTCTGATCTCGGCTTCCGGTGCACCAAGCGCGTCCCGGATCACCTCGAAGACGTCCTCGTCGAATCCGTGCGGGCCGCCGAGCGCCACCATCAGAAGCGCATGCCGGCGCTCGGCGACGCTTCGCGCGGATTCCAGAGCGGCGAAGAGCTCCTCGCGCGAGTAGACGTCGAGCCGGCCCGCAGCGAGCTTGGTCAGCGAGAGGCAGGAGTTCCACATTCCCGTGGTGAAGAAGAAGTACGGGCAGCCGGTGACGTCGTCGACGACGAAGCGGAGGTCGACGTTGTAACCGCTCCACACCACCTCGCGGAGCATGCCGTCCCGCTCCGGGCGCACCGCTTTCTCCCAGCCGAACTCCGCGGCGAAGGAATCGAGCCGGGATTCAGGTTCGCTCTCCCGCAGGATGAACCGAAGGCCTTGGTGGACGAGCGAGAAGGGCATTCGACTCCTCCTGCGACGGCGGGGCGCCGGCCGATGTGGGTTCGGTGGATCAGCGACCCCTCATCGGACGAAGCGCGGCGCCGTTGCGTTCCGACTCCACGCCGCAGTACTTCTCGCCGTGCCGGCAAAAGCAAAGCCGAGCGGGCGGCGCGCCATCGCGCACCGGCCGCCCGGCAGGTCTGCTCGCTCAGCGGGCGGACGAAGCCGCGACGCTGTCGGTCACGGGGATTCGAGGTCCGGGTCCGGAGCGTCGTCGCCGGAGCGCTCGATTTCCTCCCGCACCACGCGGAACGCGAGGCCTTCGGAATAGCCCTTGCGGGCCAGCATCCCGACCAGGCGGCGCATCTTCGCCGCGTGGTCCAGGTTCGCCATCGTCCGGAGCTTGCGCTGCACCAGCTCCCGCGCGCGCTCCACCTCCGCGTCGCCATCCACAGTGGACAATGCCGCGTCGACCAGGTGCTCGTCGACGCCCTTGCGGCGCAGCTCGAAGCCCAGCGCCTTGCGCCCCAACCCCTGGTACCGCTGCCGTGAATGCACCCACTCCTCGGCGAACGAGGCGTCGTCGACCAGGCCCGCGTCGACGAACTTCTGCAGCACGGCGTCGGCGACTTCCTCGTCGATCTCCTTGCGCAGCAAGGCCTTTCGCAGCTCCGAGCGACTGCGCGCGCGGGCCGCAAGCAGCCGGTACACCGTGTCCCGAGCCAACTGCTCCGGATCGTCCGGCATGCGCCGCGGCTTCTCGTCGGCCGCGGCTTCCGGCGGGGCGTCGTCAGAAGAGCGGCGCCGCGCACCGCTCCCCCGACGCGTACCGTCACCGTTCATCTGCACCCAATGGCCAAAAGGCGATCAACAGGCGGTCGGCCGGATCAGAAGTCCACCGGCGCCGGCTCGGCGGTCTCGGCGTCCAGCGTCGCGCCGATGCCGAGCTTCTCCTTGATCCGCTTCTCGATCTCGTTGGCGATGTCCGGGTTCTCCCGCATGAACTTGCGGGCGTTCTCCTTGCCCTGGCCGAGCTGGTCGCCCTCGTAGGTGTACCAGGCACCGGACTTGCGGATGATGCCCTGCTCGACGCCCATGTCGATCAGCGAGCCCTCGCGGCTGATGCCGATGCCGTAGATGATGTCGAACTCGGCCTGCTTGAACGGCGGGGCGACCTTGTTCTTCACCACCTTGACCCGGGTCCGGTTGCCGACCGCGTCCGAGCCGTCCTTCAGCGTCTCGATCCGCCGCACGTCCAGGCGCACCGACGAGTAGAACTTCAGCGCCTTACCACCGGTGGTGGTCTCCGGCGAGCCGAACATCACGCCGACCTTCTCGCGGAGCTGGTTGATGAAGATCGCGGTGGTCTTGGCGTTGTAGAGCGCGGAGGTCAGCTTGCGCAGCGCCTGGCTCATCAGCCGGGCCTGCAGACCCACGTGGCTGTCGCCCATCTCGCCCTCGATCTCGGCGCGCGGCACCAGCGCGGCCACCGAGTCGATGACGATGATGTCCAGCGCGCCGGAGCGGATCAGCATGTCCGCGATCTCCAGCGCCTGCTCACCGGTGTCCGGCTGGGACACCAGCAGTGCGTCGGTGTCCACCCCGATCGCCTTGGCGTACTCCGGGTCCAGCGCGTGCTCGGCGTCGATGAACGCCGCGGTGCCGCCCAGCTTCTGCGCGTTGGCCACGGCGTGCAGCGCGACGGAGGTCTTACCGCTGCTCTCCGGGCCGTAGATCTCCACGATGCGGCCTCGCGGCAGACCGCCGATCCCCAGCGCGACGTCCAGCGAGATGGAACCGGTCGGGATGACCTCGATCGGTGCGCGCGACTCGTCGCCGAGCCGCATGACCGACCCTTTGCCGTACTGCTTGTCGATCTGGGCGAGCGCGAGCTCCAGCGCCTTGCCCTTGTCCGGTGTCGCTGCCATCGGGGGTCCACCTCGGTCGAGTCGAACTTCGTCGTCGTGTGTCAGATCAGACGCTACGGGCAGGGACCGACAATTCCGTCGCGGGGTGCGCCGACGGTCCGATCCCACGCGCCCCATCTTAGACGAACGGATGTTCGATCAACTTCCCGACACGCCAGCGACGTCACCCGACCGTGTGACAGTGCGATCACCGTGTTCGAGGCGGACACTCGGAAGACCAACTGGCGAACCGGCCGCCCGGGCTCCGAGGAGGTGCCGACCATGCGAATGGACCGCTACCTGCCACCAGACCACCCGCTGAGCCGGTTCTACCGGGTCGGGGCGGCCATCTTCGGCGCGTTCCTGCTCGCCTTCGGCGTGCTCGGGCTGGCCAACCAGGTGCCGCTGTTCACCACCAGGGGCATCGACGTCATCGGCCTGTCCAGCAACGGCCTGCTGGCCGTGGTCTCGGTGGTGGTCGGCGCGATCCTGGTCGGCGCCGCCGCCTGGGGCGGACCGGTCGCCTCCACCACCACCGCCGCGGTCGGGGTGCTGTTCTTCCTGTCCGGGCTGATCAACCTGGGCCTGCTGAACACGCCCTGGAACGTGTTCGCCTTCAAGCTGCAGAACGTGGTGTTCAGCCTGATCGCGGGCATGCTGCTGATGTTCCTCGGGTTCTACGGCCGGGTCAGCGGCGGACTGCCGCAGGACAACCCCTACGTCCGCTACCGGCACCACGAACCGCCCGCCGAGGAGGTCCCCGAGCAGCGACTCGCCGACGAGCGGCGGATCGCCGAGATCGAACCGCTCTGCCAGGCCGAAAAGGCCGTGGCCGACGGCAACCCCACGCCGGAGCAGAACCGGTTGGTGCAGGCCGAGACGTGGCGGCACATGCAGGAGGAGCGGCGCCGCGCCTACCAGCACTACCTGGAAGCCGGGCGCAGCGCCGAGCAGCAGATCAGCGCGCAGAACCTGTGGGCCGACTTCGAGGTCCCGGAACGCCGGCCCGCGGCGCCCCGCGCCGCGGAGCGCAAGGAGGAAGCGGAGTCCTAGCGCCGTTCGGCGGGCACCTCGAAGGCGTCGCAGACCGCCTGCCAGACCTCCTTGGTCGACAGCCCGGCCTCGAGCGCCTGGTCGACGGTCCGCCCGTCGAGGGACGAGAACACGTGGTCCTGGGCCAGCATCTCGGCGCGGACCCGGCCGAATTCGTCGGCCATGCGTTGGCGGAAAGCAGTGTGGCGCATCGCCCGCCAGCCTACGCGGCGGCCGTACCCTGGTGGTGTGCTGCTCTTGCTGCAGGCCGATCCGACCGGGTTGTCGACGCCGCTGGGCCAGGTGGTGATCGGCGCCGTATTGCTGGCGGTCATCGTGCTCGCGGTGCGCTTCCTGTGGGAGCACCGCAACCGGCGCTGAACCAGGCGCTGGATCAGGCCGTGCCCGGCTGGACCGACTTCTCGAACTCGTCGGCCAGCTTGTTCGGGTCGAGCTGCTTGTCGCCGTTGGGCTTGAGCACCATGCCGACCAGCGGGCGGTCGTCGACCGTGAACACCAGGGTGCCGAAGGTGTCGCTGGTGACCGCGCGGTAGGTGCCGGTCAGGCCGTTGCCGCTCCAGTCCGCCTCGACCTGGTCGCTGGTCACGCCGTTGAACTCCAGCAGCAGGTCGGCGCGCCGCTGCGCGGCCTCCATCGTGTCCAGCTGGGTGTAGACGATCTGGGTGCCCTCGTTGGGATTGCCGATCGAGCAGGACACCACGGTGCCGTCGAGCTCCCGCAGGCCGGGCATGATCCGCTGCCAGCCCGGCGCGCAGTTGGCGTGCTCCGGAACGGTACCGGCGAGGTTGCCCAGGCAGGCGGTGAAGCCCTCGGCGTTGACGGTGCCGGGCTGGAAGCAGTCCGCCGCGCTGGGCGCGCTGGAGCCGTTGGTGGCGCGGAACACGATCGCCACGACCGCGACGATCACCGCGACGGCCGCGACCGCGCCGAGGCCGATCAGCATGTTGCGGTTGCGCCGGGACACGTCCGCGGGCGGCTGGGGGTGGGGCTGCTGCTGGGGCGGCGCGACGGGGTACGTGCGGACCGTGTCGGGCTCCCGGTACGGCGCCTGCGGCTGACCGGTCTGCGGGATGGCGACCGGGCCCGACTGCGGGCTGGACCGGATGTCCTGGGTCCACATCGCGGCACCGTCGCGGGACACGTGGTGCGCCCCGAGCGCGACGGCCGTCTCCGGCTGGTCGAGCGTCGTCGGCACGATCCGCAGTTGTTCGCCGATCAGGCTGGCGACCAGCGGCAACCGGCTGGAACCGCCCACCAGGTACACGCCGGCGAGGTGCTCCGGGTTCATCGCGTTGGAGCGCAGCACGGCGGCCAGCAGCTCGACGCTGCGCAGCATGCTCGGCCGCACCAGCGCTTCCAGCTCCGCGCGGGTGACCAGCACGTCCTCGAAGGGCTCCGGCATCGGCACCTCGGTCTGCGGGTGCCGGGAGAGCGCTTCCTTCGCGGCGCGGACGTCTTCACGCAGGGCACGCTGGGCCCGCCGGTCGCCGGTGCTCTCCGGGCGCAGCAGCCGCTGCCAGCGCTGCGGGTCCTTGTTGGAGACCTGTCGCCCGACGTGCTCCAGCAGCGCCTGGTCGACGTCCAACCCGCCGAGGTCGGCCAGGCCGTCCTCGGCCAGCACCGCGAACCCGTTCTGCGTGGCGCCGACGATCGCGCAGTCGAAAGTGCCCGCGCCCAGGTCGTAGACGGCGAGCGCCTGGCCGGCGCCGAGGGCGCGGTCCGGGAAGGACGCGAAGTGCGCGGCCGCGGCCACCGGTTCCGGGATCAGCACCAGGTTGCAGGTGAAACCGGCCAACCGGGCGGCGGACAGCAGCACGTTGCGGCGGACCGTGCCCCACTGCGCGGGGTGGGTAAGCCGGACCTCGTCGGGCTGGGCGCCGCCTAGCTGCCGGGTGGTCTCCTCGGCGACCCGGTGCAGCACCGCGGCCAGCGCGTCGGTGACGGTGATGACGTTGTCCCCGAGCAGCAGGGTGCTCTCGTCGACCCGGCGCTTCGGGTTCGGCTCGAACCGGGACGGGTCGAGCCGGGCGCGGCGTTCGGCGTCGCGGCCGACGATGATCCCGCCGTCCTCGGTGGCGAACACCGCGGACGGCATGGTCGCAGAGCCGTCGACCTCGACCACCCGCGGCGGCCGACCGTGCGCGGACAGGACCGCGACGGTGTTCGAGGTGCCGAGATCCACTGACAGGACGCGCACCCGTCCCCCTCCCACGCTGAAGCTTCCGGGCTCGAATGCTGCCACGTCAGCGGCGGCGGGAAGCACCGATCCCCCGCATTCGTGCCGAATCACATCCCGGCAGGCCCTTGTGGACGGTCGGCCACTGCCGGTCGCGGGTGTCGGTGTCAGGGCGTTGGTCCAGCATGTAGTGGTGAGCGATGTGCTGGACGGCTTCTCCGCGGCGACCCGCGACTGGTTCCGCGGGGCCTTCGCCGCGCCCACCGAGGCACAGCGCGGCGCGTGGGAGGCGATCGCCGGGGGCGAGCACGCCTTGGTCGTCGCGCCGACCGGCTCCGGCAAGACGCTCGCGGCGTTCCTCTCCGCCCTGGACAAGCTGGCCGCGGAAGGCACGCCCGCCGACGCGAAGCAGCGCTGCCGGGTGCTCTACGTGTCGCCGATGAAGGCGCTGGTCGTCGACGTGGAGCGGAACCTGCGCGCGCCACTGGCCGGGATCCGGCAGGCCGCGCAGCGCCTCGGCAGCGCCCCGCCGGACATCCGGGTCGGCATCCGCACCGGGGACACCCCGGCCGACCAACGCCGTTCGTTCGCCCGCACGCCGCCGGACGTGCTGGTCACCACGCCCGAGTCGCTGTTCCTGCTGCTGACCTCGGCGGCCCGGGAGTCGCTGCGCGGCGTCGAGACGGTGATCGTCGACGAGGTGCACGCGGTGGCCGCCACCAAGCGCGGAGCGCACCTGGCGCTTTCCCTGGAACGGCTGGACGAGCTGCTGCCGAAGCCGGCGCAGCGCATCGGGCTGTCCGCGACGGTCCGCCCGGTGGAGGAGGTGCGGACGTTCCTGGCCGGCGGCCGGCCGGTGCGCACCATCCAGCCCGCGAACGCCAAGCAGGTCGAGGTCCGGGTCGAGGTGCCGGTGCCGGACATGGCCGAGCTGGGCGCGCCGACCGGCGAGGTCGAGGGCCCGGCGGCGGGCGCGGAGCAGCGCACGTCGATCTGGCCGTCGGTTCAGGAGCGGATCCTGGAGCTGATCCGCGAGCACCGCTCGACCATCGTGTTCACCAATTCCCGGCGGCTGGCCGAGCGGCTCACCGCCGGGATCAACGAGCTCGCGGCCGAGGAGCCGGTGCCCCTGGAGCGGTTCCCCGCCGAGGCGGTGGGCGGCTCCGGGATCGGCGGCGGCGCCCCGCCGATCGTCGCGAAGGCGCACCACGGCTCGATGTCGAAGGAACAGCGGGCGGTGGTCGAGGAGGAGCTGAAGTCCGGGCGGCTGGCCTGCGTGGTGGCCACCTCGTCGCTGGAGCTGGGCATCGACATGGGCGCGGTGGACCTGGTGATCCAAGTGGAGACGCCGCCGAGCGTGGCATCCGGGCTGCAGCGCATCGGGCGCGGCGGGCACCAGGTCGGCGCGGTGTCGCGGGGCGTGGTGTTCCCGAAGTTCCGGGGCGATCTCGTCGGCTGCGCCGTGGTGTCCGAGCGGATGGCGGACGGGCTGATCGAGTCGCTGTCGTTCCCGCGCAACCCGCTGGACGTGCTGGCCCAGCACGTCGTGGCGATGGTCGCGATGGACACCTGGCCGGTGCCGCAGCTGGCGGCGCTGCTGCGGCGCGCCGCGCCCTACGCGGGGCTGCCGGATTCGGCGCTGCACGCGGTGCTGGACATGCTGGCGGGCCGCTACCCCAGCGAGGAGTTCGGCGAGCTGCGGGCTCGCATCGTCTGGGACCGGGTGAACGACGAGCTGCGCGCGCGGCCGGGTGCGCAGCGGCTCGCGGTGACCTCCGGCGGCACGATCCCGGACCGCGGCCTGTTCGTGGTGACCACGCCCGCCGACGAGGCGGGCAAGGGCGGGGTGCGGGTCGGCGAGCTCGACGAGGAGATGGTCTACGAGTCGCGGGTGGGCGACACCTTCCTGCTGGGCACCTCGGCGTGGCGGGTGGAGGACATCACCCACGACCGGGTAGTGGTGGTTCCCGCGCCGGGCGAGCCGGGCCGGATGCCGTTCTGGAAGGGCGATTCGCCGGGGCGGCCGCTGGAGCTCGGGCGCGCGCTGGGCGCCTTCGTCCGGGAGCTGACCAGCGCGGACACCCAGGCGGCGCGGTCCCGTGTGACGGCCGCCGGGCTGGACGAGTGGGCCCGCGACAACCTGCTGTCCTATTTGGACGAACAGCGTCAGGCGACCCGGCACGTCCCGGACGACCGCACGATCGTGGTGGAGCGGTTCCGCGACGAGCTCGGCGACTGGCGGATGGTGGTGCACTCGCCGTTCGGCGCCAAGGTCAACGGCCCGTGGGCGCTGGCCATCGGCGCCCGGATCCGCGAGCGGCGCGGGATCGAGCCACAGGTGGCCTCCTCCGACGACGGGATCGTGCTGCGGCTGGCCGACGCGCTGGACGAGTCCGGCGCGGAGGTCCTGCCGACCGCCGAAGACGTCCTGCTGCCGCCGGATGAGGTGCAGCAGGTGGTGACCGACGAGGTCGGCGGTTCGGCACTGTTCGCGGCCCGGTTCCGGGAGTGCGCGGCGCGGGCGCTGCTGCTGCCGCGCCGGGATCCGCGTCGCCGCACGCCGTTGTGGCAGCAGCGGCAACGGGCCGCGCAGCTGCTGACGGTGGCTGCGCAGTACGAGCAGTTCCCGATCGTGCTCGAAGCGATGCGGGAATGCCTTCAGGACGTCTACGACCTGCCCGGGCTGACCGAGCTGATGTCGCAGGTCGCGGCGCGCAAGGTGCGGGTGGTCGAGGTCGAGACGCCGACGCCGTCGCCGTTCGCACGCAGCCTGCTGTTCGGCTACATCGGCATGTTCCTGTACGAGACCGATGCGCCGCTGGCGGAGCGCCGATCGGCCGCGTTGAGCCTGGATTCGACGCTGCTGGCGGAGCTGCTCGGTTCGGAGGCGATGCGGGAGCTGCTCGATCCCGAGGCGCTCGACGAGATCGAGCAGCAGCTGCAGCGGCTCGCCCCGGATCGGCAAGCCCGCGACGCCGAGTCCGCGGTGGACCTGCTGCGGTTCCTGGGAGATCTGTCCACCGCCGAAGCCGAGGCACGAGGCGTGCGTCCGGAGTGGCTGGCGGACCTGGCGGAACAGCGCCGGGTGCTGCGGGTCCGCATCGCGGGCGACGAGCGCTGGATCGCGATCGAGGACGCGGGCAAGGTCCGCGATGCGTTGGGCGTCGCGCTACCGGTCGGCGTGCCGGAGGCGTTCACCGAGCCTGTCGCCGACCCGCTGGGCAACCTGCTGATCCGCTACGCGCGCTGCCGCGGGCCGTTCACCGCCGACGCCGCGGCGCAGCGATTCGGGTTGGGCGTGGCCGTGGTGCACGGCGTGCTGTACCGGTTGACCGGCACCGGGCGGCTGGTCCGCGGCGAGCTGCGGCCGCTGGAGGCCGGTGGCGGCGGCGTGCTGGAGTACTGCGACGCCGACGTGCTGCGGCGGCTTCGCCGGGCGTCGCTGGCCCGGCTGCGCGCCGAGGTCGAGCCGGTGGAACCGGCCGCGCTGGGCCGTTTCCTGCCCGCGTGGCACGGCATCGGGGCGCGGCTGCGCAGCGCGCCGACGGTCGACGACGTGTACGCCGTGGTCGAACAGCTCGCGGGCGCGCCGGTTCCGGCGAGCGGCCTGGAGTCGCTGATCCTGCCCGCCCGGCTGCCCGGCTATTCCCCCGCGCTGCTCGACGAGCTGACCGCGACCGGCGAGGTCAGTTGGGTCGGCTCGGGCTCGCTGGCCGGCGGCGACGGCTGGATCGCGCTGGCGCCCACCGATGTCGCCGACCTGCTGTTGCCCGACCTGCCGGAGGAGGCCACCGCCGATTCCCCGTTGCACCGCGCTGTTGTGTCCGCATTGGACGGTGGCGCGCTGTTCTTCCGCCAGCTGGCGGATCGGTCGGCGGCGCTGCTGCTGGAGCAGGGCGAGAGCGCGCCAGCCGACGATGCGGTCACTTCGGCGTTGTGGGATCTGGTCTGGTCCGGCGCGGTCACGAACGACACCCTGGCGCCGTTGCGAGCGTTGGTGTCCGGACGCGGCGCAGCGCACAAGCCGCGCCGCAGCGCGCCTCGTGGCCGCTACGCGAGGTTGCGCGCGGGGCGGCCTTCGATGCCCAGCCGCAGCGGACCGCCGACGGTGTCGGGGCGTTGGTCGCTGGCGCCGCAGCCGTCCAGCGAACCGACGCGACGGGCGCACGCGCGGGCCGAAGCGTTCTTGGAACGGCACGGGGTGCTGACGCGCGGAGCGCTGGACATCGAGCGCGTCACGGGCGGATTTTCCGCCGTGTACAAGGTGCTTCGGGCGATGGAGGAATCCGGGCGCTGCAGGCGTGGATACGTCGTCGAGGGGCTCGGGGCCGCGCAGTTCGCGGTGCCCGGCGCGATCGATCGCCTGCGCGCGCTGTCCCGCGAGGATGGCGACGACGAGGCTGTGGTGCTGGCGGCCGCCGACCCGGCGCAGCCCTACGGGGGCGCGCTGGAATGGCCTGCGGTGATGGGCGAAACCCGGCATCGGCCCGGGCGCAAGGCCGGAGCGCTCGTGGTCCTCGTGTCCGGCGAAGCGGTGTTCTACGTCGAGCGCGGCGGAAAGTCGTTGTTGTCCTTCACCGACGACGAATCCGCGTTGCGCAGCGCTGCGGCGGGGTTGGCCCGCGTTGTCCGGGACGGCTGGTTGGAGCAGCTCGCAGTGCAGCGCGCCGACGGCGAGGGCGCTTGGGGATCCCGCCTGGCCGACGTGCTCACCGAAGCAGGATTCCGCGCCACGCCGAAGGGTTTGCGGCTACGCGCCTGACTCCGTTCGCCAACGCCCATCGGCGAGACTCCCTCCGCGACGAGGTCCGCGCCGCCACCCAGAACGAGCTTCGAGGGCTCAGCGGGTGGCGAGTTGCAGCAGGCCCCAGAGCTGCGCGATCGCATCGAGATCGCCACTGGTCTCCACCGCTCGATCGGGCAGCCGGCCCCACATCCACAGGTAGACGGCGGGCGCATCACCGCCGACGACCGCGTCGGGCGTCGTGGTCGACACGTCCCCCGAACTCACCACCGCGGCCCCGTTCTGGTCCGCGGTGACCAGCCAGTTGCGGTCGGCCACGTACACCCCGACCGAACAGGGCCGCGTCGCGGTGATGCCGAGCGCGTGCAGCCGGTAGCCGAACCAAAGCCGCAGCACCTCGTCAACGCCGTCGGTGGCCACATCCGGCTCGATCGGCGTCGGCAGCACTCCCGCCGCGGCCTGCACGTCCACCCGGTGCACCGTCGTGGCGTGCAGCATTCGACGCAGCCAGAACCGCACGGTGTGCTGCTCGGGCCACCACGTCGGACACCGGTCGTGCGGCGGCCGGGAGCCGAACTCGGCGAGCAGGTCGGCAAGGCGAACGGCGAACCTGCTGGTCACCTCGCGCAGCGCGGGCCGATCCGGCAGATCCCAGCGCTGTTCGGCCGCCGTCGCGCCCAGCCAGGACAGCGTGTCCTCGCACAGATCGCCCAGGTGCCGGATCGTCTGCCCCAAGGTCCGCCCGGACGCGCCCCACACCGGCGCGTCGACGTGCGCGTCGTGGGTCGCCGCCGTGAGCAGCTGCGCCTCGATGCCGAGCAGATCGAGCATCCGCCCGTAGTCGAGCCCCAGTTCGGTTCCGTTCATCGAGCCACCCCCAGCAGGCTCCGGCCCACGATTTCGAGGAATTCGCGGCTGCGCGCCAACAGCCCGTCGGCATCCAGCCTGGTGATGGTCGGCACCCCCGCCTCCGCCGCGGCCCGCCGGTCCGAGCGCGCCGCGAAGTAGGCCGCCCACTCCCGGAATTCGGGGGCGGCGGCGGTCAGCATCGTCCACACGCTGGCCGGGCGGCTGTTCTCGCGCCGCCAGGAACGCGCCACCACCACCGCCGTCGCGGCACGTAACGCCGCCACGTGCGCGGCCACGTACCGCTCGCTCGGCCGGTCCGCCTCCTCCGCTTCGTGCAGGCGGCTGCGGGCGTCGAGCAGCAACGACAGGGAACCGGCCGGCGTGTCCGCCTCGGGCGTCGGTTCGTGGTTCTCCACGGAATGCCGCGGAGCCGGAATCGAGAAGTCAGTGGAAAAAGACATCGGCGTATCTCCTCTGCACGACGAAGCCGTCCACGCCTGCCGTGGGGAGCCGGCAGGTCCGGCGGCGGGGTGCTTCCCCCACCCCACCGCCGGACTCGATGTTCGAACAAACGTTCATCGAACTTCCGTTCGAACATCTTCAGATTAGCGCGCACCACCGACGGACTCAAGCAATGAGCCCTAGCTCACCTGTTCGAGTCATGACCAGCCAAGATGATCACCCGAGTGGCCGAATCAGGCACCCGGCCGGGACGCCGCAGCGGCAGGATCGGCCGCGGAAAGGACCGCACGCCGCGGAGGGTCTAATGTTCGGCCCGTGACCGCCGCGCCATCCCCCCGTTGTGACCGGATCACCGAGCTGACCACGGAGCAGCTCCGGGCCCGGCTGCCCGAGGCCCTGCAGATCTACGTGACCGCGATGAACTACCCGCCCACGACCGCCCAGCAGCGCGCCCCGATGTGGTCGGCGCACATGCTGCGCGCGGGCTGGCGCTGCATCGGCGCGTTCAGCGACCACGACGAGCTCATCGGCATCGGCTACGGCTATCTGGGCGCCCCCGGGCAGTGGTGGCACGAGCAGGTCCGCCGCGGGCTGCTGAGCAGCGGCGGCGACGCCGACAGCTGGCTGGACGACTACTTCGAGCTCACCGAGCTGCACGTGCACCCGGGAAGCCAGGGCGGCGGCCTCGGCGAGGAGATCCTGCGCCGCCTGCTCTCCGGCGCGCAGGGCGGCAAGGTCCTGCTCTCCACGCCGGAAGGCCCGACCCGCGCCTGGAAGCTGTACCGCCGGGTGGGCTTCGCGGACGTCCTGCGCAACTACCGCTTCACGGGCGACCCGCGCCCCTTCGCGGTCCTGGGGCGCTCGCTCCCCCTGGAACCCAGCTGATCGCGCCGGTGGGCGACGTGGCCCGCGGCTGACGTCGGAGCAGGGTTCGATTTCCGACCACGGCGCCGTGGGTCTCCCGGTACCCCGGAAGACCCACGGCCCGGGTCGATGCCGAGCCCGTTACAGCAGGGCCAGCTGCTCGCGGAGGGTGTCGAGGCCCATGCCGCCCATCCGCAGGGCCTGCGTGTGGAACTCCTTCACGTCGAAGGCCGCGCCGTGGCGCTGCTTGGCCTCGTCGCGGGCCGCCCGCCACAGCCGCTCGCCGAGCTTGTACGACGGCGCCTGGCCCGGCCAGCCCAGGTAGCGGTCGATCTCGTCGCGGACCTGCGCCGGGTCGGTGATGGTCCGGCTCAGCATGAACTCCAGGCCCAGCTCCGGCGTCCAGCGCTCGCCCTCGTGGAAGCCGGTACCCGCCGGGATCTCCAGCTCCAGGTGCATGCCGATGTCGACCACCACGCGCGCCGCGCGGAAGAGCTGGTCGTTGAGCATGCCGAGCAGGTCGCCGTCGTCCTCGAGGTAGCCGAGCTCGCGCATCAGGCGCTCGGCGTACAGCGCCCAGCCCTCGCCGTGCCCGGAGACGAAGCAGGCCAGCCGCTGGAACTTGTTGAGCCGCTGCGCCTCGTGCACCGCGGTCGCGACCTGCAGGTGGTGTCCCGGCACGCCCTCGTGGTACACGGTGGAAACTTCGCGCCAGGTCGGGAAGTCCTGCCGGTCGGCGGGCACCGACCACCACATCCGGCCGGGCCGCGAGAAGTCGTCGGTCGGGCCGGTGTAGTAGGCGCCGACGCCGCCGCCCGGCGGGGCGATCCGGCACTCCAGCCGCATCAGCGGGTCCGGGATCTCGAAGTGCGTGCCGCGCAGGTCCTGCAGCGCCTGGTCGGACAGCTGCTGCATCCACTCCTCGAACCGGTCCTGCCCGTGCACCTGGTAGCGCGGATCGGCGTCCAGCACGGCCGCGGCCTCGGCCAGCGTCGCCCCCGGCTTGATCCGGTTCGCGATCTGCTTCATCTCCGCCTCGATGCCGGAGAACTCCTGCCAGCCCCACTCGTACGCTTCCCGCAGGTCGAGCCGGGCTCCGGTGAAGTAGCGCGACCACAACCGGTACCGCTGCTCGCCCACGGCGTCCTTCTCCGGGGCCTTCGGCAGCAGCTCGCCGCGGAGGAAGTCGGCGAGTCCGGCGTACGCCTCGGCGGCCGATTCGGCTGCGGTGTCCAGGTCGCGGCGCAGCGATTCGTCCACGCCCTCGGCGCGCCCGACCATCGCCGCGAAGAACGACGACTGCCCGCCGCGCCCGGACCAGGTGTCGCACTGCTCCGCGACCTTGCGGACCTGCCGGGCCGCCGACACGTTGCCGTCCGCGGCCGCCGCCAGCAGCCCGGCGCGCAGGCCCAGCACCGCTTCGGGCATCACCGACAGGCGGCGGGCGATGGTGCGCCACTGCTCCGGGGTGTCGGTCGGCATCAGGTCGAAGACCTGCCGGAGTTCCTGCACCGGGCTGGCGATCACGTTCAGCGCGGCCATGTCCGCGCCGATCTCGTGCAGCTCCAGGTCCAAACCGACGCGCTCGGCGAACACCGCCTGCGCGACCCGCTCGGAATCGTCGGCGGGATCGGCCGCCTGCACCGCCGCGAGGCTGCGGCGGGCGAGTTCCGCGCGGGCCCGGTGCCCGTCCGGCGAGTAGTCGGTCAGCTCCTCGTCCCGGCCGGGCACGCCCAGGTAGGTTCCGGCGACCGGGTCGAGCGCGACCAGCTCGGATACGAACTGGTCGCTGATTTCGTGCACACCGCTGTGGTCAACTCCCATGCCCGCCACGCTATCGAACCTGTCGGAGAACTCATCTCGATTAACGGCGCGGGTAGCGGAACCCCAGACGCCTTCTCGCTGTGGGATCCCCGACCGATTCACCACGTCGGGGCTCTCGTCGCTGGGAGAACCCCGGGCGGGTGGGCACCGTGAACCCGCGGCGGCGGACGCTGAGTGCGTGGGCCAAGCGGCTGCGCCGCTTCAAGAACAAGAACCCGCTATCGAACGGCGACGCGGTCACGCGCCTCGACGAAAGTGAGCGTTCGCAGGCGGCGAAAAGGCCCGCCGGATGGGAAGATCGCCCGGGTGGAGGACAAGACCCCGCGCGGCCGCACCGCGCTCCTGCTGGTCCTGATCACCGTGCTCGGCGCGCTGCTCAGCGGGTGCCTGCACGCCAACGCCTCGCTGAACATCTCCGGCGAGGACCAGGTGTCCGGCGAGGTCGTGCTCGCCACCCAGGTCGCCGACGGGCAGGCCCCGCTCCGCCTGCAGCCGCCCGAGAACGTCGCCGACCGGGTGCAGATCACGCCGTTCCGCGACGGCCCCCGCGTCGGCTCGCACCTGTCGTTCCGCGACCTGACCTTCCCGGAGGTCGAGCAGCTCGCCGAGGCGATGAGCCCCGATGCCCGCTACCGGCTGCACCTGTCCCGGTCCGGCTCGCTGGTGATCTTCGAGGGCTCGGCGGACCTGACGCCGCTGGCCGACACCGACTCCGGCGTCGACCTGAAGATCAGCGCGCCCGGCGAGATCACCAACACCAACGGCCAGGAGAGCGCCGGCACGATCTCCTGGTCGCTGCAGCCCGGCGCGGTCAGCGAGATGTCGGCCACCTACCAGTTCTCCAACTCCACCGGGATGGACTGGATCGGCTGGGCGCTGCTGGTCGGCGGGCTCACGTTCTGCGCCGCGGCCGTCGTGGCGGTGCTCGCGCTGCGCGCCCACGTGCGCAGCCGGGCGGACCAGAACGCCTAACCGGCTCCCAGGCCGAGGTTCGCGACCACCTGGCGCGTCGCCTTCGAGCGGTTGAGGGTGTAGAAGTGCAGCGCCGGGACGCCCTCGGCGATCAGCCGCTCGCACAGCCGCGTCGCCAGATCCACGCCTGCGGCGCGGAACCCCGCCGGATCCTCCGCCAGCGGCAGCAGCTGCTCCGACACCTCGGTAGGCACCGGCACCCCGGCGAGCTCGCCGAACTTGCCCAGCACCCGCGGCGTGGTGATCGGCATGATGCCCGGCAGCAGCGGCACGTCGCAGCCGCGGGCGGCCATCCGGTCGCGCAGCCGCAGGAAGTACTCCGGCTCCAGGAACAGCTGGGCGATGGCGAAGCCCGCGCCCGCGCGGATCTTGCGCACCAGGTGGTCGGCGTCGGTTTCCAGGTCCGAGGAGCGCGGGTGGCCGTGCGGGAAGGCCGCGACGCCGACGCAGAACTCGCCGAGCTCCCGCACCAGCCGGACGAGGTCCTCCGCGTAGGTCAGGCCCTCGGGGTGCCGGAGCCATTCGCCGTTGGGGTCCCCCGGCGGATCACCGCGCACGGCCAGCACGTTCTGCACGCCGGACGCGGCGTACCAGCCGATGACGTTGCGCAGTTCGGCGACGGAGTGGTCCACTGCCGTCAGGTGCGCCATCGGCGTCAGGGTGGTCTCCTGCGCGATGCGGCCGGTGGTCCGGATGGTGCGGTCCCGGTTGGAGCCGCCCGCGCCGTAGGTCACCGAGACGAAGGCGGGGTCCAGCGGCTCCAGCTCGCGGATGGCCCGCCAGAGGATGCGCTCCTCGTCGTCGCCCCGCGGCGGGAAGAACTCCACCGAGAAAGTCGTCTTCTCGGTCCGCAACCGATCCACCACCGCCGTCATGCCGAACAGGATAAGGACGGTTCCCGGACTCCTCCGGCATCGTCCCAGCGGCTGGGAGCGGCCCCGGCGGCCGTCACCCGATGGCGTCGCGGAGGATGGAGGTGTGCCCCCATCGAATTCGACCACCCTGCAAGCGACCGGCAAGGACACCGTCGTCGTGGAAACCGACCTCCCCGGTCAGGTCCAGCGGACGCTGACCGACTACCTGCAGACCCGCAGCGCCGAGGCAGCCGACCTCGACCCGGCGTTCGCGACCGCGGTGGCCGAGCTGGCCGGGTTCGTCCTCGGCGGTGGGAAGCGGATCCGCCCCACCTTCGCCTGGTGGGGCTGGCGCGCGGCCGGCGGGCCCGCCGAGGGCCCCGCGGCGCAGGCGATGCTGCGGGCCGCGAGCGCCTTGGAGCTGCTGCAGGCCTGCGCGCTGGTGCACGACGACTTGATCGACGAATCGGACACCCGCCGCGGCAACCCGACCGTGCACCGCAAGTTCGAGCAGATCCACCGCGAGTCCGGGTTCTCCGGCGCCGGCATCCAGTTCGGGCGCGCCGCCGCGGTGCTGCTCGGCGACCTGGCGCTGTCCTGGGCCGACGACCTGCTGCACAGCGCCGGTATCCCGCCGGAGGCGCTGGCCCGGGCGCTGCGCCCGTGGCGCGCGATGCGCACCGAGGTGCTCGCCGGCCAGTACCTCGACGTGCTCGGCCAGTTCCGCGGCGACGAGACGCCGCAGGCCGCGCTGCAGATCTGCCAGCTCAAGGCCGCGTCCTACACCGTCCAGCGGCCGCTGGAGCTCGGCGCGGAGGCCGCCGGGGCCGGCCCGGACGCGCTGGAGGCACTGCGCCGGTTCGGCTCCGACATCGGCGTCGCCTTCCAGCTCCGCGACGACCTGCTCGGCGTCTTCGGCGACCCCGGGGTGACCGGCAAGCCCGCCGGGGACGACCTGCGCGAAGGCAAGCGGACGGTGCTGATCGCCGAGGCCGTGGCGACGGCCCGCGAGCAGGCCGACCAGCCCGCCCTGGACCTGCTGCGCGACGTGCTCGGCGATCCCGAACTGGACGCGGACCGCGTCGAGCAGGCCCGGCAGGTGCTGACGAGGCTCGGCGCGGTCGCGGCCGTCGAGAAGCGGATCACCGACCTGACCGGCTCTGCGATGCTGGCGCTGCACACCGCGGGACTGGCCGAACCGGCCGCGTCGCGGCTGGCGGAGCTCGCAATCGCCGTCACCGACCGCAGCCACTGATGCGCACCGTCGCCGGACGCACCGATCACGTCGTGGTCGTCGGTGCGGGCCTGGCCGGGCTGACCGCGGCCCTGCACCTCGCGGGCGCCGGGCGGCGGGTGACGGTCGTAGAACGGGCGGGCCTGCCTGGCGGGCGGGCCGGGTTGCACGAGGTCGCCGGGTACCGGATGGACACCGGCCCGACCGTGCTGACCATGCCCGAGCTCGTCGACGAGGCACTGCACGCGGTCGGCGAATCGGTGGCCGACCGCCTCGACCTGATCCCACTGCACCCGGCCTACCGGGCGCGGTTCGCGGACGGCTCGGCGCTCGACGTGCACACCGACGCCGCCGCGATGGAGGAGGAGGTGCGGCGGTTCGCCGGGCCTGCGGAAGCGGCCGGGTACCGGCGGCTGCGGCGCTGGCTGACCGAGGTCTACCGGGCGGAGATGCACCGCTTCATCGACGCGAACTTCGACTCGCCGCTGGACCTGCTCTCGCCCGAGCTGGCGCGCCTCGCGGCGCTCGGCGGCTTCGGCCGGCTCGGCCCGGCGATCGGCCGGTTCCTGGCCGACGAGCGGCTGCGCCGGGTCTTCTCCTTCCAGGCGCTCTACGCCGGCCTGGACCCGCGCCGAGCGCTCGCCCTGTACGCCGTCATCTCGTACATGGACACCGTCAACGGGGTGTGGTTCCCGCGCGGCGGCATGCACGCGGTCCCGACCGCGCTCGCCGACGCGGCAGCGGGCGCGGGCGTCGCGTTCCACTACAACGCCGAAGTCACGGCACTGGAGCGGCGCGGCGACCGGATCACCGCGGTCCGCACGTCAGACGGCACCCGCATCGAGGCCGACGCGTTCGTGCTCACGCCCGACCTACCGGTCGTGCACGAGCTCCTCGGCCGCCGTCCGCGGCGGCGGTTGCGCTGGTCGCCGTCGGCGGTGGTGCTGCACGCCGGGACCACCCGCGGCTGGTCCGACGCGCACCACACGATCTCCTTCGGCGCGGCCTGGCACAGCACGTTCACCGAGATCATCCGCGACGGCAGGCTGATGACCGATCCGTCGCTGCTGATCACCCGGCCGACCGCGACCGATCCGTCGCTGGCGCCCGACGGCCGCGAGCTGCACTACGTGCTCGCGCCCTGCCCGAACCTGCGCACCGGGCCGATCGACTGGGACCGGATCGGCCCCGCCTACCGCGACGAGTTGCTGGGCGAGCTGGAGCGGCGCGGGTTCGCCGGCTTCGGCGCGGCGATCGAGGAGCAGCAGCTGATCACCCCGGCGGACTGGGCGGCGCAGGGCCACGCCGCCGGAACACCGTTCTCGGCCGCGCACACGTTCGCGCAGACAGGTCCGTTCCGGCCGCGCAACCTGGTGCGCGGCCTGGCCAACGCGGTGCTCGCCGGCTCGGGCACGACGCCGGGCGTGGGCGTCCCGCCGGTCTTGCTGTCCGGCAAGCTCGCCGCCCGGCGCATCACCGGCTGACCGGCGCCGACTGCCGCGTTCGCGCAGCTCGACGGCCTCGTAAGCACTTTGGATCGCTATGACGGACCAAAGTGCTCACGAGCCCCGAACAGGCTGAGCAGCGTTTCGTCGTCCGGTCGGCCGGACCTCAGAAGCCCATCGCCTGAGCCCTCCGCTTCACCTCGCGACCGCGGTCGCCGCGCAACGCGTCGATCGGCGTGCCTGGCAACGAGTCGTCCGGGGTGAACAGCCACCGGAGGATCTCGTCCTCCTGGTAGCCGTTGTCCCGGAGCAGGGTGATCGTGCCCGCCAGGCCCTTCACCACTTCGGTGTCGACGAGGAACGCGGTGGGCACGCCCAGCACTCCGTTCCTGCGCAGGGCGAGCAGATGTCCATCACGGATCAGTTGGTGCACCCGGGTCACTGGCTGACCGAGTCGCTCGGCGACGTCGGGCAGCGGGACGACCTCCACATCGGGAGCGAGCACATCCGGGGCAGCAGGGATCGCACTCACGCTGCACACCTTGCCACATGACCGA
Source organism: Saccharopolyspora elongata (assembly GCF_004348985.1). Classification (GTDB taxonomy): domain Bacteria; phylum Actinomycetota; class Actinomycetes; order Mycobacteriales; family Pseudonocardiaceae; genus Saccharopolyspora; species Saccharopolyspora elongata. The sequence goes on along the minus strand of NZ_SMKW01000007.1, from coordinate 82,697 downwards.
CCGCGATGCCGCACACCGCACGGGTCACGCCCGGCATACCATCATGATCGTGATCGATCCCGAGCCCGACCGCGGAGCCATCCCCGGTGCCGCCCGCGCGGCCTGCCACAATCGGGGGCGGAAAGGTTCCCGGCGGTGGGCGGAAGATGACTCCTGAGACACGTTCTGGCGGTGGCGCGAGCCTCGTCGGAGCCATGCTCGAACGCCGCTACCGGGTCGATTCGCTGATCGCTCGCGGCGGCATGTCCACGGTCTACCGCGGCCTGGACACCCGGCTGGACCGGCCGGTGGCGATCAAGGTGATGGACGCGCAGTACTCCGGCGACCGGTCGTTCGTCGACCGCTTCGAGCGCGAGGCGCGCGCCGCTGCCCGGCTGCACCACCCCGACGTCGTCGCCGTCTACGACCAGGGCGTGGACCACCGCCCCGACGGCGACCACGTGTTCCTGGTGATGCAGCTCGTCGAGGGCTGCACGCTGCGGGACCTGATCCTGGACCGCGGCGGCCGCCTGCCGCTGGCGATGGCGCTGAGCGTCATGGCGCCGGTGCTCTCGGCGCTGGGCGCCGCGCACCAGGCGGGCATGGTGCACCGCGACGTCAAGCCGGAGAACGTGCTGATCGGCCGGGGCGGCTCGGTCATGGTCGCCGACTTCGGGCTGGTCAGGGCCGCGGCGGAGGCCGGCACGACCAGCGGCAGCATCATCCTGGGCACCGTCGCGTACCTGTCGCCGGAGCAGGTGACCACCGGGGCCGCCGACGCGCGCTCCGACGTCTACGCCGCCGGGATCGTGCTCTTCGAAATGCTGACCGGCCGCCCGCCCTACGTGGGCGACACCGCGCTGTCGGTGGCGTACCGGCACGTCAACGACGACGTCCCGCCGCCGAGCGAGCTGGTGCCCGAGATCCCGCAGGCCATCGACGACCTCGTGTTCCGCGCGACGCGCCGCGACCCCGCGCAGCGCCCGGAGAACGCCGAGGTGTTCCTCGCCGAGCTGCAGCAGGTCCGCACCGACCTCGGCATCGCCCCGGTCGCCGTGCCGGTCCCGGCGTCCGAGGAGCGCACCACGCAGATGGCGCCCGCGGCCGAGGACCCGCCGACGGAGCAGATCCCGGCCGTCCGCGAGACGCCCCCCGTCGGGCCGCAGCGCACCCGCGCGATGGCCCGCCCCGCTACCGGAGACCACACCCAGGAGTTCTCCGCCGTCGCCGCCCCGGCCACCGGCCCGCAGCGGGACCGGCGTCGCGGCAGGCGGACGGTGCTGGTGTGGACCGTCGTGGTCCTGGCGCTGGCCGCGCTGGTCGGCGGCGCCGCGTTCTGGCTGGGCCTCGGCAGTTCGGTCCAGGTGCCGCGCCTCGTCGGCGAGCAGGAGGCCGTCGCGCAGCAGGCGCTGGAAGGCGCCGGACTGACCGGCAACGTCACCAAGACCTACGACAACACCGTCGCGGAAGGCGTGGTGATCAGCTCCAACCCGAACGAGGGCAGCAAGGCGCGCAGCGGCAGCACCGTGGACCTCGTCGTCTCGCTGGGCGAGCCCAAGGTCCCGGAGATCGCCGAGGGCACCACGCTCGCCGAGGCGGAGAGCGCGATCCGCAACGTCAAGCTGCAACCCAAGCACGACGAGTCCGCCGACCAGTTCCACACGACGGTGCCCGAAGGCCGGGTCATCAGCGTGAACCCCGGCCCCGGTACGCCGCTGAACATCAGCGCCGAGGTCACCGTGATCGTCAGCAAGGGCCCGCCGCCGGTGAAGGTGCCCGACGTGCGCGGGATGAGCAAGGACGACGCGTTCACCACGCTGCGCAACTCCGGGTTCGATCCCTACGAGGCGGGTCGCCAGTTCGACTCCGACATCGCCGGCGACCACGTCATCAGCACCGATCCGGCCATCGGCAGCGAGATCCGGCTGGTCGGCAAGCCTCGGATCGGCGTGGTGCTGTCCAACGCGGTAGAGGTGCCCAGCCTCAACGGCGTCCGGGTCGACGAGGCGAAGCAGCAGGTCGCCGCGCTGGGCCTGCAGCTGGACGTGCAGGCGTTCTTCGAGCGCGACGGCATGATGATCCTGGGGCAGCTGCCGCTCCCCGGCAGCAAGGTCGAGCCCGGGTCGACGATCCACGTGACCGCGTTCTGAGCCACCGGGTCGTGGGTCCGCGCCCACGACCCGGCAGAACCGCACGATCCGCAATGTGATCCTGATCTCTTCTCGGCGGTGTAACGTTTGCCCGCCGCCGGTGTCTACCAGCGCGTACTCGGCGCCCGGCGATCACCGAAAAGCGGGAGCGTTGCCCACGACACGACGGATCTCGCCTGGTCACAGCGGCTCGATCGGCCGGTTGTGGAATTATTGGCAGCACAATGCCCCCGAGTGTTTCGATCGAGTCGGCTCCCGACTGGTCCGAACGGACCACCAACACCACAGCCGGCCAGCCCAGTCTCGGCGGACGCCGGCCTCGGCGCCCGCTGCCCCTGCGCACCATCGCACTGGGCGCGATCGGGTCCGTGCTGCTGCTGATCGGATCCTTCGGCGCCGCCGGCACGCTCGTCCACGATCCCGTCCTCGGCTCCGGGCCGCTTTCGGTGCTGCGCTACGGGCACGGGCGCGACGTCGCGGTCACGGTCGTCTACGTCGGCTTCGCGCTGCTGGTGTGGGCGTGGGTGCGGCTCGGCCGCGGGGTCATCGCGAACCTGGTGACCTCCCGCGGCGTGCTGTGGGCGACCGCCGCCTGGCTCGGCCCGATGCTCGTCGCGCCGCCGTTGTTCACCCGCGACGTCTACAGCTACCTGGGCCAGGGCCTGCTCGCGCTCAACGGCCTCGACCCCTACGGCGTCGGCCCGTCCGCGCTGACCGGGCCGATCCCGGAGAACGTGCACCCCACCTGGCAGACCACGCCGGCGCCGTACGGCCCGCTGTTCATGGGCGTGGCCAAGGGCGTGATCCTGCTGGCCGGCCACGACGTCATCGCCAGCGTCATCGTGATGCGGCTGGTGCTGCTGGGCGGTCTGGTGCTGCTGATCTGCGCCCTCCCCGGCCTGGTCCGGCACCTCGGCGGTCGGCTGCCGGTCGCGCTCTGGCTGGTCGCGGCCAGCCCGATGACGGTGGTGCACCTCGTCGGCGGCCCGCACAACGACATGCTCATGATCGGGCTGCTCGCGGTCGGCACGCTGCTGGTGCTCGAGGGCAAGAACGTCACCGGGATCGCGCTGGTGTCGGCGGCGATGGCGATCAAGGCGACCGCCGGGCTCGCGCTGCCGTTCCTGGTGTGGATCTGGGCGTCTCGCCTGGAGGGACCGCTGTGGCGGCGGTTCGTCCGCGCCGTGTTCCCGGCGGTGGGCGTGTTCGTGGTGGTCTTCGGGGCCTGCACGGCGCTCGCCAAGGTCGGGTTCGGGTGGCTTTCCGCGCTGTCGGCGCCCGGCATGATCGTCAACTACCTCTCCGCGCCGACCGCCGTCGGACAAGCGGTGCACAGCCTGGTGCAGATGTTCGGCGAGACCAACATCTGGCCGTTCGTGGGCACCACGCGCACGCTCGGCTCGGTGCTGCTGGTGGCGATCCTGGCCTGGAACTGGTGGCAGGCGCGGGACGGCGGGCCCGAGGCGGTGCGCCGCGCGGCGATCGTGCTGTGCTTCGGCGCGTTCCTGTCGCCGGTCCTGCTGCCGTGGTACACGACGTGGGGCTTGGCGCTGGGCGCGGCCTTCGCCTGGACGCCGCGCGCGCTGTCCTACGTGGTCGGCGCCTCGATCGCACTGGTCCTGGCCTACTACCCCGACGGCGAGCAGGCGATGTACAACTGGCCGTTCGTCGCGGTCGGCATCGGCGCCGCGGTGCTCGGCGCGCTGTCCCTGGTCCGCTTCGACCCGCTGGGCTTGAGCAGCACCTTCGGCAAGTTCTCGCGCACGGTCACGACCGCCCACCTGCCGCGCGAAGTGCACGAATCACGGCCCTGACCCGTTCACCCCGCGCTAGGCGTCGTTCCTCGTGGCTCGTCAGGCCGCGACGAGCCAGACCCGGCTCACCGGCACCGGCTGCCGCAGGCGAGGCTGTCCGGCACGACGCCGTTCGACGAGGAGGACGCATGCGCACGATCGGGATGCTCGGCGGGATGAGCTGGGAATCCTCCGCCGAGTACTACAGGCTGCTGAACGAGGAGAGCCGCGCTCGACTCGGTGGCTACAACACCGTGCCGAGCGTGCTGTACAGCGTGGACTTCGCCGAGATCGTGGCCATGCAGGAGGCCGGGGACTGGGCAGCGGCGGGCCGGCGCCTGGCAGACGCCGCGCGCCAGGTGCGCCGCGCCGGGGCGGATTTGGTCCTGCTCTGCACCAACACGATGCACCAGGTCGCCGAGGAGATCGAGGCGGCGATCGACGTGCCGTTCGTGCACATCGTCGACGCCACCGGCGCGCGGATCGCGGCCGCCGGCCTCACCCGGGTCGGCCTCCTGGGCACGCGCTACACGATGGAACTCGACTTCTACCGGGCGCGGATGCGCGACCAGCACGGCATCGACGTGATCGTCCCGGAGGAACCCGACCGCACCGTGGTGCACGACGTGATCTACCGGGAGCTGACCCGCAACCGCGTCGAGGACAGCTCACGCGAGCAGTACGTGCGGATCGTGCGGGGCTTGGCGGAGCGCGGCGCCGAGGCCGTGATCCTCGGCTGCACCGAGATCACGCTGCTGCTCGGCCCGGACGACAGCCCGCTGCCGCTGTTCGACTCCACCCGCCTGCACGTCGCGCACGCACTCGACATCGCACTCGCCGAGTAATCGAAGGAGGGCCCGGAACCGCTTGGGTTCCGGGCCCTCCCGCATGCTTTCCGCTGGTTCAGCCGCGCAGCATCTCCGCGACCAGGAATGCCAGCTCCAGCGACTGCTGGGTGTTCAGGCGCGGGTCGCAGGCCGTCTCGTAGCGGCCCGCCAGGTCGGCGTCGGAGATCTCCTGGGCGCCGCCGACGCACTCCGTGACGTCCTCGCCGGTCAGCTCGATGTGGATGCCACCCGGGTGGGTGCCGAGCCGGTGGTGCACCTCGAAGAAGCCCTGCACCTCGTCCACGATCCGGTCGAAGTGCCGGGTCTTGTAGCCGGTGCTCGCCTCGTGGGTGTTGCCGTGCATGGGGTCGCACTGCCAGATCACCTGGTGCCCGGAGGCGGTGACCTTCTCCACGATGGGCGGCAGCACGTCGCGCACCTTGCCGTTGCCCATCCGGCTGATCAGGGTGAGCCGGCCGGGCTCGTTGTTCGGGTCCAGCCGCTCGACGTACTCCACGGCCTGCTCGGGCGTGGTGCCTGGGCCGATCTTGAGGCCGATCGGGTTGGAGATCAGCTCGGCGAACGCGATGTGCGCGCCGTCCAGCTGGCGGGTCCGCTCCCCCACCCACAGGAAGTGCCCGGACAGGTCGAACAGCCGCGGCCGGTCGCCGGTGGTGTCCAGCCGGAGCATGGCGCGCTCGTAGTCCAGCACCAGCGCCTCGTGGCTGGCGAAGAACTCCACCGAGTGCAGGCTGGAGTCGTCCACGCCGCAGGCCGCCATGAAGCGCAGGCCACGGTCGATCTCGGCGGCGACGGACTCGTAGCGCTCGCCGGCCGGCGAGTTGAGCACGAAGTCCTTGTTCCAGTCGTGCACCTTGGTCAGCGCGGCCATCCCGGCGCTGGTCAGCGCGCGGGACAGGTTCATCGCGGCGCTGGCGTTGGCGTAGGCGCGGATCAGCCGCGACGGGTCGTGGCGGCGCGCGTCCTCGGTGGCGACCAGCGAGTTGATCATGTCGCCGCGGTAGGACTGCAGGCCCAGCGCGTCGGTGTTGCTGGAACGCGGCTTGGCGTACTGCCCGGCGATCCGGCCGACCTTGACCACCGGCATGCTCGCGCCGTAGGTCAGCACCACCGCCATCTGCAGCAGCGTGCGGATGTTGCCGCGGATGTGCGGCTCGGTGTTGTCCGCAAAGGTCTCCGCGCAGTCGCCGCCCTGCAGCAGAAACGCCTCGCCGCGGGCGACCGCCGCGAGGTGCCGGCGCAGCTCGTCCACCTCGGAGGGCACGGTCACCGGCGGGACGCTCTCCAGCACCTTCCGGACGCTGCCGGCCTGGTCCGGGTTCGGCCACTGCGGCTGCTGCGCGGCAGGGCGGGCGAGCGCGTCGTCCAGGCGGGCGCGCATCTCCGGCGGCAACGGCGGCAGCTCGGGCAGGTCATCTACGGGGACGTCGACGGTCCAGTTCACATTCCCAGAATAGGGGCTGCGCGCTACACCTTTAACGCCGGGAGAGCCGTCCCACATCGCGGAAGCCCTGCGGGCTTCGATTCAGTAGCCGCCGCCGAGCTTGCGGTGGTCCCAGGTGATCGTCCGGGTGGGGGTGAAACGCAGCCCGACCCGCTTCGCGGCCTTGGCGCGCAGGACGGCCCGGGCCTCCTCGCTCGCCGCCAGCTCGCCCGGAGCCGCCGTGCCGTAGCGCTCCGCCAGACCCAGTCCGATGCGCTCGACGTCCTCCGGCGCGTCCAGTAGCTGCACGTCGCACTCCAGCGAGACGCCGCGCAGCTCGCCGTACTCCGTGCCGGTCTCCACCAGCAGCGTGGCCCGCGGATCGCGACGCAGGTTCAGCGTCTTCTGCGACCGGCCGTAGGACCACACCTCGATCACCGGGCCGTCGTGCACGAACCACATCGGCACCAGGTGCGGTCGCCCGTCGGCCTTCAGCGTCGCCAGCACGACGACCCGGCGCTGGGCGATGAAGTCGACGATCTCGTCCTCGGACATGGTGATCTGGCCGCGACGCGACATTGCAGCGCTCCGTTTCCGCTGGGCCGGTGGTGTGCCGATCTTGTTCCGGAACACCCCACCGCGTCAACGGAAGACCGGTCGCCGACGATCATCCGAACCGGCCCCGACACGACACCGCCGGCGCTAGGCTCTCGCCCCGTCGATGACGCGAGAGGAGCCGCCGGTGACGTGGGGACCGGGCCAGCAGCCACCGCAGGAACCGCAGCCGGGGCGCAAGCCGATGCACCAGCCGATCGTGCTGACCGGCGGCTACGCCTTGGATCTGGACTCCAGCGACCCGCTGTGGGTCACCAAGCCGACGAAGGACTACTCCGGGCAGGACCTCGAATACAGCAGCGGCTACCTCTACGCGGACTGGCACGTCGCGCCAGCTACTGCTAAGGCGACGTTCGAAGACTGCGTGCGGGCCGGCTACCACAGCTACGTCAACTCGAACTACCTCGTCACTGGAGCCGCGTTCTGCGTGAAGACGAGCGACGGCAACTACGCGCGGATCGTCGTCCGCGACAACCAGGAATCGCAGCAGCTGACACTGGACGTCGTCGTCTGGAAGATGCCGAGCTAGCTCGTCGCGACCTTCTCCTGCTGCCACTCGGCCTCGGCCGCGTCGGCGTCGTAGCCCACCGGCTCCCAACGCTTGGCGAGCAGCGCCACCAGGCCCATCAGCGGGGCGAGCGCGATCACCCAGAACACGCCGCTGCCCAGCGCCGCGCTGAGCACCGGGAAGAAGAACAGCGCCAGCGTGGAGCCGACCCGCAGGGTGCCCTGGTTGAAGCCGATCCCGGTGCCGCGCATCGTCGTCGGGTAGCTCAGGGACGCGAAGCTCATGAAGTGCGCGCCCGGCCCGGAGGCCTGCGCGAACATGAACGCGCCCAGCGCGAAGATCGCGAACAGCACGTACGCGGTCGCCGACGGCTTGCCGATCAGCGCCAGCACCACCATCGACGCCAGCTGCACGGCGAACCCGATGAACGTCATCTTCCAGGCGCCCGCCGTGTTGGCCAGCCGGATGCCGAGCAGGCCACCGGTGACCGCGAAGACCAGGTTGAGCACCAGCGAGGCGGTGATCGTGTTCAGCGCGCCCTGGGCGAGGATGCTCGCGATGATGATCGGCAGCCCGTAGGCGACCGCGTTGTAGCCGAAGGTCTGGGCGAGGCCGATGGCCAGCGCCTGGAACGTCCGGGCGCGGTAGCGGCGCTGGAACAGTTGCGCGAAGTCCCGCAGCCCGCGGCGCTCGGCCTGGGGCTTCACCACCTCCGCGTCCGGCGCCACCACGGCGTTGACGCCGTAGGACTTGCGCAGGATCTTCGCGGCCCGCTCCAGGTCGCCCTGGTTGGCCGCCCAGGACGGCGACTCGTTCATGTACTTGTTGCGCACCAGCAGGATCACCAGCGCGGGCACCGCGCCGAAGCCGACGGTGAACCGCCACAGCAGGCCGTGGTGCTCGTCGGGCAGCACGAAGTACAGCGCCATGATCACCAGGTAGCAACCGCTGGTGGCCACGTACCAGGCGGGCGACCACGCCGCGGTGCGGGAGCCCTTGCTGCCCTTGCCCTTCAACCGGGAGAACTCGGCCAGGAAGGCCATCGCGACCGGGATGTCCATGCCGACGCCGAAGCCCATCAGGAACCGGAAGAAGATCAGGACCTCCATGTTCGGCGCGAGCGCGCAGCCGAGCGCGGAGACCACGAAGAACAGCATGTCGGCCATGAACACGCGGTAGCGGCCGAGCCGGTCCACCAGCAGGCCGCCGAGCCACGCACCGAAGATCGCGCCGACGCTGATGGAGGCGGTGACGGCGCCGGCCCCGGCCGGTGAGAGCCCGAACTGCTGCTTGATGTCGGTGATGCCGTAGGCCAGCGAAGTGAGGTCGTAGGCGTCCAGGAAGATCCCGCCGAGGGCCAGCAGCACGATCATCTTCGCGTGGCTGCCGCGCGCCGCACCCGAGTTGACCAGTTCGGTGACGTCCCGAGCCGAGCGAATGAGCACGGGCTCCCGCTCGGCGACCGGCTGCGTGGACACGGCTGCACCCCTCCGAAGTTCTTGGGTCGTGCCCGCAGGCGCGAGCGAGGGGTTAGCCTAACCGGTGGAACGAGTACGTCCACATGCTGGAACACCTCCAGCGTACGGCAGCGGCCGGCCGGTCGACGATCGGCCGATGCGCACGCCTTCGCGCCAGATATCGGCGGGATCCCGGTACGCCGGAACCAGGGTGTCCAGAGTGGAATATACGAGTGCTGACTCGGGCGAGGATCGCGCACAGCCAGGGGAAGAACTCTCGACCACCTCATGGACGAAGGGGCGCCGCCGAGGACCAGTTCAGGCTGGGCGGCGCTCCTTCTCCGGGCTTCAGCCGAAGAGGACTTCGGCTTCTGCGTAGCGCTCCAGGGGCACCGTCTTCAGGGATGCCGTCGCTTCGCTCAGGGGCACCCGCACGATGTCCGTGCCGCGCAGCGCCACCATCTTGCCGTAGTCGCCTTCCGTGATCGCGTCGATCGCGTGCAAGCCGAAGCGGGTCGCCAGCACCCGGTCGTAGGCCGTCGGCGTGCCGCCGCGCTGCACGTGGCCGAGGACCACCGCGCGCGACTCCTTGCCCGTCCGCGCCGCGATCTCCTCCGCCAGCCAGGTGCCGACACCGCCCAGCCGGACGTGGCCGAAGGCGTCCTTCTCGCCGGTCAGCAGCAGTTCCTTGCCGCCCTCCGGGACCGCTCCCTCGGCCACCACGATGATCGGCGCGTACTGGCGCTCGAAGCGCTGCTCCACCCAGGTGCAGACCTTCTCGACGCTGAACGGCTGTTCCGGCACGAGGATGACGTTCGCGCCGCCCGCCAGCCCGGAGTGCAGCGCGATCCACCCGGCGTGCCGGCCCATCACCTCGACCACCAGCGCCCGGTGGTGCGACTCCGCCGTGGTGCGCAGCCGGTCGATGGCCTCCGTGGCGATGTGCACCGCCGTGTCGAAGCCGAATGTGTAATCCGTGGCATCGAGGTCGTTGTCGATCGTCTTGGGCACGCCGACCACCGGCACGCCGTCGTGGGTGAGCTGCTCGGCGACGCCGAGGGTGTCCTCGCCGCCGATCGCGATCAGCGCGTCCACCCGGTTCTCCTCCAGGGTCGCCTTGAGCCGGGCGACCCCGTCGTCGACCTTGTACGGGTTGGTGCGCGACGAGCCCAGGATGGTGCCGCCCCGGCTGAGGATCTCCTCCACCTTGTCGAGGGTCAGCGGCATGGTCAGGCCCTCCACCGGGCCCAGCCACCCGCTGCGGAACCCCAGGATCTCGTGCTGGTGCACCGAAATCCCCTTGCGGGTCACCGCGCGGAGCACCGCGTTGAGCCCGGGGCAGTCGCCGCCACCGGTGAGCACTCCGACACGCATTCCAGCCGGCATCGCTTTCGCCGCCTCCTCGAATTCAGCCCAGAAAGGACGTGATCTGCATCTCCCCCTGGCCACAGCGTGGCACGAACTGGATCGTTGCAGCAAGTATCCGGGAAGTTACCGGTCGCGATGAACGGGCTGGGAAAGCACAGGCCGGGCGCGAGTCACCCGCCGATTTCGCGCGAAACCGGCACCTGCCACGCGTGGCCAACGCCGATTTCGCGCGAAATCGGCGACTCTCCCTCACACGGGGCGGCGATTTCGCGCGAAATCGCCGCGCTCGTTACCAGACGAAGCCGCGCTTGCGGCGGACCTCCTCGATCACCTTCCAGCGCTCGAGGTTGTGCTTGGCGTCGGCCAGGGCGTCGTGGGCGTTGTCCGGCGCGGACGGCAGCTTGGGCTTACCGACGTCCTCCCAGCGCTGCCGCAGGTCGCGGGTGAACTTCGGGATCCGCGACGGCAGCATCGGCATCGCGCCCCACAGCTGCGCCAGCGCCACGTGGTCGTAGGCGGCGTACCAGGCCCACAGCTCGACGTTCCCGTTGCGGGCGGTCAGGAAGGAGTACAGGTCCTCGCGGATCCTGGCGCGGGAGCGCCAGCACGGATCGGCGGGCGGCGGCAATTGCGGCAGCACGTGCTGCCGCACCCAGGCACCGGCCCGAGACGCGTCGAACTCGGTGGACACCGCGTAGAATTCGCGGCCGGACTCGTCGACCATCCCGATCGACACCAGCTCGATGGTGTGTCCGTCCTCAATGAACTCGCAGTCGTAGAAGTACCGCACCGGGCAAGGGTAGGTGCCCGCCGTTCCAGCAGCGTATGCGGGCCGTCAGCCGGCCTTGGACTCCGGGAGCCGCTCGGCGGGCTTCGGCTCCTTCCAGCCCGCGACGTGCTTGCCCTGCGCGGCGAGGTCGTCCTTCACCTTGGCGGCGTAGACGTCGACGTACTCCTGACCGGAGAGCTCCATCAGGGCGTACATGATCTCGTCGGTGATGGACCGCTCCACGAACCGGTCGCCCGCCATGCCCTCGTAGCGGGAGAAGTCCAGCGGCGGCCCGACCTTCACCACGACCTTGTGCGGGTACCACATCTTCGACCCGATGGGGTTGACCCGGTCGGTGCCGAACATCGCGATCGGGATCACCGGCGCCTTCGACTCCAGCGCCATCCGCGCGACCCCGGTCTTGCCCTTGTACAGCCGGCCGTCCGGCGACCGGGTGCCCTCCGGGTAGACGCCCAGCAGCTTGCCCTCGCGCAGCAGGCGGACGCCGGTGTCCAGCGCGGCCTGCGCGGCGGCGCCGCTGGAGCGGTCGATCGGCACCTGCCCGACGCCGGAGAAGAAGTACTTCTTGAACTTGCCCTTGACGCCCTTGCCCGTGAAGTACTCGCGCTTGGCCAGGAACGTCACCCGGCGCGGCATCATCAGCGGCATGAAGAACGAGTCGGCGACCGCGAGGTGGTTGCTGACCAGGATCGCGCCGCCGGCGGCCGGCACGTGCTCGACGCCTTCGACCTTCGGACGGCAGAACAGCTTCATCAAGGGCCCGAGCAGTAAGTGCTTCATCACCCAGTACAACACCGCGCTGCCGCCTCCTTGCCCCGCCGACTTCCCTGCTCAGCCTACGGAGCCGCGACATCGGGCACAATGCGGGCTCTAAGTGGCGATCTCGCGCTTTCCCCGGAGCGATCACGACGGCACCGCCAATCCGCCCCACATGTCGGCCGCTCATGCGACGATGAAAAGGTACTGGCTCGCCGATGCTGTTGGGAGGCCGCGGTGCCCGTGCTCCCCGGTGCCGAACCGTTCACGCACAACGGATCGGAGGACATCGGCGTGCTGCTCTGCCACGGGTTCACCAGCACCCCGCAGAGCATGCGCGCCTGGGGCGAGCACCTGGCGGCGGAGGGGTTCACGGTCCGCTGCCCGCTGCTTCCCGGCCACGGCACCCGGTGGCCGGACCTGAACCGGACGAGCTGGCGGGACTGGTACACCGCGGCGGAGGCCGAGCTCGCCGAACTGCGCGGGCGCTGCCGGTCGGTGTTCGTGTTCGGCCAGTCCATGGGCGGCACGCTCACCTTGCGGCTGGCCGAGCAGCATCCCGACATCGCCGGGATCGTGCTGGTCAACCCGTCGGTGACGACGCTGCGCAGGGGTGCCCGGCTGCTGCCGCTGCTGAGCCGGGTGTGGCCCGCGATCGGCGGGATCCCCGGCGACATCGCCCAGCCCGGCGGGTTCGAGCTCGCCTACCAGCGGTTGCCGCTGCGCGCGATGGCAAGCCTGCAGGAGTTCTGGGGCCTCGTGCGCGCCGACCTCGGCCGGGTGCACCAGCCGCTGCTGCTGTTCCGGTCGGCCGTCGACCACATCGTGGAGCCGGTCAACTCCGCGCTCGTGCTGGACGGGGTCGCCAGCAGCGATCTCGCGGAGGTCGTGCTGGCCGACAGCTTCCACGTGGCGACGCTGGACCACGACGCGCCCGCGATCTTCAGCGGCAGCGCCGAATTCCTGCAACGCATCCACAGCGAACTGGCCGAGGAAGTCGTATGAACACGCGCCGCGACAACCCCGACGGGCCGGAGGACATCGACGCCGCATTCGCCGAGATCGTCGCCGATCTGGAGCGGGACTCGACGTTCGCGCGGTGGCCCGAGGACGCCCCCGGGGAGACCACCGAGACCGCGGGCACCGCGAGCGCGGTCGCCGACGTCGCCGAGGTCGAGCCGAAGGCCGCGCGCGACGCGGGGCCGCGGGACTGGGCGCCGGGGCCCGAGGAGGAGGAAGAGCACTTCGTCCCGCCGGAGCCGCCGCCGCTGCCCACGCCGCGACCGACGACGCTGCTCGGGATCGCGGTGATCGCGGTCGGGGTGCTGGTGCTGCTGGTGCCCGGCCTCGCCGGGATGTCGAGTTCGCTCTCGATGCCGCTGGGCCTGGTGCTGATCAGCGCGGGCATCGGCTGGCTCCTGCTGAGGCTGCGGCAGGGCCCGCCGCCGAACACCGGCAACGACGACGGCGCCCAGGTCTGAGGCGTCCGGCGTGTCGGGGCCCGACACACCGGATCCTGTGGACAACTTCCGCAATTTCAATGGAAATCGGACCTTCGATTTCCATTGAAATTGCGTCAGGTGAGGTGCGGGGCTTCGGTGAGGACGTGTTCTCGGGCCAGGGCAGCCGAGCCGATCATGGCCGCCGAATCCCCGTAGTGGGCCACCGCGATCCGCGCCAGCGGGCGGTGGCCGGCTCCCGTGACCGCCTGGGCGTAGTGCTCTCGGGCGGCGTCGAGGAACAGGTGGGCCGAGTCCGAGACCCCGCCCGCGATCACCACGAACTCCGGGTCGTAGACGTCCGCGACGAGCGCCAGGCCTTCGCCGAGCCAGCGGGCCAGGTCCGCGACCGCGCGGAGGGCTAACGGGTCGCCCGCTTCCGCCGCGTGCGCGACGTCGACGCCGGTCGGCTCGACCAGCACCGGCTCCCCCGCCTCCCGGCGGAGCTCCACCGCGGTGGCCGCCAGTGCGGTGCCGCTGCAGTACCGCTCCCAGCAGCCTCGTTTGCCGCAGGAGCACGGCCTGCCGTCCGGGACGACCCGCAGGTGCCCCAGTTCCGGGGCGACGCCGTAGGCCCCGCGGAACACCTCGCCGCCGATCACCAGCGCGCCGCCGATGCCGGTGCCGATGGCCACCAGCGCGGCCACCCGCGCACCGACGGCCGCGCCGAAGCGCTGCTCCGCGACGGCCGCGGCGTTCGCGTCGTGCTCCAGGACGACCGGCAGCCCAAGCCGTTCGGCGAGCTCGTCGGCGACCGCGACGTGCCGCCAGGCCAGGTGCGGTGCGAAGCGCACCACCCTGCGGTCCTCGCTGACGAAGCCGGCGACGGCCAGGCCGACCCCGGCGACCGGGTACCGGTCGGCGAGCGCGCGAACCGTGTCCGCGATCGCCGCGTTCAGCTCTGGCCCGGTGGCCGGCGTCGGCACGCGGTGGGTTTCCAGGATCTCGCCGTGCTGATCCACCACGCCGGCCCGCACGCTGGTCCCGCCGACGTCCACTCCGATGGTCAGCACCTCGACGCGGCCTCGCCGTCCGCCAGCACCGGGCCGGCGACCCGCCGCACCGCGATCCGCTGCACCTTCGACGGCGCCGGAACGTCCTCTTCGGACTCCTCGGGCGCTTCGGCCGGGCGCTGATCGGACAGCATCTGCCGCAGCGACTGGACGATCCCGAGGAGCTGGTCGTCGAGCTCCGGGCGGCGACCGCGCAGCAGCGCCACCGCCGCGCACAGCGGGCACCAGCCGCAGCCCGTTCCGCTGCCGGGCTCGGCACCCTCGTCGCAGCTGCTCAGGTAGTCCTCCGCCTTGCCCGCGATCACGTCGAGCAGCTGCCGGAGCTCGTCGAGGAGCTGGTCGTACCCGGATTCGTCGCGCATCTCGTCCACCGGTCTCACCGCATCCACAACTCTGGGTCGGGCCGGAACCGCACCGTCAGCCCGTCGTCGCCGGCGACAGCCGATTCCACGGCGCACCGCTGGAGCACCGCGGGCAGGGCGATCAGCCTGCGGCGGCCGTCGACCGTGATCGCCAGCTCGTCACCGATTCGCGCCAAGTCCAGCTCCGCCGCCGGGTGCAGCGGCAGTGCGATCCTTAGGGAGTACTCCGCGTCCAGCGTGCGCCCACCGCCGGTGACCTGCATGGACGGCTGGTTCGACGGGTTCTCCAGCGGATCGGCGTCGGCGTAGAGCTCGTCGCCGAGCGCCAGCAGCTCGTCCGCGCCGACCGGTTCGGCGGCGCGGTGCTCGACCACGCGCAGCGGCAGATCCGTCGCCGTCCGCAACGTGTCGAGCACCTTCTCCTGCTCGTGGCGGCGGGTGCGCAACCAGCCCGCCGCGGCGCCGCGTGCCGATCCGGGGTGCGGCACCACGCGGTTGGCCACCAGGCCGTCCACCCGGATCTGCTGGAGCGCCAGGGCGGTGAGCGTCCGGCGGGTTTCGGCGGCCACCACCGTCTCCGGGGTGAGCACCAGCCGGACGCTGGTCCCGGCGTCGCCGAGCATGTCCTTGAGGGCCGCGAGCCGCTCCGCGAGCCGACCCAGCCCGTCGGCGACGGAGTCCCAGCGCTCCACCTGCTCGCTACCGGCGATGCCGGCGAGCAAGCCGCGCACGGCCCGGCGGTGCGCCGGGAACAGCCGCTCCAGGTAGCCGGCGAGCGATTCGGGCAGCGCGAGCAGGCGCAGCGTTTCGGCGGTCGGCCCGCAGTCGACGATCACGGTGTCCCACGGCCCGCTCACCGCCAGTCGGTGCACCTCGGACAGCGCGAGCAGGTCCTCCACACCGGGCAGCACCGTGAGCTCTTCCGCGTCGACCTCGTCGACACCGGCTCCCTGCAGCATCGTCCGCAGGTGTTCGCGCAGCTCGCGCCAAGCGCCGTCGACCAGCCCGCGGGTCTGCACCTCGGCGGCGTGCAGCACCGCGCGCGAACCGTCCAGCCGCACCTCGCGCGGCAACGCGGCGAGTTCGACGTCGAGCGCGTCGCCCAGCGAGTGCGCCGGGTCGGTGGAGACGACGAGCACCTTGCCGCCGTGCCCGGCGACGCGGGCGGCGGTGGCAGCGGCGAGGGTGGTCTTGCCCACCCCGCCTTTTCCGGTGAACAGCAGGATTCGCAACGGATGCTTGCTTACTTCGCGCCTTCGACGCGGCGCTTGAGCTCCTTCAGCGCCGTATCCATGATCATCTTCTCGGCCTTGCGCTTGAACAGGCCGATCATCGGGATCGCCAGGTCCACCGCCAGGCTGTAGGTCACCTCGGTGCGGTCGCCGGACAGCGGGTTGAGCCGGTAGCTGCCGCGCTGCGCCTTCTGCACCTGGCCCTCGACGAGGTTCCAGCTCACCGACAGCCCGTCGCCCGCCCAGTCGTAGACGTTGACGTAGGTGTCCTTGACCACTCCGGCGTCCAGCACGAAGCGCACCCGCTCCGCGTCACCGCCCGAGGTCTGCGAGAGCACCTCGGTCTCCTTCACCGCTTCCGCCCACTCCGGGTAGGCGCCGAAATCCGCGATGGCTGCCATGATCTGCGCGGCCGGCGCCTCGATCACGATGGACTGGGTGGACTGATCGACCATGCGCCGCAGGTTACCGGGTGCGGGCAGCGGTGGCGGCGTGGAGGAGCAGGGTTTTTGCTCACCTTCACCAGCGGAGCACGTAGGGCCGCCCGGTGCGCTGGAAATGCCCGACGTTGACGCACTCGGTGCGCCCGATCCGCATGCGCCGCGCCAGCGGCTGGTGCACGTGCCCGAACAGCGACCACCGCGGCTGGTCGGCGGCGATCCGCCGGACCAGCGCGGCCGAGCCGCTCTCCGGCCGCCGCGCCACCACGTCGTAGGTCAGCTCCGCCACGGCGGGCGGGAGGTGGGTGCACAGCACGTCCACTTCGGGCAGCGCCGCGACGGCCGCGTCGTACTCGTCCTCCGGCCGCAGGTACGGCACCCAGGCGGCGTGGCGGCGCAGCGTCGCACCCGCCGGCAGCACGGTGCCGCCGACGAAACCGAAGGTCAGGCCGCCGATTTCGGCGCTCTCCCCGTCGAGCACCCGGATGCCTTCGCGGACGAACTCCGGCCAGAGGTGCGGAGCGTCGACGTTGCCCGGGGTGGCGTAGGTGGGCGCCGTCAGCGCCGCGAACAGCTCGGCGTACTGCTCGCGCACGGCTTCCTCGACCACCGCCGCCGGATCGGTCAGCCCGGCCCACAGCGAGCGCACGTAGGCGCCGAACTCCGGGCCGCGCTGGCTGCGCCGCAGCTCGGCGAACCGGGCCACCTTCTCCGGGCCGAACACCCGCCCGAGGATGCCCTTGCCGTGGTCGTGGTAGTCGACGAAGTCGATCAGGTCACCGAGCACCACCAGCGCGTCGGCGCCGTCCCCGGCCCGCTTGAGGTCCTCGACGTTGCCGTGGACGTCCGAAACGACGTGGACGCGCAAGTCCAACTCCCCTCCGCCGACAACTCCTCCCCTCGAACCTAATCCGTTCGAGGGCCGCTTTGGGAGCACCCGATGCCCACCTGCACCGTTCGAGGGGCGCAAGCCGCCAACCGGCGGCACCATGCCGATCATCGGGGCAACTACGCTGTGTTGACTGGAGCGGGCGCACAACGGGGACTACCGCTCAGTAACTATCAGCGTTAGGTTGTGCCCCACTGACTGGTGTGTTTTCGGAGGTTTCGACGTGCGAGAGTTCAGCGCACCCGCCACAACGACCGTGGCCGAGGACGAGAACCTCACCGACATGGTGTGGGCCAACGCGGAGCGCTTCGGGAGCACGGTGAGCTTCCGGCGCCGGGTGGACGGCACCTGGGTCGACGTCACCGCCGCCGACTTCGCCGCGCAGGTGCTGACCGTGTCCAAGGGCCTGCTCGCCGCAGGCCTGGGGCCGGGTGACCGGGTCGGCCTGATGTCGCGGACCCGGTACGAGTGGAGCCTGCTGGACTTCGCGATCTGGACGGCCGGCTGCGTCACGGTGCCGATTTACGAGACGTCCGCGGCCGACCAGGTCGAGTGGATCCTCACCGACTCCGCGGCCAAGGCCGTGATCGTGGAGAGCGAGGCGCACCGTGCCGAAGTGGACAAGGTCGTGGGCCGACTCTCCGAGGTCTCCCACGTCTGGCAGATCGACGGCCCGACCAGCGGCGGAGCCGCCGGCGCGATCGACGAGCTGACCGCGCTCGGAGCGGAGGTCGAGGACCGCGACGTGCACCTGCGCCGCCGCGCGGTGCGCGCCGAGGACGTCGCGACGCTGATCTACACGTCGGGCACCACCGGCCGCCCCAAGGGCTGCGTGCTCACGCACCGCAACATGCTCGCCGAGGTGCGTGCGGACATCGAGGCCTTCCCGCAGCTGACCCGGCCTGGCAACTCGATGCTGATGTTCCTGCCGATGGCGCACGTGCTGGCCCGCGCGATCACCGTGATGTGCGTGTACGGCAGGGTCACCCTCGGCCACACCAGCGACATCAAGGACCTCGTCACCGACCTCGGCTCGTTCCGGCCGACGTTCGTGCTGGCGGTGCCGCGGGTGTTCGAGAAGGTCTACAACACCGCCAAGCAGAAGGCGCACGGCAGCGGCAAGGGCCGGATCTTCGACGTCGCCGAGGACACCGCGGTCGCGTTCAGCCGCGCCCAGGAGGAGGGCGGCCCGGGCCTGGGGCTGAAGCTCAAGCACGCGCTGTTCGACAAGCTCGTGTACGGCAAGCTCCGGGCGGCACTCGGCGGTCGCTGCATCGCGGCGGTATCCGGCGGCGCGCCGCTGGGCGAGCGACTCGCGCACTTCTTCCGCGGCGTCGGCGTGCCGGTGCTGGAGGGCTACGGGCTCACCGAGACGACCGCCGCGGCCGCGGTGAACGTGGAGAGCGCGTTCAAGGTCGGCACCGTCGGCAAGCCGGTGGCGGGCACGTCGGTGCGCATCGCCGAGGACGGCGAGGTGCTGATCAAGGGCGACGTGGTGTTCAAGGAGTACTGGAACAACCCGACCGCCACCAAGGAGTCCCTCGAGGACGGCTGGTTCCACACCGGCGACCTCGGTTCGCTGGACGACGAGGGCTTCCTGAAGATCACCGGCCGGAAGAAGGAGATCATCGTCACCGCGGGCGGCAAGAACGTCGCCCCGGCGATGCTGGAGGACGCGCTGCGGGCGCACCCGCTGATCAGCCAGTGCATGGTGGTCGGCGACCAGAAGCCGTTCATCGGCGCGCTGATCACCCTCGACCCGGAGTTCCTGCCGTCCTGGCTGGCGAACAACTCGCGGCCGGAGAACACCCCGGCGACCGAGCTGGTCGACGACCCGGACCTGCGCGCCGAGGTGCAGAAGGCCGTCGACGAGGCCAACAAGGCGGTGTCCCGGGCGGAGCAGATCAAGCAGTTCCGGATCCTGCCGGAGGACTTCACCGAGGCCACCGGCGAGCTGACGCCGAGCATGAAGCTCAAGCGGAACAAGGTCGCCGAGAACCACGCGGCCACCATCGAGGCGATCTACTCGTAGCAGGCTCGTTGCAGCACTGAGGGCCGCCGATTTCCCGCGAAATCGGCGGCCCTCAGTGTTCCTGGCCCGGCTAGGCGAGTGCTCCGTCGTCGTACTCCGGAACGCCGCCGACGACGGTGGCGCCCACCGCGAGGTCCTTCAGCCCCGCCGTGTCGACCTCCCAGAGGTCGTCCGACAGCCCAGGAGATCAACCGAAGGTGTGACGGAGGTCGGCTCGCCAGTCGGCCACCAGCCGGGCGCGGGTGACGCCCGTCGCCTCGCGCAGGGCATCGTCCACTTCGGCCGGTGAGCCGGTGGCCGCCACGCGGCGGTAGAGGTCCACCAGGCGTCGCTCGCCGAGCCGGTCGGCGAGGTGGCTCACCACCGACCAGGACTGCTGGTAGGCCAGGTCCAAGCGACGCCCGGCCTGGTGGAACTCGCGGTCGTCGGGCAGCCTCGCCGGCGGCCCGGCCTCGCGGAGCTTGCGGATGAGGTCCGGGGCGATGTCCTTCGGCGCCACCCCGCTGTTGCGGTAGCCGACGTAGTCGGCGAAGCCCTCCAGCATCCACATCGGAGCGTCGGCCGCCGTGTCCGCGCGGGCCGCGACGTGGGTGATCTCGTGCCGCAGCACCACGCGCAGGGCCTGGTCGGAGAGCCGGTCGGCAGCCTTGGGGTTGAGCACCACCCGCTGGCCCTCCGCCCGGCGAGCGTCGGTGTCCACCCGGTCGGCCACCGCGACGGCCGCGATGCCGTCCACCGCGAACTCCGGGCCCACCAGCGAACGCAGCTCCTCCTGGGACGCCGGGACCAGCACGCCCACGCGCCGGGGCCAGTCCGGCCCCCAGACCTCCGTCACGTCCGCCACGGCTTCGTCCAGCAGCCGGGAAACCCGCTCCACCGGTTCCGGGTCGTGGCCGATGACCATGCCGGTGGCGGTGCGGCGCACGTGGCAGAGCCCGAAGTCCCACGGGCCCCGCCAGGCGCCGGCATCGTCCGCGAGGTACCAGGAACCGCCGCGCCGGGCGAACACGTAGCCGAGCGTCCGCTGGGTCGGCGCACCGTCCACATCGGTCAGCGCGTAGCGCAGCACCACCCGCGGGGCCCAGGTCTCGTCCGCCGCGGGCACCGGCGGCCGGTCACCGGCCGCGCCGTCGAGCTCGTAGGTCCACTCGGTCGCCGGGATCGTCGTGAGGTTGCGGAAGAGCTCGTGCTGGCGCCGCTGGAAGTCCGGCGGCGACTGGGGGTCCACTGTGGTCGCGAACGCCGCCTCGTCACCGGCCCGGACCGCGGCGGCCCGCCGCTCCAGCAGGTCCCGCACCGCCGCGTCCGGCGTCGCCGGCACGGCGAACCCGGCGCGCACCGACGCGGTGCGCGGAAGGTCCGGCAACGGAAGCGGAATCGTGGAAACCCCGGCCAGCACGGCGCCGGCGGCGACTACCGCCAGCCACGCCCGAAACACCCCCGGTGCATGCACGGGGCGCATGGTATTCCCGATCACATCGGCGGCCCGCCCGGGTCCCCCGACGCGCGTTCGGGGCCGGCACCTGGTGGTGCCGGCCCCGAATGCGGAACGTCAGCTCAGCCCGCGACGCGGCGGATCGCCGTCACCGGACCGATCTTCTTGTAGTCGGTCACCTTGACGACGTCGCCCTCGGTCGGGGCGTGCACCGCCTTGCCGTTGCCGATGTACATGGAGACGTGGCTGACCGGGCTGTAGTAGAAGATCAGGTCGCCCGGCTTGAGGTCGCCGGCCGACACGCTGCGGCCCTGGGTGACCTGGGTCTTGGTCGAGCCGCCGATCGTCACGCCGGCCTGCTTGTAGGCCCAGTAGGTCAGCCCGGAGCAGTCGAAGGTCGACGGCCCCTTGGCACCCCACACGTAGTTGGAGCCCTGCTTTCCCAGCGCGGCGTTGACCGCCTGGACGGCCGCACCGGCACCGGCGATCGAGCCGACACCGGTCTCGCCGTCGGACTTCAGCGAGTCGCGATCGGCGTCGCTGAGCTGGTTGTAGCGCGCCTTGGCCTTGGCGATCTGGTCGTTCATCGCCTTGGTCTTCTCGTCCAGCTCGCCGGCGATGCGCGCGGCGTCGGCCTCAGCCTGCACGGCGCGGTTGCGGGCGTCCTGCGCGGCGCGCTCGGCGGTCTCCGCCTGCTGCCGGGCCGAGGACAGCGCCTTGACCGCGTCGTTGTTGTCCTTGGCCAGCGCGTCCAGCGCGGACGCGCGGTTGAGGAAGTCTTCCGGGGTCTCGCTCACCAGCAGCGCCGACAGCTTGTTCAGCCGGGCACCCTGGTAGGACGCGTGGGTGAGCTGGTCGACCTGGCCGCGGAACCGCTCTTCCTCGGCGCGGGCCTGGTTGGCGACCTGCTCGGCCTGGCCGGCCTCCTGGTTCGCCCGATCCAGCTCCGCCTTCTTGGCGTCGTGGTCGTCTTCGGCCTTCTTCGCTTCTTCGGTGAGCTGCTCGGCCTGGTGCTGGAGCTCCTGCACCTGCTTCGCCGCGTCCGACGCGTTGTTCGGGAGTTGTGGGTCTGCGAGCGCCGGCCCGGAGGTCATGCCAACGACGGCTGCGACCGCGGTTGCGGCCAGGGCACCTCGCAAAGAGCGCTTAAGTCGGTGCGACTCCACGTCGCGCACTGCTCCTTCTGCTTCGCCCGCTTACCGGTCGGTTGCCCCCTGCCCGACACGGCCCGACTCCCCGACAAGCCGGTTCAACGGTGCCCCGCGGGCCGCCCGGTCTGGGCAACTGATCGCCACGAGGTCCCGAGTAGGTTACGAAAGGTGAGCCGCAAGGTCCAGAAGTGGGCCCAAAAATTTGTGCCTTCGTGCACAAGACCTCTAACGGACGAGAGTCATGCGCTCACGGTGACGGATCACGCAGGCCGGTCACCTGGAATTGTTGTTTTCGAACCCACTCGATCGAGAGACGCACGACACGCTGGTGATCGGTTATGACATCGGCCACGTGCCCGCGAATCGCCAGGCGGTCGATTGCGTCGGCAAGCTGCTAGACGCGGTTGAGCCGGGCCAGCAACATCGCGGACGAAACGGCGTAGGCGCCGCGCCGGCGGACCGAGGTGACCACGGCCCGGTCCGAGGTCGCGACCACCACCTGCCGCCCCTTCGGCTCGGCGGAGACGAGGTCCCGGATCACGTCGTCGGCCTGCACCCCGGGCTCGCTGAACAGCACCCGGACCCCGCGCGGCCCGGCGGTCGGCACCGCCAGCACGTCGGCGCCGTCGAACACGACGGTGACCTCGGCGCCGGTCCGTGCCGACAACGCGGCGAGCTGGTGCGCCAACCGATCCCGCTGATCGGACAGCGGCAATTCCGGATACCCGGTCTTGGTCACGTTGTAGCCGTCGACGATCAGGTGCACGGCGGGCAGCGCCAGCAACCGGTCCAGCGCGGCGACGTCCGGCACCTCACCGGTCGCGCCGGAATGCGCCCTGACGCGCTGCACGACGTCCGCGGGCCGAGGCCCGCTCCCGCTCGCCCCCAGCTCGCGCCTCAGGCCGCCTACGGCGCCCTCCAGCGTCTCCAGCAGCAGCGCCAACCGCACCTCGTCGCCCTGACGGGCTTCTCGGGCGGACTGCCGCGCCACCTCGACCTCGGAGCTCGCGCGCTCCGCGCGCCGCCGCTCTTCCTGCGCTCGCGTCCGCTCGCGGTCGCGCTCCGCGGCGATCTCCTCGATCTCCGTCTCGTGCTCCGCACGGATCTTCTCCAGCTCGCCGCGCGCGTGCTCCGCGGCGTCCTTGGCTTCCTTGAGCCGCACGCCCTGCTCGCGCAGGCGCTTGCGCAGCCGGTCCGCCTCTGAGCTGTTCTCGTCGCCTACGCGCTCGGCAGCGTGCTTGGCCGCGGCGAGCTCTCCGCGCAGGCGCTCGACGTCGGCGGTCAGCCGCTCGACCCGCGCCGTCGCGGAGTCGCGCTCGCCGCGCAGTTGGCCCTGCTCCGCGCGGAACGCGATCAGCTCCACGTAGTGCGGCGCGGTCGGCGAGCCGAGCAGCACGGCGGCCGCGGCGACCACAACCGGATCGGGGTCGTCCAGGGCGAGCGCCTCCGGGCGGTGGTTGCCGCACCAGTCCACGACCGCGGTGCGGAACACCCCGGAGTCGCGCAGCGCCGCGATCAGCGCCGGCTGGCCGAGCTTGGCCCGCTTGGCCGGCGCGAAGCGGACCACCGGGCGGAGCTGGGGCGGCACGTCCGACGCGCGCATCTCGCCCAGCGAGCAGGCCGCCAGTTCCGCCAGCCGCAGGCGCAGCGGACCGGGCAGCGCGTCCCAGTCGACGGGCGGGCCACCGCCGGCCTGCTGTGCACTGTCCACAGCAGACTCGTCGGGCGTTGGGGCGTCGGTTGCCCCTGGCTTCGGCGGTACCACCCCCACAGGCTAATGGCCCAGGTCCCAGAACCCCGCATCCACCGGGCCTGTCGGTAGCGGGACGTAACGTGATCGCCGATGTCCGCGCACCCGCAACTGTCCTTCGACGAGCTGCTCACCGCCGAGGAAGTCCCGCTGCACGAGGTGACTTTCGTCGTCGTCGACCTCGAGACCACCGGCGGTGACCGCAACGAGGACGCGGTGACCGAGATCGGCGCCGTCAAGGTCCGCGGCGGCGAAGTGCTCGGCGAGTTCGCCACGCTGGTCAACCCGGAGCGCGGCATCCCGCCCGCGGTCGTGTCGATCACCGGCATCACCGAGGCGATGGTCGTCGAAGCGCCCCGCTTCGACACCGTGCTGCCCGCCTTCCTGGAGTTCAGCAGCGGCAGCGTGCTGGTGGCCCACAATGCACCGTTCGACATCGGGTTCCTCCGCGCCAACTGCGAGCGGCTCGGGCTGCGGTGGCCGAAGCCGCAGGTGGTGGACACCGTGCGGCTGTCCCGCCGGGTGCTGACCAGGGACGAGACGCCCAACCACAAGCTCGGCACCCTCGCCCGGGTGCTCAACGCCCGCACCGTCCCGGTGCACCGCGCGCTGGACGACGCGCGCGCCACCGTGGACGTGCTGCACGCCCTGCTGGAGCGCGTGGGCCCGCTCGGGGTGCGAACGCTGGAGGACCTGCTCGGTCACCTGCCCGACGTCGCGCCGCAGCAGCGACGCAAGCGCGGCCTCGCCGACGCGCTGCCGAACTCGCCGGGCGTCTACCTCTTCCGCGGGCCGAAGGACGAGGTGCTCTACGTGGGCACGGCGACCGACCTGCGGCGGCGCGTCCGGCAGTACTTCACCGCCGGGGAGCGCCGCAGCCGCGTCAAGGAGATGGTGCTGATCTCCGAGCGGGTCGATCACGTGGAGTGCGCTCACCCGCTGGAGGCCGAGGTGCGGGAGCTGCGGCTGCTGGCCGCGCACCAGCCCCGCTACAACCGGCGCTCGAAGTTCCCGCAGCGCGCCTGGTGGGTGGTGCTGACCGACGAACCGTTCCCCCGCCTGTCGGTGGTGCGCGTCCCGAAACCCGGTGCGCTGGGGCCGTTCGGCTCCCGCCAGGCGGCGGCCTCCGCCGTCGAGGCGCTGCAATCCGCCGTGCCGGTGCGCCGGTGCACCGAACGCATCTCGGCGCGCGAACCCAGCGGCCGCCCGTGCGCCCTGTACGAGCTGGGGCGCTGCGGAGCGCCTTGCGCGGGGCGGCAGAGCGCAGCCGAGTACGAGCCCGCGGTGATCTCCATCCAGGACGTCATCCGCGGCCGCAGCTCCGATCTGCTGGAGCAGCTGCGGGGCGAGCTCGACCGGCTGTCCGAGGCACAGCGCTTCGAAGACGCCGCCGTGCACCGCGACCAGCTGGCCGCGCTCGTGCGGTCGTTGGACCGCGGGCAGCGGCTGGCCGCCCTGACCGGCGTGCCCGAGCTCGTGGCGGCCCGGCCGGACGGCCGCGGCGGCTGGCACCTGTCGGTGATCCGGCACGGGCGGCTCGCGGCCGCGGGCAACGCGCGACGCGGCGTCCCACCGATGCCGATCGTGGACCTGCTGCAGGCATCGGCGGAGACCGTCATCCCCGGCGCCGGGCCGCTGCACGGCACGACCGCCGACGAGGCTCGCGTCGTCTACCGCTGGCTGACCACCGGAGGCACCCGCATGGTCCGGTGCAGCATCCCGTGGGCCGAGCCCGCCGGTGCCGCCGGATCGTGGCGCACCTGGCTGGAGAAGGCCACCACCGGCCGGACCCCCTACGCCGCCATCGACTGAACGTTTCCGGCTGCGTACGGGGCCGTGAGCCTTTTGTGCTGCTATGGCGACCCAAAAGACTCACGGCCCCGTGGCCTACGGCGACTTCCGCCTCACCCGGTCATGTCCAGGGCGGCGATCACCTTCGTCGGCCGGATGCGGACCACCAGCTCGCCGGGCACCCCGTTGCGGCGACCGAACTCCTCCGCGCGGTCCCGCCCCATGTAGCGGCCGCCGATCTCGGTCGCCGTCCGCAGCAGCTCGCCGGGCTCCTCGGACGTCACCGCGACGCCCTGCACCTGCACGAAGGCGTACGGCGGCTCGGGCAGGTCGACGCACAGCACGAGCCGCGGATCGCGGGCGATCGCACGGCCCTTCGCGGTGTCCTTGCCGGTGTTGAACACCACCTCGTCGCCGTCCAGCACGAACCACACCGGTGCAACCAGCGGTCGCCCGTCGCTCGCGGTGAAGCCGAGCTTGCCGGTGCGGGTGCCCGCTTCGAGGAAGGCGCGGATTTCTGGATCCCTGATCGTTGCCACGCCGGAGAACGTAGTCGCCCTTCGCCCGCCGCGCTCCCAGAAACGACGAGGCCCGGCACCCTCTCGGGTACCGGGCCTCGCTCGTACTCGCCTTACTCGGTGGGCTGCTGCGGCTTGCCCGCCGTCAGCTCGCGCTCCGCGTCGCGGGCCACGTCGTCGTGCCGAGCGCGCTCCAGCGCTGCGGTCTCCTCGGACGGGTCCGGGGTGAGCAGGCTGCCCTTCACCGGGCGGCCGGCCGCGCCGAGCTTGTTCATCTTCTTCGGCACCGGAGCGCCCTGGTAGGGCAGCGCCTCCGGGTGACCGTGGTCGTCCACCGGGCCCAGCGGCTGGTGGACCTCGATGAACTCGCCGTGCGGCAGGCGCTTGATGATGCCCGTCTCCACGCCGTGGTCCAGCACCTCGCGGTCGCTGTGCTGCAAGCCCAGGCAGACCCGGTAGGTGATGTAGTACACCAGCGGCGGGAGCACCAGCAGGCCGATGCGGCCGGCCCAGGTCATCGCGTTCAGCGAGATGTTGAACTGGAACGCGACGATGTCGTTCGCACCCGAGATCATCAGCACGCCGAACAGCGTCAGCGCCATCATGCCGAGGCTGGTGCGGACCGGCGCGTCACGCGGCCGCTGGAGCAGGTTGTGGTGCGCGTTGTCCTTGCTGAGCTTGCGCTCGATCAACGGGTAGGTCATCAGCAGCGTGAACAGGATGCCCATGCCGATGACACCGGCGAAGAACACCGGCGGAACCGTGTACGGCCCGAGGTAGAGCTCCCATGCTGGCCAGATCCGCAGGATGCCGTCCGCCCAGATCAGGTACCAGTCGGGCTGCGAGGCCGCCGACACCTGGGAGGCGTTGTACGGGCCGATGTTCCAGACCGCGTTGATCTGGAAGACGCCGGCCAGGATCGCGCACACGCCGGTGACCAGCGCGAAGAACGCACCGCCCTTGAGGGCGAAGACCGGCATGATCCGGACGCCGACGACGTTGTTCTCCTTGCGCCGCACGCCGGGGAACTGGGTGTGCTTCTGGTACCAGACCAGCGCCAGGTGCACCGCGACGAGGCCGAGCATGACGCCCGGGATCACCAGCACGTGCAGCACGTACAACCGCGGGATGATCTCCGTGCCCGGGAACTCGCCACCGAACAGCGCCCAGTGGATCCAGGTGCCGAGCACCGGGATCGACAGCACGATGCCGGACAGGGTCGCCCGGATACCGGTGCCGGAGAGCAGGTCGTCCGGCAGCGAGTAGCCGAAGAAGCCCTCGAACATGCCCAGCATGAACAGCAGGGCACCGATGGTCCAGTTGCTCTCGCGCGGGCGGCGGAACGCACCGGTGAAGAACACCCGGAACATGTGCGCCGCCATCGCCGCGACGAACAGCAGCGCCGCCCAGTGGTGCAGCTGGCGGACGAACAGACCGCCGCGCACCTCGAACGAGATGTTCAGCGTCGTCTCCATCGCCCGCGACATCGGGACGCCCTGGAGGTTCTGGTAGACGCCGTTGTAGATGACCTCCTCCATGGAGGGGTCGAAGAACAACGTCAGGTAGACGCCCGTCACGATCAGGATGATGAACGTGTAGAGCGCGATCTCCCCGAGCAGGAACGACCAGTGCGTGGGGAAGACCTTGTTGAGCTGCCGCCGCATGCCCTTGGCCAGCTGGTACCGCGAGTCGAGCTCGTCGGCCGCCGTGGCCACCTTGCGGTACGCAGCGCTCTCCGACTTCGTCGGTCGAGTGATCGAACTCATGCGTTACGCTCCCAGTATGCCGGGCCGACCGGTTCGATGAAGTCGCCCTTGGCCACGAAATAGCCCTCTTCGTCCACCGCGATCGGCAGCTGGGGCAGTGCCCGGGTGGCCGGACCGAACACCGGTTTGGCGTAGGTGTTGACCACGTCGAACTGCGACTGGTGGCACGGGCAGAGCAGGCGCCCGGTCTGCTGCTCGAACAGCGAGGTCGGGCAGCCGACGTGGGTGCAGATCTTCGAGTAGGCGTAGAAGTCGCCGTAGTTGAAGTCTTCCTGCCCCTTGCGCTTGACCGGCTGGCTGCCGGGGCGAAGCCGGATCAGCATGACCGGCGCGTCGCCCTTCTTCATCGAGGCCTCGAGCTCGTGCTCGTCGTGCCGCATGGACTCACGGAACGGGAAGACCGTCTCGAAGCCACCCGCGTCGATGTCCTCCGGCCGCAGCAGGGAGATCTCGTGCGGGTTGCCGGTGTTGCGGCGCAGGTAGGTCTTCTCGCCGTTCTCCGACAGCCACTCGGTGTGCTGCAGCGACTCCGGGCCCTCGGTCGCCCACGGGTTGCGGACCAGGCCGCCGATGGCGAACACGCCCGCGCCGACCCCGAACGCACCGGCGCCGAAGCCCGCGGTGCGGCGAATCATCGACCGGCGGGAGATGCCGCTGCGGACGCCCGCATCGGCGAGCAGCGCGGCGGTGGTCTGCCGGTCGACCTCGTCGGAACCGTGACCGTCGTGCCGCTGCTGGACTGCGACCTCGTGCGGGATGAACTTCTTCTGGTACTGCACCACGCCGATGCCGACGGCCAGGATCGCCAGGCCGAAGAAGAAACCGATCAGCGGGTTGTACAGGGAGTAGATGAAGTGCGCGCGCTCGTCCGACGGCGGCTGGTAGCTCCACGGCCAGAACACGAAGACCGCGATGAACGCCAGCGCCGACAGGCCGGCGAGGGTGAACCAGGCGGCGACCGCCCGCTCCGCGCGGCGCTCCGCCCGGGTCCCCGGGACGGGGAAGTTGTCCCGGTACTCGACAAGTTCGACGTCGTCGAGCGCCAGGCCGAGCCGGACCTTCTCGTCGCGGCTCATCTCGGCCAGTTCGGCCTCTGTGTATTCGTTCTTCTGCTCACTCATGCCCTGGCTCCGATCCACAGGGTGAGGCCGATCAGCGCGCCGAGCCCGACCACCCAAGCGATGACGCCTTCCGGCCCGGGCCCGTAGCCGCCCAGGTCGTTACCACCCGGGTTGTTGTTGCCGTTGGTGACCGACTTGATGTAGCCGATGATGTCCTGCTTCTCCTCCGGCGTCAGCTGCCGGTCCGAGAACTTCGGCATGTTCTGCGGGCCGGTGAGCATCGCCTCGTAGATCTCCTGCTCGGTGGCGGGCTCCAGGTTCGGCGCGAATTTGCCGGAGGACATCGCGATGCCGCGACCGGTGAAGTTGTGGCAGGACGCGCAGTTGAGCCGGAAGAGCTCGCCGCCGCGCGCGGTGTTGCCGCCCTGCAGCGCCTCGCCGGTCTGCTTCGGCGACTCCGGCCCACCGCCGTAGGTCTGCACGTAGGCGGCCAGCGCGTCGATCTCTTCCGGGTTGAACTTCGGCGGCTTGCGCGTCGCCTGCGCTTCCTGGCGCACCATCGGCATCCGGCCGGTGGCGACCTGGAAGTGCACGGCGGCCTCGCCGACGCCGACCAGGCTCGGACCGCGGTCCTGGACGCCCTGGAGGTTCGAGCCGTGGCAGGAGATGCAGGCGTTGTTGTAGAGCTGCTCGCCCTGCCTCACCAAAGCCGGGTCCGCGGCGGCATGCGCGGTCTGCGGCTCGGGAGTCACGACGGTGTACAGCCCACCGGCACCCACCAGCGCGATGCCCAACGCCAGTACACCGGAGATCCGCCGCTTAAGCTTCGAGCCCGCGCGGTTCCGTTTCTTGTTGGTGGTCATGAGAGCGGCAACCCTTGCTGTCCGGTTCGGGGTGTTCGGTTTCGACCTCGTTCGAGAAGCCGATCACAGGGACCTTGCTTCATGGGCCAAGGACCCTGCTTCATCCATCAGGGGACGAGGTAGATCACGGCGAACAGCCCGATCCACACGATGTCCACGAAGTGCCAGTAGTAAGACACCACGATGGCCGCGATGGCCTGGGCCGGCGTGAACTTGCTGAGCTTCGTCCGGATGATCAGGAAGACGAAGGCGATCAACCCACCGATGACGTGCAGACCGTGGAAGCCGGTCGTCATGTAGAAGACCGTGCCGTAGGCCGAGGACGCGATCGTGGTCCCGTGCGCGACGAGCTGCGAGTACTCGTAGCCCTGCCCGAAGACGAAGATCGTGCCCATGATCAGGGTGATCACGTACCACCGGCGGAGGCCGAAGACGTCACCCCGCTCCGCCGCGAACACGCCCCACTGACAGGTGAACGAGGACGCCACCAGGATGATCGTGAACGGGAGGGCCAACGGGAGGTTCAGGTGAGTGGGCGGTGGGGGCCACGCGCCCTCGTTCTGCGCCTTCACCGTGAAGAACATGGCGAAGAGCCCAGCGAAGAACATCAGCTCGCTGGCCAACCAAACGATGGTGCCTACGCTGACCATGTTCGGCCGGTTCAGCGAATGCACGCGTTGACTGATTGAGGGCGCTGCCGTTGTCACGCGACGCATTATGTCTTGCACGTTTTCCCCTCGCGCCCTCGGGTCCGGCCGTCCGCCGGAGGGTGATCGGATTGCAACCCGGAGGTAACGCACCGTGAAAGGCATCCGCGCGAGCTGGTCGGCCTTCAGAGCAGGCCGCCGCGCCCGGAGCAGGCCCGTGATCAGCATCGACGACCCCGGCCTGGAGATCGTCGTGACCGCGTTCGACGAAACCGAGGCAGCCTCGGCCGCCCTCGCGCGGTCGGCGCGCTGGCACCCCGGACTACCTGCGGTGTTGCGCCACCACCTGGCCCTCCCGGATCACTCGATCGAGTCCGCACGGGCCCTGCTGGACGCCGACGGCTGGTCCGTTCGCCCTGGTGGGCGCGGTGAAGAGCACGCCGCGCCGGGCCTGACCGCGCTGATCGCGCTCCGTGTCCAGCAACTCGATGCGTTGCATTGCTCACAGGAGAGCTCCCGGATGGCCGGTCTCGCCCAGCGGCACGGCGGCGAATCCTTCGGCTGGGACGCGCTGCAACCCGCCGCGGACCGGCCGAGCTGATCGACTTCCGGTTGATCGATTTGCCCGGGCGGCTACTGTTCGCCCCGGTCGGGCCGATAGCATCCGACGGACCCATCCTGCGCCGACCAGCGAGGAGCTAGTGATGAGCACACCGACCACGAACGTTCTCGTGTTCAGCCATCGCCCCGAGGTCAGGGAGGCGATCATCACAGCGATCGGGCGCCGCCCGGCCCCGGATCTCGCGCGGCTGCACTACGTCGAGGCCGGCACCGTCGCGGACGTGCTCAGCGAGGTCGACGCGGGACGCGTGGACCTGGTGATCCTGGACGGCGAGGCGCAGCCGACCGGCGGCATGGGCGTGTCCCGGCAGCTGAAGAACGAGATCGAGCAGTGCCCGCCGGTGGTGGTCGCGGTCCGCCGCAAGGACGACCGGTGGCTGGCGACCTGGTCCCAGGCCGACGCGGTCCTGGTGCACCCGCTGGACCCGCTCGCCGCCGCGGAGACGGTCGCGGAGGTCCTGCGCTCGCAGGGCAAGCCGGTACCCGCCTGACCGCGCATTGCGGGATGATTTGCACAGCGGCGCGGCCACCCGGGCGGGAGGCATCGCCGCTGCGGGGCGCGCGGTCCCGGGCCGCCGCTCGCTGAAGACCCGCTCGCTGAAGACGGAGTGAAGAACGTGGGAACCAAGGCGGGAAACTGGGCGGGACTGCTGGGCAGCCTCGTCGCGGGTGAGGATCTCTCCGCGGAGGACACCGCCTGGGCGATGGACCTGATCATGTCCGGCGAGGCCAGCCCGGCGCGGATCGCGGCCTTCGTGGTCGCACTGCGCGCCAAGGGCGAGACGCCCGCCGAGGTCCGCGGCATGGCCGACGCCATGCTCGCGCACGCCCGGCCCCTGGAGATTACGCAGCGCGCGGTGGACATCGTCGGCACCGGCGGCGACCGCACCGGCAGCGTGAACATCTCCACGATGGCCGCGATCGTGCTCGCCGCCTCCGGCGTCACCGTGGTCAAGCACGGCAACCGGGCCGCCTCGTCGAAGTGCGGCACGGCGGACGTGCTGGAGGAGCTCGGCGTCGCCATCGACCTGGTGCCCGAGGGCGTGCGGCGCTGCATCGAAGAGGTCGGCATCGGCTTCTGCTTCGCGCCGGTGTTCCACCCGGCGTTCAAGTACGCGGGCGGGCCCCGCCGCGAGATCGGCATCCCGACGGCGTTCAACGTGCTCGGGCCGCTGACCAACCCTGCGCGGCCGGCGGCCGGCCTGATCGGCTGCGCCGACCCGCGGATGGCGCCGGTGGTGGCCGAGGTGTTCGCCGCCCGCGGCAATTCCGCGCTGGTGGTGCGCGGTGACGACGGCATGGACGAGATCACCACCACGGCCGCCAGCACGGTGTGGGCGGTGCACGACGGCACGGTCCGCGAGGACCGGCTCGACCCGCGGGACTTCGGCATCGCTCTCAGCCGCCCGGAGGACCTGAAGGGCGGCGACGCGGTGGTCAACGCGAAGGCGGTCCGCGACCTCCTGGCCGGCGCCAAGGGTCCGGTGCGGGACGCTGTGCTGCTCAACGCGGCCGGCGCGGCCGTGGCCTACGACGGGCCGGGAACGGACCTCAGCGGCCAGCTCAGCGCCGGTTTGGAGCGCGTCGCGAACGCGATCGACTCCGGTGCCGCCGCGGACCTCCTCGCCCGCTGGGCGGTCCGCTCCAGCGCTCTCCGCGCCCAGCTCGGCGCCTGAACCGCTCGTGAGTGCTGAAGCCGGTTGGAACCGGAGTCAGCACTCACGAGTCGTCTCGTCCGGTCGTGAGCGCTGAAGCCGGTTCTTACCGGAGCGAACGCTCACGAGGGGTCGATCACTGGTCTTCGAGGCCGATGGAGAACGCGGCCTCGGTGTCCTTCCGGGAGTAGGAGCGGAACGCGATGTGGGTGTCGGTGCCCAGGACGCCCTCGACCTTGTTGATCCGGCCCGGCACGATCTCGGCCAGGTCCTCGTGTCGGGACACCCGCAGCATCGCGATCAGGTCGACGTCGCCCGCGCAGGAGTAGACCTCGTCCACGCCGTCGAGGTCGGCGATCTCCTGGGCCGCCTCGGTCAGGCGGTCGGCGGCGGTCTGGATCAGCACGATCGCGGTGATCACGGCAAAAACCTCCTGCTGCGGGTTCGCGGCCTCGAAGGGCGCTGGAAATGATCCTAAACCGGCGCAGGCCCCCGGGTCCGGTGGACTCGGGGGCCTGCGATCGGTGCGGTCGTCAGTGGTCGCTCTGACCGGTGTGGTATTCGAACACCAGGCCCGCGACCATGATCAGCACGAAGCCGACGGCGATGACGATCATCCACACGTGGAAGAACGCCAGGGCGAGGCCGGCGAAGGCGGCGGAGGCCGCCAGGCCCACCGGCCAGTAGCTGCCCGGGCTGAAGAAGCCCAGCTCGCCGGCGCCGTCGCTGATCTCGGCGTCGGGGTTGTCCTCCGGCCGGTCCTCGATGCGGCGAGCCACGAACGAGAAGTAGCTGCCGATGATCAGGGACAGACCGCCGACCAGGATCAGCGCCACGGTGCCGACCGGCTCCTTGGCCCAGACCCCGTACACGATCGCGGACAGGAAGAAGAAGATGGTGATGTAGTTGAAGATCTTGGATTCGACCTTCATGGAGTCCTCGCTCTCACGCCGTACGCCCTGCCGAGGGCACTCCTACTTGGCCCCGACCTGACCGGACGGCACGCCGCCGGTGCGCTCGGTGTTGAACGGAACGCCGGTCACCGCGTGCGGGGTGCACAGCTCGCCGCAGTTCATGGAGCCGAGCGCCTCGGCGGCGGTGTACGGCTGGCCGGTCTGCGGGTTGACCTGCGTCCGCAGCTGCATGTACCGGTCGAACTTGTCCTGGGACAGCGCCCGCACCTCGAAGTTCATCATCGAGTGGTACGTGCCGCACAGCTCCGCGCACCGGCCGACGAAGGAACCTTCGCGGTTGATGGTGTTCTGGAAGATGTTGTCCTGGTTGTTCTTGTCCGGGTACGGGAAGGTGTCCCGCTTGAAGTGCCACTCCGGAACGAAGAACGAGTGGATCACGTCGGTCGCGGAGATGCTGTACTCGACCCGCTCGTCGACCGGGACGACCAGCAGCGGGATCTCGCTGCTGCTGCCGATGGTGCGCACCGGCTGCCCGTCCGGGGTCTTGTACTCCGGGTAGTTGAACTCCCAGTTCCACTGGAACGCGACCACGTTCACCCGCTGGTCCGGGTTGGCCGGCTTGGCCAGCACCGTGTTCTGGGTGACCGCCGTGAAGTAGAACAGCACGACGACCATCACGAACGGGATCGCCGTGTAGATCAGCTCGAGCGGCAGGTTGTACTGGAACTGCCGAGGGAGCTCCTCGTGGTTCTTCTTCTTGCGGTGGAAGGCGACTGTCCAGAAGATCAGCGCCCACACCATCACACCGACCGCGAGTGCCGCGATTACCGACCAAGTCCACAGGTTCCGCATCGCCTCGGCCTGCGGGGTGACACCCTCTGGCCAGCCGAACCGCAGGACCTCGTCGGTCGTGCAGCCCGTGGCCGCGACACCAACCAGGCCGATCAGACCAGCGACCTTGACCAGCCGTGGCACTCGGGTCCCCTCCTTCAGGCCCACTGCGCGACGCCTCCTCGTGCAAAGCTCTCCACTGCGGCCTGGTGATCCCGGCCTCGTCCTGAGACGACACCGGGGATCTGCCGCCGGAATCCTGCGCAGAGCCTAGCCCAGGTGTAGCCGCGATACTGCTCCGGGGGCGTAGATCGCCGCCAGGCGTCCGAGCGCGGCCTCCGCGGGCCCCCGCGCGTGCAGCGCGCGGCCGGACGGACGGCATACTGGGGCCAGCTGTGGGGGGCTGAAGACGACACCGCCGATTCGAAGAGGTGCACCAGACGCGTGTGCGGCCTGCTTGGACTCATTTGTCCCACCGAAGAGAACGCCGGCTTCGCCGTTAACGCGGTGGCCAATGCGCTGCCGTGTCAACGACACCGGGGCCCGGACGAAAGCGACACTTGGCACGGCGGTGAGGTGGTCTTCGGCTTCAACCGGCTGTCGATCATCGACCTGGAGCATTCGCACCAGCCGCTGACCTGGGGCCCGCCGGAGACCCCGCAGCGCTACACCATCAACTTCAACGGTGAGATCTACAACTACCTGGAGCTGCGCGCCGAGCTGATCGAGCGGTTCGGGGCCCGGTTCAGCACCGACGGCGACACCGAGGTGATCGTCGCCGCGTACCACTACCTCGGCACCTCGGTGGTCGGCCGGCTGCGCGGCATGTTCGCGTTCCTCATCTGGGACAACGAGCGCAAGGTGGTCTTCGGGGCGCGCGACCCGTTCGGCATCAAGCCGCTGTTCTACGCGGCCGGGCCGGGCGGCGTGGCGTTCGCCAGCGAGAAGAAGAGCCTGTTGAGCCTGGCCAGCACGCTCCGGATCGCCGAGGAGCTTGACCACAAGGCGCTGCAGCACTACATGGTGCTGCAGTACGTGCCGGAGCCGGAGACGCTGCACCGGCAGATCCGCCGCATCGAGTCGGGCACCTCGTTCACCGTGTCCCCGGGCGGGCAGCTGGTCACCGAGCGGTACTTCCAGCCGAACTTCCAGTCCCGGCCGGTCAACACCGACGCCGACGCGCGGCGCCTGCACGACGAGATCGTGAACGTGATGCGCGACTCCGTCGCCAAGCACATGCGCGCGGACGTCACCGTCGGCTCGTTCCTCTCCGGCGGCGTCGATTCCACGGCCATCGCGGCGCTGGCCAAGGAGCACAACCCGAACCTGATCACCTTCACCACCGGCTTCGAGCGGCAGGGCTACTCGGAGGTGGACGTGGCCGCCGAGTCGGCCGCGGCGATCGGCGTCAAGCACGTGGTCCGCACCGTCTCCGCCGAGGAGATGATGGAGACGCTGCCGCTGATCATCTGGTACCTCGACGACCCGGTGGCCGACCCGGCGCTGGTGCCGCTGTGGTTCATCGCCCGGGAGGCGCGCCAGCACGTCAAGGTGGTGCTCTCCGGCGAGGGCGCCGACGAGCTGTTCGGCGGCTACACGATCTACCGCGAGCCGCTGTCGCTGGCGCCGTTCGAGAAGGTGCCGGGCGCGCTGCGCAAGGCGATGGGCAAGGTCTCCACCGCCATCCCGGAGGGAGTGCGCGGCAAGGACCTGCTGCGTCGCGGCGCGCTGAGCCTGGAAGAGCGCTACTACGGCAACGCGCGCATCTTCCGCGACGACCAGCTCCGCAACGTGATGCGCAGCTTCGACCCGGGCGTGTCGCACAAGGACGTCACGGCCGGCCCGTACCGGCAGTCGGCGGGCTGGGACCCGGTGACGCGGATGCAGCACGTGGACCTGTTCACCTGGCTGCGCGGCGACATCCTGGTCAAGGCCGACAAAGTGACGATGGCCAACTCGCTGGAGCTGCGGGTGCCGTTCCTGGACCCGGAGGTGTTCCGGGTCGCCAGCACCATCCCGCTGGAGCAGAAGATCACCCGGGAGACCACGAAGTACGCGCTGCGCCAGGCGATGTACCAGGTGGTGCCCGCGCACGTGATCAACCGGCGCAAGCTCGGCTTCCCGGTGCCGATCAAGCACTGGCTGCGCGACGAGATGCACGACTGGGCGCGCAACATCATCCAGCAGTCGCAGACCGACCACCTGCTCGACCGCACGGCGGTGCTGCAGCTGCTGGAGGAGCACCGCTCCGGGGTGCTGGACCACAGCCGCCGCCTGTGGGCGCTGCTGGTGTTCATGCTCTGGCACGGGATCTTCATCGAGGGCCGCCTGTCCCCCGAGGTCCCGGAGCCCCACTACCCGGTCCGCCTCTGAACGATCGCGCGAAACGGCCCGCTCCTAACATGGAGCGGGCCGTTTTCAATTCAGAAACTGCGTTCTATCCCCACCTGGACTTGACCTCGGCCTCTCCGCTCGGTGCTCGAAGGGGCTGGCTTGATGTCCTCTCCCACCGGGGCGGAAGATTCCTGGTCCGCATGTGCAACCAGGGTGGTTCGCGGAACCGCCTCCCGACTCTCGCCGAGGACTTGGCCTTGGGGCCTGCCCGCGCTGTACACCGCCCATCCGGCGGCATCGTTCCCGGCTTGGCTGTCGACGGGAGCATGCGGATCATACTTCATCCGCTACCCACAGTGTTCAAAGGGACTACTGTACGAGTTCGTGCCCACCGAGCCGCCCCACTTGACGCAGGTCGTGCCCGCCTCCTGGCGGACCGGGCCCGCGTAGTACGTGAAGTTGCCGGAGTCGGTCACCCGGGTCTTCCCCTGCACCTCGAGGAACGCCGCCGTCGGCGAGGCGGTGCCGAGCGAGGTCGCCTTCAGCGTCACGACGCAGTTGTTCTTGTTCGAGGCGTTGTAGAGCAGGTAGACCGTGCCCGCGCCGGACAGGCCCGCCTCGTCGATCACGCTGTAGCCGGACCCGCACACCTCCGTCGGCGAGTGCGGGTTGCCGTTGCAGTTGTTCTTGCTGGTGAACGACGTGTGGCCGTAGTAGGGCACCGCGACGCCGTTGAGCGTCGCCTTGACCACGGCGCCGTTGAGCCGCTGTTCGTAGTGCAGGTGGGGGCCGGTGACGCCGCCGGTCGCGCCCGCCGTGCCGATCTTCGTGCCGAGGCTCACCTTCTGCCCCACCGACACGCTCTGGGTGGACAGGTGGGCGTAGCGGGTCCGCCAGCCGCTGCCGTGGTCGATCTCGATCCAGCGGCCGTAGCTGACGTTGCCCTCGTTCGCCACCCGGGTCACGGTGCCCGCCGCCGAGGCCAGCACCGGCATCCCGGTGATGCCGGACTTCTGGAAGTCCACCGAGTTCTGCGGGCTGTGACCGCTGAAGGTCGCGGCCGTGACGGTCTGCCCGCACTGGAATGGGACCTGGAAGTTCGGTGCGGCGGACGCGGGCGCCTGCCCGAACCCGACCACGCCGAGCGCGGCGAGCACCACCGCCGCCAGGCCCGTGCCTAATCGTCGAAACATGAACCACCTCCTGTACCAGGGGGATTCATGCGATCACGGCGGGTCGGGCAAGAACAGACCTGTTAGGAGGATTCGTGGTTAATCTTTCCCGTCGTCAGCCAGATCGCGGTGTCGGCGGGCAGCGTCCCGCTCCAGTCGGCCGCGCCGTCGCTGCGCAGCAGCAGGTCTCCCGGCAGGTCCAGCTCGACGGGCGAGGCACCGAAGTTCACCGCGCACGCGAAGTCCGGTCCCCGGCGGAAGATCAGCACGTCGTCCGGCGCGTCGAGCCACTGCAAGGTGCCGTCGCCGAGCGCCGGATTTCCGCGCCGCAGGGCCAAAGCGTCGCGGTAGGTCCGCAGCACCGAACCGTCGCGGGCGTCCTGCGCGGCCACAGTCGACTCCGCCCACTCCCCTGGCGCCGGGAGCCAGCCGTCCACTGAGCTGAAGCCGAACGGCGGCTGCTCGCCGGACCACGGGATCGGCACCCGGCAGCCGTCACGGCCCCGGTCGGTGCGGCCGGAGCGCTCCCAGATCGGGTCCTGCCGCACCTCGTCGGGCAGGTCCAGCACCTCGGACAGGCCGAGCTCCTCGCCCTGGTAGACGTACACCGAGCCGGGCAGGGCGAAGCTGAACAGGGCGGCGGCGCGGGCCCGCCGCGTCCCCGCCTCGCCATCGCCGTAACGGGTCACCGGTCGCGGCACGTCGTGGTTGCCGAGCACCCACGTCGTGGTGGCGCCGACCCGGGCGGTGGTGGCCAGCGATTCCTCGACCACGGTCCGGAAGCCGGCCGCCGACCACGGCGCTTCCAGCAGCGCGAAGTTGAACGCCTGGTGCAGTTCGTCGGGCCGGACGTAGCGCGCCAGCCGCTCGCTGGTCGACGCCCACGCCTCGGCCACCCCGATGCGCGCGCCCTCGTAGGAGTCGAACAGCTGCCGCCAGTCGCGGTAGATCTCGTGCACCTCGTCCTGGTCGAAGTATGGCAGTTCGCCGCGCCCCAGCAGGGAGATCTGCTTGTCCAGCCCGGCGTCCGGCAGGTCCGGGTGCTTGATCATGCCGTGCGCGACGTCGATCCGGAAGCCGTCGACGCCGCGGTCCAGCCAGAACGCCAGCACCTTCCGGAAGTCCGCGCGCACCTGCTGGTTGCGCCAGTTCAGGTCGGGCTGCTCCGGCGCGAACAGGTGCAGGTACCACTGGCCGTCGGCGAGCCTGGTCCACGCCGGACCGCCGAAGATGGATTCCCAGTCGTTGGGCGGGAGTTCGCCGTCCGCGCCCCGCCCGTCCCGGATGACGTAGCGGTCCCGGGCCGCGGCGCCGGGGGCGGCCGTCAGCGCCTCGGCGAACCACGCGTGCCGGTCGGAGGTGTGGTTGGGCACCACGTCGACCAGGACCCGCAGCCCGAGCGAATGCGCCTGCGCGAGCAGCTCGTCGAAGTCGGCCATCGTGCCGAACATCGGGTCCACGTCGCAGTAGTCGGCCACGTCGTAGCCGCCGTCCGCCATCGGGGACGGGTAGAACGGGGTCAGCCACACGGCATCGACGCCGAGCCGCACCAGGTGCGGTAACCGGTTGCGCACCCCGGCCAGGTCTCCGATGCCGTCGCCGTCGCTGTCGGCGAAGCTGCGCACGTAGACCTGGTAGACGACCGCGTCCCGCCACCAGTTCTGAGACATCCCTGCTCCCGTCCTTTGAAGTATGTGATCAATTTCCGTAGCGGTGCGGGTAGCGGAACCTCAGACGCCGCCTGGACTGTGGGAGCCCCGACTTACGTATGACCAATACGCGGCATCGGGGCTGTCCTCGCCAGACGACGTCTGAGAACCCGCGGCGGTGCAAGTTGCGAGCGTGGCGAAAGAAAAAGCGGCTGCGCCGCTTGCCTGACGACAACTTGCGGCCTTGGCGCTCGGCATCTTCGTTCCGCAGGCCATCTCAGATCCGCCGGGTGGATTCCCGGGCGATGAGGGTCGGGCGGAACATGCGGCTGAAGCCCGCCGAGCCGCGCCCCGGCTCGTCCGGGTCGAGCTGCCGCGCGAGCTCGTCGACCGCCGCGGCGGCCATGTCGTGGATGGGCTGCGCCAGCGTGGTGAGCGCGGGCTGGCAGTATGCGGCCAGCGGGATGTCGTCGAAGCCGACCACCGAGAGGTCCTCGGGAGTGCTCAGCCCGCGGCGCTTGGCTTCGCGCATCGCGCCGAGCGCCATGACGTCCGACGAGCAGAGCACCGCGGTCGGTCGCGGGCCGTCGAGCAGCCGGCCCATCGCCTCGGCGCCGCCCTCCGCGCCGAACGGCGCGTTCGCGACGAGCTCGGCGACCGGTTCGACGCCGGCTTCCTCCAGCGCTGCGGCCCAGCCGGCCCGCTTCAGCCGGGACGGGAGCGCGCGGGCCGGGCCGCTGACGAAGCCGATCCGCCGGTGGCCGAGTTCGAGCAGGTGCGTCGCGGCTGCGTAGCCCGCGAGGTGCTCGTCGACGGTGATGTCCGGGACGTCCAGGCTCGGCGCGCCGCCGTTGACGAACACCATCCGGACGCCTTCGGCGCCGAGCTCCTCGTAGTAGTTGCGGCTCTTGCGCTCGTCGTTGTCCGGGTTGGCGATCTCCGGCGACACGAAGATCATGCCCTCGACGCCCCGCGCCACCAGCATCCGGACGTACTCCCGCTCGGTCATCGCGGCGCGCGTGTTGCACAGCAGCGTCGCGTAACCGGCCAGCGCGGCACGGCTTTCCAGGGCTTCGGCGAAGGCCGGGAAGACCGGGTTGGACAGTTCCGGCACCAGCAGGCCGACGACGCCGGTGCGGCGCAGGGCGCCGACGCCGCGCGCGGTGTGCGGCATCTGGCTGAGCACTTCGAGCACGCGCTGGCGGGTCTCCTCCTTGATGCCGGCCTTGCGGTTGAGCACCCGGCTCACCGTGGACACGCTCACCCCTGCCGCCTGGGCGATATCGGCCAGACCCGCCACTGCTCCGCTCCTCCGCACCGGGACCGTTTGCCGCCACAATCCTGCACACAGCCGAAATATTTTGCAATCATCGCGCAACTCAGCTCGCCGCTCCGCCACCCATTTATACCTGAACACCTTGACTTGCATCACATTTCGGGTATGGAATTTAACGCCAGTCGTTCGCAAATTTTTGCAAACAGGAGGTCCGGACATGAGATCAAGGGCCACGGTCGCCGCCGCCCTGGGCCTGGTCGGCGCGCTCACCGCCGGCTGCGGGAGCGACGCCGGGAACGCCGGCGAGGTCGTCTTCTGGGACACCAGCGGATCCGCGGAAAGCCCGGTGTTCGGCGAGATCGCCGCCGAGTGCGGCCGCACCGGCGGCTACCAGGTGCGCGTCGAAGCGGTCGCCTTCGACCAGGCGCTGAACAACTACAAGACCGCGGCGCAGGGCGGGCAGGGACCCGACGTGCTGCGCGCCGACGTCGGCTGGGTCGCGCAGCTGGCGCAGGCCGGGCTGATCCAGGACCTCTCCGGCACCCCGCTGGCCGCCGACACCGGCGACTTCCTCGCCGCACCGCTGGAATCCACCAAGTTCCAGGGCAAGACCTACGGCGTCCCGCAGGTCACCGACGCGCTCGCGCTGTTCTACAACAAGAAGCAGCTCGCGGAGGCCGGCGTGACCCCGCCGAAGAGCTGGGACGAGCTGAAGGCCGTCGCGCCGAAGCTCGGCGGCGACCGAGCACTGTTCATCAACAACGACGAGTATTACGCGCTGCCGTTCATCTACACCTTCGGCGGCGACCTCGTGGACACCGAGGCGCGGCTGATCACGGTGAACGCGCCGGAAGCGGTGCGCGGCGTGCAGGTCGCCAAGGACCTCATCGACGCGAAGGCCGCCCGCACCGCGCTGGACCAGCCGAACTCCTACAGCAGCATGAAGGCGGCGTTCACCAGCGGCGAGGTCGCGATGGTCATCGACGGGCCGTGGGCGGTCTCGGAGTTCACCGAATCGGAGCCGTTCGCCGACCCGTCGAACCTCGGCATCGCCCCGGTTCCGGGCTCCGCGACGCCGTCGCCCGTGGGCGGGCACGACTACGTGATCCGGCAGGGCAGCGACGCCACCGAGGCATCGGTGAAGTTCGTCCAGTGCATGAGCAGCGCGGAGAACCAGGCGAAGGTCGCGGAGAAGCTCGGGCTGCTGCCGACCCGCAAGTCCGCCTACGACGTCCCCGCCGTGGCGCAGAACCCGGTGGTGTCCGCGTTCCGGCCGCTGGCGACCAACGCGCACTCCCGGCCGTGGATCCCGGAGAACAGCGAACTCCTCGAACCGCTGCAGACCTCGTACGCCGACATCCTGTCCGGGCGCAAGGACGTCCAGAAGGCCTTGGACGAAACGGCGCAGACCTACAAGACCTCGGTCCTGACCGACTACGCGCTGCGCTGAAACCCGGACCGTTCTTCGCGCTCCGCGGGCGTGCGGCCGGCGTCGCGTCGGGGGCGAGGACCGGAACCGAATCCACCAACAAAGTTCTGAGGCGGCTTCAATGCGGTTGCGGAATCTCCTGGCGCGGCACTGGTTCGTCTACGCGATGATCTCGCCCGTCGTCGCAGTGCTCGCGCTGCTCGTGGTGTTCCCCCTGCTGCAGGGGTTGTTCTTCTCGTTCACCGACATCAACGACACCAACATCGCCAACCCGGTGCTGGACCGCGAGGCGAGCTACGAGTTCGTCGGGCCGGCCAACTACCTGAACGTGCTCTCCGGCGATCCGGCGTACGGCTCGTTCTGGTCGACGCTGGTGCGCACGCTGATCTGGACCTCCGCGTGCGTGGCCTGCCACTACGGGATCGGGCTGGCGCTGGCGCTGCTGCTCAACCGGCGGATGCGGCTGCGCGGGCTGTACCGGGTGCTGCTGATCCTGCCGTGGGCCGTGCCGGTGTTCATCAGCGCGTTCGCCTGGCGGTACCTGTTCAACGCCGAGTACGGGCTGATCAACTGGGCGCTGGAGTCGGTGGGGCTGCCCGCGCAGGTGTGGCTCGGGCAGTCGGACCTGGCGCTGGTGTCGGTGATCGTCGTGAACGTGTGGCTGGGCGTGCCGTTCATGATGGTGGCGCTGCTGGGCGGCTTGCAGGCCATCCCGGCGGACCTGTACGAGGCCGCGGAGATGGACGGCGCGTCGCCGTGGCACCGGTTCATGCACGTGACGCTGCCGGGGCTGAGGCCGGTCTCCGGCGCGGTGGTGCTGCTCGGCGTGATCTGGACGTTCAACATGTTCCCGGTCATCTACCTGATCACCGGGAACAACCCGCACACCAGGATCCTGGTCAGCTACGCCTTCGAGCGGTTCTTCGCCGGCGCGACGCGGGATTACGCGATCGCCTCCACCTACGGAGTGCTGATCCTGTCGGTGCTGCTGGTGTTCGCGACGATCTACCGCCGCGCGATGACCCGGCGGGGAGAGGTGCTCTGAGATGACCATCGACGCAGCATCGCTGCAGGCGACGTCCGCGGCCGCCGAGCCGGGCCGGGCGCGCCGGAGGTCCACCGCGGCGAGCATCGGCCTGCACTCGGCCCTGATCGTCGCGTCGCTGATCGCGGTGTTCCCGGTGTTCTGGGTGGTCGTGGTCTCGTTCAAGCCGAACGCCAAGGCGATCGAAGCCACCCCGACGCTGTTCAACGAGTCCAGTTTGGACAACTACCGGGATGTGCTCGCCGGCGCCAAGGGCGCGTTCCTGAGCTGGTTCGGCAATTCGGTGCTCATCGCGGCGCTGACGACGGTGCTCGGGGTGCTGCTGGCGGCCACCACCGCCTACGCGGCGAGCCGGTTCCGCTTCCCGGGGCGGCGCTGGCTGCTGCTGTCGTTCCTGGTGGTGCAGATGTTCCCGTTCGCGGTGCTGATCGTGCCGCTGTACAACATCCTGCTGGGCCTGGGCCTGCAGGGCAGCGCGTTCGGGCTGGTGCTGGTGTACTGCAGCACCGCGATCCCGTTCTGCACCTACATGCTCAAGGGCTACTTCGACGGGATCCCCGGCGACATCGACGAAGCGGGCCGGGTGGACGGGCTGTCGCCGTTCGGCGTGTTCTGGCGGCTGGTGCTGCCGCTGGCCAAGCCCGGGCTGGCGGTGACGGCGTTCTACTCGTTCATCGTGGCCTGGAGCGAGGTGGCGTTCGCCTCGGCGTTCCTGTCGGCCGGCGACCGGTCGAAGACGCTGGCGGTGGGCCTGCAGGTGTTCGTGCAGCAGAACCGCGCCGAGTGGGGCCACCTCGCGGCCGCGTCGGTGCTGGTGGCGGTGCCCGCGGTGATCGTGTTCTACCTGGTCCAGCGCTTCCTCGTCAGCGGCCTCTCGGCGGGCAGCGTCAAGGGCTGAGCCACCCGGGCGGGGCGCGGGCTCCGGGTGACGGAGCGTGGCGCCGGGTGCGGAGCGTGATCGTTTGTCGGGCCTGCGGCCCGATGCGCACTAGGGTGGGTGCATGAACGCGTTCAGCCTCAGCGGCGCATCGATGATCCTGGACGGCGGCCTGGCCACCGAACTGGAAGCGCAGGGCCACGACCTGTCCGACGCGCTGTGGTCGGCACGCCTGCTGGCGGACGCGCCGGAGGAGATCGTCGCGGCGCACGCCGCGTTCTTCCGGGCGGGCGCGGAGATCGCGACGACGGCGAGCTACCAGGCGAGCTTCGAGGGCTTCGCCGAGCGCGGCATCGAACGCGCCGACGCGGCGAGGCTGATGCGGCGGAGCGTGGAGCTGGCCCGGCTGGCCGGCG
The DNA here is from genome assembly GCF_004348985.1 of Saccharopolyspora elongata. Classification (GTDB taxonomy): domain Bacteria; phylum Actinomycetota; class Actinomycetes; order Mycobacteriales; family Pseudonocardiaceae; genus Saccharopolyspora; species Saccharopolyspora elongata. The sequence goes on along the minus strand of NZ_SMKW01000007.1, from coordinate 38,342 downwards.
ACGTCGAGCCGGGCCGGCACCGCTGGGTGGCGGCGTCGATCGGCCCGTACGGCGCGATGCTCGCCGACGGCTCGGAATACCGGGGCCGCTACGGCCTCACGAAGCGCCGGCTGCAGGACTTCCACTGGCCGCGGCTGGAGGTGCTGGCGGAGGTCCGCCCCGACGTCTTCGCGCTGGAGACCGTCCCGGACGTGGACGAGGCGGAGGCGCTGGTGGACGCGATCGACGGCCTGGACGTCCCGGCCTGGCTGTCGTTCACCATCAGCGGCGACCGGACCCGAGCGGGCCAGCCGCTGGCGGAGGCGTTCGCCGTGGCGGCGGGCAGCGACGCGATCATCGCCGTCGGCGTCAACTGCTCGGCGCCGGACGACGTGCTGCCCGCGGTCGAGATCGCCCGGGCCGCAACGGAAAAGCCGATCGTCGTGTACCCCAACAGCGGCGAGGACTGGGATGCGCAGCGGCGCGCGTGGACGGGCCGCGCCCGGCTGTCGGCAGAGGAGGCCCGCGGCTGGCGCGCGGCGGGCGCCCAGGTGATCGGCGGCTGCTGCCGGGTGCGCCCGGAAGACATCGCGGCCGTGGCGGACGCGCTGGTTGATCCGGCCGACTGAGCCGGCGCTGGGCCGATCGCCACCTAGGACAAACATTTACCGGACAGTTCGACGGAAAGTTCTTTTCCGACATACCGGATCTGCGGTGCAATGCGTTATCCGTTCGTCGGCGAAAGGTAGGACGCGCATGCGCCGGATGACGAAGCTAGCGGGGGCGGCGGCCGGGGCCGCGCTGCTACTGCTGGGCGCCGCCCAGACGACCGCGACCAGCGAGCCCCTGGCGATCGCCGGGCAGACGATCTTCATGAAGGGCGAGGGCGGCTACAACTGCTTCCGGATCCCGGCTCTGGTGCGCACGCAGGACCGGAGCACGCTACTGGCGTTCGCGGAGGGCCGCCACAACAACTGCGACGACACCGGCGACATCGACGTGGTCCTCAAGCGCTCGACGGACGACGGGAAGACGTGGCGGCCGCTGGAGCTGATCACCGACGGCGCGGGCGACACCCGCGGCAACCCGGTGCCGATCGTGGACCGGGCCACCGGCCGGATCTCGTTGCTGACGACGCACAACCCGGGCCCGCAGTGCAACGGCAACGGCTGCACCCGGACGCCGTTCCTGCAGCACAGCACGAACCCGCAGGGTACACAGTGGACGAAGCCGGTGGCCCAGCCGCAGCTGACGAAGCCGGAGTGGAACACCTGGTACGCCACCGGTCCGGGCCACGGCCTGCAGATGACCCGGGGCGAGCACGTGAACCGGATGGTGGCGGGCATCAACTTCGAGGGCGAGGGCGGCGTGAAGGGCGCCGGCATCGTCTACAGCGACGACGGCGGGACGAACTGGCGGCTCGGCGCGCTGGACGACCGGACCGGCAAGGCCATCAAGCCGCAGGAGCTGAGCCTGCTGGAAACGGTCGACGCCGAGATCTACGCGGCGGCCCGCAACCAGGACAACTCCGGGACGACGATCGCCGAGGGCAACCGGGCACACGCGGTCAGCGCGGACGGCGGGGCGACGTTCCGCGCGCCGTTCGAGGTCGTGCCGCAGCTCAAGGGCCCGGTCGTGCAGGGCTCGGTGGTGCGCCTGCGCGCGACGACGGCGGGCGACCCGCACAACCTGATCCTGTTCTCCGGGCCGTACAACACGAATCCGGACATGGACCACCGCCGCCACACGATGCGCATCCGCACGTCGTCGGACGAGGGCGCCACCTGGCAGGAGGTGGGCACGGTCGTGGACGCGACCTGGTCGGCCTACTCGGACCTGATCAACCTGGGCGGCGGCTGGGCCGGCCTGCTCTACGAGGCGGGCTCGCCGAGCTCCGGCGACGCGAACCAGACGATCCGCTACGCGAGGTTCAGCGAGAACGACCTGGCGCGCTGAAAATCCGTTGGCACGGCGGATCTCGGCACGTCAAGCTGGTGAACGTCCGATGGACGCGGCGACACCGGAGATGCCGATGACGGAGCCGGAGTTCGATACCGAGGGCCTGTTCAACGACGACTACCTGTATTTCTACCGCGAGCTCACGGATGCCCGCAGTGAGGCGGAAGCCGCGCTGATCTGGGACCTGCTCGGGCTGGAGCCCGGCGTGGAACTGCTGGACCTGGCCTGCGGCCACGGTCGGCTGACCAACCGGCTGGCGGCCCGCGGCTGCCGGATGACGGGCCTGGACTACACGCAGCTGTTCCTGGACAAGGCCCGCGACGACGCCGAAGCCCAGGGCGTGCAGGCCGACTACGTCCGGGGCGACATGCGGAAGTTGCCGTGGGAGAACAGGTTCGACGTGGTGATCTGCTGGTTCACCTCGTTCGGCTACTTCTCCGACGACGACAACCGCCGGGTGCTGAGCGAGGCTCGCTCCGCGCTGCGGCCGGGCGGGAAGTTCGCCCTGGAGCTGAACAACATCACCAACCTGCTGCGCCGCTACCAGGACACTGTGGTCCGCCAGGTGGGCGAGGACATGACCGTCGATCAGCACCGCCTGGACCCGGTCAACTTCCGGTCGGGCGTGGAGCGCACGATCATCCGCGACGGCCGGACCCGCCGGATCCGGTACTCGGTGCGCTTCTTCACCGTCCCGGAGCTCCGGGAGTGGCTGCACCAGGCGGGTTTCCGGGATGTCGAGGTCTACGGCGACGACGGTGCCCCGCTGACCGCCGCCCACGACCGGATGATCATCACAGCCCGACGCCCACCCGAGTGACCGACGAAGGGCGCCTTCGAGCGGCTTGCCCGAAGGCGCCTTTCGGCCACGGTGGACAGATCGGTCACCAATGCCGCAGCACCGATCGCGCCGAACCGGAAAAGCCCTCTAACGAACATGGGACTGATTCGGACATGGCCGATCTCTGGGAAGATCAGCCGAGCTTCGCACCTGCGTGCAACGCGACACCGGAGTTGGCGGCGACGGTGGCGGTGAACTTGCCGTCCCCGCCGACCTCCACCGCATCGCCGGTGCACGACCCGCCGGAGAGCTCGCCGGTCATCACGTTGCAGTAGGTCCCCGCGGGCAACGACGTCTGGAAGGTCTGCGACAGCTCGCCGCCTTCCCGGTTGATCACGACGAACCCGGCGTCCCCGCGCCCGAACGCGATCTGCCCGTTGCCGTTGTCCCACCAGCCGGTGAGCTCCTCGCCCTGCACCGCGGCGTGGAACCCGGCCATCCCAGCGATGATGGCGCGCCGGTGCTCGCACACCCACGCCGAGCTGTCACAGCTCGCGGCCTCGGTCGTGCCGTCCGCGGCGGCGGGGGGACCGGCGTCGGGGTTGTCGAAGGCGAAGCTGGAGATCAGCTGCGGCGTCCCGTACGGGTAGGCCAGCTCGAACGCGACGGCCAGGTCGTAGGTGACGCCGTCCTTGTAGGTCAGCGTCGGCGAGCTGCGCTGCGTGTCGTGGTTGTCGATGAAGACCACTGCCTGCTCGCTCGGCAGCGGCATCTGGTCCGGCAGGTTCGCCAGCCCGGCCAGCGAACCGTTCTTGAACGCGTTGGCGACCGTGCCGTAGTAGGCGAATTCGGTGACGTCGCCGTTGCCGGCGTACTCCCCCGCCGTCGTCGTGCCGTCCGCGATCACCTCCTGGAAGACGTACGGCTTGGCGCCCGTCCCCGGCACGTTCTGCAGCGCCCCGAAGATCGCGCCGACGTCCTCCGGCGGCATGTGCTTGACGCCGTCCACCCGGAACCCGGAAACGCCCAGCCCCACCAGGTCGTTGAGGTAGGCGATCTCGGTGTTGCGCACGTATTCGGACTCGGTCGCGAGGTCGGCCAGCCCGACGAGCTCGCAGTTGCGCACCTCCCACTTGTCGTTGTAGTTGGCGATGTCCCGGCGGCAGCCGTGGAAGTCGGCGTCCGAGTAGACGCCCGGGTAGTCGTACTTCGAGTAGGACGAGCCGCCGCTGCCCGGCCCGCTGCCGGCCGATCCGGTGCCGCTCATGTGGTTGACCACGGCATCGGCGTAGATCTGCACGCCCGCGGCGTTGCAGGTCTGCACCATCGCGGCGAACTGCTCCCGGTTGCCGCGCCGGGACTGCAGCTGGTAGCTCACCGGCTGGTAGTCCTGGTACCAGGGGTGGCCCGCGTCGGCGAGCACGACGTGCTCCTGCGGCGGTGACACCTGCACCGCGCCGAATCCCTTGGGGCCCAGGAAACTCGTGCACTCCTGCGCGATGGAATCCCACGGCCACTGGAACATCTGGATGATCGGACCGCGCACCGGCGCGGCGGCGGGCTCCGCCGGCAGGCCCGCCGCGGCGGGCACCAGGGCCGTGCCGCCGAGCACCGCGACCAGCAGCAACAACGGCATTCGCATGACAACCTCCTCTGCGTCGAGTGGGTCGCCTACGATCACATTTTCTTGCAGATGTTAAGTCAATACACCATCTGCACCAGCACTCACCTGCTCAAACCCTTGCAAATTATTGCAATGGACCTCTACAGATCCAATGTGGACACACATCCCGGCCGATGCAACGCGAGGGAGCATCGTTTCCGCAGGTGATCGCCCGCGAGCGTTTTGGGGTGCTATGGCGACCCAACACGCTCACGGCCCCTGACCAGGCAGAACACCAACCAGCGACGAACCGGCAGCACCGGGTGACCGTCCGTGCACCGAGCGCAGCGCCGGTGCCCGGCCCGGCCGCGCACCGGGTGCGCGGCGGACAATGGCGGCATGCGCGAAGTGGAGATCCGGGACGACATGATCCGGCTCGGACAGCTGTTGAAGCTGGCGGGCCTCGTCGAGCACGGAGCGGAGGCGAAGGAGCTGCTGGAGGACGGCCAGGTCGAGGTCAACGGCGCGGTCGAGACCCGCCGCGGCAAGCAGCTGGTCGAGGGCGACGAGGTGGTCCTCGGCGGCGAGGTCGTCCGGGTCGTCACCCGCTGACGGCCGCCACCTCAGACGGAAAGGGCGCCTTCGCCGAGCAGTCGGCGAAGGCGCCCTTCGCTCATCAGGTCACAGCGCCTCGTGCACGATGCGGCCGCCGACGATGGTGCAGGCCACCCCGAGATCCGGCAGCTCGTCCGGGGCGCAGGTGAGCGGGTCACCGTCGAAGACGGCCAAGTCCGCCCGCATGCCCACCCGGACGCGCCCGGCCACGTCCTCCTCGCTGGCGCCGTAGGCCGCCTCGGCGGTGTACCCGGCGAGCACCTGCTGCGCGGAAAGCGCCTGGCCGGGCAGCACGGGCGCCCGGCCCGGCTCGGCGACCGGGCGGCGCAGCCGCGCACCCGCATGATCACCCGCGGGTCGAAGGCCGCGATGGGCCAGTCCGAGCCGAGCGCGACGTGGCCGCCAGCGGCGAGGATGTCGCGATACCGCCACGCCCGCCCGCAGCGCTCCGCGCCGATGCGCGTCAACCAGTTGTCCGTGTGGTCGGGCAGCGTCCAGTCCATGTGGGTCGGTTGCATGTGACCGCGCCGAAGTTCAGCGCGGTGCCCGGCCTGCCCAGCCGGATGTGCCCGATGCAGCCGGTCAGCCAGGCGTAGGACGGGCCGAGCAGCCGCCGGGTCCACTGGTAGGCGCCGCCGGAGATCGGGAATTCCGAGGAGAGCTCGGCGTAGAGCGCCAGCAGCAGGCACTGCCCGGCCAGGCAGACCGGCAGCGCCCACACCCAGCGGGGCCCGGCGATCGTCGCGCCCACCAGCACCACCGCGTAGAGCCCGACGACCGGGGAGATCGTCGCGAAGCCCATCATGACGTTGCCGAGGACGTCGAGACCGCGGCGGAGCTCGGGTTCGTAGCCGAGCTCGCGCAGCCGCGCCAATCGGCGTCGGCGTCCGGATCTTGCTGCGGTGTCGGGGAATTCATGCCTGCGCCCGGCGACGAGTACCCGGCCTTTCGTACCGCGGTCCGCGCCGTCGACGCGGCGCAGGTCGACCCGAAGCGTTCCGGGACGCCATCACGGCCTACCTCGCGGGCCTGCCCGATCCCGCGTGACCGGCGGTGCCGGCTGGGACGATGGCGGCATGAACGAGGAAGTCATCCCGATCCTCCGCGTCGCGGATGCCGCCGCCGCGGTCGCGTGGTACGAGCAGCTGGGTTTCGCCGCGCAGTGGGAACACCGCTCCGAACCCGGGCTGCCCGCCTTCGTCGAGGTGGCCCGCGGCACGTTGAGGCTGTTCCTGTCCGAGCACGAGGGCGACGCCCGCCCCGACACGCTGGTGTACCTCCGCGTCCGCGACCTGGACGCCATCGCGGACGCCTTCGGCGTCCAGATCGAGCACGCCGACTGGGGGCGCGAGATCGAACTGCGCGATCCCGACGGCAACCGGCTGCGGGTGGGCGCGCCGCCGGCATGAACCCGGACAGCAAGAAGGCCGGCGCCCGCGGGCACCGGCCTCATGCCAGATCGGCTTGCTCGATCAGTGGAACGAGTCACCGCAGGCGCACGACCCGCCGGCGTTCGGGTTGTCGATGGTGAAGCCCTGCTTCTCGATCGAGTCGACGAAGTCGATCACCGCGCCCTGCAGGTAGGGAGCGCTCATCCGGTCGACGACCACACCCAGGCCCTCGAAGTCGCGCCGGACGTCGCCGTCGAGGCTCCGCTCGTCGAAGAAGAGCTGGTAGCGCAGGCCCGCGCAACCGCCGGGCTGCACTGCGATGCGCAGGTGCATGTCGTCGCGGCCCTCCTGCTCCAGCAGGGCCTTGGCCTTGTGAGCAGCCGAGTCGGTCAACGTGACACCGTGGGCGGGCGCCTCGCTCTCGGTCGTGGTGTTCGGGGCGGTCATGGACTCTCCCTAGAGGTCTCGCTCATCCGATTCCGGCGTGAGGTGCAACCCCACCCGGGCTCGGGCTATTCCCACGGGCGCCGCCCGGGGGAGCTGTGTCTTGTCTCCTCCGCCCATGGTGGCACAGCCACCCGCCTAGCTGGTGTGATGTGACCACCCGATGTCTGTTCCGCCGCAGGTGTCCGGTCTGCTGCAGCCCCGGCAGTGGCGTCGAATACCCTGTTGGAGTGAGGTTCCTTCGCCGTAACAGCGCTGAGCAGACCGCCACCACCGAGTCCGACACCGAGACCGGCCCGGCTGCGGCGGAGCATGCCCCCAATCACACCCCCAAGAAGGGGAAGCCGACGCCGAAGCGCCGGGAAGCGGAAGGCAAGCGGCGCGGCCCGGTCCCGCCGCCACCGAAGACCCAGCGCGAGGCGGTCAAGCGGGCACGCGGCAACAAGGACGAGCGCCGCCAGGCGGCGAAGGAACGCCGCGAGCGGATGATGCAGGGCGACGACCGCTACCTGATGCCCCGCGACAAGGGCCCGGTGCGCGCGTACGTCCGCGACCTCGTCGACACCCGGCGGCACCTGATGGGCCTGTTCATGCCGCTGGTGCTGATCGTGTTCGCCACCACGCTGGCGCAGAACCTGGTGGTCCAGCAGTACGCGACGCTGTTCTGCATGGTGCTGCTGGTGATGATGGTCGTCGAGGGCACCCTGCTCGGCCGCTACGTGAACAAGCGGGTGCGCGCGAAGTTCCCGGACGCCAAGGACCGCCCGTTCTCCCTGGGCTGGTACGCCTTCACCCGGGCGATGCAGATCCGCAAGCTCCGGGTCCCCCGCCCCCGCTACACCCCCAAGGACATCGCCAAGGTCGCCTGATCCCGGCACATCCGCGGGCGTCGGGCCCGGCCGGGGGTGAATCGATCTTCCACGTCCGGTTCCGGGTAGCGTCGCGGCGACGTCGTAGGCACGGGGACCGGAGGTTTTCCTGGTGGGTGGGCGCACTCTGGTGCTCGGTGGGGCTCGGTCCGGCAAGTCCGCGCATGCCGAGGGATTGGTGCCGGCCGCTGAGCCCGTCACCTACGTCGCCACCGCGCGGCGGGATCCGGACGACCTCGAGTGGGCCGAGCGGATCGCCTCGCACGTCGCCCGCCGGCCCGACACCTGGCGGACCGTCGAGGCCGGGGACGCCGATGCACTGCTGCGGGTGCTGACCGGGGCATCCCCCGGAGCGACGGTGCTGGTCGATGACCTGGCCACCTGGCTGACCGGCGTGCTCGACGACGCCGGTGCGTGGGATCGGGATCCGGCCGCGCTCGACGTCGTGGCCGGGCACTGCGCCGCGCTCGACGACGCCGTCGCCCGGTGTTCCGCGCGGGTCGTGCTCGTTTCCGCCGAGGTCGGCCTCGGGGTCGTTCCCGCGACAAGGTCTGGAAGGCTGTTCCGGGACGAACTCGGCTCGCTCAACGCCCGGCTGGCCGAGATCTGCGACGAGGTCGTCCTGCTCGTCGCCGGGCTCCCGCTCCGGCTGCGCTGATTCAACGGAGGTTTTCGCTTGTCCACCGACGACCAGAACCAGTCCGGCCCGATCGGGTTCCCGGCGGTACCGGCGCCCGACGAGCAGGCCCGCCGGCAGGCTGTCGCCCGGCACGAGCAGCTGACCAAGCCCGCCGGCTCGCTGGGGCGGTTGGAGGAACTCGGCGTCTGGGTGGCGGCCCGGCAGGGCGCCTGCCCGCCGCGCCCGTTCGCCCGCCCCCGCGTGATCGTCTTCGCCGGGGACCACGGCATCGCGGCGCACGGCGTCTCGGCCTACCCCAGCGACGTGACCGGCCAGATGGTCGGCAACTTCCTCAGCGGCGGCGCGGCGGTAAACGCGCTGGCCGCCGGGGCCGGCGCGACGGTGCGCGTGGTGGACATGGCGGTCAACACCGACACACCTCCGGTGGTCAGCGCGCACAAGGTGCGGCGCGGGTCGGGCTCGATCGACCGGGAGGACGCCCTCACCGCCGCCGAGGTGGACGCGGCGATCAACGCCGGGCGCACCATCGCCGACGAGGAGATCGACTCCGGCGCCGACCTGCTCATCGCCGGGGACATGGGCATCGGCAACACCACCCCGGCCGCGGTGCTGATCTCCGCGCTCACCGGGACCGAGCCGGTGGCGGTCGTCGGCCGCGGCACCGGCATCGACGACAACGCCTGGATGCGCAAGACCGCCGCGATCCGAGACGCGCTGCGCCGCGCCAGGAAGGTTCTCCACGACCCGGTGGCGCTGCTGCGGACCTCCGGCGGCGCCGACATCGCCGCGCTGGCCGGATTCCTCGCGCAGGCGGCGGTGCGGCGCACGCCGGTGCTGCTGGACGGCGTCGTGGTGGGCGCTGCGGCGCTGGTCGCCGAGGAGCTCGCACCCGGCGCCCGGCAGTGGTGGCTCGCCGGGCACCGCTCCGCCGAACCGGGCGGGCCGCTGGTGCTCGACCACCTCGACCTCACCCCGATCCTCGACCTGCAGATGCGGCTCGGCGAAGGCTCCGGGGCGCTCACCGCGCTGCCGGTGGTCAACGCCGCGGTGCGGGTGCTGCGGGAAATGGCCACCTTCGCCGAGGCCGGCGTCGTCGGTCCGACCGAGGCCGAGGCCACCGGCCCGACGGCGTGACGGTGCTGGACGGACTGCGCCTGGCGGTGTCGTGGCTGAGCGTGCTGCCGGTGCCCGCGCAGCACGTCAACGACCGCACCTGCCGCCAGGCGATCTCCTTCGCTCCGCTCGTCGGCGCGCTGGTCGGCGCTTTCGGCGCCGCGGCGCTCTGGGCGCTGACCGCGCTCGGCGCTCCCCCGCTGCTGGCCGGGCTGCTCACCGTCGGCGTCCTGGTGCTGGTCACGCGGGGCATGCACGTCGACGGCCTGGCGGACACGGTGGACGGTCTCGGTTGCTACGGGCCGCCGGAGCGCGCGCTGACCGTGATGCGCGACGGCGGGGCCGGGCCGTTCGCGGTGGTCGCGCTGATCCTCGTGCTCGGCGTCCAGGCGGCCAGCCTCGCCGAGCTGGCGAATGCGCCGTTGACGCTCGTCCTGGCCTGCGCGGTCGGCCGCGCCGGATTCGTGCTGTGCTGCCGAGCCGGAATGCCTGCCGCGCGCCCGGAAGGCATGGGTGCGCTGGTGGCGGGCAGCCAGGCCCGCTGGCTCGTCGCCGCCTGGTGGCTCGCCCTGCTCGCGGTGGCCACCGTCGGCTTCGGCTGGCAAGTGGCCCTCGCCGTCGTCCTCGCCGCGGCCCTGCTGCTCGCCTTCACCTGGCACACCCGGCGCCGTTTCGGCGGAATCACCGGAGACGTCCTAGGCGCCGCCTCCGAACTCGCGACCACGGTCGTCCTCGCGACAACGGCGGTCCTCGCCACCGCGGCCATCGCCTGACCGCAATTTCCATTGAAATCGAAGATTCGATTCAATGGAAATTGCGGGCCTTCGGCGTGCCGGCCACCCGACACGCCGAAGGTTGTGGACAACTCCCGCAATTTCAATGGAAATTGCGGACCCTGGCCGTCAGCCGAGCTTGGTCATCCAGCCGTGGGTGTCGGCGACCGTGCCGTGCTGGATGCCGGTGAGGCGCTCGCGCAGCTTCATCGTCACCTCGCCCGGCTGGCCGTTCGCGACGGTGAACTCGCCGTCTCGGTGCTTGACGTGGCCGACCGGGGTGATCACCGCGGCGGTGCCGCAGGCGAAGACCTCGGTGAGCTCACCGGTCGCGGCCTTCTTCTCCCACTCCTCGACGGTGACCTTCCGCTCCTCCACCTGCATGCCGAGCTCCTTGCCCAGCTCCAGCAGCGACGAGCGGGTCACGCCGGGCAGCAGGCTGCCGCTGAGCGCCGGGGTCACCAGGCGGGCGTCCGAACCCGAACCGAACACGAAGAACAGGTTCATGCCGCCCATTTCCTCGACGACGTGCCGCTCGCACGCGTCGAGCCACACCACCTGGTCGCAGCCCTTCTCCACGGCCTCGGCCTGCGCGGCGAACGACGCCGCGTAGTTGCCCGCGAACTTCGCCGCACCGGTGCCGCCGGGGGCCGCGCGCACGTACTCGTGGCTCAACCACACGGTGACCGGCTTGATGCCGCCGGCGAAGTACGAGCCGGCCGGGGAAGCGATCACCGCGTAGAGGTAGGCGTTGGCCGGGTTGTTGACCCCGAGGCCGATCTCGGTGGAGATCATGAACGGCCGCAGGTAGAGCGAGCTCTCCTCGGCGCTCGGCACCCAGGCGCCGTCCACCGCGATCAGCTCGCGCAGCGACTCGACGAACAGCTCCTCGGGCAGCTGGGCCATCGCGATCCGCTGCGCCGAACGCTGGAACCGCCGCGCGTTCGCGTCGGGGCGGAACGCCGCGATCGAACCGTCGGGCTGGCGGTACGCCTTGAGCCCCTCGAAGATCGCCTGCGCGTAGTGCAGGACCGAGGTCGCCGGGTCGAGCTGCAGCGAGTGGTAGGGCTCCACGGCAGCGTCGTGCCAGCCGCGCTCCTCGGACCACTTGATGGTCACCATGTGGTCGGTGAAGTACCGTCCGAATCCCGGATTCGCCAATACTTCCGCGCGGCGCTCGTCGCTGGCCGGTTGCGGGTTGGGGGTCCGGGTGAACGACAGTGCTCCAGTCATGCGCGTACCGTATCGCGCGCCTCGGAGCAGTGGAAACCCGATCTCCGGAACTTGGTCGTCCAAATATCCGTCGTCCGCTTACTCAACGCTGAAGGAACGCCACAGTTCGTGACGCGAGGCGGTGGAGCCGGACCGGCCGACGCCTATGATGTGACCATGACGCACGCCCAGAACACCCCGGTCCCGGCGGGGCCCACGACGACGTCGCAAGACGCGCTGGCCGCCACCCTGGCGGCGCTGCTGCCGCTGGGCGGCGGCATGCTGGTGATGCTCGGCTACTCGTGGCTCGACATCTTCGGCTTGATCCTGGGCGTCGCCGGAGCGGCCGGCTGGGCCTTCTGGTGGCGCAACAAGCACAAGACGTTCTTCCCGAAGGACCTGCGCGGCGGCTCGGTCGGCGGGATCGGCGCCCTGGTCGCCGTCATCGGCATCCTGCTGTTCATCTCGCTCTGACACCGCGGGCCGGGTGCCTTCCGGGACGACCTGGAAGGCACCCGGCCCCGGTGCATCAGGCGATCAGCAGTCCCTCCGGGAGGGACGGAAGTGCCCACTTCGGATCGGGCGTGGCGTCGCAGTAGGTTCCGTCGAACGGGAACCGGCCCGCCTCCGCCAACGCGATCATGTGCTCACCTTCCGACCGCAGCCGGTCCAGGTGCTGCTCGTCGAACCGGCCGGCGGCCAGCGCGTCGGCCAACTCGTGTTCGTCCTTCCAGGACCAGCACCCGTCGGGGAACACCTCGACGTCGAGCACGCCGTCGACGCGCCGGACGCCGGTGGCGTCCCTGCCCAGCGGCACTTCGAGGTTGACGTACCAGTTGCGGAAGGTGCCGTCCGGCTCGAAGAACCACCAGACCGACGCCCAGCGGTGCTCGTACACCAGGCGCAGCGTCGAAGTGCCGCGCCAGGTCGACCTGGCCGGCACCCGCGGTCCGTTGAAGCGCTCGGCCAACGGCATCTGGCGCGGCGAGCGGCCGTCCGGGGAGGTGGTGACCCGGATCGGCGTCCCGTCCAGGACCCAGCAGAGCAGGTGGGCACCGTCGTCCTCGACCACCCGTGCCGGGTGGACGGTGCCGAGCGAACCGTCCAGCCGCCAGAAGTTGTAGTGGACTTCGTCGCCGGGCGCCCACTTGTGCGATTCGGTGGTGGATTTCAGGGGAATGTTGGCAACACTCGTCTTGAGCATGACCCGCCTCATCTCCAGCGACGGGACACACCTCCCGTCGCCAAAGGACCGATAACAACGACAACAAGCGTCGCAAGCATCGCAGAAATCGGCATGCTCATAGCCAGTACGACCGAGAGCCCCATCCCCAGGCACGCCCCGCGCATCGGCCAGGTCCCGCCGTCCGCCAGCAGCAGCCGGGCACCGGCGTTCGCGAAGGCGTAGTGCACGAGCAGGCAACAGGCCGCGAACGCCATCGCCGGAATGGGCTCTACCAGCAGCGCAACCGCCGCAGCGGCGACACCGGCGACCAAGTCCAGCACGTAAGGCGTTCCGGCGCTGCCGGTGCGTCCCAAGAGGCTCGGCAGGTCTCGGTCGTGCACGAGGGCCAGCGCCGTCCCGCGGAACGACTCCAGCGCGCCCAGCAGCACCGGCAGCAGCGCCACGGCCGCGCCGACGCCGACCAGCGGCGCGAGATCGGCGGCCGCGGCGGCGGTCAGCACCTCGCGGACCGGCATCGGCGACAACGCCAGCCGCGACCAGCCCAGCTGGTGGACCAGCGCAGCGGTCACCGCCGACAGCACCACGACGAGCGCGACCAGCGAGATCACGATGCCGCGCTTCATCGACGTCCAGGCGAACCGGTCCTGCTCGGCGGCGGGCGCGGTCAACCGCTCGAAGCCGAGGAACGCGAAGAACAGCACCGCGGCGGCGCCGGTGATGCCCACCGCGCTGTCGGACAGCGGGCGCCCGGCCGGGATCGGCGGCACGGGTTCGATCGCGAAGCAGGTGACAACCACGAGCCCGAGCACCGCGACGGTCAGCACGAGCCAGATCCAGGCGGCCGCGCCCCGGATCCGCAGCCCCGCCGTCGCCGAGAGCACGACCAGCAGCAGCGCCGCCGCGGCGACCTGCGGCGCGGCCGAGGGCAGGAAGAAGTCGCCCAGCACCCGCGCGATCGCAGCCATCCCGGCGACCTGCCCGGCCAGGTACGCGCTGGCCCCGACCCGCGACGGCACCACGCCCATCCGGGCCCGCACGCACACGTAAGCCGCGCCTGGCACGCGGTAGGCCTCGGACTGGTACGCGGTCGACGAGGCCGAGCACACCACGGCCGCCAGCGCGATCAGCAGCCCGAACGGCAGCCACGGCCCGGCCGCGGCGGCCGCGGGCGCCGGTGCCACGAACACCCCGGCGCCGAGCATCCCGCCGAGCGCGAGCGGGACCGCACCGGCACCGGATGCGAGCCGGCCGGCCGATTCAACCTGTTGGGCCACGGGACCACCCTTACAGACGAACACCGATGCATGCAGCCGCCTGTCGGCTGACGCGAGAGTGGTCACGACCGGGTGGCCGAGCGCACCGCAACGCCGACCGATGTCCTGGTCGGATTCCCGGTTGCCGAGCGTTCTAGAGTGCGAAGAGCTTTGCTGACACCGCAGCGTTGATGCGTTACCCGGAGGATGACCACGTGACGACCCCGAAACTCGCCCTCACCGACACGGCGGTGGCCAAGCTGACCGCGGACGCGCTCGTCGTCGGAACCGTCCAGGGCACCGACGGCCTGCGGCTCGCTCCCGGCACCGATCAGGTCGCCGCCGCGTACGACGGAGACCTGGCGAAGGTACTCGTCTCGCTGGGCGCGACCGGCAAGGCGGACGAGGTCGTCAAGCTGCCCGCGGGCGGCAAGCTGCGCGCCGGCATCCTGGTCGCGGTCGGGCTGGGCAAGCCCGCGGCCAACGGCGGGGTTTCCGGCGAGGCGGTGCGCCGGGCGTCCGGTGCCGCGGCCCGCGCGCTCGGCGGCGTCGAGCACGCCGCCACCACGCTGTCCGCTGTGGACCTCTCGGCCGCCGTGCAGGGCACGGTGATGGGCGCCTACGGCTACACCGCGTACAAGTCGCAGTCGGGCGACGCCCCGGTGTCCAAGGTGGACTTCCTGGTCGGCGACGCCAAGGCGGACGGGAACGCGCACGCGCTGAAGGGCGCCACCGCGATCGGCGAGGCCGTCAACACCGCCCGCGACTTCATCAACACCCCGCCCAACGACCTGTTCCCGACGTCCTTCGCCGAGCGCGCCGCCGAGCTGGGGCGCTCCGCCGGTCTCGAGGTCGAGGTGCTCGACGACAGCGCGCTGCGCAAGCAGGGCTTCGGCGGCATCCTCGGCGTCGGCGCGGGTTCCTCCCGCCCGCCGCGCCTGGTGCGGCTGCGGCACAAGGGCCCGAAGGCCGCCAAGAAGGTCGCGCTGATCGGCAAGGGCATCACCTTCGACACCGGCGGCATCTCGCTGAAGCCCGCCGCGAACATGGAGGAGATGACCTCGGACATGTCCGGGGCCGCCGCGGTGATCGCCACCATGCTGCTGGCCGCCCGGCTCAACTACCCGCTGGACATCACCGCGACCGTGCCGATGGCCGAGAACATGCCGTCGGGCACGGCGTACCGCCCGGGCGACGTGCTGACCATGTACGGCGGCAAGACCGTCGAGGTGCTCAACACCGACGCCGAGGGCCGGCTGATCCTGGTCGACGCCATCACGCGCGCCTGCGAGGACGAGCCGGACTACCTGATCGAGACGTCCACGCTGACCGGCGCGCAGGTGGTGGCGCTGGGCAAGCGCACGCCCGGCGTGATGGGCAGCGAGGACTTCCGGGACCGGGTGGCGCGGCTGTCGCAGGCCGTCGGCGAGGGCGGCTGGCCGATGCCGCTGCCGGAGGAGCTGCGCGGCGACCTGGACTCCAAGCTCGCCGACCTGGCGAACATCACCGGGCACCGCTGGGGCGGCATGCTCGCCGCGGGCATCTTCCTCGAGGAGTTCGTCGCCGACGGCGTGCAGTGGACGCACCTGGACATCGCGGGCCCGTCGTACAACACGAACGCGCCATGGGGCTACACGCCCAAGGGCGGCACGGGCGTCCCGGTCCGCACCATCGCGGCGGTCCTCGCCGACATCGCCGACCGGGGCTGACCGGAGCACGCGTCCCGACGGGGTCGTGGGTCCGCCGGACCCGCGGCCCCGCGCGGCGCGTAGTTCTACTCCGCCGAGGTGGCGTATTTGTGACGTGAAACTCAAAAGGATCACCACTGCCCCGCACCGCGGTGTCACGATGGGTCGATGACCGATACGAAACCGGCCGCGCCCAGCACGGCCCGGCACGGCTACCAGGTCGACGTGGTGTGGACCGGCAACACCGGGCAGGGCACCAGCTCCTACCGCAGCTACGAACGCACCCACGAGGTGCGCGCGGCCGGCAAGGACGCCATCGACGCATCCGCGGATCCGGTCTTCCTCGGCGACGCGGACCGGTACAACCCGGAAGAACTGCTGGTCGCATCGCTGTCGCAGTGCCACATGCTCTGGTTCCTGCACCTGGCTGCGGACTGCGGCGTGGTGGTCACCGGCTACCACGACCAGGCGCGCGGGATCCTCGCCGAGAACCCCGACGGCTCCGGCCAGTTCGAAGAGGTGCGGCTCGCGCCCCAGGTCACGGTGGCCGACCGGGCGAGCGTGGACGTGGCGGAAGCGTTGCACGAGCGCGCGCACGAGCTCTGCTACATCGCGAAGTCGGTGACCTTCCCGGTCAACTGCACCCCGACCACCCGAATCGCGAACTGACGATCGAAGCTGTTCCGGACTTGCCCTGCATCGCGGTGCAAGCTGCCGGGGTGGCTGAGCGGCTGCGCCGCTTCAAAGATCCGCCGTGAACTGCTCTAGCCGTCGGCGGCCTTGCGGTCGCGGTCGCGGAGGATGCGCTGGCGGGCCTGGTAGTCCCGCATCCGCTGCGGGTAGCCGACCTTGGCCACCTCGTAGAGCGGGATGCCGATCTTGCGGGTCAGCCGGTGCGCCGCCGCCGGGCCGTCCACCCGCCGCCGGGTCCACTCGCCGTCGTGCGCGATGAGCATCAGCGTCGTCTCGGTCACCGTCGTGCGCGGCTCCAGGTACCCCTCGACGCCGCGGCGCTGCGCCGCCCAGCCGATCAGGTGCTCGGTGTCCGCCGAGCTCGCGCCGCGCATCCTGCCGGAACGCCTCCCGCGGAACCGGTCGAACAGGCCCACCGGACTCGCCTCCCGTCGCTGGGGATGTGAAACAGCAGACGCTTCCGATGATGCCACCACCCACATGGGGCGTGTGTGAAAACCGTTCACTCCCGGTTGATCGGCGCCGACCTCGCGGTTGTGATCCGCGGCAGTGCAGCACAGATCACCCGGCCCACGTCGCGTACGCCCGTCGTGTGGTGACAAGATGGCTCTCAGGCGCCCGTGAACGTCCTGTTCCGGCGGCGCCGTCAGCTAGTCAACGATGCCTGTCGAGGAGTGCGAAGTGACCGACACGTCCGCCGATCTGGTCATTCTCGGCGGCGGTTCGGGCGGCTACGCCTGCGCCTTCCGCGCGGCCGAGCTAGGCCTGTCCGTCGTCCTTATCGAAAAGGACAAGCTCGGTGGGACGTGCCTGCACCGCGGCTGCATCCCGACCAAGGCACTGCTGCACGCCGCCGAGGTGGCCGACTCCGCCCGCGACGCCGACCAGTTCGGCGTCCGCGCCGCCCTCGAGGGCATCGACATCGACGGCGTCAACAAGTACAAGGACGGCGTCGTCGCCGGCTTGTACAAGGGCCTGCAGGGCCTGGCCAAGGCCCACAAGGTGACCCTGGTCGAGGGCGCCGGGACGCTGGTCGACGCCAAGACCGTCGAGGTCAACGGCACCCGGTACACCGGCAAGAACGTGGTCCTGGCCACCGGCTCCTACTCCAAGTCGCTGCCGGGCCTGGAACTGGGCGGCAGGGTCATCGCCAGCGAGCAGGCCCTGAATCTCGACTTCATCCCGGAGAAGGTCGTCGTGCTCGGCGGCGGCGTGATCGGCGTCGAGTTCGCCAGCGTGTGGCGCTCCTTCGGCGCCGACGTGACCATCGTCGAAGCCCTCCCGCACCTGGTGCCCAACGAGGACGAATTCGTCTCCAAGCGCCTGGAGCGTGCCTTCCGCAAGCGCGGCATCAAGTTCAAGACCGGCGTGAAGTTCACCGGCGCGACCCCGAGCGCCGCCGGCGTCTCGGTGAGCCTGGAGAACGGCGAGACCTACGACGCCGACCTGCTGCTGGTCGCGGTCGGCCGCGGCCCGAACACCGCCGGGCACGGCTTCGACGCCGCCGGCGTGCACATGGAGCGCGGCTTCGTCCGCACCGACGAGCGGCTGCGCACCAACCTGCCGGGCGTCTACGCCGTCGGCGACATCGTGCCCGGCCTGCAACTGGCGCACCGCGGTTTCCAGCAGGGAATCTTCATCGCCGAGGACATCGCGGGGCTCAACCCGCAGCCGATCGACGAGGCCGGCATCCCGCGGGTGACCTACTGCCACCCCGAGGTCGCCTCGGTTGGCCTGACGGAGGCCGCGGCGAAGGAGCAGTACGGCTCGGTCGAGACGTTCACCTACGACCTGGCCGGCAACGGCAAGAGCCAGATCCTCAAGACCCAGGGCGCGGTCAAGCTGGTCCGCGCCACGGACGGCCCGGTGGTCGGCCTGCACCTGGTCGGCGACCGCGTCGGTGAGCTCATCGGCGAGGCGCAGCTGATCTACAACTGGGAAGCACTGCCGGAGGACGTCGCTCCCCTGGTGCACGCCCACCCCACCCAGACCGAAGCCCTGGGCGAGGCGCACCTCGCCCTGGCCGGCAAGCCGCTGCACGTGCACGGCTGACGTCGGCTCCGCAGTCAGCCAGCACCCCGCCACACCACGAGGAGTCAGCAACAGATGGCCTTCTCCGTTCAGATGCCGGCACTCGGCGAGAGCGTCACCGAGGGAACGATCACCCGGTGGCTCAAGCAGGAGGGCGAGACCGTCGAGGTCGACGAGCCGCTCCTGGAAGTCTCCACCGACAAGGTCGACACCGAGATCCCGTCGCCCGCCGCCGGCGTGCTCCAGCGCATCGTCGCCCAGGAAGACGACACCGTCGAGATCGGCGCCGAGCTCGCCGTGATCGCCGACAGCGGCGAAGCAGCGGCGCCCGCTCCGGCCGCTCCGGCCGAGCCCGCAGCCCCGGCGGAGCCCGCAGCCCCGGCACCCGCCGCGGAGCAGCCCGCCCCGCCGCAGCCGGAGGCCCCGGCTCCCGCTGCCGCCCCGGCTCCGGCCGGTGGCGCGACGGGCACGGACGTCAACATGCCGGCGCTCGGCGAGAGCGTCACCGAAGGCACCGTGACCCGGTGGCTCAAGCAGGTCGGCGACACCGTCGAGGTCGACGAGCCGCTCCTGGAAGTCTCCACCGACAAGGTCGACACCGAAATCCCGTCGCCGGTGGCCGGCACGCTGCTGGAGATCGCCGCCGATGAAGACGACACCGTCGAGGTCGGCGCCAAGCTCGCCGTGATCGGCGCCGCCGGCGCGGCTCCGGCCCCGGCTGCACCGCCCGCGCCGCCGGCCCCGGCTGCTGCCGCTCCGCCGGCGCCCCCGGCTCCCGCTCCGGCCGCGCCGCCCGCGCCGCCGGCCCCGGCCGCTCCGGCCGAGCCGGCGTCGGCCGCCGGTGCGCCGTACGTGACGCCGCTGGTCCGGAAGCTGGCCAACGAGCACGGCATCGACCTGTCCGCGATCAAGGGCAGCGGTGTCGGCGGCCGGATCCGCAAGCAGGACGTGCAGGCCGCGATCGACGCCAAGCAGGCCCCGGCGCCCACCGCCGCGGCCGCCCCCGCCGCCGCTGCACCGGCCGCTCCGGCCCCGGTCGCGGAGCCGTCGGCGGAGGCCAAGGCGCTGCGCGGCACGACGCAGAAGATGTCCCGCCTGCGCCAGCTGCTGGCCCGCCGGATGGTCGAGTCGCTGCAGACCGCGGCGCAGCTGACCACGGTGATCGAGGTCGACGTGACCCGCATCGCCCGGCTGCGGGAGCGCGCCAAGGCGAACTTCGAGGCCGCCGAGGGCGTCAAGCTGTCGTTCCTGCCGTTCTTCGCCAAGGCCGCGGCCGAGGCGCTGAAGCTGCACCCGAAGCTGAACGCCTCGATCGACGACGAGAACAAGCAGGTCACCTACCACGGTGCCGAGCACCTGTCGATCGCGGTGGACACCGAGCGCGGCCTGGTCTCGCCGGTGATCCACGACGCCGGGGACCTCAACCTCGGTGGGCTGGCCCGCAAGATCGCCGACCTGGCGGCGCGGACCCGGAACAACAAGATCAAGCCGGACGAGCTCTCCGGCGGCACCTTCACCATCACCAACACCGGTAGCCGCGGCGCGTTGTTCGACACGCCGATCCTGAACCCGCCGCAGGTGGGCATGCTCGGCACCGGCGCGGTGGTGAAGCGCCCGGTGGTGGTCGCCGACGAGAACGGTGGCGACACCATCGCGATCCGCTCGATGGTCTTCCTGGCGATGACCTACGACCACCGGCTGGTCGACGGCGCGGACGCCGCCCGCTTCCTCGCCACGCTCAAGCAGCGTCTGGAAGAAGGTGCCTTCGAAGCCGACCTCGGCCTCTGAAAGCTGTTTTGAAGGCGGTTTGCTCAGCGGTGCGGGTAGCGGCCCCCCTGCGGGAATCACGGTCGCCTTCTCGCTGTGGGATCCCCGACATCATGAATGCCAATCCGGCCATAGCGACAAGGGCCGCTCACCTCCTTGGTGGGCGGCCCTTTCGCTTCGATCCCGGCGGAATCGCTCGCACCGCGCCCGCTGGTGCGGGACGATTCCTGGCATGCGCGTGGTTGTCGCCGGTTCGTCCGGGTTGATCGGCACGTCCCTGGTAGCCGCGTTGCGGCAGGCCGGGCACGAGGTGGTCCGGCTGGTTCGTCGGCTCCCGGCCGCTCCCGACGAGCGGGGCTGGGATCCGGAGGGCGGCCAGCTCGACGCGGACGCACTGGAGGGCGCCGACGCGGTGGTGAACCTCTGCGGCGCGGGCATCGGCGAAAGGCGCTGGAGCCCGGAGCGCAAACGGCAGCTGGTGCACAGCCGGGTGCGGCCGACCGAGGTGCTCGCCGAGGCCGTCGCCGAGCGGGGCGTGCCGGTGCTGGCGAACGGGTCCGCAGTCGGGTTCTACGGCGACAGCGGTTCGAAGCCGGTGACCGAGGCGTCCGAGCCGGGCTCCGACTTCCTCGCCCGCCTGTGCCAGCGCTGGGAGGCGGCGACCAAGCCGGCCGCGGACGCCGGCGTGCGGGTGGTGCGGCTGCGCTCCGGCCTGGTGCTCGCCCCTTCCGGCGGGCTGCTCGGCCAGCTCCGGCCGCTGTTCTCGATGCTGCTCGGCGGCCGCCTCGGCGACGGCACCCAGTACATGTCGTGGATCTCGCTGGACGACGAGGTCGGCGCCATCCGGTTCGTGCTGGAGCGGCCCGAGGTTTCCGGCCCGGTCAACCTCACCGGGCCGGCGCCGGTCACCAACGCGGAGTTCACCCGCGCGCTGGGCGAGGCGCTGGGCCGGCCGGCGCCGTGGATCGTGCCGGGCTTCGCGCTCCGGATCGCCCTCGGCGAGCTCGCCGACCAGGCGCTGACCGGGCAACGCGCGTTGCCGACGGTGCTGGAGTCGGAGGGTTTCGCGTTCCAGCACCCGTCGATCGGGGCGGCGCTGGCGGCGGCCGTCTCGTCATGAGCCTTCGGGCGTCGCCGCTGGACCCGGGGCGTAGCCTGGCCGCGTGAGTCGTGCCAACACTTCGTGCCGCGCATCCGCCGATCCGATGGCCGTGCGCAACCTGGGAACCATCGATTACCTCTCCGCCTGGGACCTGCAGCGCGAGCTGGTCAACGGCCGCGCCGAGGGGCTGAACCCGGACACCCTGCTGCTGCTGGAGCACCCGTCGGTCTACACCGCGGGCAAGCGCACCTCGCCGGAGGACCGCCCGACGGACGGGACGCCGGTCATCGACGTCGACCGCGGCGGCAAGATCACCTGGCACGGCCCGGGGCAGATCGTCGGCTACCCGATCGTGCAGCTGGCGGACCCGATCGACGTGGTCGACTACGTCCGCCGCCTGGAGCAGGCGCTGATCTGGGTGTGCGACCAGTTCGGGCTGGCGGCGGGCCGGGTCGAGGGCCGCAGCGGTGTCTGGTTCCCGGCCGACGACGGCCGCCAAGAGCGCAAGATCGCGGCGATCGGCATCCGGGTGCAGCGCGGCATCACGATGCACGGGCTGGAGCTGAACTGCAACGCCGACCTGACCAGCTTCGACCGGATCGTGCCGTGCGGCATCGCCGACGCGGGCACCACCTCGCTGAGCGCGGAGCTCGGCCGGACGGTCGAGGTGGCCGAGGCGATGCCGCTGGTCGAGAAGGGCGTGCGGGACGCGCTGGACGGCACGCTGCCGGTCAGCGAGCGCAACATTCCGCGCGAGCAGCCGGCCGCGGCCGGGGTGACGCTCTCGCTGGACCCGAGCCTGCGCTGATCGGGGTCGGCCGACGAACCGACATCCACTCCTCTAGTATTCCGTAATTACGGACTATTAGAGGAGTGGATGTCATGCCGCTGTCCCGCCGCCGCCTGCTCGCCGCCACCGGGGCCGCCGTGCCGCTGCTGCTGGTCGCACCCTCGGCAGTCGCGCAACCGGCCGCCCCGCCCGACCTGGCGACCCCCGAGGGCTGGCTGACCTGGATCAGCGCGAACCGCGACGGGCTCGGCCTCGTGGTCGACGACGGGCGCGGCAACCGGCTGCTGCACCGCGCGGACGCCGCGCAGCCGCTCGCCTCGGCCGTCAAGGTCGTGCACCTGGCCGCCTACTCCGCCGCCGTCGCCGAGGGCAGGCTGGACCCGGAGGAGCAGATCCGCCTCGGCGACTGGGAACGCTTCTACGTGCCGACCGACGGCAACGCGCACGCGACCACGCTCAAGTACCTCGGCATCCCCACCGATCCGACCGGCCTGTACGCGGCGGACCCCGATCACCGGGTCACGCTCGACGACATGGCCTCGGCCATGATCATGTTCAGCGACAGCGCGGTCCCCGACTTCCTGCGCAACCGGCTCGGCGACGCCGCGCTGCGCAAGGCCGCGGCGGCCGGCGGCTGGGCGCGGCCGGACATCCGGTCCATGTGCGCGGAGTACCTGTTCCTGCTGCCCGAGTTCGCGCCACCGGCGCAGCTGCCCACCCCGGCCCGGCGAATCTTCGGCTACGCCCTGGAACAGCGCTACAGCAACGACGCCGACCTGCGCAAGCGCGTGCTGGACCGGCTGATGGGCAACGGCCTGCCGCCGTACGAGCAGCAGCTCAGGTGGGGCTCGAAGACGATGTCGTCGACCGCGACCCAGCTGGCCTCGCTGCACCGCGCCATCGCCACCGGCGGCGTCCCGGCCGAGGCCGCCCGCACCCACCTGGAACGCCCGCTCAGCGGCCACCTGCCGCCGGGCGTGCTCGGGATCGGCATGAAGGGCGGCAGCCTGCCCGGAGTCCTGACCTGCGGGATGTCGGTGCGCCGGCAGGACGGCACCGTCGCGTGGGGCGCCCTGCTCGCGCACGGCGACATCGCGCTGGAACAAGTCGGCACCGGCGATCCGGGCCTGCCGCTGCTGCTCGCGATGCAGCAGCCGGAGTGGCGGAACCGGCTTGCACGGGCGCTGGCCGGCTGAGGCAAGCTCGTCCGGTGACATCGGAGGACTTGCACCAGCGGATCGCAGCGCTGGAAGAGCGCGTCGCCGCCCTCGAAGGAACGCGACGGGCCGACGAGGTCGAGCCCAGCGGCGGCGTCGTGCAGTACCAGGGCAGCCTGGCCGAACCGGTCGAGCTGGAGTGGCGAATCCACGTCGACCCGGCCTGGGTGCTCGGCATGGACGACGGCCCGCGCACGGACGTGCTGGCCGCGCTCGGCCACCCGGCGCGGGCCGCGATCGTGCGCCTGCTGGCCCAGCAGGGCGCCCAGCCCGCCGCCGCCCTGCAGGAAGCGGCGGGCCTGGGCTCCACCGGGCAGCTCTACCACCACCTGAAGAGCCTGACCGCGTGCGGCCTCGTGGAGCAGGACAAACGCGGCACCTACCGGCTGCGCGCCCAGGCGACGATCCCGGCCCTGATCCTGCTCACCGCGGCCTCCGACATCGCGGGCCAACTCGCAACGCGCTGAGATCGTCCAGCGCGAAACGCCGCCCGCTGGGCGACTCGTCACGAAGCCCTGCTCGGCTATCCCCTGCCCACCCCGGACTATCTCGACAAGCTCGTCGAGCACACGCTTCGCATCCTCGCGCCGGCCTCCGCGACGACGTCATCTCGTGCTCGACGCGATCTCGCCGAGGCGCCTGACCAGCCCGAGTAGGCCCCCGACCGAGCGAGGAAAGAGACCGCACGGGGGCGCCTCTGCCGCGTCCCGCGCCGGGGAGGCGCGGGACACCACCGAAGGCGTCCCGCGCCAGGAGGTCAGAGCCGGGTGGCGACCTCGGCGGCGACCACGTCGAGGTGGTCCAAGTCGGCGAGGTCGAGGACCTGGAGGTAGAGGCGGGTGATGCCGGTGCGCTCCCGCCAGGTCCCGATCTTGTCGACGACCTCGTCGGGCGTCCCGGCCAGGCCGTTGAGGCGCAGCTCCTCGGCCTCCCGGCCGATGGCGTCGGCCCGGCGCGAGACCTCCGCTTCGTTCTTGCCGACGCACAGCACCAGCGCCGCGGACCGCACGATTTCCTCCTGCGGCCTGCCGATCGCGGCGCACGCCGCCGCCACCCGCTCGAACTGCTCCGCCGCTGCGTCCAGGCCGACGAACGGCAGGTTGAACTCGTCGGCGAACCGCGCGGCCAGCTCCGGCGTCCGCTTCTTGCCCTGCCCGCCGATCAGCAGCGGCGGCCGCGGCTGCTGCACCGGCTTGGGCAGCCCCGGCGACTCCTCGATCCGGTAGTACCGGCCGTCGTAGTTGAAGTGCTCGCCTGCCGGGGTGCCCCACAGCCCGGTGATGATCTCCAGCTGCTCGGCGTAGCGATCGAACCGCTCCTTCAGCGGCGGGAACGGGATGCCGTAGGCGGTGTGCTCCTCCTCGTACCAGCCGGTGCCGAGGCCGAACTCGATGCGCCCGCCGGACATCTGGTCGACCTGCGCGACCGAGATCGCCAACGGCCCGGGCAGCCGGAAGGTGCCGGCCGTCATCAGCGTGCCGAGCCGCACCCGGCTGGTCTCGCGGGCCAGCCCGGCCAGGGTCACCCAGGCATCGGTCGGGCCGGGCTCGCCGGACACCGCCCCCATCTTCAGGTAGTGGTCGGAGCGGAAGAACGCGTCGTAGCCGGTGGCTTCCGCGTGCTTGGCCACGCGCAGCAAGTCGTCGTAGGTCGCGCCCTGCTGGGGCTCGGTGAAGATCCGCAACTTGAAGTGTTCGCTCACGGTTCCCGAGGCTAGTAGCGGGGTTCTGCGCGCGCCGACCGCCGCCCGATCACGTGTTCCGCAGCCCGTCGAGGACCCGCTCGACGCACTCGCCGATGTCGGCGCGGGCCTGCTTGGGCGACTTCGACCCGGCGATCGCGGTGGCGCCCGCCGACAGCGAGCCGAACACCACGCGGGCCAGGGCCTCGACCGGCAGCGGGGCGATCTCCCCCGACTCGACCAGCGTCCCGACCACGCCCCGGACGACGCCGAAGGTGTAGGCCTCCTCCGCCGCCCGCCACCGCTCCCAGCCCATCACCGCGGGCCCGTCCTGCACGACGATGCGCTGGTAGGACGGCTCCAGGCAGACCTCCAGGAAGGCCCGCAGCCCAGACCGGGTGGCCTCCCAGGGACTGCCGGTGGAGATGACCTCGGCGAGGCGGGCCACCACGCTCGTCTCCACCGCGTCGAAGGCCGCCTCGAACAGCGCCTGCTTCCCGCCGAAGTGGTGGTAGAGCGCGCCCTTGGTGACCCGGGCTCGTTTGGCGATCTCGTCCAGCGAGGTACCCGCGTAGCCGTGCTCGGTGAACAGCTCGACGGCGGAGTCCACCAGGGCCTGCCTGGTGCTCTCCGAGTACTCCACGCGTCGTGGTCGAGCTGTCGCCATGCTCACAACCCTATGACATACCGGCGGTACGGCCTCGTGGTACCGTCGGTACACCAACATACTCTCGGTATGCCGCACACCTGGGGTATCACCCCGGGCCCGATCCCGGAGAGCGAAGATGAGTTGGAACGACTTCCGCCGGCGGCAACAGGCGATCCAGACGGTGCTCGACGACGCGAGCCGAAACCCGTCCGAGGCCCTCACCCAAGTGCCCGCGCCCTTCCTCGACGCCACCGATGCGCTGCGCGCCCTGCAGTACAAGTGGACCCAGCAGCTGACCGGCCGCATCGGCGTCGCGCTCGCCGAAACCGATGACGCCCCGCACGCCGACCGGGTCCAGGCCGTCACCGCCGCGTGGCGGCGCACCGCGGAGGCCAACCCGGTGCTCCGCGACCTCCTGGACCGGCACGAATCGGATCCGGTGCTGCGCGGCGACATGGCCCGCGAGCACCGACTGCTCGCCATCGCCGCCGGGCTCGCCGAGCACACCGAACCGGCCGATGACGTGGCCCGCGTCGGCCGCGCGTTCCTGCAGCTGGTGCGCATCACCCCGGAGCCGTCCCCGCAGTGCATCGGCGGCCGGCTCCGGAAGCTGATCCCCAGCTTCTGACCGCCTGGGGCGAACGCTCCGCCTGATCACGAGGCAGCGCTGTGGAGGCGGTGCGGCGGGGATGCAGTAGCCGGGTGCGAGGCGCCGTTTTCGCGCGAAACCGTCGCCCCGCAGGCGTGGCGAACGCCGTTTTCGCGCGAAAACGGCGCGCAGCCCACGTTCCCGGACAGCCTCCACGGCCACCGAAGCAGGCTCCCCAGCGATCAGGCGCGGTGCTGCATCCACTGGCGGGTCTCCGCATCCGCCGGAGCCTGCACCAACAGCAGCGCAGAACCGTCCGGCTGCAGCAGCGAGCACTCGAAGCGCAGCCTCCGGCCGTCGACCGCCACCGTGACGGGCCAACCGCCGAACTCCCGGACCGCCCGGCAACTCCACCAGTGCGCGAGGTCCGGGCGCAGCTCCTGCAACCGGTCCACGACGTCGTCGCCCGGGAACCGGTCGGCGCGCGCCCGGAACCGGAGGAAAAGCTCGTAGAGGAACCGCTCCTCCGGCACCAGCAGGTCCTGCAGCCGCTTGCTCCCGGCGAAGGCCAGCAGCAGGTTCGGGCGGCCGGACAGCTCCGGTTCCGGCCACACCGCCGCGTACGCATCGTTGCCCGCCAGGACGTCGAACCGGTGGTTCAGCACGAGCGCCGGCGTCAGCGGCCAGCTGTCCAGCATCGGCCGCAGCCGCTCGACAACCCCGCCATCGTCGGCGTCGTCGGACACGAAACCGCCCAGCGCCAACAGGTGCCGCCGCTCGTCGCGCCCCATCCGCAGGGTGCCGGCGAGGGCCTGCAGCACCTCGCGCGAAGTCCGCACCCTCCCCTGCTCCAGCCACGTGTACCAGGCCAGGCCGACCCCGGAGGCCGCCGCGACCTCCTCGCGACGCAGCCCCGGCGTCCGCCGCCGACCGGTCGCGGGGAGCCCGAAATCGGCCGGATCGAGCCGCTCCCGGCTCGCGCGCAGGAACGCGCCGAGCTCCCGGCGCCGGGGGTCCGCTGCGGTGCTCACGTCGCCAGCCTATGACCTGCGATCACCGCATGAACCGGCTCCTGGATGAGATCCCGGCAGCCGGACAGGCTGGGGCGCGTCCACCTGGAACCGAAAGGAACAGCCCGTGCCCCAACAACTTTGGCGCCGCGACCCCGACTCCTCGAACCTGCCGGCGCCCCGGACGTTCGTGCGGGTGTTCGTCGCCGCGGAACAGCTCGAACCGACCACGGCCTGGTACGAGCGGCTGCTCGGCGTCGAACGCGACATGGTCATGCCGTACCCGGAGGAGGACCTCGCGCTCACCGCGGTCGGCGGCTTCCTGATCATCGCGGGCACCGACGAGTCGCTGGCCCCCTTCCGCCGGACCGTCGGCACCCTGCTGGTCCCCGACATCGGTCCGTACGAGGAGCGGTTCCAGGAAGACGGACTCGAATTCGTCCAGCAGCGGTTCCGCGCCCCGGTCGGCGAGGGCTTCACGGTCCGCCACCCGGACGGCACGGTGATCGAGTACGTCCACCACCGGCCCGCCGCCCACGAGCTCAGCTGACCGGCTGCGGCACCCGTCGCACCAGGCTGGGCAGCGGCAACCGGACCGCGTGCCCGGCGGTCAGCGCCCGCCGGGCACGCACCGACGCGATCATGCCCCGCACCTGGGCCTGCGGCTCGACCGAGCCCTGCCGCACGAGCTCCACCGGCCACGGCAGCACGTGGCAGAGCTTGAGCAGGAACACCACCGGCAGCACCGCGATCTCCGCGAGCAGCTCCAGCGTCGCGCCGGTGAACAGCACCGCGAACCAGAGCACGAACGGGATGGCGATGATCGCCGAGACCGGGTCGTCGCCGAGACCGCTGGGCAGGCTGTCCATCGCGTCCTCGAACGACAACCTGCGGCGCCACAGGAACCAGCGGCGACGCCCGTAGGGGCTGAGCTGGTGGGAAACCAGCCGCCACCGCCGCGCGCTGATCTCCACCGGCTGGAGCTCGGCCTGCTCGGCCGCCAGCAGGGCACGCGCGTCGTCCAACCCCGGATTGGTGCCCAGATGCTCGCGCAGGGCCCGGCGCAGCCGGCGAGCCGCGGCCAGGCTGCCCACCCGGATCACGCCCGCGCGGCAACCCCGGCTGCTGACCTCCAGCCGCCATCCCGTCCCGGCGGCCCGCACGATCAGCGCGAACGGCAGCAGTACCAGGACGAGCAGCAGTTCCAGCCAGCAGCCCAGCAGCACGGGCACGAGCAACAGCAGCCAGGCCAGCCGGAGCGCCACCGAGATCGGTCCTTCGCTCAGCCGCGGCCAGCGATCCCCGGCGAGGTGCAGCCGCACGACGCGGGACCACGGCGCCCATCTGAGGCGAACTGCCCAAGAGGTTGTCGACACGACTGTGCAGTATGACGCGCGAGATCACGCGAACCCGTAGCGCCTGGTAGTGACCCCTCCCACCTTCTCGAACCGGTTGTCTCAGGGGCGTAGCCTGTCGTCGTGACTGTCGCGCCGGAGGGCCGGAAGCTGCTGCGGCTGGAAGCCCGCAACAGCCAGACGCCTATCGAGAAGAAGCCGTCGTGGATCAAGACCCGCGCACGGATGGGCCCCGAGTACCAGGAGCTGAAGGGCCTCGTCCGCCGCGAGGGCCTGCACACCGTCTGCGAGGAAGCGGGGTGCCCCAACATCTTCGAGTGTTGGGAGGACCGCGAGGCGACGTTCCTCATCGGCGGGGACCAGTGCACCCGCCGATGCGACTTCTGCCAGATCGACACCGGTAAGCCGGCCGAGCTGGACGTCGAGGAGCCGCGCCGGGTGGCGGAGTCGGTGCAGGCGATGGGCCTGCGCTACTCGACGGTCACCGGTGTCGCCCGCGACGACCTGCCCGACGGCGGTGCCTGGCTGTACGCCGAGACGGTCCGGCAGATCCACGCGATGAACCCGGGCACCGGCGTCGAGCTGCTGATCCCGGACTTCAACGCCGACCCGGACCAGCTGGCCGAGGTGTTCGGTTCCCGCCCGGAGGTGCTCGCGCACAACCTGGAGACGGTGCCGAGCGTGTTCCGGCGGATCCGGCCGGGCTTCCGCTACGAGCGGTCGCTGAAGGTGATCACCATGGCCCGCGACGCCGGCCTGGTGACCAAGTCGAACCTGATCCTCGGCATGGGCGAGACGCCCGACGAGGTGCGCCCGGCGCTGCAGGACCTGCACGACGCGGGTTGCGACATCATCACCATCACCCAGTACCTGCGCCCCAGTCCGCGGCACCACCCGGTGGACCGCTGGGTCAAGCCGGAGGAGTTCGTCGAGCACACCAAGGCCGCCGAGGAGATCGGCTTCCCCGGCGTCATGGCGGGCCCGCTGGTGCGGTCCAGCTACCGCGCCGGCCGCCTGTACGCCAAGGCCACGGTGCACCGCGGCATGCCGCTGCCGGAGAACCTGTCCCACCTGGCCAAGGCCGGCACCGCGGCCCAGGAGGCCACCAGCCTCCTCAACCGCTGACGCTTTCCGCGTGAAGGGCACCGCCGGGCGGCCACGCCGCTCCGCGGTGCCCTTCACCGTTCACCCGACCGTGTTTCCGGGTCGGAGTTCACGGGTCGGTCACGCATCTCGGACCGCACCTGCACCCGGCGCGGACCGGGCCGTATCCTGAAAACCATGGCCAAGCAGGACAAGGCCGCCAAGAAAGCGGCGGCCAAAGCAAGGCGCCAGGCAACACGGGGCCGGATCAAGCAGATCTTCGAGGCGTTCAAGATGCAACGCCGGGAGGACAAGCTCCTCCTCCCGCTGATGCTCGGGGCGTTCCTCGGCGTGACCGCCGTGGTGTTCCTGCTGGGCATGATCTGGAGCCTGCACTGGGTGTTCCTCCCGGTCGGCCTGGCCTTCGGGCTGCTGGCCGCGGTGATCATCTTCGGTCGGCGCGTGCAGTCGACCGTCTACCGCAAGGCGGACGGCCAGCCCGGCGCCGCCGGATGGGCCCTGGACAACCTGCGCGGCCGCTGGGTGCTGACCCAGGCCGTGTCGGGCACCGCCCAGCTCGACGCCGTGCACCGGCTCATCGGCCGCCCGGGGATCGTGCTGGTCGGCGAGGGCTCGCCGCACCGGGTCAAGTCGCTGATGTCGCAGGAGAAGAAGCGGATCTCCCGGCTCGTCGGCGAAACCCCGATCTACGAGATCACCGTCGGCCACGAGAAGGACCAGGTGCCGCTGAGCAAGCTGCAGCAGCGCATCATGAAGCTGCCGCGCAACATCGGCCCGGCCCAGATCGACGCGATCGAGAACCGGCTGGCGGCGCTCGCCAACCGGGGCAACTCGCTGCCCAAGGGCCCCATGCCACAGGGCGCCAAGATGCGGAACGTGTCGCGCGCCGTTCGCCGCGCGAAGTAAGAAGCAACGAGGACGAAGAAGCGGGCCCGGGTCGAAGAACCCGGGCCCGCTTCTTCGCATCGCGATCTTTCAGCGGCGGAGGACGATGGTGCCGGTGAGCCGGTCGTGCCAGGAGCGGCCGTCGAAGTTCCACACGACGGCCGGGACGATCAGCGCCGTCAGGACGCAGCGCACCGCGGCCCGCCACGGCCCCACCATGACCGCGCCGTCGACCCGCGCGACCCAGATCCGCATCGCCGCCATGCCCGGCGTGGCGGCGAAGAAGGTCACCGGAACCACGGTGATGACCACCCAGGCCACCAGGCTCCAGTTCTGGGGGTAGTCCGGCGCGGTGAACAACGCGGCGACCAGCGCGGCCAGCACGATGTCGATGAGGAACGCCGCCATCCGCCGACCCACCGGCGCCGCCGCGCCGGGACCGCTCTCGGGCAGCCCCAGCTGCTGGCCCCGCCACTCGGGCCGGGTCTCGTTCGCCTGCTCGCGCGCCTGTTTGAATGCGCTCTTCGGGCCGTCCAGCCACGATCCGACTTTTCGCACGTCACCCAGGGTACGTGCCGCCCGCGCTGGCGCTGTCGGAGCATCACGTACGGCCACTGCGCGCAACCCCTACCACCCGAACAGGCGGCAGTTAACGCCCGCGAAACATTCGGGTGACGACGGGGCAACACCCCTGACATAACGTTGGCTTCGAGCCGGCGGCGGAACCCCATGGCATGGCGGTCGGTGAGCTGTACGAGTGCGGTTAGGAGCCACCGAGGTTGTTCAAGAATCCTGACGAGGTCCTGCGCTTCATCGCCGATGAGGACGTGAAGTTCGTCGATGTCCGGTTCTGCGACCTGCCGGGCGTGATGCAGCACTTCACGGTGCCCGCGACCGCGTTCGACCAGGACGCTTTCACCGAGGGGCTGGCCTTCGACGGCTCGTCGGTGCGCGGCTTCCAGTCGATCCACGAGTCCGACATGCTGCTGCTGCCGGACCCGTACACCGCTCGCATCGACCCGTTCCGCGCCGAGAAGACGCTGATCCTCAACTTCTTCGTGCACGACCCGTTCACGCTGGAGCCCTACAGCCGCGACCCGCGCAACATCGCGCGCAAGGCGGAGCAGTACCTGAACGAGTCCGGCATCGCCGACACCGCGTTCTTCGGCGCCGAGGCCGAGTTCTACATCTTCGACTCGGTCAAGTTCGGTGAGGCCGCCAACAAGACCTTCGCCGAGGTCGACTCGGTCGAGGGCTGGTGGAACACCGGCCGCGACGAGGAAGGCGGCAACCGGGGCTACAAGACCCGGATGAAGGGCGGCTACTTCCCGGTCTCCCCGTACGACCACTTCGCGGACCTGCGCGACCAGATGGTCAAGCAGCTGATCGGCTCGGGCTTCACCATCGAGCGGGCGCACCACGAGGTCGGCACCGGCGGCCAGGCCGAGATCAACTACAAGTTCAACACGCTGCTGCACGCGGCGGACGACTTGCAGCTGTTCAAGTACGTCATCAAGAACACCGCCTGGCAGCACGGCAAGACCGTGACGTTCATGCCCAAGCCGCTGTTCGGTGACAACGGTTCCGGCATGCACAGCCACATGTCGCTGTGGAAGGACGGCAGCCCGCTGTTCTACGACGAGTCCGGTTACGCCGGCCTGTCGGACATGGCGCGCCACTACATCGGCGGCATCCTGCACCACGCGCCGAGCCTGCTGGCCTTCACCAACCCGACGGTGAACTCCTACCACCGCCTGGTGCCGGGCTACGAGGCCCCGGTGAACCTGGTGTACTCGCAGCGCAACCGCTCCGCCTGCATGCGGATCCCGATCACCGGTGCGAACCCGAAGGCCAAGCGCGTCGAGTTCCGCTGCCCGGACCCGTCCGGCAACCCGTACCTGGCGTTCGCCGCGATGATGATGGCCGGTCTGGACGGCATCAAGAACAAGATCGAGCCGGCCGAGCCGATCGACAAGGACCTCTACGAGCTGCCGCCGGAAGAGGCCAAGAACGTGCCGACCGTGCCGGACAGCCTGTCGAAGGTCATCGACAACCTGGAAGCCGACCACGACTTCCTGCTCGAGGGTGGCGTGTTCACCCCCGACCTGATCGAGACCTGGATCAGCCTGAAGCGGGAGGACGAGATCGACCCGATCCGCCTCCGCCCGCACCCGCACGAGTTCTCGCTGTACTTCGACGTGTGATCGGCTGAGCGTTGCGCGAGCGGGGTGGGGACTTCGGTCCCCACCCCGCTTTCGCATTGCCGATCAGATGCCCTGCCACGGCGTCAACGGGGCACCGACCGTGCCGGGCTTGAACCGCAGCAGCGCACCGGCGCAGGGATCGGCGAGCAGCCCGGGCTCGTCGTAGCCGAAGCACGCCGACGTCACGTACATCTCCTCCAGCCGCGACCCGCCGAAGGCCAGGCTGGTGATCCGCCGGGTCGGCGCCCACAGCACGGTTTCGAGGTCCCCGCTCGGGGCGTACCGGTGGATCCGCCCGGTCCAGTGCATCGCGACCCACACGCAGCCCTCGGCGTCCACCGCGACGCCCTCCGGGCTGCCCTCCGACTCCGCGCACGCCACCCACTGCCGGCCGGAAAGCGCCCGGGCCCGCTCCACGTCGTAGTCGTAGACCCAGATGGCGCGCGTGTCGACCACGTACATCCGCGTGCCGTCCGGGCTCCAGGCCAGCCCACCAGCGCCGGTCACCCCCTCGACCAGCAGCCGCGCGCGGTCGCCGTCGAGGACGAACAGCGCGCTCGCGCGGACGTCGCGGGCGTGCGTCAGCGTGCCTGCCACGAACCGCCCCGCCGGATCGCACGCTCCGACGCTCATCCTGTCGCCGTTGCGCACCTGCACGACCGGCTCCAGCGCGGCGCGGCCCAGGTACACCCGCGCGAAACCGTTCCCCGCCGCGGCGATCAACTGCCCGTGCCGGGTCGCACCCAGCGCGGTCACCGCGCCCGGCAGCACCCGCACCTCGTCGACACCGGAATCCCGGTGATAGGTGTGCAATTCGCGGCGCATCAGGTCCACCCAATACACGCAATTGAGCGCCGGCATCCACAGCGGGCTCGTCCCGCACAGCGCCTGCCGGTCGACGAGCAGCTCGAAGTCCTCGGACATCGACCTCTCCCATCCCGAAACACGCCCGCACTCGATCGCCGAGGCTACTGGTGAATTCGGCAATTCGGGACCGCCGACCGGGGTTTCCCGAAAATGGTCCAATGGGGACGCCGGAGCCGCGATGCACCATCCGGCCTATTCGACTACCGCAATTGCGCGCGGTGGAACAATTTCACCGGGTGCCTGCCCGAATGGTCCACGTTGCACGATCGCCGGTCAAAGCCCCGAAATGTCCCGGACGAAACAAACCCGGTCGTGCCCCCGGCCGTCGTAGTCGCGGTGCACGGGCACCCCGTCGGCCTCGGCGTCGCCTGGGACGAGCTCGAATCCCATGCTCTGGTGGAACGCGATCGACCCGGAGTTGGCCGGGGACGTGATGCAGTGGACGCGGCGGCGCCCGGCACGAGAAGCGGCATCGAAGAAATCGGCGTATAGCGCGCGAGCGAGCCCGCTTCGGCGCAGCGCCGGGTCGACGCCGACGAAGTGGATGTAGGCGTCCTCGGCGCGGTCGGCGGACAGGAATCCGATCAGGAAACCGGTCATTCGGCCATCCCGCTCGGCCACGAAGCTGGTGCGGGAGAAATGCTGCAGGAACAATCGCGGCACCAGCAGCGACAATTCGCGAGCGGCGGCGGGGCTGCGGGAATCCGTCCACCACGACTCGATCGCCGTCACGATCCGCTGGTGGTCGTGCTCTTCCGCCTGGCGAAGCAGATCAGTCATGCTCGCCACCCTAGGCGTTGCGATCAGGAACCGTAGAAGACTCGTTCGACGACGGCGCGGGCATGCCGCGTGACCCGGAGGTAATCGTCGACGACCTCACCGGTGTCCACTCCAGCCGGATAGCCCAACGCGGCGGCGACCGCGCTCAGCTCCCAGGTGTGCTTGGGAAGCTGGTCGTCGGGCTTGCCGCGCACCAGCATCACGGCGTTGCGCACGCGCATCGCCAACGTCCACGCCTCGATGAGCTCGTCGGCATCACCGGTCTCCATGACGCCGACGGCTGCCGCGGCGCGCAGCCCCGTCACGGTCGAAGTGGTTCGAAGCTCGGGGAACGCGTGCGCGTGCTGCAGCTGCAGCAGCTGCAGCGTCCACTCCACGTCGGCCAGGCCGCCGCGCCCGAGCTTGGTGTGCGTGGCCGGGTCGGCGCCTCGCGGCAGCCGCTCGGAATCCACCCGCGCCTTGATGCGCCGGATCTCCCGGACCTTGCCTTCGTCCAGCCCGCCCTCCGGATACCGGACCGGGTCGATCGCGTGGCAGAACCGCTCGCCCAGGTCTCGATCGCCGGCGACGGCGCGCGCCCGGAGCAGGGCCTGCGCCTCCCATGCCTCGCCCCAACGCCGGTAGTACGTCAGGTAGGAATCCAGGGTCCGGACCAGCGCCCCCTGCCGTCCCTCCGGCCGCAGGTCGATGTCGACCTCCAGCGGCGGGTCCTGGCTCGGCGCGCCGAGCAGCCGCCGGACCTGCTCCACGACGGAAGTGGCGAACCGGACGGCCGAGCGCTCATCGGCCTCGCCGACGGGCTCGCACACGAACATCACGTCGGCATCGGAGCCGTAACCCAGCTCGTTGCCGCCCAGGCGCCCCATCCCGATGACGGCGATCCGCGCCGGGATCTCGCCATCCGACCGGCTGGCCACGTCCCGCACGGCGACATCCAACGCGGATTCGAGCACGGCGACCCAGATGTTCGACAGGGCCCCGAACACCGTCGTCGGCTCCATGAGGCCGAGCAGGTCGCCGCACGCGATGCGCAGCAGCTCGTGCCGCCGCAACGAACGAGCCGCGGACACCGCCCGCTGCGGCTCCGAGTACCGCGCCACCGCGCTGCGCAGCGAAACCGCTGCCTCCATCGGATCTCGTTCGGCGAGAGCCGAAGTGTCCGAGAGCAGCCGCAGCACCTCCGGTGCCCGCACCAGCAGTTCCGGCACCAGCTTCGAGGTGCCGAGCAGCTGGGCCAACCGCTCGGCGACCACGCCCTCGTCGCGCAGCAGCCGCAGGTACCAAGGGGTTTCGGCCAGCGCCTCGGAAACCTTGCGGTAGGCCAGCAGACCGCCGTCGGGATCCGGCGTGTTCGCCAGCAGATCCAGCAGCATCGGCAGCAGGGTGCCCTGGATGCTGGCCCGCCGCGACATCCCGGACGTCAACGCCCCGATGTGCCGCAACGCGCCTTCCGGCGAGGTGTAGCCGAGTGCGGCCAGCCGCTCGACGGCCGCCGAGGTGGTCAACCGCAGCGCCGCGGTGGGCACCTTCGCGACCGCCTCCAGCAGCGGACGGTAGAAGAGCTTCTCGTGCAGTCGGCGAACCCTGTTGCCGTGCCGGCGGAACTCGCCCACCAGGGCCTGAGCCGCGGTGTTCCGGCCGCTGGAGCGCAAACCGACCGCGCGGGCCAGCACCGTCAGCGCATCGGCGTCGTCGAACGGCGGGAAGAGGTGGGTGCGCCGCAATTGCCGCAGCTGCAACCGGTGTTCCACGGTGCGCAAGAACCGGTAGGAGTCCACGAGGTCGGCCGCGTCCGCGCGGGCCACGTAGCCGCCGTCGCCCAGCGCCAGCAAAGCGTCCAATGTGGATTTCGAGCGGAGCGAGCCGTCGCTGCGGCCGTGCACCATCTGCAGCAGCTGCACCGCGAACTCCACGTCCCGCAGGCCGCCGCGGCCGAGCTTCAGCTCACGCTCCACCAACTCCGAGGGGACGTGCTCCTCGACCCGCCGCCGCATGGACCGCACGTCCACGACGAATCCCTCGCGCTCCGCGGCGGTCCACACCAACGGCTGCACGGCCTCCAGGTAGCGGTCACCGAGCTCTTCGTCGCCCGCCACCGGCCGCGCCTTCAACAACGCCTGGAACTCCCAGGTGCGAGCCCACCTGCGGTAGTAGCTGAGGTGCCCGTCGAGCGTCCGCACCAGCGCGCCTGCCTTGCCCTCCGGCCGCAACGCGGCATCGACCTCGAAGAAGGCCGGGCCTGCCACGCGCATCATGAGGCTGGCCAACCGGGTCGCAGCCGGGATCTCCGATTCGCTGTGCGCGACGAACACGACGTCGACGTCGCTGACGTAGTTCAGCTCCCGGCCGCCGCACTTGCCCATTGCGATCACCGCGAGCCGAGGCACCTCGTCCACGCCGGACCGCTGCAGTTCGGCGACGGCGACCGACAGGGCCGCACGAAGCGCAGCCACCGCGACGTCGGAGAGGTTCGCCGCGACGCTCTCGTACGGCAACGTGGGCAGCGAAGGCTCCGCGACGCTAGCCATGTCATTGCCGGCGACGTCCAGCAGCAAGCCGCGATAGGTACTCCGCAAAGCACTGACCGCCTCCGGACCGTGCAACTTCGCAACCGGGCCGCCCCCTGTTCCCGGTACCCCGTCTCCGTCCGCCCCCACTGACGCCAGCAGCACCGCGGTGCGTTCCTGGAGGGTGCTCGGCTGAACGGTGTCGGAGCGCAAACGGTGCCAGTCACCGGGATTCGCCACGAGATGATCGGCGAACGCCGTGGAATCGCCGAGCACACCGAACAAACGCCCGCGCAGCCCGATGTCGCCCCCGAGCGACCGCGACAACTCCACCCAGCCCGAGCCGACGGCTTCCCGAATCCGGTCGAGCGACAGCAGCGCCAGATCCGGGTCCGGCGTCCGGGACAACGCGGCGACGATCGGCTCGGATTCCCCCGGGCCCGTGTCCGACCACCAGCCGACTCGCCTCAACTGGTCCCCGGCCCGCGACGCGTCGCTGAATCCGTAACGCGCGGTGGACGGCACCGAACCCGATCGGGACGAGTTGCTGTTCGCCATGTTCGAACCGTAGTCCGCATTGAATCCCGTTGGAGACCCCACCTGACGACAATCACGCCAACGGCAGGAACCTGCTGGTGGTCCGCTCCTCCGGCGGCGTGGCGACCAGCCGGACGAAGCGCTCGGCGACCGGCTGCCAGGTTTCGGCGAGGTCGGCGTGGAACTCCCGCAAATGCTCGACCTCCAGCTGCCCCGGCCGCACCGTCTCCGCGACCTCGGGCGACAGCCTGGCCCACTCCAACACGATGTCCGGGGTCGTCTCGATGTGGAACTGCAACCCGTAAGCGCAGTCCCCGACCCGGAACGCTTGGTTGTCGCACTTCGGAGAAGAAGCGAGCAGTTGCGCCGACGGCGGCAGGGAAGAGATCTCGTCGGTGTGGAACTGCAGCACATCAGGGGTCAACGGAACCGGGCCGAGCAGCGGATCCTCCGCCGCGGCATCCCGCTTCGCCACCAGCAAGGTCCCGGCCTCCGGCCCCTTGCGAGCTGGACGCACCTGGCCGCCGGTAGCGACGGCGAGCAGCTGAGCACCGAGGCATACCGCCAACACCGGCACCCGCTCACCAACGGCCTTGCTCAGCAGCGCGCGAAGTCCGGCCAGCCAAGGATGTTCCGCATCGTCGTACACGCCCATCTCTCCGCCGAGCACGACCACGCCCTGATGATCGTCGAAGCCGGCCGGGAGCTCCTGCTCCGCCGGAAGCACGACGTCGAGTTCCGCGCCGGCGGCGAGCAGCCACTCACCGAGCTCGCCCGGCGGATCCAACTTCGACGGTTGGACAACGAGAATCCGCACACCACCCATGCCCGTGAGCGTACGTGTCGACAACACAGCCGCCTACGGCCTTTCGGGCTCGGTTCGCACTTCACCACAAATGGAGAAAGGGTCCCTTCTCTTCCGTTCTACCGGAAGAGAAGGGACCCTTCTCAAAAAATGTGTCGGCGGTGTCTTACTCTCCCACACCCTATCGAGTGCAGTACCATCAGCGCTGGGGAGCTTAGCTACCGGGTTCGGAATGGGACCGGGCGGACCCTCCCCGCCATCGC